>CAVQQU010000001.1:0-297685 GCA_963715085.1 uncultured Chloroflexia bacterium
GTGGGCGACCGGCGCCCCCCAAACCGCCATCACCGCGTCACCGATGAACTTCTCGATCGTCCCGCCGAAGCGTCCCACGACCTCGCGGGCCGTGTCGAAGTAGCGTGACAGGATCTCGCGGACCGCTTCAGGATCCCGACCTTCCGCAAGCCTGGTGAAGTCGACGAGATCCGCGAACAGGACCGAGATCGACCCGGCGTTCGGTGATCGCCGCCGCGGCAGCGGGTCCCGTCGAGGCGGGGCTCGGGACGACGGCCTGGGCAGCCGCGGGGGCGAGCCTGGAGCCGCACTCCGCACAGAATTTGGCGGTCGCGTCGATGGGCGCCCCGCAACTCGGACAAGCGGCCGCGAAAGGGCGTCCCGCACTCCGAGCGGAACTTGGCCGCCGGACGGTTGGGGGCGCCACAGACAGTGCAGCTCACGGCGTCGCTGGTCCTCTCTCCCCGAGCCAGACTGGCAAGAGCAGCGTAGCCGATCACCGGCTCCGCGCGCGCCTACGGGCGCGGCCGGCGAACCGCGATGAAGACGAGCAGGCCGACCGTCCCGACGACGAGCACCACGATCGTCACCGGCAGTCCACGGAACGCCTCGCGCAGGGGCGGGAGCAGCGAGCTCACGATCTCAAGCGCGATGACCGCTCCCGGCACCAGCGTCGCGACGAGGAGCACCTCGCGCCAGCCCGGGGTTCGCGATCCGCGGTCCGGCTCATGTCCGGCCGGCGCCTCGTCGGCCAGGTCGTGCTCCGCCGGCCGCTCGTCGCGCGGCGCGCGCCCGTCCGGGGGCGCTTCAGGCACGGTCGGCCCCGGGCGGGATGCCGATCGGGGCGACGAGGACGCGCCCGGCGACCGCCGCGCCGCGCCGGGTCAGGAGGCCGGCCTTGGGCCGGTGGAAGGTCACCGTGACGTCGGCCCGCACGACTGGGTCCGAGAGCTCGCCCGAAGACAGGTCGACGGCAGTCGGGCAGTCGACCGCGAGCACTGGGACGCCGGCCGCGCGCGCCCGGTTGGCGAGCTCTACGGCGGACCGGACCGGCTCGCGCAGCAGGCCGCGGACCCCGGTGCCCAGGAGGGCGTCCACCACGATGGCAGCGCGCTCGACGCCATGACCGAGCATGGCCACGTCGCGGGCCACCGGGACGTGGACCCGCTCGATGCCCGCCAGGCGCCCCAGGCGGTCCCAGTTGCGCGCCGCGTCGGGCGCGCCCGGGCGCGAACCCGTGGCGACGAGGGCCACGACGACGCGCGCGCCCCCGGCTGCCAAACGCCGCGCGGCCACGAACCCGTCGCCCCCGTTGTTGCCGGAGCCGCACAGGATCAGGATCGGGCCCGTCTCCCAGCGCCCGCCGGTGACCGCCAGGGCGTGAACAGCGGCCGCGACTGCGCTGCCCGCCTGCTCCATCAGCCGGATCCCCGCCACGCCCATGCGCTGGGCGCGCACGTCGGCGCCGGTCATCTCCGCGGCGGTCATCGGCGCGCGCGACATCGCGTCCGCCCAGCGCGCCGCCAGCCCGTCGAGGTCGAGCTCGAAGAGCGCGCGTCGTCGGCTGGGAGGGGATGCGACCCTCGGTGCTGCGCAGGGGGTGATCAGGCATGGACATCGGCGGGTCCGAAGCGTAGCGCGTCGGGTGGCCGGGCTGGCGGCGGGTCGTCGGACCCGCGGCGTACCGCTCCCCTACCCCGGTCCCCTGGACGCCGGCCGCGATGCCGCTGATCGTGAGGCCGACCAGCCGCTCGAGGTCGGCCCGCGCCGGGCCGTCCGGGGGAGACCGCGAAGCGCGCGCAGCCGCGCCAGCGCCTCCACCTGCAGCTCGCCGAGAGGATCCAGGTAGGGCGCGCGGAGCTCGATGGAGCGCTGCAGGGCAGGAACGCCATCGAGGAGGGCCGCCTGGCCGGTGATCTGGAGGACGGCCCGCACCGATCGAGCGTGCTCGTCCGCGATCGTCGCGGCGAGCCGGGCCCCGGCCGGGCCGGCCAGCCCCAGGTGTCGAGCGGTGATCCGGGGATCCGTGCGGGCCAGGGCGACCTCCGCGTTCTGGACGAGGAGGCGCATGAACGGCCAGGTGCGGTGCAGCCGCTGCAGGCGGGCCATCCCGGCGGTTCCGTGACGACGCTCGAAGGCCTCGACCGCCGCGCCCAGGCCGTACCAGGCGGGCACGTTCGCCCGGATCTGCGTCCAGGCGAAGACCCACGGGATCGCCCGCAGCGACGCCAGCGTCGGCACGTGCCTCCGGCGCCGACCCGGCGCTCGCCGCGCGCCGCCGGCCGCGAGCCCGAGCCGGAGCCCGGCGATCTGCTCGATGGGAGTCGCGGCGAGGAAGACGGCCTCGAGGTCCGGGTCGTCCCGGACGAACGCCCGATAGGCGTCCCGGGCGTCGGCGGCCAGCTCGTCCATCAGGTCCGCGCCTTCGCCGCGCCGCGGCGGCCACCGACCGGTCGTGCTCGGGCGTGGAGGCGAGCAGGGTCGCCGAGACGGTCTGCTCCAGCGCCCGCAGCGCGAGCTGCGGGTTTGCGTAGCGCGTGGCGATCGACCTCGCCCTGCTCGGTCAGCTTCAGCCGGCCCGGCCACGGAGCCGGCCGGCGACGCCAGCACGGCCCGGTGCGTCGGACCGCCGCCGCGCCCCAGCGCTCCGCCGCGGCCGTGGAAGATCGTCAGCTCCACGCCGGCCTCGCTGGCCGCCTCGACCAGCTGCTCCTGGGCCCGGTAGAGGAGCCAGTGCGCCGCGAGGTAGCCCGACTCCTTGTTCGAGTCCGAGTAGCCGAGCATCACCTCCTGGCGATCGCCGCGCGGTCGCGGAGGTGGGCCCGGTAGCCCGGCTCCCGGAGGAGGTCGGCCAGGATCGACCCGCGCGCCGGCCGAGCGCGTCCGCCGACTCGAAGAGCGGCACGACGTCGAGGGCGGGCGTGCCGGGGGCGATCCCCGAGGTCCGCGGCGCCGGGATCGATCCGTCGGCGGCCAGCCGGGCGAGCTCCAGGACGTCGGCCACGTCCGCGGCGACGCTCGGTGAAGCTGATCACGTAGCGCCGGCAGGCGGCCTCACCGAAGCGCCGCTGGGCGACCGCCATGGCCCGGAAGGTGGCCAGGACCTCGCCCGCCGTCACTCCCGGCTCGACCTCGCGATCGAGGCGGGCAGCGGCTCGGCCAGCGCGGCGAGGGCGGCCCGGTGGACGGCGCTGTGCTGGCGGACCTCGAGCGAGGCAAGGTGGAAGCCGAACGTCTCCACCTGCCAGCGCAGGTCCTGCAGCGGCCCCGTGCGCCACGCGGCCCAGGCCGTCCGCCGCGAGCGCCTCGCCCAGCTCGGCCAGCTCGGCGACCAGCGCCTCCGGCCGTTCGTAGCGGCCCCCCTGCGGACCCGGCAGGCCGGCCAGGTGGGCCCGGGTCCGGACGAGTCGCTCGGCGACGGCCCCCAGGCGGCGCCGGTACGGCTCGCGCGGGAAGCGCTGCTCGAGCTCGCGCATCGTCTCCGGACAGATCGTCCGCGTCGTCGAGCAGGCGACGCGCGATCGCCGGAGGCGTCGATCCCTCGCGGGGCCGCGCCGCGACGGTCGACCATGAGCCGTGCGGCAGCGGCAGCGTAGCCGTGCAGGACGTGGTCGGCCTGGATCCGGAGCGCCTCCAGCGTCGTCTCCGCGGTGACGAGCGGATGGCCGTCGCGGTCGCCGCCGATCCACGAGCCCCAGCGCAGGAAGGCCGGCACGCGCGGAGGCCGGGTCCCGGTGCGCCCGGCGTCGGGGGCGGCGGCCCCGGCCGGGCAGGCCGGCGGCCAGTCGGTCGAGCGCCGCGTCAAGCGCGCGGTAGAGCCGGGGCGTGGTGGTGAACAGGGTCGCGTCGAAGAAGACCATCGCCGAGCGGACCTCGTCGAGCGGGTCGGCCGCTCGTCGCGAAGGTCGGCCGTGCGCCACAGGACGGTGATCTCCTCGCGCAGGCGGCGGCGCAGGTCGGCGTCCCCGGCCGGGGTGAGGCGCGCGTCGTCGAGGTCGTCGAGCAGGCCGTAGACGCGACGCAGGGCGAGGAGGACCGTCCGGCGGCGCGCCTCGGTCGGATGGGCGGTCAGGACCGGGGAGATGCGGAGCCGCGCGAGTCGCGGCCACAAGGGTGTCGAGGTCGTCGCCCGCGGCGCCGAGGCGGACGACCGCGGCCGCCACCGACCCGCTGACCGGCGGCCCGACCGGTGGCCCGATCGCGGCGCCCGCAGGGCCCGCACGCGCTCCTTCTCCTCGGCCAGGTTGGCGAGCTGGAAGAAGGTGCTGAAGGCGCGGGCGAGCATCTCCAGCTCCGCCACCTCGAGCGTGGCGAGGCTCGCGCGAGGTCGGGCGCGCATCTGGGGACGCGTCGCGCCGGCGCACGGCGATGGCGCGACCACGAACGCGCTCCACGAGGTCGAGGGCCGCCGGACCCTCCTGCTCGGCGATGACCTGGCCGAGGAGCGCCCCGAGCAGGCGCACCTCGCGGGCCAGCGGGTCGCGGGCACGCGCCGTCCCGACGGAGCGCGGCTCGGCACGCATCGCCTGGTTGGGCAGGGTGGCGCGGGGATACGCGTGCCCCCGCTGGCGCGGCAGCTCAAGCGGCTGGTCGCGCCGCATCGCCGAGGTATCGCTCACGGGCCGCTTCACACGATCTCCGCGGAGCCGGCGAGCCGAGCGCGTCCGGCCGCGTCGAGCTCCACGATGCCGTCCCGGGCGAGCCCCGCCAGGGCGCGCGCGACCGCCTCCGCCGAGTGGGCGCCGAGCGGCCCGTCGACGGCGAGGGCGACTCACCGGGCGCCGCGTCCCGCAGCCGGTCGACGAGCCGACCGCGGAGCCAGCGCGTCGTCCGCTCGAAGGGGAGGGTGGCGGCGCGGGCGGGCGGCACTCCGGCGGGCCGCGCGGAGCGGACGTCGCGGCCGGGGCCGCCTCGGCACGGGTGCGGTCGCGCCCCGTCGGCGGCACCAGGGCCGGGCCGGGCAGGATGGGCAGGACGGCCGAATCGGCCGGCAGATCGTGGCGCCGATGTCCATCAGGGCGTGCGTCCAGGTTCCCGGCCGGCGGGCGTCCACCAGCGCGTCGGCGGCCGCCTGCACGGTCGCCGGCGCGAGCGCGGACGGATCGGCCGCCAGGATCCGGCCGACGACGCGGCGGACGTTGACGTCGACCGCGCCGACGGGCAGCCCGAACGCGATCGCCGCCACGGCGCGGGCGGTGTAGGGCCCGACCCCGGGCAACGCCATGAGCCCCTCGACGTCGCCCGGAACGGCGCCGCCCGCCGCCGCTGATCGCCACCGCGGCGCGATGGAGGCCCAGCGCGCGACGGTTGTAGCCCAGGCCGCGCCAGGCGCGGATCGACATCCGCCGGGCTGGCAGCGGCCATCGCGGCCGGCGTCGGGAAGGCGGCCATGAAGGCCGGCCAGCGCTCCTCGACCCGGCTGACCTGGGTCTGCTGGGCCATCACCTCGGAGACAAGGACGCCCCACGGGTCCAGGTGGCCGTCCACCCGGAACTCGAGCTCGCGACCATGCTCCCCGAACCAGGCGAGGACGGCCCGGCGCAGGGCCCCCCGCCGGGCGGGGGCCGGCAGGACGGCACGCGGCGGGGAGGGCGGGGGGGCGGGGCGACGCGACGCGTCGTGGCTGACCGGGCGGCACGCGGTGCCGAGGCTGGCGGGGCGGCCTGCGGCACCGGCGGTGACGGCACTACTGCCCGGGAATGACCAGGACGGTCCCGATCCGCATCGTCCGCGGGTCGACGTCGGGATTGGCGGCCCGCAGGTCGGCCAGGCTGATCCCGTACGCCACGGCGATCTCCCACATCGTGTCGCCCTTCTTGACGGTGTAGCGCTGCCGAGAGCGGCGTGGCGGCGGGCTCCTCGGTGGCGGCGGGCGTCTCGCCACGCCGTCGGCTCCTCCGTGGCCGCGTAGATGTCCGTCGGGGCCGGCGTCTGCGGACCCGGTCGGGGCGGGGTCGGCGTGGCACCGCCGCCACAGGCGGCGACGAGACCGAGGATGACCACCAGGATCGCGAACCGCCGGCGCATCTCCACTCCTCCAGCTCGGCCACCATGGACGGCGCGCCGGATCCGGCGCACCGCCGACCTCGGCGCCCGTGTGCAGCCTACGACGAACCGGCCGCCGCCGGCGTGACCGTCCGGTCCAGCGACGCTGCGCCGCGCTGGAGCGGGTCAGCCGTCGACGCCGAGGAGGCGCGGCAGCGGTCGTTCCGGCCGGCCCCCCGACGACGTGGTCGAACGCCCCCGCGTTGTCGGCGGGGTCGAGGTTCGCCAGCCACGTCTGCGCACCGTGGTGGCGGGCCAGCTGCACGTACCCCGCGGCGGGGTAGACGGTGCCGGACGTCCCGACGGCAAGGAAGACGAACGGGGCGCCGGCCGCGTCGCGCATGAAGCGATCGACACGGTGCGTGGTGGCCGGGTCCAGCATCTCCCCGAACCAGACGATGTCCGGTCGCAGGAGCGCGCCACACGCGCAGCGCGGGAGCGGTGGCGCCACGGGGAAGGTGTCGTCGGCAAAGGGCGGGCGCATGCAGCGGCTGCAACGCGTCCGCCACAGGGTCCCGTGGATCTCCACCAGGCGGACGCTCCCGGCCCGCGCGTGCAGCCCGTCGACGTTCTGGGTCGCCAGCAGGAAGCGGTCGCCGAGCCGCGCCTCCAGGGTCACCAGGGCCCGGTGGGCGTCGTTCGGCTCCGCCGCCGCGGCGTCCCGGCGCCGGGCGGAGTAGAAGCGCCAGACCAGCTCGGGGTCGGCGGCGAAGCCCTCCGGCGAGGCGACCTGCTCCACGGCGTGTCCGTCCCACAGCCCGCCGGCGCCGCGGAACGTCGCCAGGCCGCTCTCCGCCGAGATCCCGGCCCCGGTCAGGACCAGGACCCGCGTGCGCTCGTCGATGGGGATCCGGGCGCCGCGCATCAGCTCCATGCTCGACATTGTGCGCGGTGGCGCGCCGCTCGAGTCCCGCCCACTCGCGTGACGAGCGACCTGTCACGGCCGACGAGCCGATGCGTACAATCAGAGTCGACCCGGCCGCGGGGGCGCCGGCGGCGTGCAGCTCAGGGAGGCCGCCCGTGGCAAATCAGTTCGTCGTCCAGTTCCCGAACGTGCCCGGCTCGCTCGCCGACTTGTCCGAGCGTCTGGCCGAGGCCGGCGTTGACCTGCGTGCAATCGGGGGTGGCGGAATCGGCGACCGCGGCCACGTCATCTTCAAGACCGCTGACGACGACGCCACGCGGGCCATCCTCGAGCGCGAAGGCTACGAGTTCATCGAGGGCGAGTCCCTGCTGGTCGAAGTCGACGACCAGCCCGGCGGCATGGCCCGCGTGGCCCGCCGCCTGGCGGATGCCGGGGTCAACATCTACGGCCACCTGTTCATCGGGCGCTGGGGCGATCAGGCCCAGTTCAGCTTCGTCGTCAGCGATGTCGAGGCTGCCCGAAGGGCGCTCGAGGACCTGAGCTCCATCCACCCAGGCTGACGAGGTTGCGGGGTCGCATGCACCCCTGGCGAGAGGTCGCAGCCGGCGTCTTCATCCGCCGGTATCCGTTCCTGGACCAGACGATCGGCGCGATCGTGGGGTCCGAGCGGGCGCTCGTGATCGACACGCGGGCCACGGTGGTCCAGGCTCGCGAGCTCATCGAGGATCTCCGCCAGCTGACGCGCCTGCCCTGGGTCGTCGTCAACACCCACGTGCACTTCGATCATGCCTTCGGGAACGCCGCCTTCCGGCCATGCGAGATCTGGTCGCATGCCGGCTGTGCCGAGACCCTGCGGCGCCTCGGTCCCGCCCAGCGCGAGAACGTCATGCGCTGGGTCCCCGACCTCGCCGATGAGCTGAACAGGACACCGCTCGATCCGCCCGACCGGACCTTCGAGGATTTCGGTCGATCTCGATCTCGGCGGGCGCGTCGCGAAGCTTCGTCACCTCGGGCGGGGCCATACCGACCACGACGTGGTCGTCCACTCGCCGGACACCGGCGTCCTCTTCGCCGGCGACCTCGTCGAGCATGGCGCACCCCCGGGCTTCGAGGATTCCTTCCCGCTCGACTGGCCCGCGACGCTGGGGATGCTGCTGGATCTCGCCGACGGGGTGGTCGTGCCCGGCCATGGGGAGCCCATCACCCGCGAGTTCGTGGAAAGCCAGCTGACCGAGGTCGCCTTCCTCGCCGAGACCGCCCGTCGCACGTGGCCAGAGTTGCGCGACTCGGGGCACGACCCCCGTGGCCACGCCCCTCATCCGCTCGTGGAGGAGACGGCACGTCACCTCGGCTGGCCGACCGAGCCCGTCCACGCGGCGCTCGGCCGCGGCCTGGCCCAGGCGGCCGGCAACCTCTAGCCAGGTTCCGCATCGAACCTCGCGCCCCCACGGGCGGCGCTCTGATGGTCGCCGCCGTTTCGTGCTCATCCGTGCCCAGGACGGTTGGGAGCGGCGGGCAACCCCCCGCCGGACGGGTGATGGGCAGGGGCGACTCAGGACTTCACGGGTCCGCGTTCGGCCAGCTCCCCCAGCGTCCCGATCAGCCGGTCCACCTCGTCGAACGTCGTGTAGTGGACCATGCCCAGGCGTACGACGCCCCCCGACGCGGCCAGGCCGAGATCCTCAACGAGGGTGGTCGCGTAGAAGTCACCATCCCAGGCGTTGATGCCGCGCGCGGCCAGCGCCTCGGCCACGCCGCGTGGGGTCCAGCCGGTCAGCGTCACCGCGAACGTCGGCGTGCGCTCGGCAACCCGGCCCGGGTCTGCCAGACCGTGAAGTGTCAGGCCCGGGATCCGGGCGAGCCCGGCCAGAACCCGCGCCGACACCTCGCGCTCGTACGCCTCGATCGCCCGCACGCCGGCGAGAATGCGCCCGCGGCGCCCGGCGCCGGCATCGCCCGGCGCGCCCGCACCCGCGCCGGCGCCCGCGTCCGCGCCCGTGCCCGCGCCCGTGCCCGCGCCCGCCACATCACCGAACCGCTGGCCCAGATCCGCCAGGTACTCCACGGCGGCCAGCATCCCGGCGATCCCCTCATGATTCTGCGTGCCGGTCTCCCAGTGGTCCGCTGCCGGCCGGACCTTGTACGCCGGCAACGAATCCATGATCTCGGCCCGCCCCCACAGGACCCCCACGTGCGGCCCGAAGAGCTTGTACGCCGAGCAGGCGAGGAAGTCGGCGCCGAGCGCGGCCACGTCGAGCGGGCCGTGCGGCGCATAGTGGACGGCGTCCACGAACAGCCACGCCCCGGCCGCGTGGGCCCGCCGCCCGATCTCGGCCACCTTGTTGATCGTGCCCACCGCGTTGGAGGCCAGCCCGACCGCCACCAGGCGCGTTCGCTCCGAGAGGGCCGCCTCCAGCGAGCCCGCGTCGAGCGTGCAGGTGACTGGATCGACGTCGATCTCACGCACCACAGCCCCGGCATCGGCCGCGGCGGTGATCCAGGGTCCCCGGTTCGCCTCGTGGTCCAGGCGCGAGATCACGACCTCGTCTCCCGGGCGCAGGACCCGCGCGACCGCGCGCGAGAGGGCGAACGTCAGCGAGGTCATGTTCTGGCCGAACTTGACCTCGGCCGGCGAAGGGGCGCCAAGCAGGTCGGCGACCGCGGCGTGGGCTTCCTCGATGATCTCGTCCGACCGGACGCTCGTCGCAAAGGCGCCGTGGACGTTTGCGTTCGTCGCGCGGTAGTAGCCGGCAACCGCGTCGATCACCCGTTGGGGCACCTGCGTGCCGCCGGGTCCGTCGAGGAAGATGACGGGACGCCCGTCCTGGAGGGCGGCAAGCGCGGGGAACTGCGGGCGAACAAGGGCAGGGTCGAAGGCGGGCATCGGGCTCCTCGGATCGGCGGGGCGGGCACGCACATTGTGGCCGCGCGGGCGGCGCAATGCGGACCGGATCTCCCCCGACGGGCGACGACCGCGGAGCCGCGGGTGCAGCCGCGCCGGCCCGCGGCGCCTCATCGGGTATCATCCGCGCGTCACTGGCGAGTGGCCAAACGGTAAGGCACCTGACTCTGGATCAGGGGATTCAAGGTTCGAATCCTTGCTCGCCAGCCAGTCCCTTCCCTGGCCACCGGCCCATCGGAGGTCGCCACGTGAGCCTCCAGCCAGCGCCGGAACGAGGCGACTTCATCCGCGAGATCGTCGCCGCCGACCTCCGGGACGGCAGGCACGCCGCGATCGTCACGCGCTTCCCGCCCGAGCCCAACGGCTACCTGCACATCGGCCACGCGAAGTCGATCTGCCTCAACTTCGGCATTGCGCGCGAGTTCGGCGGTCGCTGCCACCTGCGCTTCGATGACACGAATCCCACGAAGGAAGAGCAGGAGTACATCGACGCCATCGAGGCGGACGTGCGCTGGCTTGGGTTTGACTGGGGCGCGCACCTCTACCACGCGTCCGACTACTTCGAGCAGCTCTACGCGTGGGCCATCCACCTGGTCCGCGCCGGCGACGCGTACGTGGACGACCTCTCGGCCGACGAGATCCGCGAGCACCGCGGAACGCTCACCGAGCCGGGCCGGAACAGCCCCTGGCGCGACCGGTCTGTCGAGGACAGCCTCGACCTGTTCGAGCGGATGCGCGCCGGCGAGTTCCCCAACGGGGCGCGAGTCCTGCGCGCGCGGATCGACATGGCCTCGCCGAACATCAACCTGCGCGACCCTGTGCTCTACCGGATCGTGCATGCCGCGCATCCCCGCACCGCCGACGCCTGGTGTATCTACCCGACCTACGACTTCGCCCACGGCCAGTCCGACGCCATCGAGGGCATCACCCACTCGATCTGCACGCTCGAGTTCGAGGTCCATCGGCCCCTCTACGACTGGCTCATCGAGCATCTTCCCGTGCCTTCGGTCCCGCACCAGTACGAGTTCGCCCGGCTCAATCTCACCCACACCGTCCTCTCCAAGCGCGTCCTCCTGCGCCTGGTCAACGAGGGGCATGTGCGCGGCTGGGACGATCCCCGGATGCCGACGATCTCGGGCCTGCGCCGGCGCGGCTTCCCAGCCGAAGGCATCCGCGATTTCGCCGCCATGATCGGCGTGGCGAAGACGGACTCGGTCATCGAGGTCGGCCAGCTCGAGCACGCGGTCCGGGGCGTGCTCAACCGGACGTCACGTCGGCGCTTCGCCGTCCTGGATCCCCTCAAGGTCGTGGTCGAGAACTACCCCGAGGGCCGGGTCGAGCCGGTCGAGGTTCCCAACAACCCGGAGGACCCGGCAGCGGGGACCCGTCCGGTCGAGTTCTCCCGCGAGCTGTGGATCGAGCGCGACGACTTCATGGAGGAGCCGGCCTCCAGGTTCTTCCGTCTCGCGCCGGGACGCGAGGTGCGGCTGCGGTCGGCCTACTTCATCACCTGTCGCGAGGTGGTGAAGGACGAGGCCGGCCACATCGTCGAGCTGCGCTGCACCTACGACCCCGCCACCCGCGGCGGCGACGCGCCCGACGGGCGCAGGCCGAAGGCGACCCTCCACTGGGTGTCCGCAGCGCACGCCGTGCCGGCCGAGGTTCGTCTCTACGACCACCTGTTCAGCAGCCCCAATCCGGGCGCCGACGGCAACGACCTCTTCGCCGGCCTCAACCCGGAGTCGGAGACGGTGTTGCGCGGCTGCGTGCTCGAGCCCTCGGTGGCCGAGCTGGAGGTCGGCGACACCGTCCAGTTCGAGCGCCTGGGCTACTTCTGCGCCGACCCCGACTCGACGCCGGGCGCGCTCGTCTTCAACCGCACCCTCACGCTCAAGGACACCTGGGCGAAGGTGCAGGCCCGCGGGTAGCGCCGATCCTGGCCGGCAAGCGGGGCCTGTCCAGCGGCACCCGCCGTGCCGCGCCGCGTCGAGTGCCGCGACCAGTAGTGGCCGGGTGCCGCGACTAGTAGTGGGAGTAGGGCCAGAGGTTCGGGTCGGCCCGCTCGACGGCACTTGCTGCCGGCCGCCGCAGCCCGAGGTAGGCGGCGCCGACGAGGGCGGCGATGACGATGATTGCGATCATGGTTCACCAGGAAGGACGGTGGCGAGGTCGAGGTCGGCCGCCGGGCCGACGGGCGTCCGCCCGGTGCCATCATGGATCGACAGCACCCAGGTGAACATGGTCCGATGCTACCGGTCTGTGGGGCATTCGTCACATCGCGATACTGGTTCGTTAGGCAGATCGCCCCATCGACCAGCCTGGACGCTGGCTGCTCCGCGTCGCGTGCCGGGCCTCCTCGCGATCGCTCCGCCGGCGTCCGCGGTAACCGGACGGTCACCCGGGCCGGGTCGACCCCGCGCGCTTGAGGGGGCTCGCGCCGACGCGGTAGACTCTGGGAGCCCCACGGGCGCCGCTGGCGAGTGGCTCAACGGTAGAGCACCTGACTCTGGATCAGGGGGTTGAAGGTTCGAATCCTTCCTCGCCAGCCAACCCCTCTGTCGCTTCCCCGGCTCTCCTCGCCCGCCTCTGCATGCAAACGGCGGGCCTTGGTCGCTACCGGAGGTCGGCGATGAGGTCCGCGATTGAAGTGACGACGCGGGAGGGGCGGTACGGGTATCGATCGACCTCCGAGCCGGCGGTCGATCCGGTCAGCACCAGGACCGTGTGCATCCCGGCCTCCAGGCCTGACTTGATGTCGGTGTCCATCCGGTCACCGATGAGCGCCGCCGACTCCGAGTGCGCGTCGAGGGCGTTCAGAGCGCTGCGGACCATCAGCGGGTTCGGCTTCCCGATGAAGTAGGGCTCGACTCCGGTGGCGTGGCTGATGAGCGCAGCGACGGCACCGGTTGCGGGCACCGGCCCCTCTGCCGTCGGACCGCTCGGATCCGGGTTGGTGGCGATGAAGCGTGCCCCGCTGGCCACGAGTCGGATGCCGCGCGTAACCCGCTCGAAGCTGTACGTGCGGGTTTCACCAAGGACCACGTAGTCGGGATCACGCTCGGTCAGCGTGTAGCCGGCATCGTGGAGCGCGGTGGTCAGGCCCGCCTCGCCGATGACGAACGCCGAGCCTCCCGGTCGCTGCTTCCGGAGAAACCGGGCGGTCGCCAGGGCGGAGGTCCAGATGCTCGTGCCTGGAACGTCCAGGCCGCTTGCCCGCAGGCGAGCAGCGAGGTCCCGCGGCGTGTAGATGGAGTTGTTCGTCATTACCATGAACCGCATGCCCAGCTCGGTGAGGCGCTCCAGGAAGGCGGACGCGCCCGGGATCGCGGTCTCTTCGTGGACCAGGACGCCGTCCATGTCGATCAGCCAGGATCGGATCTCGGGCGGGGTCATGAAATCCTCCGGTTCTCAGGTGCCGTCCCGGCCAATCCTAGAGAATCGGGCACGAAGACGCCCTCGGGCGAGCGGCGGACCCCGGTGAGGATACCCACCCTGGCTCCGGCCCGGGTTCGCCGACCGGCCCCGCAGCCGCCGCGACAGCAGGGTCGTTTCCGGGACCTTGGCCCGACCGCCCGACGGTCAGCGGGCAAGAGGTTCGAGCAGGCGGGCGGCCACGCTCGTCCAGCTCCAGCGCTCCACCGCGGCCCGGCGGGCCGCCGCGCGAATGGCTACCCGGTCGCTCGGCCCGAGGGCGAGGAGCTTGGTGAGCTTCGCCCGGAGGTCGTCGGCGTCGCCCGAGGTGAAGCCGGCGAGTTGGCGCAGCTCCGGCGGGTATTCCTCCGCGAGCCCGGAGGCAATCTCGGCGAGCCCGGAGTGGCGCGCAACGAGCGGCGGGCACCCGGTTGCCGCGGCCTCGGCCGCGACCATCCCGAACGCCTCGGGGAAGATCGACGGGACGACGCACGCGTCGGCGAGAGCGAGCAGGTGGACCAGGTGCCGGTGCTCGAGCGGGCCGGTGAAGAGGACGTCCTCGCCCGCGCGCCGCTCCAGCTCGGCGCGATAGTCCCCGAAGCCGACGATGATCGTGCGGGCGTCGACGCCGTCGAGCGCCTCGAGGAGAACGTGCACTCCCTTGTTGCGGAGGAGCTTGCCGAAGTAGACAACCGTCGGCCGGTCGCCCTGGAGGAACCGGGCGAGGCGCTCCGCGTTGCCCTGGTCGGGAAGCCGCTCTTCGGCGTTCGCCGGGTTCGGGGGATCGCACCGGGCCTCGGCCAGCAGGGCGTCGAGCGCCGGTGCCCGCCCCTCCGGCCGCCAGTCGTCGATGTCGACGCCCGGCGGGACCTCGTGCACCCGATCGACATGGCCGCACACATCGTCGAGAACGCGGCGCACGTGGGCGGAGCCGACGAAGGTGGCAGCCGCCTGCTGCAGGCAGTCTCGCCCCCAGGCCGCCAGCGCCGGATTGCCCCGCATCGTGTACTCCAGCTCGGAGCCATGCGCCTTCACCGCGAAGCGCGCGCCGCTCGCCACCCCGACCGGCCCTCCGAGCAGGACGTGGTTGCAGAAGACGAGGTCGGACGGGAGGTGCGCGCGGAGGGCTCGCGCATTCGCCTCCACCCAGCGCTCGAGCTCGTCGGCGCGGCAGTCCTGCACCAGCCTGACCTCGTACCCCTCGTAGCGATCGAGCACGAACACCGGCAGCAACCCACCCACGTCGGGCCGGACGACGCGGGCACCACCCAGGTCATGTGCCTCGGGCCGCGGATCCTGGCAGAAGACCGTGACGTCGTGCCCGGCCTGCATCCAGACGCGGGCGAGCTGCCGCGTGTAGACGTTCGATCCGGTTCCACCGAGCAGGTAGCCGTGCCAGAGCAGGATCCGCATGCCGCCATCCTGCCCCAGGCGAGCTTGCCGTGCGCTTCGTTGCTGCTGGGTCTGGCAGGCGCGCGCGAACCATCGCCGGGGTATGCTCACGCCCCGGCCGGGTGCGCTGCCCCGCCGCCCTGCGCCCGCCCGGCTTGTCCGTCGGTCGCCCACGAGAGGCTCACCGTCCTTGTCCGTACCGAACCTCGCAGCGTCGTTTCCGACGACGCTGCCTCAACTCCTCGAGCGCGCCATCGCCGCCAAGGGCTCGGCTCCGTTCATCGGAGTCCGGACGTCGACGGTCCGTGAGCAGTCGCTGACATTCGCGGACTTCGGGGTGGCGGTGGAACATGCCTCCGCCCGGCTTGCCGCGGCGCTTCGGCCGGGAGAGCGGGTGCTTGTACAGGGGGCGCCCGGGCCCGGCTTTGCCTCGGCGCTCTTCGCGGCGGCCCGGGCCAACGTGATCCTGGTCCCACTCGACGCGCGGATGACGTCCGAGACGGTGGAGCGTATCTCGGCGCTGACGGAGCCTTCTGCGATCCTTCTGGGATCAGGGGCGACGCTGGAGCCGGTCATGAGCCCGCGGCTTGCGAACCTGCCGGTCCTGGACCTCGACGACCTCGTCAATCCAGCCGAGCCGGAGGCAGTCGATGCCCTCGCGGCGCGCGCGCCCGCGCGCCCGGACGAGCCGATCGAGATCCTCTGCACTTCGGGTTCGACCGGCAATCCGAAGGGCGTCACGGTGACCCAGGCGATGCTGCTGGCGTCGACCGAGCGCTGCCTCGTGACGATCCCGGCGGGCGACAACCGCTTCGTCTCGATCCTGCCCCTCTCCCACATCATGGAGCAGGTCGCCGGGCTGGTGTATGCGCTGGCAGCCGGGGCCGAGACCGAGTACATCACCACGCTCCGCCCGGACGTGATCGCGGCTGCGATCCGTGGCCATCGCGCCACGGCGCTCGTGGTCGTGCCGCAGGTCCTCGAGTTCCTCTTCAGTGCCATCCGCCGCGAGGCTGAGCGGACCGGCAAGGGCGCCACGTTCCGACGCGCCCTTCGCATCGCGCCGTTCCTGCCCGTGGAGCTCCGACGCCGCCTGTTCTCGGCGGTCCACGCCGCACTCGGCGGGGAGCTGCGCCTGGTGCTCTCGTCCGCCGCGCACCTCTCGCCCACCCTGCAGCGCAACTGGGAGGCGCTCGGCGTCGAGGTGGTCCAAGGCTACGGATCCACCGAGGCCGGCCTGGTGTCGACCAACGCGCACGGGCGCACGCCGTTCGGACGCGTGGGCTGGGCCCTTCCACCACTCGAGATGCGCATCGAGCCGGACGGCGAGGTGGTCGTCCGGGGGCCGTCGGTCTTCTCCGGGTACTGGCAGGACCCGGTCGCGACCGCCGCGGCCTTCACCCCTGACGGCTGGTACCGGACCGGCGACATCGGCGAGATCGACGCGACGGGCGCCCTGCGCCTGGCCGGACGGACGCGTTCCCTGATCGCGCTGCCCAACGGAATGAACGTGCACCCCGAGGACGTGGAAGGGGCGCTGGTCGCCGAGGGCCTCGTGGAACCGGTCGTCTACGAATCCGAGCCGGGCCGCCTCGCGGTCACCTATCGGTCGGGCGCCGCGTTCGGCGTCCCAGCCGGGGACGAGGCCACCACGGCCCCGGGCGAGCAGGAGGCGTCGGCTGTCGCAATCGCCGTGCGGGCGGCGAACGGCCGTCTCGCCGTCCACCAGCGCGTCTCGGGCCGGGCACCGTTCCCGGACCCGGACTTCCCGCGAACGCACACGCGCAAGGTTCGCCGCGGCGCCGTCGCCGAGCGGATGGCGGGAGTGCCCCTCAGCCGCTGAGGACGATGCAGGCGCCGCCGGCCCGGGCCACCGGCCTACGCCGCCGCTCCTGACGGGCGTCGCCGAGGATCAGGTCTTCGCGGCCACCGTGCGCCGAGCGCGCGCCGAGAGCGGCACGCCGAGGCGCCCCAGGGCCTCTGCTGCGTGGCGGCGGGTGTCTTCCTGGGCGCTCGTGGCGAGCGTGCGGAGCGCGGCTACGACCGGTGCCATAGCCTCCTCGTCCCGCTTCGCCAGCACCTCGAGCCAGGCTGTCACGGACGGCCCGAGCTCAGGATCGGCGGCGGCGAGATCGGCCAACGGGACGACGACGGCAGCGCCGTGGGCGAGGAGCGGCTCGCGCAGCTCGATCCGCTGCGACGGGGCCGACCGCGCCAGCTCGTCGAGCTGCGCCTTCATCGATTTCACGGGAACCACCTCTGGGAGGGCTGCATTTCGTTCACCGGCCCGATCGATCGGCCGGGAGACCGGGCCTGGCCCGGGCCGGCAGCGATGCCGGGCTGCCGTCGCGTCGCGGCGGCGGTGCGTGGAATGTCAGGCCCCGGGTCTGTCGGAGCCGGTGTCCGGGCCCCGCGGTGCGACCGTGCGCTCCTGGACGCGGATCCCGAAGCGGAAAGCATGACCTCCCCACTCGGGGTCACCGGGTCTCCAGGACTGCACGACGGTGCGGTCGGCCGCGAGGATGTCGATCGTGCCGTCGGTGCCCAGTACGAGCGCCCCTCCGTCCGCCGTGGCCAGCTCGCGACGCTTGTAGTGGCGCGTGGGCGGCTTCGTCATCGTCGTGCGATCCGGGCCGCTGCCCTCTGCCACGTCACTCCCTGCCATTCGGCGAGCCGGGTGAAGAAGGCGAGGCCGCCCACGCTGGAGCGAGCGGCCTCGTCAGGTCTGGTCAGGCGGCGCGCACCTTGACGGCGCGCGGCCCCTTCGGGCTCTGCTCGATCTCGAACTCGACGCGCTCGCCGCCGACGAGGCGGTCGAAGTCGAGCGTGGCCTCGAGGCCGCCGCGATGGAAGAAGTACTCCTTCGCATCCTCGGCGACGATGAAGCCGAATCCACGGTCGGCAATGACCTTCTTGACGGTGCCGGTGGTCACGAGGGACCTCCACTTCCTTCCCGAACTGGGAGGCAGAACGCACGGTCTGTTCGAGAAGGGGGGTCGACCA
The DNA here is from genome assembly GCA_963715085.1 of uncultured Chloroflexia bacterium. Classification (GTDB taxonomy): domain Bacteria; phylum Chloroflexota; class Limnocylindria; order Limnocylindrales; family CSP1-4; genus CTSoil-043. The sequence goes on from CAVQQU010000001.1 coordinate 17,598, forward strand.
CGCGGAATGCCGCACGATGCGGCGCGACCCATGGTAGCACAGGGCCTCGAGCGGCCCGGCGAAACGGCCGATACGCGGACCATCCCCCCGCACAATGGCCCCCCCACGATGGGCCAAACGGCCCTTCGATGCGCGATGCCCGAGCCACGATCCTTTGCGCAAGGCGCATCGGTCGATCCCCCCTCCCCGGTGTGCCACTTTTGCAGCGCCCTCGGCCTCCCCCACCCTGGCCGGGGGCGTTGCGCTTTCCGGCGAGACTCGCTTCGATCGAACCTCGACTCGGTGAAATCAGATTTCCTCGCCGAGGACCTCTGCCAGGAACGCGGCGGCGGCGACGCCGGCCCGGAACCGACCATGGGCGCCGTGCTGGAAGAGTCGGAGGTCGAGCACCCGGGACCAGCCCGCAGCCGGCGCGCCGACAGCCGACCGCATGCAGCGTCTGCGTTCCGTCGGTCTGTGCGATCAGGGCGAGCCCGACCTCCACCCCCGCGTCACGGGCGATGGCCATGGCCTCGTCCTCCACGGGCCACGTCGCGACGTCCGGGGCCACCGCGGGCCCGTGGGCCACCTGGCGTTCCAGGGCAGGCACATCGGCGAGAAGCGATCCCAGTGCGCCGTTCGTCCCCACCTCGACGATCGCGATACGGACCCCGGCCTGCGCGGCCGCCTCCGCGACGAGGTCGGCCCACGACGTCTCGCCCTCTGCCCGGACGTGCCCACCGAGCGCCGCGCGAACCGCCTGCGCGGTGGCGGCCAGCACGGCGGCAGCCGGGCGCAGCACCCGTCCGTCGGCAGCGCGATCGTCCACCGCCGAGATCCGCACGTCCAGCCAGTCGGCACGGGCGTAGGTCGCGACGATCGGGTTCGCGGCGCGCAGCATCGCCTCGCCAAGGCGCTCCGCGACGTGCGACTCACCGATCCCGTAGGTCCGCAGGGTCCGGACGAGGCGGCCGTCCCCGAGGCCCCGCTCGCGAAGCCGCGGGAGGACCCAGTCGCGCCACATCGGGCGAAGCTCGCGCGGCGGCCCCGGCAGAAGGACCGCGACGCGCCCGTCGGGCCGATCGACCCACCACCCGGGTGCCGTGCCGTTCGGATTCGGGATCGCCGTGGCGGATGGGATGAGCCAGGCCTGCTTGAGGTTCAGCGCCGGCAGGTCGATCCCCCGCCGCCCGAAGAGGCCGCGGAGCCAGGCCTCCTGGTCGGGGTCGATCGCGGGGACCTCGCCGACCGCGGTCGCGAGAGCCTCACGGGTCAGGTCGTCGGGAGTGGGGCCGAGGCCGCCGGTCGCGACGACCAGGTCCACCGCGGCCAGAGCTTCCACGAAGGCTCCGGTGACCGCCCCGAGCTCATCGGGCAGGGCGAGGATCCGTCGCACGGCCACGCCCTGGAGCGCGAGCGAGCGGGCCAGCTCACCACCGTTCGTGTCGCGGGTCTCCCCCGTCGTCAGCTCGGATCCGACGGCAAGGACCTCGGCGGTCCGAAACGGGCGCCGTGGTGGTGCAGGGGTGAGCGGGTTCGTCATGGCCGCAGGGTACGACGGCCGCGGCGCGTTGTGCGCCACCGGTCGTTGACCCGAGGGCGCGGTGGCGTATTCTCGATAATCGATGATGCGTCCGAGCAGCACGCACAAGACGACGGTCGCCGGCACGCCGGCCCGGGAGGGAGCGCGATGAGCCAGCTTGACCTGTTCCGCCTCGATGGCCGGGTGGCCCTGATCCCGGGCGGGGGCGGCGCGATCGGATCGGCCATGGCGGCCGCGTTCGCCGGCGCCGGCGCCCGCGTCGTCATCGTGGACCAGACCGACGAGCGCGCCGAGGCTGCCGCAGGAGCGATCAGGGCCGCGGGCGCGCAGGTCCTGGCCCTCGGCGCCGACGTCACGAGCGAGGCCGAGTGTGAGCGGGTCGTCGCTGCGACGGTCGCGGAGTTCGGACGGCTCGACATCATCATGAATGCCGTCGGGGGCGGCGCGGGCAAGGTCCTCTTCGACGCAGAGGTCTACCCGCGCGACGCGTGGGACTGGATCTACGAGATCAACGTCCGCAGCACGCTGTGCGCCACCCAGGCCGCCGTGAAGGCGATGATCGCGGGCGGGCGCGGCGGCCGCGTCATCAACATCTCGTCGGTTCGAGCGTCACTCGGGATCAACGCGGGGTACTCGGCCTACGTGGCGGCGAAGGGCGCGGTGAGCTCCCTCACCCGCCAATGGGCCACCGAGTGGGCCAAGCACGGGATCACCGTCAATGCGATCGCCCCGACCTTCGTCGACACGCCGCAGGTGGCGATGCTCCTCGATGATCCCGTCTTCAAGGCCAACATCGTCAGCCGGATCCCGCTCGGGCGGGTAGGCGGCACGGACGACCTGGCCGGTGCCGCCCTGTTCTTCGCCTCGGATGCCTCGTCATTCGTGACCGGCCAGATCCTCGGGATCGACGGCGGTCTCACCGCCACCCAGTAGCCAGGAGCCAATGCCGTGACCGCGACCACCCTGATCGGGCCGACCGGAGCGCTCGCCATGGAGAGCGTGACCCCCAACGTCTTCACGATCACGAAGCTGCGCGGCTGCAACCCCAGCTTCGTCACCACGTCCGATGGCGTGGTCGTGATCGACACCCCCCAGCTCCCGACCAGGGCCGTCGCCATGCGCAAGGCGGCCGAGTCGCACGGCCCGATCCGCTACCTCATCAACACGGAGCACCACGTCGACCACATCTTCGGCAACTACTTCTTCAAGGGCGCCGGGACGGTCGTCAACCACCAGGGGCTCTACGAGCGCTTCATGGTGGTCTACCCGGAGCTCGACCCGTTCGCCTACGCGTACGAATCGCTTCCCGGCCCGAACGCGAAGGGCACCGACCTCGACGACCCCGAGAGCCTCGCCCTGTGGCCGGACCGCGACGAGTACTACCGCGACCCGAACAAGGGCACGGTCGTCTTCACCGGCGACCTGACGCTCCGGGTCGGCGACCACACGTTCAACCTGCTCCACACGCCGGGCCACACACCCGGCCAGATCGCCGTCCACGTGCCGGAGGAGCGGGTCGTCTTCACCGGCGACACGATCTTCTCGGGCTGCCAGACCTGGCTGATGACCTCGAACGTGGAGCAGTGGCTCGCGGCGCTCGAGCGGATCCGGACCCTCGACGTCGACCTGATCGTTCCGGGCCACGGCCCGGTCGTCACGAAGCAGTACCTCGACGTCCAGCGGTCGCACCTCATGGAGTGGAAGACCGCCGTCGCCACCGCCGTCGCGAACGGCTGGTCTCGCGAGGAGACCGTCGAGCGCGTGAACTTCAAGGATCGCTTCGGCCCCGTCGACGTCGGCCAGGGCTACATGCTCGACTACATCCAGAACCTCAACGCCGGGACGCTCTACGACAAGCTGACGGGCGCGATCCCGGGGGCCTGACGCGCCGCTCCCCTCCCCGCGTGCGCCGGTCCGCGGCGCTCCCGATCCGTCGACCGACCCCGTCAGGGAGGCCGCACCGTGCCCGAGACCATGCAGGCGCTCGTCGTCATCGAGCCGCGCCGCCTCGAGATCCGCGAGGTCCCCGTCCCGGCTCCGGGGCCCAACGAGGTCCTGGCCCGCGTGCGGGCGGTCTCGATCTGCGGCACGGACGCCCACCTGATCCGCGGTGACTACCCGGGCTTCTGGCCTCCCGCGTTTCCCTTCACCCCCGGCCACGAATGGGCCGGCGAGATCGCGGCCCTCGGGCCTGGTGCGGAGCGCTTCGGCTGGCAGGTCGGCGACCGGGTGGCGGGCACGTCGCACGACGCCTGCGGAGTCTGCCGCGAGTGCGTGGAGGGCCGCTACAACCTGTGCCAGAACTACGGCCGCGAAGGACTCCACAAGCAGTACGGGCACAGCGTCCAGGGCGCCGACGCCGACTTCGTGGTCCAGGGGGTCAAGACCATCTTCCCGTTGCCGGACGCGCTCACGTTCGAGGACGGGGCGCTCATCGACCCGGCATCGATCGCGCTCCATGTGGCGAACCGCGGCGGCGTGACACCCGGTGACACCGTTGCCATCACGGGCGCGGGGGCGATCGGGCTCCTGGCCGGCGACGCGGCCCGCATCCGAGGGGCCGGCCGAGTCATCGTCGTTGGCCGCGGGGCGCGCCTGGCCAAGGCAGCCGCGCTCGGCTTCGAGACGGTGAGCACGGCGGCCGGCGACCCCGTCGGCGCGGTCCGGGCGATGACCGGCGGCCTCGGGGCCGACGTGGCGCTCGAGTGCGCGGGCGTCCCGGATGCCGTCGAGTGGGCCCTGGAGATGCTCCGCCGCGGTGGGCGGTGCGCGGCCGTGGGGATTCCCACCGTGGGCGCCGAGATCGCGATGCAGCGGCTGGTCCTCGACGAGCTGGAACTCGTCGGCTCGCGCGCGTCGGCCGGCGAGATGCGGCGCGTGATGCCCGCACGTCGAGCAGGGCCGCATGCGCGTCCGCGAGATGATCACCCACCGGTTCGCCCTCGCGGACTACGTCGAGGCGCTGGCGACCTTCAACGACCGCGCGAGCGGAGCGATCAAGATCATCGTCGCCCCCTGACGGGACACCACAGACCGCCGGCCGGGGATCGGCCTAGCAGCCCGGGACGTCGGCCGCGCCGAGCACGTAGCCGCCGTCGACGTCGATGACGGCGCCGGTCACGAAGCGGCCACCCGGTCCGGCCAGCCAGGCGATCGCCTCGGCGACGTCGCGCGGGTCGCCGACCTCCGAGAGCGCCTGCTTCCCGAACGCGATCCCCGTGGCGAACCGAGCCCGCTCCTCTTCCTCGGTCAGGCCGCGCAGCTCGGATGGGATGATCCCGGGCCGGATCACGTTGACCCTGATGCCGTCGCGGCCGAGGTCCAGGGCGAGGGCCCGGCTCATCGCCTCCACGGCTCCCTTGCAGGCCACGTAGCCGAAACGACCCCGGGGCGGCCGAGCGACCACGGTGGACCCGAGGTTGATGACGGCGCCGCGGCTCTTGCGGAGCTCGGGGAGGGCGGCCCGCGTGCAGACGAAGACGCTCCCGACATTGACCCGGAGCATCGCCTCGAAGTCGGCGTCGGCGAGGGTGTCGATGGGGGCCTGGACCTCGCTGCCCGCGTTGTTGACGAGGACGTCGATCCCGCCGAACGCCTCCACGGCGGCCGCCACCATTGCCCGGGCGTCGGCGTCGAGGCTGACGTCCGCCCGGAACGGGACGACATGGCCCGGGGCACCCGCCAGCTCCCGCGCCAGCCGCTCGAGACGGTCGGCACGGCGGGCGACCGCGAGGACGTGGGCCCCGAGTCCCGCGAGATGGCGGACGGCATGCGCGCCCAGGCCGCTGGAGGCCCCGGTGACCACGATCCGGCGATCGACGATCGACACGCGCGTGGCTCCTCTCTTCCCGGCCGGGCCGGGTCCGGTCAGGCCCGCCCCGCGGCGACCTCGTCCGCCCGGTTGCGCCCCGCGAGGAGGATCAGGTCCTCGTGAAGCTCGAACCAGGCACCGTGGTAGCTGTCCACGCGCGGTGAGGCGACGTAGCGGTTGTCGCCGCCCCGGGCGGCGGCGACGGCTCGCTCGAGGCGCTCGTGGTAGGCGGCGAGGCGGGCGAGCCCCGGGACCAGCGGCCGGAGCCACGCCGAGGCATCGGCATGGAGGGCCTCCAGGTCGTCGAGGACCTTGGCGTCGTAGGCCGCGTCCGAATGGTCGTTGAAGGTCGGCACCCCGTCGACGTCCCGCATCTGCCAGGCGGTCACGGTCTCCTTCATCCGGTGGTCCAGGCCCAGGAACGCGTCGAGCGCGGCGGTCGCGTTGTCCACGCCCCAGTGCTCGGTGTCGGCGGCGATCCGCTCCCGGCCCACGGACCTGCCATCGGCCGTGAGCCGGACGGAACCGGCCGCAATCTCGGCCAGGCCGTCGGCGACGAGCCGGTCGAGGAGCGCGCTCGCCTCGTCGGCAGTGCAGAGGAGTGTCGTGGCGATCGCTTCCGGCGTCGCGTAGCCCTTGACCACGAGGGCTCGCAGCACGTCGTCGGTGGTGATCGCGGCCCGGGCTCCAGCCGGGTCCTCGCCCGCGGCTTCCGTCGTGGCCGGCACTCCCGCAGGCTCGGGCTCTCCCGTCCGTGCCCCTCCGCCGATCGTGATCCCGAGGTCGCGTGCCCACCCGAGAAGCGTCGCGGCCTCCGGCGCGACCGTGGCGACGCCCGCGACGGCGCCGGCGAAGACCTCGCCCGTCCCGCCGTCGATGGTGATCGTCTCGCCGGCAGCGAGCACGCGGCCACCGAGCCTGACCGAGCCCTCGGCGATCTGCACGCCCGCCGCCCCGACGACGGCCGGGATTCCCCAGCCGCGGGCGACGACCGCGGCGTGACTCGCGAGCCCGCCGGTCGCGGTGAGGACCCCGGCGGCCACGGCCATGCCGTGGACGTCGTCGGGCGACGTCTCGGCCCGCACGAGGATGACCGTCCGCCCCGCTTCTGCAGCAGCGACGGCGGCGTCGGGCGTCGTGACGATCTCGCCGCTGGCGACACCCGGCGAGGCGCCCAGGCCCGTCACCAGGACGAGGCCGGCATCGCCACGCTCCGTGGCCACCTTCGGGGGATCGATGAGCAGGTCGGCCGCCCGGCGGACGGCATCGGCCCTGGAGAGTGGGAACTCGGGATCCTCGGCCATGTCGACGGCGATGCGCAGGGCGGCCTGCGGGCTCCGCTTCCCGATCCGGCACTGGAGCATCCACAGCTTCCCGTGCTCGATCGTGAACTCGATCTCGCACAGGTCGCGGTGGTGGCGCTCGAGCCGCGTGGCATACGCCCGAAGCTCGCGTGCGACCACGGGCAACCGCTCGTCGAGGATGGCGATCGGCTCGGTCGCGTGCGTGCCGGCCACCACGTCCTCGCCCTGGGCGTTGAACATCACGTCCCCGTACAGGACGGGCTCGCCGGTCGCCGGGTTGCGCGTGAACAGCACCCCGGTGCCGGAACCGACGCTGCGATTGCCGAAGACCATCGCCTGGACGGTGACGGCGGTGCCCAGGTCGTCCGCGATCCCCTCGTGCTCGCGATAGGCGCGCGCCCGGTCGCTGTTCCAGGAGCGGAAGACGGCCTCGACGGCGGCCCGGAGCTGCGCCCACGGATCCTCGGGCACGGCGTCGACGCCGACGATGTCGCGGAACATCGCCTCGAAGCGCATCCGGCAGTTGTTGGCGAACTTCGGGCTCGCCGAGGCCGCTTCGAGCCCGGCGGTCGTGGCGTCGTTGAGGCCGAGGTTCAGGATCGTGTCCATCATCCCGGGCATCGAGATCGGGGCTCCCGACCGGACGCTGACCAGGAGCGGGTTCGCCGGCGCGCCGAACTCCTGGCCGACCAGTAGCTCCATGCGGGCCATGTGCTCGCGCAGCTCATCGTCGAGGCCGGCCGGCCAGCCGTGGGCCAGGTACTCGTTGCAGGCGGCCGTGGTGATCGTGAACGCCGGCGGGACGGGCAGGCCGAGGTCGACGGCCATGACGGTCAGGTTCGCGGCCTTGCCGCCCACGAGGCGCTTGACCTCGGCGAAGCTCAGCCCGTCGTGCTGGTGGTCGCAGTCGAAGACGTAGGTCACGGAGCGGATCTCCTGGGTTGCCCGGGCGACCGACCGCGCGGGGGGCACGCGGCTGGTCGTCAGGGCGCGACGATGATCTTGATCGCCCCGCTGGCGGGGTCGTTGAACGTGGCGATCGCCTGCTCGTACTCGGCGAGCGTGAAGCGATGAGTCATGACGTCGCGGACCCGCATGCGGCCCTGCTCGACGAGGGGCATGACGCGGCGCATCTCGCCGGCAGAGGCGCGGCAGCCGACCAGCTCGAGCTCGTCGAGGACGACCCGCTGCATCGCGATCTCGACGCCCACGGTTGGGATCCCCACGGCGGCGCAGCGGCCGCCGCGGCGGAGCATGCCGAGGGCCCACTGCACGGTGATCGGGACCCCTGCGCACTCCAGGACGACGTCCGCCCCGAATCCGCCCGTCATCGCCCGCACCGTCGCCACCGGGTCGCCGACGTTCGCGTCGACCGTCTCGAAGCCCATGGCGGCGGCCTTCGCGAGGCGGCCAGCGTTACGCTCGACCAGGATCACGCGGGCCGCGCCGCGAATCCGGGCTGCGTCGCCGCCGAGGAGGCCGATCGCGCCGGCACCCGTGATCGCGACGGTGTCGCCCGGAGCGACCTGGCCCCGGTTCGCCACGTGGAGGGCAATGGAGGCTGGGTCGATGACGGCGCCCTCGTCGAAGGAGAGGCCCTCGGGGAGCGGGAAGATCGTCTTCACGCCCTGGACGACGTACGTGGCGTCCGCGCCCTGCACGTTGTGGCCGTACTGCTTGTGGAGGCCGGGCTTGCCGTAGTTCTCGCACAGGTTGTAGCGGCCCTCCACGCACTTCTGGCAGACACCGCAGGCGTCGTGGGACGTGCCCGCCACGCGGTCGCCCACCTTCCACCCGTAGAGCTCGACGCCCGGGCCAAGCTCGACGATCTCGCCCGCCCACTCGTGGCCCGGGATGAACGGGAAGGCCGGCGGCCAGAAGCCCGGGTAGTCACCCCGGATGAGGTGGACGTCCGTGCCGCAGATCGAGACCGCGCGCACGCGGGCGAGGACCTCGTTCGGGCCGGGCACGGGGACGGGGACGTCGCGGATCTCCATCCGGTTCGGCTCGAGGACCACGAGGGCCTGCATGGTGGCGGACACGGGACGGCCTCCTTCGGTGACCTGGATTCAGATGACGGCGACGGGGTCGACCATCGACCCGGTGGCGCCCCGGATCTTCACGGGAAGTGCGACGAAGAGGAACTCGTAGACGCGCTGGCGCGCCAGCTCCTCGAGGTCGAGGCTCTCCATGATGTAGACGCCCTTCTCGATGAGCAGGGCTGTGTGCACGGGTTGCGGGTTCCCGGTGGGACCCGGATCGGGCGCCGGCTGGACCTCGTAGGTCTCGGTGTCCGTCCCGGTCGCGACGACGCCGCGCTCCAGCAGCCAGCGGGCCGCCGAGATGTCGGGGCCGGGCGTCTTGTGGGCCGCCATCCGCTCGGCATCGGGCCAGAGGCCCATGTACCCGGTCCTGATGACGACCACGTCCCATGGCCGCACCTCCACGCCCTGGGCAGCGCAGATCGCGTCCAGCTCGGCCGCATCGATCGGCGAGCCCTTGGGCAGGCAGTCGACGCCGCGGAACGTGGGGGCGTCGATCAGCACGCCCCGGGTGAAGAACGGGGGCATGCGCGACGCGTCACCGTGGACCGGTCCGAAGTCGGTCAGGTGCTCGTCGGCGTTACCGCCGCCGTACCAGTGCATGTCGTCGTCGACGGTCATGTGGGCGAGGGCGTCCATGTGGGCGCCGGAGTGCGACGTGGCCATCACGTACTCGGCCATGTAGCCGAGCCCGGCGTCGTTGACGGGGCCCCACGGCTGGGCGCCGGTCACCCGGATTCCACGCGGCGTGCGGTAGTTCAGGACCTGGAACGGGGGGTGTCCCGGGAAGAGCGGCATGCCAGGGAAGCGGACGGCCGCCAGCGAGATCATCCGGCCCTCCGCGGACGAGACCCGCCGCCTTCACGATCTGCTCCGCCGGCAGCCCGTCGATCGGACCGACCTCCTTGCCCATCGTCATCGCTCAGCCTCCCTCTGCTCGCCCGTCCCGCGCTCTTGCAGGGCCTGCCACACGCGTTCCGGCGTGAGGGGCAGGTCACGGATCACGACGCCCGTCGCGTCGCGCACGGCGGCGGCGACGGCGGGCGCGACGCACAGCAGGGCCCCTTCGCTCATGCCCTTGGCCCCGTAGGGACCCGGGCCGTCGGCGTTCTCCACGGTCTCGCTGAGGAACTCGAGCGGGAGGTCCATGCTCGTCGGGATCCGGTAGTCGATCGCCCCCAGGTTCCGGATTCGGCCCTTCTCGTCGTAGATGTAGTGCTCCATGAGCGTGTGGCCAAGGCCCTGGACCGCGGCGCCCTCGTCCTGGCTCCTGACCTGGGCCGGGTTCAGGGCCTTGCCGACGTCGGAGACCGTGACGTGGCGAACGAGGACGATGTCGCCCGTCCCCTCGTCCACCTCGGCCTCGACGGCCGTGCAGTTGAACTCGTAGAACGCCGCGCTCCCGCCCAGGGGATGGCCGGGCTCGGCCTCCTTGCGCATCTCCCCGTTGCCGATGATCTCGCCGCCGAGCCGGCCGAGCCCCGGGCCCAGCACGTCGACGATCGGCAGCTCGCGGTCGGGCAGGCGGACGACGCCGTTCTCGACCACGATCAGCGCCTCGTCAACCCCGTGGACCCGCGAGGCCATCGCACGGACCTTCGCCTGGACCTCTCGGCAGGCAGCGAGGACGGAGTTCCCCATCAGCACGGTCGAGCGGCTGGCCGAGGTCTGCTGGTCATACGGGACGACGGCCGTGTCGCCCATCACCACGGAGATCCAGTCGATCGGCGCCCCGAGCTCCTGCGCGGCGATCTGGGCGAACACCGTGCGGGCGCCCTGGCCCATGTCGGACGTGCCGGCGTAGACGATGACGCTGCCGTCGGCCAGGAGCCGGACCGTCGAGTAGGAGAGGCCGGTCGTCGGCCCCGACTTGATGCCCGAACGCGATCCCGCGGCCCCTGCCCGGCCGCGAGCGGCATCCCCCACCCGATGAGGTCGGCGGCCTTCCGGGCGGACTGGGCCCAGTCACCGTCGGCCGGCGTGTCGCCGGGGATGATCTCCTCGCCGCGCCGGGCGACGTTCCGGAGGCGGAGCTCCAGGGGGTCGATGCCGAGCGCCCGGGCCGCTTCGTCCATGCTGGATTCGACGGCCCAGATGGGCTGGGGATTGCCGAAACCGCGGAACGCCGTGGACGGCGTGGTGTGGGAGAGGATGCTGCGGGCCACGACGCGCGCCGCCGGCACCCGGTACGGCCCGACGGCGGCGTAGCTGCCCTTGGTCACCGTCCGGTCGGCGATGTCGGCGTACGCGCCCAGCAGGTAGTTGGACTCGATGTCGCGAAAGACCAGGGTGCCGTCGGCGCGGAACCCCGACCGGACGTGGATCTCGGTCGAGTTGCGGCGGACGGCCTGGAACGTCTCCTCCAGGGTCAGGACCAGGCGCACGGGCCGGCCGACCCGGAGGGCCATGAAGGCCACGAGCGGCTCGAGCTTCACGTGCTGCTTGCCGCCGAAGCCGCCGCCGGGATCCGGGGCGAAGACCCGGACCTTCGACAGCGGCAGGCGCAGGACCTTCGCCAGGATCCTCTGCAGCCAGTTCGGGTGCTGGATGGTGCTCCAGACGGCGATCCCATCCCCGTCGGGCGCGGCCATGAACGCGTGGGGCTCGATGGCAAAGTGGGTCACCATCGGGAACGTCCAGGTGCCTTCGACGACGAGATCGGCCGACGCGGCCACGGCATCCACGTCGCCCCAGCCGAAGTGATGCTCGCGGAGGACGTTCGTGCCGGCCAAGGGGTCGCCCGGGCGGAGGGCCGGGTCCTGCACGAGCGGCGCGGCCGGGTCGAGCGCCGCCGCGATCGTGAAGACGGCCGGCAGCTCCTCGTGCTCGACCTCGACGAGGGCGGCGGCCCGTTCGGCCGCGTCCTTCGTATCGGCGGCCACGGCCGCCACGGGCTCCCCGTGGTACTTCGTCTCGCCCACCGCGAGGATCGGGCGGTCCTCGAACTGAGGCCCGAAGCGCGGCACGGGTTGCGGCAGATCGGCCGCGGTCATGACCAGGCGGACGCCGGGCACCTGTCGGGCAGCGCTCGTGTCGATGGAGATGATCCGGGCGCGCGCACAGTCGAGCGTGACGAGCTTCGCCTGGAGCACGTCCGCCACGTGGATGTCGGCCACGTACTGCTGGCCGCCCGTGACCCGATCGAGACCTCCGACCCGGGGCGGGGAGCCGCCGATCGCGTGCCTGCTCATCGCTCTGACCTCGGTCGGGCCGGCCTGGGCCGCCTCGGCGGCCGCCAGGACCGCCTCGGTGATCTGCTGGTAGCCGGCGCAGCGGCAGAGGTTCCCGGCCAGGCCCTCCTGGATCTCGGGGATGGTCGGATGCGGGTTCTCCGCCAGGAGGGCAGTTCCCGACACGAGCTGGCCGGGAATGCAGAAGCCGCACTGGACGGCGCCCGTGTCGAGGAAGGCCTGCTGGAGCGGGCTGAGCCGCCCGTCGACCGCGAGCCCCTCGACGGTGATGATCTCGGTCCCGTCGACCTCCACGGCGAGGACCAGGCAGGAGTCGACCGTGCGTCCGTCGACGATGACGGTGCACGCCCCGCACTCCCCGACGAGACAGCACTCCTTCGTGCCGGTGAGCGCGAGGTCGTCGCGCAGGACGTCGAGGAGCGTGTGGTGAACGGCGACGTCGAGGGCGCGCCCGCGGCCGTTCACGGTCATCCGGATGGGTTGCGTCGTGGTCATCCCCGTGACTCCCCCTCGCCAGCCGCTCGATCGCGGTCGCCAGGGCACGGGTGCCCAGGACGCGCAGCATCGCCAGGCGATACACCGGGCCGGCGCGCATCGAGCGCGGCGAGGGGCTGGCGTCGGCGAGCATCGCCTCGAGGATCGCGGTCCTCGCCTCGGCCGGCGCGGCCGGGTCCGCGAGCACGCCGGTCTCGTCCACCCGCAGGAGCGGCCGCGGCCCGACGCTCCCGAACGCGAGCCGGGTGACGCCGGCCTCGTCCACCGCGCAACACAGCGTCACGGACGCGAGGTCGTGGCCGCGGCGGCGCGTGCGCCGGACGTGCGTGGCACCCATGCGTCGCCCGGGGACGGGCAGCTCGATCGCCGTGACCAGCTCGCCCGGGCCCAGGGTCGTGATGCCCGAGCGGACGAAGAACTCGTCGAGGGGGATCCGCCGCGTCCCGCCGGGTCCTTCGCGCGACGACGGTGGCGTCGTAGACGAGAAGGGGCGGGGCGGTGTCGGCGGCCGGCGAGGCGTTGCACACGTTGCCGGCCAGGGTTGCCCGGTTCCGGATCTGGACCGACCCGACCACGGCCGCGGCCTCGACCAGGGCCGGGAAGTGGCGACGCATGCGCTCGTCGGCGACCACGTCCGTCATCACGGTCGTGGCACTGATCGTGAAGCGGCCCGGAATCCTCGCGGATCCCGGGCCGAAGCTCGGCGATGCGCTTGACGTCGATCACGACGGACGGCCGGGCACTGCCGTCCCGGAGCCGGATGACCAGGTCCGTGCCCCCGGCCAGCAGCCGGGCGTCCGGCCCGTGCGCGTCGAGGAGGGCCACCGCCTCGGCCAGCGTCGCCGGCCGGGCATAGGCAAACGTGTGCATCGCCGTGCTCCAGACGCCGCTCAGAGGATCTTGTCGACCTCGTCCAGGAGGACCTGGGGCGTGGCCGCGCGGATGAAGTGGAACGGACGCTCGCAGAAGCGAGCCACGAAGTCGGCGCGTCGCTCCCGGAGCCGATCGTTGTCGACCAGGGGCATGACGTGCCCGGGCGCGAGCAGCTCGTTCGTCAGGAAGTAGTTCTGCAGCGAATGCAGGAACTGGAACTGGCGCTCGAACGGGATGAGCTCGTTCGCGGCCGGGTCGAAGTTGCCGTCGATCGCCGGCACGATGACGAGGTCGATGTTGGGCACGCCCTCGTACATGCCCCAGGTGGGCATCTCGCCCCAGAACTTCTCGACGCCCTTGTTCGGCGCGGCCTTGTCCGAGCGCTCCGTCCCCTCGGTCCGCTTGCGCAGGAACGTGTCGACGGAGCCCATGACGGCCCGGCCGTCCTCGTCGATCACCGTGGTCTCGGAGGCGACCTGGAGCGCGCCCCGGCGACCGGCCTCGATGAGGCCCATCGACTTGCCGTGGTTGGACTCGCCGCCGAGGAAGAGGAGGGTCCTGCCGCGGTAGTTGCACGGCGGCGCTGTGGGACGGGTGGAGGCCGGTCTCCTCCATCCGGAGGGCCAGGACCGCGACGACCACCTTCTGGATCGGGCCCGCCGGCCACGGTCCAGTGAACGTCACCACGCGACCGTCGTAGGCAACGGCCTTCTCGCCGTCCTGGTGCCAGACGATGTCGGGCTCGGCCAGCGTCACTTCCGGTGAGATGCGGACGTCGGCGAGCCGGTAGTTGAGGAAGTTCAGGTCGTCGAGGACGTGCTCGCGCGGCTGGCTGCCGTGGACGTCCACCCGCAGGCGGGCCGTCCCGGCCGACATCTCCTCGGACAGTTGCAGCTGGTCGTTCATCTCGTCCTTTCGGGGGTGGGTCGGCAGGTCAGGCCGGCGTGGGCTGCGGCGATTCCGCTCCCACGGTCGGCGGAGCCGCCCAGAGGCTGGCGAGCATCGCCGCGGTGTCGCGGAAGTGATCATGGAGCACCGAGGTCACCACGTCCGGGTCGCGCAGGCGGAGCGCGGCCAGGATCGGGGCGTGCAGGTCGGCAATCCGGCGCCGGTCGACGCCCGGCACGACCATCGTGATGTAGGTGCGCGAGAACGGCTCGAGCGTCCGCCACACCCGCTCGAGCGTCGCATTCCCGGCGAGCTCGACGATCCGGCCGTGGAAGGCCGCGTCAGCCGTCGCCTCGGCGTAGTAGTCGCCGTCCTCTGCCGACCGCTGCATCTCGCCGACGTATCCGGCGAGGACCTCGAGGTCCCCGTCGGTCAGGCGCGGGATGGCAAGGCGGGCGCCGAGCGACTCCAGCTCGGCGCGGATCACGAACGCCTCGAGGAGCTCGTCCGCCGACGGGCGGCGGACACGAGCTCCGCGGAAGGCGGCAGTCTCCACGACGCCCAGCGCCTCGAGGTCGCGCAGCGCCTCCCGCACCGGGGCCTGGCTCGTCCCGAGCTCCCGGGCGACCCGGGTCTCGACGATCCGGGCGCCCGGCGGGTAGCGACCGTCAAGGATCGACTGGAGCAGGCGATCCTTGACCTGATCGCTCAGGACGCTGCGCGAGATCGTGGCTTCGCGCGTCATGGAGGCGGGGTCAGTCCAGGCCGACGACGGGGGCGACCGCGGCGGTCTCGAGGATCTCCACGACGCCGGCGTTGCCGTCGACGCGGAGCCGGTCCCCGGTCTTGATGCGGAAGGTGCCGGCCGAGGTGCCGACGACCGCCGGGATGCCGTACTCGCGGGCCAGGACGGCCGGGTGCGACACGGTCCCGCCGGCGTCGGTGACGACTGCGATGATCTTGCCGTAGAGGACCTGCCAGGCCGGGTTGGTCATCTGGCAGACGAGGATCTCGCCCACCTGCAGGCTGTCGAATTGCTCCACCGACCCGACGACGCGGGCGATGCCCTCGACGACGCCGGGCGAGCCGGCGATGCCCTTGACCTTGCCGTACTCCTCCTCGGAGGAGCGATAGAACTTGTCCGGGAAGCCCCACAGGTTGAGGTACGGGAAGGCGAGCTGCGTGGCGGTCACCGTGCCCACCCAGTCCTTCGGCGCGACCTTGTTCGCGGCCAGCCACTTTGCTCGGGCAGCTCCCGCGACGGCCCGGCCGTCCATGCCGGATGGATTGCCGATGAACGCGCGGAGCTGGTTGTAGCGGAAGAAGATGACGTCGTCGGGCTGGTCGAGGACGCCCAGCTCCACGAGCTTCTCGCCGATGGCGATGAGCACGAGGCGGACGTGGGCGTTGGCGCCCTGGTCGATGTAGAAGTGGTGGTCCGGGGTGAGCGGCGCCATCTTGAGGTTGATCTCGTTGGCGGCGCGCATCTCCTCGAGCGCCTCGCCCTCGAGCCCCTCGAGGATCTGCCGGGCGGCCGCGTCGATGTCCGCCCTGAGGGCGGCGACCTTCGACGGGAAGTCGTAGTCGGACGAGTACTGGTCGCGGACCAGCTGGATGACCGGCGTCATGTCCTCGCGGAACGAGGGGAAGACGAACTCGTGGCTCCAGACGGCGTGCCAGCCGAACTCCTTCTGGTACGGCACGACCCGCTCGTCGATGAAGCGGCGGCCCCGCTCGCTGGACTGGAGCACCGGGATGATGTCCGCGGCCGTGAGCCCGGCGAACGCCCGCGCGAGCGTCGGGGTCGCCCTTGACCTCCTCCTTCATCTCCCACAGCGCGCCGATCTTGTCCCAGTTACGGTCGTTGCCCGAGTTCTGGAGGCGGCCGAGCAGGACCTCGTCGATCTTGCCGTGGGTCTTCTCCATGACCGCCCGGAGGTTGAGCGTCGCGCTCAGCTGCGCGAAGTTCAGCATCCAGTGGATCTTCCAGTGGCGGTCGTGCATGTCGATGGCGTCCTCGAGGAGGACCGCCAGCTCGGCAAGGCTCAGGTTCGCCTTCCGGTCGAGCATGCCTTCGATGTACTCGAAGTTGCGGGTCATCTCGGGCACGAACCGGGTGCGCCACCAGAACTCGAAGTTGTTCCCGTAGACGGGCAGCACCGCGCCGAGGTAGGCCCCGATCTTGCCAGCGTACTCGGCGTCACCCGCCTCCGGGACGATCGGGTTGGTGCGGTAGTTGTACTCCTGGGTGTCGACAACGAGGCCGGCCTCGGCCGGGATCGCCGCCGTGTACAGGTAGCCGTTGATGTTCTTGTAGATCCAGTCGGTCGCGAACGGCGTGCCGAACCGCCGGAACATGTGATCGCAGGACAGCCACCAGCCGCCGATGTCCTCGTACATCGGGCTGAGCGGCTTCGGACAGTGCAGGTCGTCGTAGACCCAGAAGAGCAGCTTCTCGGTCTCCGAGGTCCAGCTGACGGGGAACTTCTCGTCGCCGAGGAACTGGCCGAGGACTTCTTCCTTGAGGGGCACCGAATCTTCCTCCTTCGCTCCTGCCTGGCGTCGCCCGTCGGCGACGTCTCCTAGCTCACCATCGCCACTTCGACGACCCGCGTGAAACGCCGCATGCTCTCGGTGATCGCCACCTCCGTCGGGAGCCCTTCCATGCTCGACGCACCGAAGAAGCCAGCCATCCCGGCGGCGCAGCCGGGTTGGCGCTCGATGTCGTCGGCCCCGGCGAGCGGCTGGCGGACGAGGCTCCTCCCACGGGCGCGCGGAGGCGGGGTGCGCAAGCCAGGGGTCCCGGAAGCCATGACGCTGGCCATGGGCGCGACCTCCTGCGATTCCGCTCGAGGGGCTGCCGAGGCCTCGCCGTGATCGACTGTCGATCTACGAGCGTGGCAAGACCGTCGATAATCGATTACCGATCAGGATAGGAACGAACGCCTCGCTGCGTCAAGTCCCATCCCACCGCAACGTACCCGAGGTCACGGCGCATCGAGGCTGACGGAGACCGTCCCGTACCCCGCCTCTGGACGGTGGCGGTCGACTCCCGCCCCCGACCTGTGCAGGAGCACCGCAGGCCCTTGCATCTCAAGCATCGATCATCGATTATATGCCCACGCAGGATCGGCGGCCCTTCTGGGCCTGGACCGGTCGTGTGCCACTCGCCGAGGTGACTCCCATGACGACAACCGCGCCTGACGGCCCGCTCCTGCGCATGACCCGGGAGACGCCGACCCAGTACTGGAACGATTCCTGCGCCCCAGATGAGCTCAGCTATGCCGTCGAGCGCGGTGCGACCGGCGCGACGTCCAATCCCAGCATCGTGCTCGAGGTGATGAGGAAGGACAAGGCCCACTGGGTTCCGCGAGTGCGGGAGCTCGCCGCCGCGAACCCGACCTGGAGCGAGGTCGAGCTCACGTGGGCGATCGTCGATGAGATGGCGGTCCGGGGCGCAGCGATCCTCCAGCCGGTCTTCGACCGCGGGGGCGGCCGGAACGGCCGGCTCTCGGTCCAGACGAACCCCGCGAACCACCGAGACCCGGCCCGGATGGTGGAGCAGGCCGTCCACTTCGCCGCCCTTGCCCCGAACATCCAGGTCAAGTTCCCGGCCACGGCGGCGGGCATCGTCGCGATCGAGGAAGCGACGTTCCGCGGCGTCAACATCAACGCCACGGTGAGCTTCACGGTGCCGCAGGCCCTGGCGGCCGGAGCGGCAGTCGAACGTGGCCTCGATCGTCGCGCCGCCGCGGGCGGTGACATTGCGTCGATGTCACCGATCGTGACGATCATGATCGGCCGGCTCGACGACTGGATGAAGGTGCTCGTCGAGCGCGACGACCTGGCGGTCCACCCGGATGCCCCGAACTGGGCGGGCATCGCGGCCTTCAAGCGAACCTACGCCATCTTCGGCGAGCGCGGCTACCGGTCGCGCATGCTCGCGGCCGCGTATCGGCACCGACTCCACTGGACCGAGCTGGTCGGTGGCGACGTCAGCATGACCCTCACCTACCCCTGGCAGGTCCGCTTCAACGCCAGCGGGATCGTCGCGCTGCCGCGCATGGACATGCCGGTCGATCCGGCGCTCATCGCCGACCTCTACGAGCGCATCCCCGACTTCCGGCGCGCGTACGAGCCGGACGGGATGACCCCCGACGAGTTCGAGGGCTACGGAGCGAGCGCGCGAACCCTGCGCGCGTTCATCACGTCGTACCACGATCTCATGGGCGCCATCCGGGACGTCGTCCTGCCCAACCCCGACATCAGGCCTGCCTGACCCCTGCCGCAGCCCCAAGGAGGCACCAGCACCATGACGACCGAAGTGCGTCCGGAGGCCAGCGCGGCCCCCGTGAGCCTGCCCATCCTGTCCCACTGGATCGCCGGCGCACCGGTCGAGGTCCTGCCCGAGCAGACCGGCCCGGTGTACAACCCGGCCACGGGGGCGGTGATCGCCCGCGTCCCGCGCGGCGGGGCACCCGAGGTGGACGCGGCCGTGGCCGCCGCGGCCGCCGCCTTCCCGGCCTGGCGGGACACGCCGCTCATCGCCCGCAGCGAGGTCTTCTTCGCCTGGCGCGAGCAGCTCTGGCAGCACCGCGAGGAGCTGGCCGCCCTCATCACGAGGGACCACGGCAAGACCTACCCCGACGCCTTCGCCGAGGTGATGCGCGGCCTCGAGACGGTCGAGTACGCGGCCGGCCTGCCGGTCCACCTGGCGGGGATGATGACCCCCAACGTGGCCACCAACGTGGACGCCTTCACCCTGCGCGGGCCGCTCGGGGTGGTCGCCGCGATCACGCCCTTCAACTTCCCGGTCATGGTCCCCATGTGGATCGTCCCGATCGCCCTCGCGTGCGGCAACACGGTCGTCCTCAAGCCCTCCTCCCACACCCCCGGGGCCACCCAGCTCCAGGCCGAGCTGTGGCAGGCGGCCGGCGGGCCCGACGGCACGTTCAACGTCGTGTACGGCGGCCGCGAGGCGGTCAGCGCGATCGTCGAGCACCCGGGCATCAAGGCCATCCAGTTCGTGGGCTCGACCGCGGTCGGGCGGTACGTCTTCGAGGAGGGCACGAAGCGGGGCAAGCGGGTCGGCGCCTACACCTCCGCCAAGAACGCGATGATCGTCCTGCCCGACGCCGACATGGAGCTGACCGCCGACGCCGCGGTCGCCGCGGGCTACGGCTCCGCCGGCGAGCGCTGCATGGCCCAGACCCTCGTCATCGCGGTGGGCGACACGGCGGACAGGCTGCGCCCGCTCATGGAGGAGCGGATCGCCAAGCTCAAGGTCGGCCCGGGCATGGAGCCGGGCATGGACATGGGCCCGCTCTACACCGCGGAGCACCGGGCCTCGGTCGTGAAGTGGATCGAGCGGGGCGAGGCCGAGGGGGCCGAGCTCGTGGTCGACGGGCGGCCCTTCGTCCACCCGGACGAACCCCGACGGCTTCTTCCTCGGGGTCACGCTCTTCGACCACGTGACCCCCGACATGGACATCTACCAGGAGGAGATCTTCGGGCCGGTGCTGGGCATCGTCCACGCGGCGACGTACGACGAGGCGATCGGCCTCATCAACGCCCACAAGTACGCCAACGGGACGGCCATCTTCACGACCGACGGCGGCGCCGCCCGGCGCTTCAAGCTCGAGGTCGAGGTGCCCATGATCGGGGTCAACGTCCCGATCCCGGTCCCGGCCGGCTACCTCTCCTTCGGGGGTGCCAAGGAGTCGGCCGTCGGCGACCTGGCCATGCGCGGCGAGGACGGGGTCCGCTTCTTCACCCAGCAGAAGATGGTCACCGAGCGCTGGCCGGAGCCCGGCCGCCGTCCCGGCCTCTCCCTGGTCTTCCCCGGCAACAGCTGAGGAGCGCCGATCCGCGCCCAACCCCGGTGACGGACGGCGTCCCCCACTGCGATCGACCGCGAATCCAGCGAGGTGCCCGATGATCAAGCGAGTGACGCGAGCCGAGGCAGAGCTCTATCCGCTGCCCGGCCGTGACTGGCACACCTACATCGGGCCGCAGAACACCCCGACCGAGCGGGTCTCCATGGGCGTCTCCATCTTCCCGCGCCGGCAGCAGGCCGACGGGCCACGTCCACGAGACCCAGGAGGAGACGATCTACTGCGCGGCGGGACGCGGCCGGATCGTGACACCCGAGGCGACCGCCGAGATCGAGGCCGGCGTGACCGTCTGGGTCCCGCCCGGCACGATCCATGCGACCGAATCCGACGGCCCGGAGCCGCTCGAGCTCGTCTGCTTCTTCTCTCCTCCCGTCGTGCCCGGCTCGTACGAGAAGAAGGACAGGCCATGAGCGGGTCGCCGGTCGTCCCGTCGATGCCGCCGAGATCGCCCGCCT
Source organism: uncultured Chloroflexia bacterium (assembly GCA_963715085.1). Classification (GTDB taxonomy): domain Bacteria; phylum Chloroflexota; class Limnocylindria; order Limnocylindrales; family CSP1-4; genus CTSoil-043. The sequence goes on from CAVQQU010000001.1 coordinate 38,073, forward strand.
CGAGGAGATCGCGCGGCAGATCCGGGTCGAGGTGATCAAGGCCGTCTACCGCGCGCGCGCCGGCCACCTCGGCGGCCCGCTCTCGGCCGCCGACATGCTCGCCGCGCTCTACTTCAACGTCATGCGCATCCGGCCGGACGAGCCGGCCTGGCCCGATCGCGACCGCTTCATCCTGTCCAAGGGCCACTCGTCGATCGGGCTCTACGCCACGATGGCCCTCCGCGGCTACTTCCCGGTCGCGGAGCTCGCGACCTTCGACGCGGCCAACTCGCGGCTCCAGGGCCACCCGGACATGACCCGCCTGCCCGGCCTCGACATGTCGACCGGCTCGCTCGGCATGGGCATCTCGGCCGGGATGGGCATGGCCCTCGGCGCCCGCCTGACGGGGCGCTCCAGCCGGACCTACGTGATGCTCGGCGACGGCGAGTGCCAGGAGGGCGAGGTCTGGGAGGCGGCCATGGCCGCCGCCCGGTACGGCCTCGACAACCTCGTCGCGATCGTCGACCACAACAAGCTCCAGCAGTACGGCTGGCCCGGCGACGGGCCGGACGGCCGGACGCCGCCCCAGGTGCCGGGCGAGCTCGTCGGGCAAGTGGACGGCCTTCGGCTGGCGCGTCCTCGAGATCGACGGCCACGACATGGCCGAGATCCTGCGCGTCCTCGCCCACGCGGCCGAGGGCGACGGCCGGCCGGTCGCGATCATCGCCCACACGGTGAAGGGCAAGGGCGTCTCGTTCATGGAGGGCCACTACTACTGGCACACCCGCGCGATCAAGCCGGAGGAGTACGCCACGGCGATGGCCGACCTCGGGGAGCCCCTGCCGGCGAGCGAAGGAGAGCCGCGATGACGCTGCCGATGGGACGGACCGATGCGGGAGATCTTCGGCGAGACGGTCGCGGAGCTGGCGAACGACGACCCGCGGATCGTCATGCTCGACGGCGACGTCGGCAGCTCGACGCGGGCCGACATCTTCGAGAAGGCCCACCCGGACCGCTATCTCCAGATGGGGATCGCCGAGCAGAACATGCTCGGCGTCGCCGCCGGGACTGGCGACGATGGGCCTCATCCCGTTCGTCAGCACGTTCGTCTCGTTCGCCGTCGTCCGCCCGCTCGACCAGATCCGGGTCCTGATCGCCCAGACGGGACTCAACGTGAAGATCACCGCCGGGCTACGCCGGGCTCTTCACCGGCCAGACGGGGATGAGCCACATCATCGTGGACGACATGTCGATCATGCGGGCCATGCCCGGGCATGGTCACCGTCTCGCCGGCCGACGACGTCGAGGCCCGCGAGGTGCTCCGCTGGGCCGCCGCCTACGACGGGCCCTGCTACGTCCGCCTCGTGCGCGACGCAACGCAGCGCCTCTTCGGCGACGACTACCGGTTCGAGCTCGGCAAGGCCGTCACGGTCCGCGAGGGCCGCGACGTGACCCTGTTCAGCACCGGGACGCCAGACGCCGCGCGTCGTCGACGCCGCGGACCTGCTGGCGGCGGACGGCATCGACGCCCACGTCGTCCACGTCCCGACCATCAAGCCGCTCGACGTCGACGGCGATCGTCGCCGCCGCCGAGCGGACCGGGCGCGTCATCACGGTCGAGGAGCACTCGGTGATCGGCGGTCTCGGCGGCGCGGTGGCCGAGGCGCTCTCGGAGCACCGGCCGACGCAGGTCAACCGGATCGGGCTCCAGGACGTCTATCCCGCAGTCGGGACCGAACGACGCCCTGCTCGAGATCTACGGCCTCTCCGCGCCGCGCGTGGCGGACCAGGTGCGCGGCATCCTTCGGCAGCTGACCGATCCGGGCGGGCGGACCCGGCCGGTCAGTGCGGGCGCGGTCGACGGTCCGCGCGGCCGGCGGACGCGGCGAGCCGGGCGGCTGCCGTCGTCCCAGCCGCCGGCCAGGTGGGCACCGGCCTCGTCGAAGTGCCGGCGGAGGGCGGCCACGACCTGCTCGGGGTCGCGCGTGCGGAGGGCGCGCAGGATCGCCGGGTGCAGGTCGGCCGTCCAGTGCGCGTCGGCCCCCGGGCGCGACGAGGGTGATGTACGTCCGCGAGAACGGCTCGAGCGACCGCCAGACCCGCTCGAGGGTCGCGTTGCCGGCGAGCGCGAGCAGCCGGGCGTGGAAGCTCGCGTCGGCGACGGCCACCTCGTGGCGGTCGCCCGACGGCGGCGGCGCTTCTGCATCTCCTCGCCGAGCGCCTCGAGCTCGGCGAGGTCGTCGTCCGTCATCCGGGGAACGCCGAGGCGCGCCCCGAGCGCCTCCAGCTCCGAGCGAACGACGTACGCCTCCAGCAGCTCCGAGGCGCTCGGCCGGCGGACGCGCGCTCCTCGGAACGGCAGGATCTCCACGACGCCGAGCGCCTCGAGGCCGCGCAGGGCCTCGCGCACCGGGGCCTGGCTGGTGCCGAGCTCCCGGGCGACACGCGTCTCGACGATCCGCGAATGGGGCGCGTACCGGCCGGCGAGGATGTCCTGGAGGAGCCGGTCCTTGACCTGCTCCGCAAGGACGCTGCGCGAGACGGCGCTATCGTCGGACATCTGGGCTCCCCTGCGGTCGAACACCGGTAAGTCTAGCGCGACATAGTGCCCCGGACACACGCCGCGACACTGGCGCAGCGCCGTCAGGAGGCAGCCCCGTCGAGCGCCCGCACGGCTGCCGCCCACGCCTCCTCGTCGGCGAGGGGTGCCATCCGCGTCACCGCGAACTCGACCTGGCGCATGCACAGCTCGCGCCACACGCCCGCGGCCACGAACGCGTCGTGCTGGCCGGGGGCCCGCAGGTCGTAGCCTGTGAGGTCGCGGCAGTCGAGGGCGCCGTGCTCGGCCCGGAAATCATCGATCAGGCCGGCCACGAGATCGCTGGCCACGCGCTTGGCCTCTCGATGATCATCCATGCGCCGCTCGGCCAGCATGCCGACGGCAAGGGCCGCCCCGGTGATTGCACCGCAGGCACCGCCACTGTAGGCGATACCCCCGTTGAGCGCCATCGCCGCGCTCGCGTCCATGGGGTCGTCCAGCCCGTAGGCGCCCTTGAGCACGATGAAGGTCGCCTCGGCGCAGCCGAACTGGTTGCGCTCGTCGAGGAAGTACGCCCGGGCAAGCGCGACGACATCGATCTCGGCCATGCGCGCGATTGTAGCGCCCGTGTGCACGGTGTTGCACGATCGTGATAGAGTGTGCTCGATATGTGGAATGTCCTGCACGATCAAGACGAGCCGGCCCCCTCGCACGATCTCGCGGCGCGGCGCCGCCAGCGCCTCGGCCTGATCGTCGACTCCCGGCGTGCGGTCCGCCTCGAGGAGCTGAGCGCCGCCCTGGGCGTGTCCCAGGCGACCGTGCGCCGCGACCTCGACGCGCTCGCGGCGATGGGTCGCCTCCGGCGCGTCCACGGCGGCGCCGTGGCGATCGACGAGCGCCTCGACGAACCGCAGTTCGACGCGAAGGCGGGCGCGGCAGCCGCCGAGAAGGTCGCGCATCGCCGAGCGGACCGTCGAGCTGCTCGAGCAGGACGAGACGGTCTACCTCGACAGCGGGAGCACCGTTCTGGCGGTCGCCCGCCTGCTGCACGGCTGGAGGCGGCTGACCGTCGTGACGAACTCCCTCCCGGCCGCGACCGAGCTCGCGGGTCGTGGCCCGCGCCTGATCGTGATCGGCGGCGAGCTGCGGGCCACCAGCCGGGCGCTCGTCGGGCCGCTCACCCGCCTGCTCCTCGACGAGCTCCGCGTGGATCGGGCCCTGATGGGCACCTTCGCGCTCTCGCTCGAGGACGGGCTCACCACGACCGACCCGTCGGAGGCCTACACCAAGGAGCTCGTCATGCGGCGAGCGCGCGAGGTCATCCTCCTCGCCGACAGCTCGCAAGCTGGGAACCCGCTCGTTCGTCGCGCGCGGGACCCTCGACCGCCGTCGACACGATCGTGACGGACGCGGGCATCGACGAGCGCGTCGTGCGCGTCCCTCACGCGCCGCGGGATCCGGGTGATCACCGCATGACCCCCCGCCCCTGTCGCCGACCCCGGCGCCACCCCTGATCGCTCGGAGGACCACGATGGTCGCGGAACCCAGCTATCGCAGCGACGCCCGTCCCGACTTCGAGCCCTTCGAGGAATCGTGCGGGACGGTCACCGGCTTCGCCTATCGCGGGCGACCTGGCGAGCGAGATCGCGGCGGGCACGATCGACGGCGCCGAGGCGCTCGAGCTCCTCGACGACATGCTCGCGATCCGCGAGCTCGAGGAGATGATCGTCCGGCTGCGGTCCGGCGGCTACGACCCGCTGCCCGGCTACGACTACCGCGGCCCGACCCACGTCTCGATCGGCCAGGAGGGCACCGCCGTCGGCGCCTCGTCCGCGCTGCGGCCCGACGACAACGTCACGAGCTCCCACCGCGGCCACGGCGACGCGATCGCCAAGGGCTTCGCCGCGATCCGCCGGATGACGACGAGCAGCTCCGCGCGCGCGTCCCGGGCTCCACCGCCGAGACGCGCGAGGAGCTCCTCGAGGCGGCCCTCGAGGAGCACGTCTTCCGCGTGATCGCCGAGCTGTTCGGCAAGGAGGAGGGCTACAGCCGCGGGCGCGGCGGCGGGATGCACATCGGCGACTTCTCGACCGGCAACCTGGGCGCCAACGCGATCGTCGGCGGCAGCGTGCCGATCGCGACGGGCGCGGCGATGGCCATCCGCTACGAGCAGGCCGACCGCGTCGTCTGCTGCTTCGCCGGCGACGGCGCCTACGCCAACGGGGTCGTCCTCGAGTCGCTCAACTGGGCGGCCCAGGACCAGTGGACCAACCACCTCGCCGGCGAGCGGGCCCACGGCCTGCCGATCATCTACCTCATCCAGAACAACCACTACGGGATGACCCACCGGACCGACGACGAGGTCATGGGCGTCCGCCACCTCGCCCGCCGGGCGGCCGGGTTCGCCGACGACAACATGCACGCCGAGGTCGTCAACGGCATGGACGTCCTCGCGGTGCGCGACGCGGTCCGCCGGGCGGCGGCCCTGTGCCGGGCCGGCGAGGGGCCGGTCCTGATCGAGGCCAGCACGTACCGCTACTACGGCCACTCGCTGTCCGACCCGCGCAACGAGTACCGGACCCGCGAGGAGGAGGCGGCCTGGCGGGCCGTCGACCCGATCGACCGCCTCGGGCGGCAGCTCGTCGAGGCCGGCGTCGCCGACGCGGCCGGCGTGGCCGCGGTCGAGGCCCGCGTCCGCGAGCGCAACGCCCGGGCCGCCGTCCGGGCGTCGAAGGCGACGGATCCCGATCCGGCCGATGTGCTCGCGCTACCTGTACACCGACACGGTCGCCGACGAGGTGCCGGCCGGGGCGCCCGCCGTCGTCACCTACGCCGAGCCGCCGGTCGCCAAGCGCGACGCGAACGGCGCGATCAGCTACAAGGACGCCCTCCGCGAGGCGCTCGTCGAGGAGATGACCCGCGACGCGCGGGTCATCCTCTACGGCGAGGACGTGGCCGACTACGGCGGCGCGTTCAAGCTGACCAAGGGGCTGCTCGAGGCGTTCGGGCGCGAGCGCGTCTTCAACACGCCGATCTCCGAGGCCTGCCATCTGCGGGACCGCGGTGGGCGCGGCGATCGTCGGCCTGCGGCCGGTGGTCGAGCTGATGTACATGGACTTCGCGCTGATGGCCTCCGACCAGATCGCCAACCAGGCCGCGAAGTGGCACTACATGAGCGGCGCCCAGGTCGAGGTGCCGCTCGTCATCCGGGCCTCGGTCGGCGCCGGCAAGGGCTACGGCGGCCAGCACTCGCAGTCGCTCGAGAGCCTCTTCACCCACATCCCGGGCCTGTAGGTCGTCTACCCGGCCACCGCGGCCGACGCGAAGGGCCTCCTCAAGTCCGCGATCCGGACCAACAACCCGGTCCTCTTCGTGGAGAGCCAGGGCCTGTACCCCGTGAAGGGCGTCGTGCCCGAGGGGGAGTACCTCGTCCCGATCGGCCAGGCGCGCGTCGCGCGCGAGGGCACCGACGCGACGCTCGTCGGCTGGGGCCCGGCGGTCCCCGACCTGCTCGCCGCCGCCGAGACGCTCGCGACCGAGCACGGGATCACGGCCGAGGTGATCGACCTGCGCAGCCTGGTCCCGCTCGACATGGAGACGGTCCTCGCCTCGGTCCGCAAGACCGGGCGCTGCGTCGTCGCCAGCCAGGCGGTTCTCGTGGGCAGCTACGTCAACGAGATCGTGGCCCGGATCCAGCTCGAGGCGTTCGACTTCCTCGACGGCGCCGGTCGGCCGGATCGGCGCCGCCAACGGCATCTCGCCGCAGGCCGAGAGCCTCGAGCGGGCGTTCCTGCCGAACGCGGGCGACGTCGTCCGGGCCGTCCTGGCCCTCGTGTAGCCGGAGGCCGTCGTCATGGCTCACGCGATCCGCATGCCGAAGCCCGGCCAGATGACCGAGGAGTGCGTCGTCACCACCTGGCACAAGAACGAGGGCGACCCGGTCCGCCGGGGCGACATCCTGTTCGAGATCGAGACCGACAAGTCGACCATGGAGGTCGAGTCGTTCGAGGACGGCGTCCTCCTCCGGCGCCTGGTCGCCGAGGGCGAGTCGTCCCGGTCAACGCGATCTGCGCCTACGTCGGCGAGGCCGGCGAGGCGATCCCCGGGACGGCGCCGGCCGCCGCCCCTCGCCACGATGCCCCAGCCGCCGACCACGGCGGCGCGCCGGCTCCGCCGCACCGCCCCGGCGGCGGTCGCTCCGGCGCCGTCGACCCCGCGCCCCTCCGGGGCGGCGACCCGGCCCCGCGCTCGCCATCAGCCCGCGTGCCAGCCGGCTCGCCGCCGAGGCCGGGCTCGACCCGCGCACGATCACCGGCACCGGGCCCGGACGGACGGATCGTCGAGCGCGACGTCCGGGCGGCCACCGCAGCCGGGCCGATCGTCCCCGGCGCGACCGCGCCCTCGGCTGAGCCGCGCGCCGTCGCCGCTCCCGGGTGCGCCGCCGATGCCCTTCGTCGAGGGCGAGGAGGAGCCGCGCCCGCTGAGCCGGATGCGCCGCGTCATCGCCGAGCGCCTGACCCACAGCTGGACCACGATCCCGCACTTCACCGTCACCGTCGCCGTCGACGTGACCGCCCTGCTCGCCCTCCGGGCGGAGCTCAAGGCTGCCGGCACGAACCTCACCGTCACCGACTTCGTCCTGGCCGCCACGGCCCAGACCCTGGTCGAGTTCCCGGACGTCAACTCGCGCACCGACGGGGTCTCCGTCTGGCCGCGACGCCGGGTCCACCTCGGCCTCGCGGTGTCGCTGCCCGGCGGCCTCGTCGTCCCGGTCATCCGGGATGCCGACCGCCTGCCGATCGGCGAGCTCCACGACCGCGCCGCCGCCCTCGCGGCGAGGCCCGCGACGGGACGCTGCCGGTCGACGACATGACGGGCAGCACGTTCACGGTGTCCAACCTGGGCATGTACGGCGTCGAGGAGTTCAGCGCGATCATCAACCCGGGCGAGGCGGCCATCCTCGCGGTCGCGAGCGCGATCCCGACGGCGGTCGCGATCGGCGACGGCATGGCGGTCCGCTCGATCATGAAGCTCACGCTCTCGGCCGACCACCGCCTGGTCGACGGCGAGCTGGGGGCACGGTTCCTCGGCGCGATCCGGCGCCGGCTCGAGGACCCGGCATCGTTACGCCGGGAGGCCCGGCACACCTGACGGCCGGGCTGCGCCGGGGCTCGAGGTGCGCTCTCGCGGCGCATGAGCCGCGTCACCAGGAGGAGTCCCGGATTGCCGCTCGGCGCGACGGACTCAAGGTGATCGTGGAGCTCGCGGGGGTGCCGTCGGGCGCACCATGGGCGGCTGGCGGCCTCGTCGAGCGCGCGCCGCCCGCCTGGCCAGGCGCCCGACCGCCGGTCAGGTGCCGGAGACGGCCCGCCCGCTCGATGGCCAGGCGCTGGATCCCCATGATCGCCATCGCGTCGGTGATCCGCCCGTCGAGGGTCATGGCGAGGGCCTCCTCGAACGGCACCCAGCGGACGGCGAGCTCCTCGGTGGCCTCGGGCGCGGCCGCCTCCTGGCTGAGACCCGCTCGCCACGTAGAGGATGCCCGCTTCGTCGGTGACCGAGTTCGACAGGTGGAAGCGCCCGATCTCGCGCCAGCTCGGCCGCCACGACGCCCGGTCTCCTCGCGCAGCTCGCGGCGGGCCCCGTCGAGCGGGTCCTCCCCGGCCGGCACGCCGCCCTCGGGGATCTCCCACGAGTAGATGTCGAGCGGGTAGCGGTGCTGGCCGACGAGCACGACCCGGTCATCGGCGTCGAGGGCGACGATCCCCACCGCCAGCGACGCGAAGTGGACGACGCCGTAGACGCCCGGGCTGCCGTCCGGCCGGACCACGTCGTCGTGCCAGACCGTGAGCCACGGGTTCTCGTAGGCGACCCGCCGGGCACGGCGCCGCCACGGCCCGATCGCGATGGATCCGGTCTCGTCATCCGCTCACCGGCGCATCGTAGCGAGCCAGCCGCGTGGTAGCGTCCCTAGCCCGCCTTCAGCGCGAGCCGCGATCTCGGAGGCCCAGGCCCGGATCTCGTCCCAGGGCCGGAAGTCGCCTTCGGGAGCCCGGACCGCGGTCAGGAGGACCTTCTCGCCGAGGCCGAGCCGGCTCCGGTCGACCTGGCCCGGCGAAGACCCGGTGCTCGCGCGCGCCCGTGGCCGCGACCAGCTGGGCGATGTCCGCCGGCTCGTCTTCGGGCTTCGGCTCGTGGCCCATCGGCCCGCTCGAGAAGAGCCAGACCGGGACCGCCGTGATCTCCTTCGAGAAGCGCTCCACGAGGTTGACCGCGGCATCCATCCAGTGGCCGACGTAGACGCTGCTTCCCAGGATGACGGCGTCGTAGCCCTCGAGGCTCGTCACGGCGTCGGGCGGCAGGACGGCGGTCTCGAAGCCCGCGGCGGCGAGGGTCGCGCTGATCTCCTCGGCGATCTCGAAGCTCGCGCCATGCCGCGATGCGACGCTGACAAGGACCTTCATGGGGCGCGTCCTCTGGAGCGGGATCCGTGGGGGCCGGACGGACCCCTGTCTCCCCGACCGTACCGGCGGGGCCGCTTCCTCGGCGCAGGGCCGAAGCGCCCGGAAACGCGCGCCGATCGTCGCTCCGGCGGAGACCCGGCCGACCTCATGGGCGGCACCGGCGCGCGCGCGGGCTCGGTTCGCGGACGCTCGGCCGCGATTCGTGACCTCGGCCCCTTTCCAGCAGGGCGCCGGACCGTCAACGTTCGAGACAGGCGGGCCGGGTACGAGGCAGTCCCGGTCGAACGCCTGGAGGTGAAGGATGACCGCACGAGTTGGAGATCGGATCGTCGTCGAGTCGGAGAAGGTGGGCCAGGCAGCGCGCGAGGGCGTGATCCTCGAGGTGATCGAAGCCTCGTACGGGATCCGCTACCGGGTTCGCTGGGACGACGAGCCACGAGAGCACGATCCGGCCCTCCGCGGGGAGCGCCCGGATCATCGCCCGCCCGGCGCCCAGCCGACGCTCGATCGAGCGCGCCGGCTCGACGGCCGAGCGACCCGTCGGCGAGGCGATCTCAGGCCCGCGGGCGGGTCTCGGCCGGGCTCTCCTCGCGGCGCGCGAACCGCTCGCCCGGCAATGCCGCGAAGCGCTGCCGGGGATCCTGCCGGACCGCCGCTGTCGGGGCGTGCGGGCGTGCTGCGGGCGCGCAGCGTGCTGGGGGCGTCCGGCGGCAGGCTGTGGGCGCCCGATCGAGGCCGCCGGGTCGCGGGGCGCCGTGCTGTGGTCGGAGCGCCGTGCGGCCCGGGGCCTCGTAGCGGCCCGCCCGTCTCCTGGCGACCCGCCGCCGCGCCACTGCCAGGACGCACGGCGCGCGCGTGACGGAGACCCACGTCCCCGCCGCGCGGCCGGACTGCCATCGCCCGGTGCTCGGCCGAGCGCAGGCGGATCGGCTCCGGGGCGATGGCGCGATCGGGCGCGAAGCCCGGGACGACCTCCGCCGCGATCGGGCGACGGAGGAGTCGCTCGATGGCGTGCAGGAGCGGCCCCTCGTCGACGCAGACGAGCGAGATCGCCATGCCCTCGGCGCCGGCTCGCCCGGTCCGGCCGATCCGGTGGATGTAGTCCTCGGGGACCATCGGCATCTCGTAGTTGACGACGAAGGGCAGGGCGTCGATGTCGAGCCCGCGGGCCGCGATGTCCGTGGCGACGAGGACCGCGACCCGTCCGGCCTTGAAGTCGGCCAGGGCGCGAACGCGCTGCGCCTGGGCCTTGTTGCCGTGGATGGCGGCCGTCGCGATCCCGTCGCGGCCGAGCTGCTCGGCAAGCCGGTTCGCACCGTGCTTGGTGCGGGTGAACACGAGCGCCTGGTCGATGCGGCCGCTGCGCACGAGCGAGCTCAGGAGCTCGCGCTTGCGCTCGCGGTCGACCGGATGCACCAGCTGGCGCACGAGGGCGGCTGCGGTGTTGCGAGGAGCGACGTCGACTTCGGCCGGCCGGTCGAGGAACCGGTTGGCGAGCTCGCGGATCGGGTCCGAGAAGGTGGCCGAGAAGAGGAGCGTCTGGCGCCGCTGCGGCAGCAGCGCGAGGATCCGCCGGATGTCATGGATGAAGCCCATGTCGAGCATCCGGTCGGCCTCGTCGAGGACGAGGATCTCGACTCCCGAGAGGTCGATCGTGTGCTGGCCGGCGTGGTCGAGGAGGCGACCCGGCGTCGCGACGACGATCTGGGCGCCGGCGCGGAGGGCGCTCGCCTGGGGGCCGAAGCCGACGCCGCCGTAGATGGCCACCGAGCGGATCGGCCGGCGGGCGCCGTAGACCCGGACGCTCTCCTCGACCTGGAGGGCAAGCTCACGGGTCGGGACCAGCACGAGCGCGCGCACGGCACGGCGCGGCGCCGCGCGGCGATCGTCGGGGCGGGCCGCCTCGCCGTTGAGGCGCTGGAGCATGGGGAGGACGAACGCGGCCGTCTTGCCGGTGCCCGTCTGGGCGCCGGCCAGCAGGTCGCGGCCGGCGAGGACGAACGGGATGGACGCGGACTGGACGGGAGTGGGCTCGGTGTAGCCCTGGTCCGCGACCGCGCGAAGGAGCTCGGGCGTCAGCCCGAGTTGATCAAAGGACACGCAAATGCTCCTGGCGGGGCCCTCCCGCGCGGTGCGGGGCCCGGTCAGGGCGCAGAGGTGAATCGAGATCGGCGGCGTGAGAACCGGGGCGCTGACCGGAGCGCCCATCGAGCACGAGAGAAGCAGAGTCTACGCGAGATCGCCGGAAGGCGCTCCCTGGCGCTCGTGGCACGCCCCGCAGGGTGCGCTCTGCGTCAGCCCTCGGCCGCGACCGGCTCCAGGTCGATGGTGCGGACCTGGCGGCTGCGCCCGGCCTCGGTGCGAACCGTGGCGGCTGGCACGACCGACCCGCCGATCTTCTCGATCACCGCGACTTCGCCGGCGTAGAGGCCCGTTCCGAGGATCCGGACGCGCTGCCCGACGGCCAGGCCCGCGCGACCGCGGCGGGCGTTCAGATCGATCGTCGACGACGCTGGTCCGGACCACGGGCGCCTCGCCCGGAGGGAAGGCCGGCGCCTTGGGGGGCGTGCGCTTGACCGGATAGACCACCTTGCGCTTGCGCGCCACCTAGCGGGGTCTCCGGCCGCGCGTGACATCCTTCGGCGGCTTCGGCTCGTGGCCGGGTCGCGGCGGATTCGGGATCGTGCCGGGGGCCATGTCCGGCCGCGGCGGGAGGGGTCCGCGCGCCCGCGCCGACTGCACCGCGTGCTCGAACTCGCGGGCCACGCTGGCCGGGGTGCTCGCCGCCCAGGCGGCCTGGATCTGGCGCACCCGCTCGGTCTCCGAGACGCGCTGGGCGCGCTCGTGCCTGGATCGCTTGGTCATCCGTACCTCGCGCTGCCGCGCCGGCGGCGCGGGACTACGCGCAGTGTACCTGCAGAACGCGCCGGGGCTCCAGCGGCCGGGACGCGCGGGTCCCCCCGGCCTGCGTCCCGGCGTGACCGGGCGCCGAACGCCGTCGATACAATCCGGGGAAGACGGTTCGGAGCGGCACCTCGCTCCCTGGCCCCATCGACCACGCCCCGGACAGGAGTCGGAGACGATGAACGCGCACTCGATCACGATGCTCGGCACCGGGCTGATCGGCGACTTCTACACCATGACGCTCCACGGCCAGCGCAGCCGAGACCGCGTGCGCGTCGCCTACTCCCGGAGCGAGGAGCGGGGCATGGCGTTCCGCGGCCGCTGGGGCATCGCCGAGTCGACCACCGACATGGCCGCTGCCATCAACCACCCCGACACCGACGTCGTGGTTGTCGCCCTGCCCAACCACCTGCACGAGGAGGCCGTCGCCGCCGTGGCCCGGGCCGGCAAGGCGGTCCTGTGCACGAAGCCCCTGGGCCGGAACGCCGCGGAGGCGCGGCGGATGCTCGAGGCGGTCGAGAAGGCGGGTGTCTTCGCGGGCTACCTCGAGGACCTCGCCTACACGCCGAAGACGCTCAAGGCGGTCAAGATCGGTCCGCGCGGGAGCCGTCGGCGATGTGACCTGGGTCCGCTCGCGCGAGACGCACCCGGGCCCACACTCCGCCTGGTTCTGGGACGGCCGGCTGACCGGTGGGGGCGCGATCATCGACCTGGGCTGCCACTGCATCGAGATCGCCCGCAACTTCGTGGGCAAGGGCAACCGCCCGCTCGAGGTGATGTGTCACACCGACACCCTGGTCCACCCGATCGCGGACGAGGACAACGCGATCGCGCTCATCCGCTTCGAGTCAGGGGCGATCGGGCAGTTCGAGGTCAGCTGGACCTTCCGAGGCGGGATGGACCTGCGCGACGAGGTCGCCGGAACCCACGGGACGATCTGGCTCAACCACTTCCTGCGAACCGGCTACGAGATGTTCACGCGCCGGCGGCGGCAGCGGGTACGTGGCGGAGAAGGCCGAGACGAGCGCCGGCTGGCTCTTCCCGGTCGGCGACGAGGTCTCCGAGCTGGGCTATGTCGACATGTTCACCGACATGTTCAGCGCCCTCGAGGAGAACCGCGCGCCGCAGGAGACCTTCTACGACGGGTACGTCGTGAACGCGATCATGGATGCCGCCTACCGTTCGGCCAAGAGCGACCGCTGGGAGCCGGTGGAGCTCTTCGAGTGGCGCGGTGGCGCGACGGCGCGGATCGCCGCCTCGCCGGAGACGTACGAGGGCTTCGTGGTGATCAAGCGCGAGATCCTGCCCGACGGGCGCCACAAGCTCATCCTCAAGGATCCCGCGTCGGGAGACTTCATCGACCGCATCGTCGCCGGCGGATAGGGCGCCGGCGCGCCCGACCGTGGGGGCCCTATCCTTGGCGCCGTGAGCCTCGTCGACCTGCGCGACCCCGGCGACCTCGTCGCCCCGCTGCTCGTGGCCTCGTTCGACGGCTGGGTGGATGCCGGCTCGGCCGCCACGACTGCCGCGGCGCGGCTCGCGGAGGGCGCCGAGACGATCGCCACGTTCGACGCCGATCGCCTCTACGACTACCGCGCCCGACGACCCACCCTCGAGATCGTGGACGGCCGGCCTGACCGCCTCACCTGGCCGGAGCTGACCGTGCAGCGCGCGCGCTTCGGCGCGCGGGATCTGCTCATCCTCTCCGGGCCTGAGCCCGACTACCGGTGGCGCGAGCTGGAGCAGGCCGCCGTGGACCTGGCCCGTCGCCTGGAGGTGGCGACGTGGATCAGCCTTGGCGCGATCCCGGCCGCGACTCCCCACACGCGGCCCCTCACGATCCTCGGCACCGAGTCCCAGCCGGGCCTCCTGCGCGGCGGCGTGACGCCCGGACCGGACGGCGTCCTGCGGGTTCCGTCGGCCGCCATCTCCGTCCTGGACCTCGCCGTGAGCCGGGCTGGCGTGGACGACGGTCGGCTACTACGCCCAGGTCCCTCACTACGTCACCGGCGACTACCCGCCGGCCACGGTGGAGCTGGTCCGCCTCGTCGGCCAGCACCTCGACCACGACCTGGCGATGGGCGAGCTGCGCGACGAGGCCCGGCGCGTCCTCGCCCGCCTCGACGCCGCCACCGCCGCGGACGCGAACACCCGGGCCTACGTCGAGCGGCTCGAGGCGATGGTTGACGAGGCCCGGCGGCCCGCCGGCGATGACCTGATCACCGAGATCGAGCAGTTCCTCCGGGAACAGGGCGGCAACGGGGAACGCTCCCCCGGACCGTGACTGACGTCACGCCGGATCGCTCGTACCGGGCCCTGTTCAGCGTTCCGACGCTGGGACCGATCGTCCTCTCGATGCAGATCGCGCGGACTGCCCAGTCGATGCTGGGCGTCGCCCTCGTCCTCTTCACGCTCGCGGAGTACGACTCACCCGGCCTGGCGGGGATCGTCACCTTCGCCTCGATCTTCCCGGGGCTCGTGGCGAGCCCGATCGCCGGGGCGCTCCTCGACCGCCACGGACGCGTCCGGCTGATCGTCGTCGACTACGCCGTCGCGCTCGTGTCGCTCGCGCTCATCGGAGGGCTCGCGCTCGCCGGGCTCCTGCCCGCGTGGCTCCTCGTGCTGATCGCGCTTGTCTCGTCCGTAACCGGCATCTTCAGCCACACCGGTCTGCGCAGCCTCTTCCCGGTCATCGTGCCGCGCCATCTCTGGGAGCGGGTCAACGCGATCGACTCGAACGGGTACGTGATCGCCACGATCATCGGGCCGCCGCTCGCCGCCGCCCTGGTGGCGACCGTCGGCGGGCCGCCGACCATCCTCGCCATCGCCGTCGCCTTCGGCGTCGCCGGCCTCGTGATGCTCCGCGTGCCCGAGCCGCACGTCGTGACCGCTTCGACCGGACGCCTGCTCAACGACGCCTGGCAGGGCCTGCGCTACTTCTGGAACAACGCGACCCTCCGCGGCCTGGGCTTCTCGCTCTCGATCGTCAACCTCGCGGCGGGTATGACCACGATCGTCATCCCCCTCGTCGTCGTCGACGTCCTCGGCGCGGGGCAGACGGCGGTGGGCCTCGTCTTCGCCCTCGCCGGGATCGCCGGCATGGCCTCCGTCTTCGTCTTCGGCCGGGTGGACACGCGCGGCCGCGAGCGACCGATGATCGCGATCCCGATGCTCCTGAGCGCGGGCGCGGTGGCCCTGATCCTGCCCGCCGCCGGGGCGGGCGGCATCGAGGTCGGGCTGGCCGCGGGCCTTGCCTTCCTGGCCGCCCATTCGATCACGCTCGGCCTCCTCCAGGGGCCGCTCGACATCGCCCTCTTCACCGTGCGCCAGCGGCGCACCGATCCCGCCTGGATGGGGCGCGCGTTCGCGGTCTCGATGGCGGTCAACTTCATGGGATTCCCGATCGGCGCCGCCGCGGCCGGGGCGATCGCGACCGTCTCGCTGCCCGCCGCCGTGGGTCTCGGCGTCATCGCCTGCCTGGTCGGCGGCACCCTCGCGGCGGTCATGATCCCGCGCCAGTGAGCGCGCCGGCGCAGCACCTGGTCGCGTACGCTCTCGGCATGCATCGCGATCCGGACGAGCTCTTCTGCCCGACCTGCACGAGCTACGCGCATCCGTTCCTCGACGCGTGTCCCGTCTGCGGAATGGCGCGCACGTCGCTGTACGAGGCCGCCACCGCGGCGCCGGACCAGGGGCTCGCCGCCCTGCCCTCCAATCCGCGGGTCGCGCAGGACGTGTCCGAGGTCGTCCTGCGCTACTTCATCAAGCTCAACAGCGCGTCGCCGACCGCAAACCTGCGCGAGGGCCTGGTCTCGGTGGCCGACGCCCTCTCGTACCGCGTGTCGGTCGGCGGGGACCCGGGGGCGGGCGCGAACCACGGCCACGTCGAGATCGGCGCGGCGAACGTTGTCGTCCGCGAGCGAGACCCGGCCCGCGAGCGCGTCCGCTTCCCGCTCGAGGCAATCCTCGCGATCAGCCCGGCGGTCAAGGGCCGGCGGACCGACACGTGGGCAGGCCTCGTGTTCGGGGAGCTGCGCACCGCGGCCGCGCTGCCGCCGCTCGACGGAGACCTGGTCATCGCCCACGCGGCGCCAGCCGGGGTCGTGCGGGTGGCGCTGGCGAACCGCTCGGGCCTGTTCGCGCCACGGGCGCGCCCGGACCACTACGCGCTCCTGGCCCGCTGGCTGGGCATCGTGGCTGCCGGGATGGCTGAACAGCGGTGGATGGACGTGGGTCCGGACCGCCATGCCCACGAGCTCGGGTTGATGGCCGCCCCGCCCGAAGGGGGGACGGGGCCGGTCGACGACGCGCCGGCCACGCGACAGCCGACCGTGGTCGAGGCGATGCGCCTGCTCGAGGAGCTGCGATCCGCGGGCCTGGTCTCGGACGACGAGTACGCCGCCAAGCGCCGCGAGATCCTCGATCGCATCTGACCCGCCGCCGCGCGCCCGCTTCGCGGGCCGGCAGCTAGACCGCGTCCTCGCCCTCCTGCCCCCGGCGACGCCCGGCGAGGGCCGCACCCGCCACCAGGGCCCCGAGCACGGCCACGGTGAAGACGCCGATCGTCGTCGGCGTCCCCTCCCGCCGCGCCCACGCCGCTTCCCGTGCCGGCCGTGACGCAACCGGCAGAGCCGCGATGGGAATGGCCACCGGACGGAAGGGCGGCGGCAGGCCGATGCCGACGGGTTCCACGGGGTGCCCGCCTGCTCCGGAGGCTGCGGCGGGCGGACGCGTCGGCGCAGGGTCGGGAGGAGCACCGCCGGCCGGCGAGGAGCCGATCCCCTGTCCGCTGTCCGCCTCGGCCTCCGGGCGGTCCACCGACCGGGATGGCGCCCCTGGGGGAACGGCGGGGGCGGCGCCGCCCGCCGACGCCCCGAGCAGCTCGGGGATCGTGACGAAGCGGAAGCCCCGGGCCCGGTAGCGCGCGATGATCGCCGGCAGGGCCCGCGGCGTCACGGCCGGACCGGCATGGAGCAGGACGATCGAGCCCGACCGCCCGGCGGTGGCGCCGCGGACGACGTCGGCCACCGTGGCGTGCCTGGTCGTGTCCGACGCCGTCGTGTCCCACAGCACGATGCAGGGGAAGCCGGCCGCGGCTGCGCGCCGATCTGTCGCCGGGTTCCGGGCCCCGTAGGGGGGCCGGTAGCAGGGCAGCATCGGGCGGCCCGTTGCCCGTTCGACGACCTCCCGGGTCAGGGCGAGGTCCAGGGCCGCCACGCGCGGCGTGAGGTCACGAGTGTCGCGGTGCAGGTACGAGTGGTTGGCCAGCGGGAAGCCGGCGGCCGCGATCGTGCGCCACAGCGCGGGGGCCCGCTGCACGTAGATGCCGGTCACGAAGAACGTGGCCGGGACGCGTTCGCGGACGAGGATCCGGTAGATCCTCCGCAGGATGCGCGGGCTCCAGCCGTCGTCGAACGTGAGGGCCACGACGCGGTCGGCGCGCGACCCGTGCCAGATCACCTCCGGCGCCGGGGGGATCACGGCCGGCTCGGCGGCCCTGGCAGGCGGCGCCCAGCCCGGCGTCCCGGCGAGCGGCGCCATCGCCGGGATCACCACGGCTGCGAGCGCAAGCGCGGCGACGCCGACGCCGCAGCGACGGGTGCACGATCACGGTGCGATCACCGGCGCATCCCCGCGGAGTCGTCCAGGATCCTCCATCCGCGCGCGATCGCCAGGGCCCGCAGCTCTCGATCGGGCGCGACGGCGATCGCTTCGGCGGCCAGCTCGAGCAGAGGGGCATCCGCGAGGGAGTCGCCGTAGGCCGCACGCACCGGGGCGCCCGCAGCGAGCTCCGAGACACGGTCCGCCTTGAGGGATCCGGTGCCGACCCGGCCGACGAGGCGCCCCGTCGTTCGACCGTCCGCCACCTGGAGCGGCGTGCCGAGACCGACGACCGGGCCGGCCGGGCCGCTCGCCAGTCGGGCGACGAAGGCGGCCAGCACCGGCTGGTACGTGCCCGACGCGATCACGAGCAAGGCCCCGTCCGCGGCCGCGGCCTCGAGCTCCTCGACGACGGCGACCCGGCGCCTCGGCCAGAGCTCGTCCTCGACGATCCCCCGGGCGAGAGCCTCAAGTTCGACGGCGGTCAGCCCGTCCAGGAGGCCGGCGAGGTCGCGGATCCAGCGGTCCCGGAATGCCTGGCGCGAGATGGCCCCGAGACGAACGAGCGGGAGGGCCGCCAGGCGCGGAGCCAGGAAGCGGCGGTAGCGGCCGCGGCGCCCGTTCTCCACGAGCCACCGCCCGACGGCCCGCCACGTCTCCCCGCTCGTGCAGGTCCCCTCCAGGTCGGCGACGACCAGGGGTGGCCCGAGCGGGGCGGCGGCAGGCTCGATCCCGGAGGGGACGGTCGTCACCCGGCAAGGATACGCCGCGTCCGGGAGCCCCCACCGGACGCGTCAGGCGGCGCGTCGAGCGGCGTGGCGGGCGGACGCGTTGGGCGCCGCGGCGGGCAGCGCGTCAGGCGGCGTGGCGCTCCACGACGATCTGCCCGATCGGCGCCGGCCGGGCGAACAGGTAGCCCTGGGCCAGCTCCACGCCGAGCGCCGCGAGCACCCGGCGCTCTTCGATCGTCTCGACGCATTCGGCGACGAGGTGACCCTGGGTGAGGCGCGAGTAGTGAACCATGCCGGCCACGAGGGACTGCCGGGCGGGGTCGGCGTCGATTCCACGGACGATCCCCCCATCGAGCTTCACGACCCGCGGCCGGAGCTCGACAAGGTGGCGCAGGCCGGCGAAGCCCGAGCCCGCGTCATCGACCGCGAGCCACACGCCGGGACCCAGCGACTCCCCAGCCTCGCGGACCGCCCCGTAGTCGTCGACGGCCAGGTGCTCGGTGATCTCGATCACGACGGGGCGGTCAACTCGACGCAGGATCGCCCGCAGGTGACCGGAGAGCAGGAATGCCGAGGAGGCATTGAGCGTCAGCCAGGCCCCGGGCGGGAGCTCCTCCGCGGCCACGACCGCAGCCTGCAGGCAGGCCGTCTCGAGATCGATCCCGCAGTCGAGCGCTGCGGCCTCGGCGAACCGAACGGTGGGCGCGACGCCATCGTCGAACCGGGTCAGGGCCTCGTAGCCGATCACCGAGTGGTCCGCGAGCCGGACGATCGGCTGGAAGACGGGGTGGAACCGCCCGTTCGCCGCGATCGCATCGATCACCGCTCGGCGCCCCTCGACATCGTCCCGCAGAACCAGCTGGTGTCCGAGCGTTGGCGCGACGTGGGCAGCGATCTCGAGGAGGCAGCCCATGCGTCGGGCGAGCACGTCGGACGCATCGGGGCGGGTGGTCAGGCCCCCGATGACCGCAACCGGCCGACCCTCGACGATGACCGGGGCGTAGACACCGCCCGTGAGGGTGGCCGCGCGAACGATGGAGGCGGCGTCGGGGCCTGGCGGCTGCTCGTTCGCGAAGAGATGGAGCCATGCCCCCGCGACCACTCGCTCGCGCAGGTAGGCGGCGCGAGCCTCGTCGACGACCTCGCCGGGGACGATCGCGCGCGCGGGCATCCGGCCGGCCATGCGAAAGACCTGTCCGTCGTGCGCCGGGAGATGGAAGACGGACGGGATACTCGATTCCGTCGATGGATCGGAGGGCCTCGACGATCGACTCCGCCGTCGCCTCCGGCGTCGGGCCAGTCGAGATCCCTGCGATGGCCGCCCGGACGGCGGCGCGATCGGTCAGCTCGGCTCGGAGGCCGGCCTCGAGGGCTCGTTCGACGGTCAGGTCGCGCTTCACGGCAACGAAGGCGGTGGTCCGCCCCGCGCTGTCGCGGACCGGCGAGATCGCGGCCTCCTCCTCGAAGTGCGAGCCGTCCTTGCGCCGGTTGACCGGAGGCCCGCGCCAGGTCTCGGCCGGCCGTCAGGGTGGCCCACATGCCGTCGTAGAAGGCCGCGTCGTGGAGCCCGCTCTTGAGGACGCGCGGGTTCTGGCCCAGGAGCTCCGCGCGCGCGTAGCCGGTGATCCGCTCGAAGGCGGGGTTCGCGTAGACGATGAGGCCGGCCGGATCGGTGACCACGATCGCCTCCGCGGCCTGGTCGATGGCCGTGGCCAGGCGCGCCCGGTCCGACTGGGCTTCGTTGACGGCCGTGACGTCCTCGGCGACGACCACGGCCCCGCGCACGCCGCCGTCTTCGTCGCGCAGGGGGGCGACGAAGAGCTCGAGGTCGCGCGGACTGGCCATCCCGGTGCGGGTAGCGGACCGGGACGGCGACGAGCGTCTCGCCGGCCATCACCTCGGCAAACCCCCGCGAGATCCAGGCCGGATCGTCGGGGCGGAGGATCGTGGCCGGGTGGCCCACGACCTCGTCCTCGCGCCAGCCGAGCACGAGCTCGGCAGCAGGGCTCCAGGCGGTGACCCGGCCATCGCGATCCACGGCCACGATGGCCAGGGGGCTGGATCGGAAGATCGCGGTCGTGGCCTCGACGGCCGCGCTCCGCTCTCGCTCCGTGCGGGCGAGAAGATGATCGCGAGCCGCCAGGACGCCCCAGAGCGCGACGGTCGTGACCACGACGAACCCGACACCCTTGAGGGAGCCCACGATCTCGCCGGAGCGGCCGGGCAGGACGGCTCGGACGAAGACGTCGGAGGCCAGGATCCAGGTGATCCCGATGACTGCGTACCCGCCGGCAATCAGGGCGGCCGACATCAGCCGTCGGCGGCCGGCTCTTCCTGGTGCTGCCCCGTGCGTCGATTCGCGCTGTGCCATGCGACTCCCGCGGACGTGGTGTCCCCCCGCACCGGAGCGTACGGGGCTGCGAGACCCGGCGGCCGGGACCCATTCATCCCACCGGAGCCGGACCTTAGGGCTACGGCCGGGCGAAATGGCGAGGGGCCCCGCTGACGGGGCCCCTCGCATCCCTGGGGAGGGTGGATCGCGCCCCGGGGCGCCGGGCGCTACTTGTCGCGGAACGCGCCGTCGGACATGGCCGCCTGCGCCGCCGCCAGCCGCGCCACCGGGATGCGGAAGGGCGAGCAGGAGACGTAGTTGAGGCCGACCTTCTCGCACTTGTGGATCGACGCCGGATCGCCACCGTGCTCGCCGCAGATGCCGACCTTGAGCCCTGGTCGCGCCGCGCGGCCCCTGTCCACCGCCATCTGCATCTCATCGGCAATCACGTCGTCGAGCGTCTGGAAGGGGTTCTCCGGAAGGATGCCGTCCTCGACGTACTTGAGGAGGAAGCCACCTTCCGCGTCGTCGCGGCTGTACCCGAACGTCATCTGGGTCAGGTCGTTGGTGCCGAAGCTGAAGAACTCGGCGTGCTCGGCGATCTGGTCCGCAACCCAGACGGCGCGCGGGATCTCGATCATCGTGCCGAACTTGAAGTCGATCGTCTCGCCGGCCCTGGCCACGACGGCCTCCGCTTCGGCGTCGAGGAGCGCCCGGGTCGCGATCAGCTCGTTCACGTGGCCGACGAGCGGGATCATGATCTCGGGTCGCGGATCCTTGCCGGAGCGCTTCACCGCCACGGCCGCGTTGAGGATCGCCCGGGTCTGGATCTTGACGAAGTCCGGGATCATGAGCCCCAGGCGGCAGCCGCGCAGGCCGAGCATCGGGTTCTGCTCGTGCATCGACTTGATGGTGGCCAGGAGCTCCCGATCCTCGGCGGTCGCGGCTTCGCCTGCCTTCGTCACCTTGACGAGCTGCTCCTCGAGGTTCGGAAGGAACTCGTGGAGCGGCGGATCGATGAGGCGGACGACAACCGGCAGGCCGCTCATCGCGGCCAGGATCCCCTCGAAGTCACCCTGCTGGAGGACTTCGAGCTTGTCCATCGCCGCGTCGAACTGGGCGACGATGGCCGCCTCGTCGGCGTCGAGGGATCCGCCCGCCGCCACCTTTGCCTTGGCCCGCGTCGCCGCGTTGGCGACGAGGATGGCGCCGCGAACGATCTCGAGCCGCTCTCCTTCTCGGAACATGTGCTCGGTCCGGCACAGGCCGATGCCCTGGGCGCCATACGAGCGCGCCTGGGCGGCTTCCTCGGGCTTGTCGGCGTTCGTCCAGATCTGGAGGCGCCGGATCTCGTCGGCCCAGCCAAGGACCGTCTGGAGCTCAGGCTGGTCCTCGAAGCGGGCCGAGACCGTCGGCAGGGCGCCGAGGAAGACTTCGCCGGTGGAGCCGTCGAGGCTGATCCAGTCGCCCTCGTGGATCTCGAGGCCGGTCACGCTCGAGCGCGCCGTCTTCGCGTCGGCGTCGACGTGCAGCTCCTCCGAGCCAGCCACGCAAGGCTTGCCGATCTGGCGGGCGACGATCGCCGCGTGGGAGGTCGCGCCACCCTTGGCGGTCAGGATCCCCTGCGAGACGGCCATGCCCGGGAAGTCATCCGGGGAGGTCTCCTCGCGCACGAGGACGACCGTCTCGCCGTTGGCGACCCAGTCAACCGCGGTCCGGTAGAGGAAGACGGCCCGCCCGACAGCGGCACCCGGCGAGGCGTTGAGGCCGCCGGCGATCTTCTGGGCCGCCTTGCGGGCCCCCGGCTCGAACTGGTTGCGGAGCAGCTGGTCGACCTGCGACGGCTCGATGCGCGAGACGGCCTCGCGCTTGTCGATGAGGCCCTCCGCCACCATGTCGACCGCGATCTTCACTGCCGCCGCGGCGGTGCGCTTCGCGGAGCGCGTCTGGAGCATGTAGAGCTTGCCGCGCTCGATCGTGAACTCGAGGTCCTGGACGTCCTTGTAGTGGCGCTCGAGCTGGTCGCCGATCGCCACGAACTCGTCGTAGACGGCCGGCATCCTCACCGCGAGGTCCTGGATGTCGAGGGGGGTCCGGATCCCGGCGACGACGTCCTCGCCCTGGGCGTTGGTCAGGTACTCGCCGTAGAGCTCCTTTGCCCCGTTGAAGGTGTTGCGGGTGAAGGCGACGCCGGTGCCGGAGTCGTCGCCCATGTTGCCGTAGACCATGGTCACGACGTTGACGGCCGTGCCGAGGTCATCGGCGATCTTGTTGTACTTGCGGTACTCGCGGGCCCGCTCGCCGAACCACGACGCGAAGACGGCCCTGATGGCGAGGTCCAGCTGCTCGTTCGGGTCGGCCGGGAAGTCGCGCCCGGTCTCGTCGCGGACGATCTGCTTGAAGACGGTCACGAGGTCGCGGAGGTCCTCGGCCGTGAGGTCCGTGTCGGCCTTCGTGCCCGCGGGCCGCCTTCTTCGCCTCGAGGTGCTCGTCGAACTTCGACCCCTCCACGCCGAGGACGATCCGACCGAACATGGCCACGAAACGGCGGTAGGCATCCCAGGCGAAGCGCTCGTTGCCCGTGAGGGCGACGAGGCCCGCAAGGGTCTGCTCGTTGAGCCCGAGGTTGAGGACGGTGTCCATCATGCCGGGCATCGAGAACTTGGCCCCGGAGCGGACGGACACGAGGAGGGGGTTGCGCGCGTCGCCGAAGCCCTTGCCGGTGCTCGCTTCGACCGCCCTCACCGCCCCGAGGACGTCGTCCCAGAGGCCTGCCGGAAGCGTCTTGCCGGCTTCGAAGTAGTCGTTGCAGGCCTCGGTCGTGATCGTGAAGCCCGGAGGCGTCGGGAGCCCGGCGTTCGTCATCTCGGCGAGGCCGGCACCCTTGCCGCCGAGCAGGTCCTTCATGGACCCGTTGCCTTCCGCCGCGCCGTCGCCCCAGGCGTAGATGTAGCGCTTGGCCGCCGCGTGGGCACGCGTGGTCGGAGCCAGATCGGACATGGGGCAGGTTCTCCCTCTGTGCGGGCGGCGGGACATGGGATCGCCCCGCGATCGGTCGGATTGGTCAGGTCGGATTGTACCGGCGGAGCACGCCGGGGACCGGTACCGCTCGGCCCGCTCTCGGGGGCCGGATCGCCCGGGGATCACGCCCCGGGCGGCCGCGAAGCGCCCCCGAGTGCCCGCGCCGCCCGCGCCGTGAGCGGAGCACGGCTACACTCGGGTCGGCAGCGCGCCCGCGCCGACGACCCGCCAGGAGATCCGCTCCCCATGACCGACCACGTCGAGGACACCCGCGTCATCGCCGAGGACGCAGCCGCAGTACAACGCGACCCTGGTGAAGCGGATCGACCACGCCCCCGACCTCGCCTCGATCTGGGTGAAGCTCGACGGCGAGCCCGCCCCCTTCGAGCCGGGGCAGTACATGACCATCGGGGTCTTCGCCGACGACAAGCTGTGGCAGCGGCCGTACTCGGTCGCATCCGCCCCGAGCGTCGCCGGCAACCGAGGGCTACGAGCTCTACGTCCGGCTCGTCCCCGATCATCCGGTTCACGACGCTCCTCTGGCGACTCCAGGAGGGGGCGCGGATGCGGATGATCGGGCCCAAGGGCAAGTTCATGCTCGAGCCCGACGACCGCCGGACCCATCTCTACGTCTCGACCGGCACGGGCCTCGCGCCGTTCGTCTCGATGATCCGCGAGACCCAGGCCCAGGGTAGGCCGCGCAAGACCGTCGTCCTCCATGGTGTGTCCCACGCCTCGGACCTCGGCTATCGCGACGAGCTGGAGGCGATGGAGCGCGATGGGTCGTACCCGGTTCGTTACGTCCCGACGATCTCGCGCCCAGACGACCCGCGCAACGCCGGGTGGTCCGGCCGAACCGGCCGGGTGGAGCAGGTGGTCGCCGACGTCTGCCGAGACCTGGCCCTCCGGGCCGATCGGACCGTCGTCTACATCTGCGGCAACCCCGAGATGATCCTCAACGTGGAGCGGGTCCTCATGGACCGCGGCTTCCCCGAGTTCCACGTGAAGAAGGAGCTGTACTGGCCGAAGGGCAAGAGCCCAGCGGCCGAGACGGTGCCGGCGGCTGGCTGACCCCCGGACGCGCGACGCCTGTGGATCTCACGAGACCTATCTGAAGGTGCCATTCGGCCCCTCCAACATATGCGCGCTGGCGCATGGGTCGCGCGCGCGCGACCGTACACCATTCGCGACAGACCGCCCCCCGCCCTGGAGTTGCCATGCACACCGTCGTCGACAAGGCCCAGCTGTCGCCCAACGTGACCCGCCTTGTCATCGAAGCGCCGAGGATCGCCGAGATCCGTCGCCCCGGCCAGTTCGTCATCGTCCACCGCGGGCCCGGCGCCGAGCGGATCCCGCTCACGATCGCCGACGCGGACCGGGAGCGGGGCACGATCTCCCTGGTCATCCAGGCCGTGGGCAAGAGCACCGAGGATCTCGTCCGCCTTGCCATCGGTGAAGGGATCCAGGACGTCGCGGGGCCGCTGGGCCGCGAGACCGAGCTCATCGAATCCGGTCACGCCGTGTGCGTCGGGGGCGGCGTCGGGACGGCGGTCGTCCACCCGATCGCCATGGGACTCGCGGAGCGCGGCGTGAAGGTCACGAGCGTGATCGGCGGCCGGTCGAAGGAGTGGGTCATCTTCGAGGACGAGCTGCGCCGGGCGGGCGAGGTGGTCACCTGCACCGACGACGGCAGCTACGGGCGGCACGGCTTCGTGACCGAGGCGCTCAAGGACCTGCATCGATGCCGGCGGCATCGACGCGATCTACGCGGTCGGCCCGGTCCCGATGATGCGGGCCGATCGCCGAGGTCACCCGACCGTACGGCGTCCCGACCTTCGCGTCGCTCAACGCGATCATGCTCGACGGCACCGGGATGTGCGGCGGCTGCCGGGTCCAGGTCGGCGGCAAGACGGTCTACGCCTGTGTCGACGGCCCGGAGTTCGACGCCCACGCCGTCGACTTCCGCGAGCTGGCCGACCGGCTGGGCACCTACCGCGAGTTCGAAGCCCATGCCCTGGAGGTCGCCCATCGCCGGGCAGCGGAGAAGGACGGGGCGCGGCGAACCCCGATGAGGCGCCGATCCACGCCCCGGACGGGAGCTGCCTGATCCCGGCGCTCGCCACGGCAGCCGAGACCCGGGAGGCGGCACGCGGCCGCCGGGGAGGCCAGGGCGTGACCGACCAGCCGATCCCCGCCCCCGACGAGGGGGACCCGGGCGGCCGCCCCGGGCCGGGGGGTTCGGATGCGTCCCTCGGCGACCCGTCCCTCGGCGACCCGGCCTTCGAGCCGGCCTTCGACCACCCTCTCACCCCACGCGAGCGGATGACGATCGAGCGGACCCACATGCCCGAGCAGGACGCGCTCGCTCGGTCGGCCAACTTCCGCGAGGTCAACCTCGGCTACAGCCAGCAGCTCGCGGTCCTGGAGGCCGAGCGCTGCCTCCAGTGCAAGAACCCCGTCTGCATCGCCGGCTGCCCCGTCCGGGTCGACATCCCGAAGTTCATCGAGCTTCTCCGCATCGGCGACATGGCCGGTGCCGCGGAGTCGCTCCTGGGCGACAACGCCCTGCCCTGCGTCACCGGGCCGGGTCTGCCCGCAGGAGATCCAGTGCGAGGGCGTCTGCGTCCGGGCCAAGAAGGGCTCGTCGGTCGCGATCGGTGCCCTCGAGCGCTACGTCGCCGACTGGGCGATGGAGCACCCGGAGGCACTCCATGCGCCCACGCCGACGCCGGTCGGCTGGACCGTGGCGATCGTCGGCTCCGGGCCGGCCGGCCTGACGGCGGCCAAGGAGCTCGTGAGCAGCGGCTACGACGTCACGATCTTCGAGGCGTTCCACTCGCCCGGCGGCGTCCTCATCTACGGGATCCCCGAGTTCCGGCTGCCCAAGGACATCGTCCAGCAGGAGGTCGACCGTCTCGTGGCGGCGGGAGTGAAGCTCGAGACGAACGCGATCATCGGGCGGACCTACTCGCTGCGCGAGCTGCGCGACCGCTTCGACGCCGTCTATCTCGCCGTCGGCGCCGGCCTGCCGGTCTTCATGAACGTGCCCGGCGAGAACTTCAAGGGCGTCTACTCGGCCAACGAGTACCTGACCCGGGTCAACCTCATGGGCGCCTGGAACGCGGAGTCCGACACGCCCGTCCTGCGCGGCCACCGGGTGGTCGTCGTGGGCGGCGGCAACGTGGCGATGGACTCGGTCCGAACCGCCAAGCGCCTCGGCGCCGACGAGGCCACGATCGTCTACCGGCGCGGCATGGCCGAGCTCCCCGCCCGCATCGAGGAAGTCCACCACGCCCAGGAGGAGGGGATCAAGTTCGACCTCCAGGTGGCGCCGGTCGAGGTCCTCGCCGACGAGAACCGCTGGGTCACCGGGATCCGCTGCGTGCGGATGGAGCTGGGCGAGCCGGACGCATCCGGGCGGCGGCGCCCGATCGTCATCGAGGGGTCCGAGTTCGTGATCGACTGCGAGATGGTCGTGGTGGCCATCGGGACGAAGGCGAACCCGCTGCTCACCGCTTCGGAGCCGGACCTCGAGATCAACCAGTGGGGCTACATCGTGACCGACGAGCACGGGATGTCGTCGATCCCCGGCGTCTTCGCCGGCGGCGACATCGTGCGCGGCGCGGCGACGGTCATCCTGGCCATGGGCGACGGCAAGCGCTCCGCGCACGCGATCGACGCGTTCCTGCGCGGTGAGTACCCGCCGAAGGATGAGGTTGCCTCGGGCCAGCCGGCGGGCGCCGCGGAGTAGGAGCCCACCCCGGCCGTCAGCGGATTCCCGGCGGGGTCAGCGCCAGACTGCGTAGACCATGTGCGCCCGACCGGCGAACTCGGCGGTCTTCCAGGGCGTCATGCCGATCCGCTCGGCCACGCGGCGCGACGGGAAGTTCTCCTCGAGGATCAACGCGATGAGCCGGTCGCGCCCGGTGCTCGCGAAGGCGTGGTCACGCCACGCCATCGCCGCCTCCGTCGCGTAGCCGCGGCCCTGGTGGGCGCTCCAGGCGCGACGTCTCGAGGCGAGCCGTGGGCGCGGGTCCGCCGGGCGTCAGGGCCGGGCGGCCTCCAGCCGGTCGAGGACGTAGCGCGTCACCTGGTCGGCACTGATCCGCTCCTGGGTCATGGCGTCGCGGTCGCGGACCGTGACCTGGCCGTCGTCGAGCGAGTCCACGTCGACCGTGACACACCACGGTGTCCCGATCTCGTCCTGGCGGCGGTAGAGCTTCCCGATCGCGGCCGTGTCGTCGTAGACCGCCATCGTGTGGCGCTTCAGGTCGTCCTTGATGCGATGGCACATCTCGACGATCTCGGGGCGCTTCTTCAGGAGCGGCAGGACCGCCACCTTGTACGGGGCGAGGTCCGGGTGCAGCCCCAGGACGACCCGCTTCTCGCCGCGGACCTCCTCTTCCCGGTAGGCGTCGATGAGGAAGGTGAACGCGGCCCGGTCGCCCCCGGCCGACGTCTCGATGATCCAGGGGATGTAGTGCTCCTCGGTGGTCGGGTCGAAGTACTCGAGGTTCTCGCCGGACTCCTTCGCGTGCCGGCCGAGATCCCAGTCTCCCCGGTTGTGGATCCCCTCGAGCTCCTTCCAGCCGAAGGGGAAGCGGTACTCGACGTCGATGGCCTTCTTGGCGTAGTGGGCCAGCTCGTCGGGCCGGTGCTCGCGGAAGCGGAGGCGCTCCGGCGCAACGCCGTAGGCCTCGTACCAGGCCTTGCGGCGGGGAAGCCACGTCCTCGAAGTGCGCCGACGCGGTGTCCGGGTGGACGAAGTACTGCATCTCCATCTGCTCGAACTCGCGCATCCGGAAGACGAAGTTGCCGGGGCTGATCTCGTTCCGGAACGCCTTGCCCACCTGGGCGATCCCGAAGGGGATCTTCTTGCGGGCGGTGTCGCGCACGTTCCGGTAGTTCACGTAGATGCCCTGGGCC
This sequence comes from uncultured Chloroflexia bacterium, assembly GCA_963715085.1. Taxonomy (GTDB): domain Bacteria; phylum Chloroflexota; class Limnocylindria; order Limnocylindrales; family CSP1-4; genus CTSoil-043. The sequence goes on from CAVQQU010000001.1 coordinate 66,570, forward strand.
GTCTCGGGGCGCAGGTAGACGACCGCAGCCTCGTCCTCGACCGGACCGAGGAACGTCTTGAGCATGAGGTTGAAGCGGCGCGGCGCGCCGAGCGGGCCGCCGTCGTTGCGGGCAGACGAGGCCCAGGCGGGCGACGATGCCGGGATCGAGAAGCTCCTTCGGCCCGAGGTCCTCGGCGCCGGCGAACTCGTCCACGCGGAAGCGGCGCTTGCAGGCGGCGCACTCCACCATCGGGTCGTTGAACTCCGCGACGTGGCCCGACGTGACCCAGATCTGGGGGTGCATGAGGATCCCGGAGTCAAGGCCCACGATGTCGTCGCGGGACTGGACCATGGAGCGCCACCAGGCGCGCTTGACGTTGTTCTTGAGCTCGACGCCCAGGGGCCCGTAGTCCCAGACGGCGTTGATGCCGCCGTAGATCTCGGAGCTGGGGAAGATGAAGCCGCGGCGCTTGCTCAGGCTGACGATCGTCTCGAGCTCGCGCACGGACGGGGCGACTGCGTTCGGGTCGGAGGCGGGATCGGTCACGGGGTTCGGCTCCACGGTTGGCCCGCGCGTGGCATGCGCGGGCGGGAGGGGTTCGCGGCGGATCGTAGCAGGCCGGGGCGCGGTCGCCGGCGGCCGCCTCGCCGCGGTGACCGGGCGGGCGCCCCCGGCCGCGCGGTCGCCGGCCGTCGGCGCCTCACCGCGCGGACCGCGCGCTACCAGGCGCGGACGCGGGTGGGCTGGATCCGGATCTCGACCGGGTAGTCCGCAAGGAAGCTCTCGAGCGTCCATCCCTCGGCGGCGATCAGCGCGCCGTACTTGTCGGTGTAGGCGGGCGGGACGTCGGCCGGGCCGGCGTTGTCCCGCACGATCCGGGCTCTTGCCCTCGATCGAGACGATCGTCGCCTCCGCGACCGTTGCCGTCGAAGGTGGCCGCCACCCGGGGATTGCGACGAACATTGGCCGGGCGGGGCGTGTCGGCGCGGCTGTAGAGCAGGATCTCCCCGTCGGCCCACAGGAACCAGACCGGGGAGGCCTGGGGCTGGCCGTCGGCGGTCACGGTGGTCAGCCAGAGGATGGCCTCCTGCTCCAGGCGCTCGGCAACGCGCGCGCCGGTCGTGGTCGTGGGATCGATCATCGCGTACCTCCATCGGCTTCGGGCACGAGCCGTTCGGCCGGGACCTCACGAGCGCCCGTCGGAGCGGGCGCGCCGTACCCGGCCTTCACCTCTTCGAGGAAGCGCCGTGACCGCGTGTCGCGCTCCATCACGTGGCGTACGAACTCGCCCAGCACCCGCTCGACCTCCGCTTCCACGGCACCCGGGAGCCGGAGGCCGGCCAGCGCCTCCACGTCCATGCGCTGGTACGCCTTCAGAACCTTGAGCGCATCCGACGAGAGCCCGGCCGCCGCCACGGACGGGCCGCCGTGGCGCCGGCACAGCACGCCGCCCAGGCGCGGGATCCAGCGAACCTCGTCGCCCGGCTCGAGCAGCCGGTCGCACTCGACGCAGCGATCCACCTCCGGGCGGACGCCCAGCTCGTCGCAGAGGCGCATCTCGAACCAGCGAGCCACGCGCCCGGGGTTCATCCCGGCGTCGAGCAGCTCGTAGGCCCGGCGCAGGAGCAGGTAGAGCGGCTCGGCCGCGTGACGCTCTTCCAGCGAGCGGTCCAGCAGCTCTCCGCAGTACCAGGCCGTCGCCGTGACCTCGAGGCGATCGTGGAGGCCCAGCCACGAATGGAGCATCGTGACCTGCGTCACGGCGTCGAAGGTCCGCCCGCGCGCGAGCTGGAGGCGCAGCTCGGCGAGGGGCTCGAGCGACCCGCCGATGCGGCTCGTGGGCCGCCGGATCCCCTTCGCGATGGCCTTGATCTTGCCCAGGCCGGGGGTCAGGAGCGTGAGGATCCGGTCGGCCTCGCCGTAGTCGAAGCGCGAGAGGACGATGGCGTCCGTCACGTAGAGGCGTCGCTCGGGCACGTCCGGACCGTACCACCCGGGCCGGCGATGCGTTGATGGGGCGAACAAGGCACCGCGCGCCGGCGGGCTATCATCGTGCCCGTGCCGACCCCCCTGGACTTCGACCTGCCCGTGCTCATCGCCGACGTCGAGGCGGAGATCCTCCGCCTCGCGGTCGACCGCGATCCGTCGACCCGGGGCATGTACGAGATGGTCCGCTACCACATGGGCTTCGACGGCTCCGGCTCGTCGGGCAAGCGGATGCGGCCGCTCCTGGGCCTGCTCGCGTACGCCTCGATCACCGGCGAGTACGCTCCGGCCCTGCCGGGCGCCGCCGCCGTGGAGCTGGGGCACAACTTCAGCCTGATCCACGACGACATCGAGGACAACGACCGCGAGCGGCGCCATCGGGCGACGCTCTGGACGCTCCACGGGATTCCCCAGGCGATCAACACGGGGGACGCCGTCTTCGTCCTCTCGCGGATCGCGCTCCACCGGCTCACGGAGCTCGGACTTCAGCGACGCCAAGGTGCTCCGCCTGATGCGCCTCTACGACGAGACGTGCCTGGCCCTCTGCGAGGGCCAGTACATCGACATCTGGACCGGCGAGCACGACCTCACGATGACCGTGGACCTCTACTACGACATGATCGGGCGCAAGACCGCCGCCCTCATCTCGGCCAGCATCGAGGCCGGCGCGCTCCTCGCCACCGACGACGAGGAGGTCATCACCCGCTACCGCAAGTTCGGCTGGGCCCTGGGCCTTGCCTTCCAGCTCAACGACGACGTGCTGGGGATCTGGGGCCGGGAGCAGGCGACCGGCAAGGAGCCGACCGACCTCGCCAAGCACAAGAAGACGCTCCCCGTCATCTACGCCCTCGAGCACGCGACGCCCGCCGACCGGGCGCGCCTCGAAGCCGTCTACGCCCACGCCGAACCCGCCGCCAGACGAGATCGCCGAGGCGATGGCGATCCTCGAGCGGACCGGCGCCCAGGACTACACGCGCGCCGAGGCCCGGCGCTGGCGCGACGAGGCGATCGCCCAGCTCGACGCCGCCGGCGTCGTCCAGCCCGAGGCGCGGGCCAAGCTCGAGCAGATCATGCGGAGCGTGATCTCCGCGTAGGGCGCCGGCGCGAGCGCCACCCCGGCGGGCGCTGCGAGCCCCACCGAAGACGGCCTCAGCGGTCCCCGTCGTCCCCCTGCTCGTTGCCGGCCCGCGTGCGCGTGACCAGGACCTTGCCCGACGCGCCGCCCGTCGGTCGATTCGACGGTGATCGTGACGCCACTCAGCTCCACGACGTCGCCCGGCTTCGGGACGCCGCCGATCCGGTGGAAGACGAGGCCGCCGATCGTGTCGTACTCGTCGCGGTCCTCCAGGAGCTCCTCGAGGTCGAGGTCGTCCCAGGCGTCACCGATCTCGTCGACCGAGGCCCGCCCGTCGAAGCGGACCCGGTCGTCGTCGAGGCGGACGACCATCTCCTCCTCCTCGTCGTACTCGTCCTGGATCTCGCCGACGATCTCTTCGAGGAGATCCTCGATCGTCACCAGGCCGGCCGTCCCGCCGTACTCGTCGCCGACGATGGCGAGGTGGACCTTGCGGCGCTGGAACTCGTGGAGGAGGTCGTCGATCGACATCGACTCGGGCACGAAGACCGGCGGCCGCAGGAGAGCCCGGACCGAGGGACGCTCGCCCGACGCCGCCTTGAGGAACGGCAGGAGGTCCTTGGCGTAGAGGATCCCGAGCACGTGGTCGACCGAGCCCTCCCAGACGGGGAGCCGGCTGTGGCCCGCCCTCGACGATCCGGTCAACGGCGGTCTCGAGGTCGACGTCCGCCTCCATGCCGACGATGTCGATGCGCGGGACCATCACCTCGTGGACGCGGCGCTCGCCGAGCTCGATGACCGCGTGGATCATCTGCTCCTCCTCGGCCTCGAGGATCCCCTCCTCGCCGCCGCGCTCCACGATGAGCTTGAGCTCCTCGGCGGTGATCTGGCTCTCCTTCGTCACGTGGGCGCCGAACGGCCGCACGATGACCCGGGTCAGCCAGGTCAGGACGGCGACGACGGGCGCGAGGAGGCGGCCGAGCAGGTCGACCGGCCCGGCCAGGAGGAGCGCCGTCCGGTCCGGGTAGGCCAGGGCGAGCGCCTTCGGGACGAGCTCGCCGACGACGATCGCAGAAGAGCGAGAGGAGGACGGTGACGGTGATCAGCGCGATCGCCTCGGCGCTCCCCTCCAGCCACTCGATGCCGGCGATGAGATCGGCCAGCCCGTTGGTCAGGGCGACGGCGGCGACGGCCGACGAAAGGAAGCCGATGAAGGTGATCGCGATCTGGATGACGGCGAGGAAGCGGGCCGGGTCGTCGACCAGGCGGCGGACCCGGGCGGCGCCGCGCCGGTTCTCGTCGACGAGCTGGGCGAGGCGGCTCCGACGCAGGGAGACGAGGGCGATCTCGGCGGCCACGAAGATGCCGGCGAGCAGGGTCAGCCCGACGACGATCGCGACCTCGGTGAGGGAGCCCATCAGGCGGCCCCCCCGCGAGGAGGTGACGCGTCGGCGAGCGGGATCGTCGGCGGCGGCCGCGCGGGTCGCCCGCGGTCGGGGTCGGAGCTGGCGCAGGCGGCCGCGGGCTCGCGAAGGCGCGCGGGGACGCCCACCGCCAGCTTGCCCGGCGGGACGTCCTTCGTGACCACGGCGCCCGCCCCGGTCTCGCGCCCCGTCGCCGAGCGTGATCGGGGCCCGCAGCATCGTGTCGACGCCCAGGAACACGTCCTTGCCGATCTCGGTGTGGTGCTTGTGGACGCCGTCGTAGTTGGCGGTGATCGTCCCGGCCCCGACGTTCGTGCCCTCGCCGACGTGGGCATCCCCGAGGTAGCTCATGTGGTGCTGCTTGACGCCCGGCGTCGAGGCGGCTGTTCTTCACCTCGGCGAAGTTGCCGAGCTCCACGCGCGGCCCGATCGAGCTTCCGCGGCCGCAGGTGGCTGAACGGGCCGATCGTCGCCCCCTCCTCCACCTCGGAGTGCTCCAGGACGCTGGCCCACACGCTGCAGCGCGGCCCGACCACCGTGTCCAGCAGCTGGCTGCCGGCGCCGATGCGTGTCCCCTCCCCCACCCGCGTCCGCCCGCGCAGGATGACGTTCGGCTCCAGGGTGACGTCGGCGGCCAGCTCCACCTCGGCGTCGACGAACGCGGTGGCCGGGTCGAGCATCGTGACGCCCGCCTCGCATCCAGGCGGTGTTGATCCGCTCGCGCATCGCCACCGTGGCCTCGGCCAGCTGGACGCGGTCGTTGATCCCGTCGAGCGCCCCGTCGTCGAGCCGCCTCGTAGGCGACGACCAGCCCGGCCGTCCGCGACGGCGAGATCGACGAGCTGGGTCAGGTAGAGCTCGCCGGTCACCGGCGAGGGCGTGAGGCGGGCGATCGCCCCGCGCAGCCAGGCCGCGTCGAAGGCGTAGAAGCCGGCGTTGACCTCGCCGACTGCGAGCTCGTCCGTCGGTGGCGTCCTTCGCCTCGACGACCCGGGCGACCCGCTCGCCGTCGGCGGCGCGGATCACGCGGCCGAGGCTGCCCGGCTCCCAGGTCATCGAACGAGACGAGGGCCACCGCCGCGCCTGCATGCCGACGGCACTCCAGGAGCCCCGCGATGAGGTCTGCTTCGACGAGGGGGACGTCGCCCGAGAGCACGACGACCTCGCCGGCATCCGCCGGGAGGGCGGTGAGACCAGCGCGCAGTGCGTCGCCGGTGCCGTCCGGCCGCTCCTGGAGGGCGAAGACGACGCCGGTCGCGAATGCGTCCCGCACGGCGGCCGTGGCGGGCGAATAGACCACCACGGGGTCCGACCCGGTAGCACCGCGCGCCGCATCCAGCACGTAGGCGAGCATCGGGCGGCCGCAGACCGGATGGAGCACCTTCGGCAGGCGCGACCTCATGCGCGTGCCGAGCCCGCCGGCCAGCACCACGGCGACGGGACGGGTCATCGGAACAGGGGCAGGTGGCACGACCCGGGAGCGTGGCGGGCTCCGGGTCCGGGCGACGGCCGGCCGGCGAGGCTGGATCTGATGTCATCTGGTCCGGGGATCGTAGGGGCGGGCCCGCCGGTTCGTCAAACGACGCGCGGCGAGCCATCGCGTACGAGCGGGCCGGTCCAGCTCAGCTCGGGGCTACCCGCGGAGGCGGGCGATCGCCTCGATCTCGACGCGCCCGCCCTTGGGCAGCGCAGCCACCTGCACGGTGGAGCGGGCCGGCGGCGGGGACGTCGCGAAGCGGCCGTAGACGGCGTTGACGGCCGCGAAGTCGGCCATGTCGGCCAGGAAGATGGTCGTCTTCACGACATCGGCGAAGGTGCAGCCGACCGTGTCGAGGACGTTCGCGAGGTTCGTCATCGCGCGCTCGGCCTGGGTCTCGACGTCCGGCCCGGCGAAGTCGCCGGTGGCCGGGTCGAGGCCCAGCTGGCCGGAGCAGAAGACGAAGCCGCCGGCCGTCACCGCCTGGCTGTAGGGGCCGAGGGCGGCGGGAGCGAGCGGGGTCGAGATGGCTGTGCGGGGCATGGGAACCTCCTTGGGGTGCTCAGGATGGCACGCTTGAGGGGAATGCCGACGAGGGCGGCTGCCGCCACGAACGGCGGGCGGTCGCCAGGGAACGTGATCGAGCCGTCGGCGAGGGCCGCGCGGATGACCGCTGTGTCCCCGACCGCGTCGGCCTTCGAGGCGGACAGGGCCCAGAGCGTGGGGCCTGATCCCGACTGGCCCACCGGCCGATCGAGCAGGCGAGACAGGGCCCGGCGGGCCCCGGTCAGATCGGGGACGAGGTCCGCGGCGGCCGGCGACCAGGTCGTTGGCGAACGCGAGCACTCCGGCTCGCTCCAGGAAGAGCGACGTCGAGAGCCCGGCCTGCAGCTCCGTCGACGAGGTGCGTGGACGACGCGAGCGCCGCGGCGCCGTCCGGTCGGACGCCCGCGGCGTAGCGCTCGAAGGCCGCACGCGTCGGGACCGCGACCGCCGGGGTCACGAGGACGACGCCGAGGGAGCCGCCGCGGGGAGGCGGGACCGGCCGCACGTGCTCGCCCCGTCCCTCGACGGCCGCCCAGCCGCCTTCCACGAAGAACGGGCAGTCCGAACCGAGCGACGCGGCGACGGCCCTGCGCGTCCCCGCGTCCAGGAGGTCGGGAACGCCCCACGCCTCGAGCGCCCCGTCGAGGGCGGCGACCGCATCGGACGAGCCGCCCCCGAGACCGGCGGCCACGGGGATCCGCTTCTCGAGGCGGACGGCGAGCGCCGGCAGCGGCCGGTCGTCGCCGGCGGCCCGGATCGCCGCCCGGGCGGCCGCGATGGCGCGCACGACGAGGTTCTCCTGCTCGGGACCGAGATCGGGCGCCGCGCTCGAGGCGGTCCCGACCACGTGGAGGCGATCGGCCGGGCCGAAGGCCGGGTCGAGGGTGAGCCGATCGGCCAGGTCGAGGGTGACCATCACCGAGTGGAGCAGGTGGAACCCGTCCGGCCGGCGCCCCACGACGGCCAGCGTCAGGTTCAGCTTCGCGGGCGCGACGCGCACGACGGGCGTGACGCGCACGACGGGCGTGACGCGTCCGCGCGGGGCGGTCACGGCGCGCCCTCCGCGCGACGGCCCCGGCGGTCGGCGGGAATCGGCCCGAGCGCCCCCAGGAGGGCGATCCACTCCCCCACTCCGAGCGTCTGCGGACGCCGATCGCCGGCGATGCCCACCTCGGCCAGCGCCGCCGCGATCGTCGCCGGGTCGATCGGCAGCTGCCGCGGCAGCACGTTGTGGAGCATCTTGCGCCGCTCGCGGAACCCCGCCTGGACGAGGCGCCAGAGGTCGTCCTCCATCGCGGGCGGGAGGCGCCCGGGGGTGTCCGCGGCGCGTACGTCGAGGGCCAGCACCGCCGACTCCACCTCCGGCGCAGGCTCGAAGGCGTCGCGGGGAACGCGCCGCACGACCGTCGGGACGGCGTGGTACTGGACGAAGACCGAGAGGTAGCTCATCGAGCCGGGCGGGGCGGCCACGCGTTCCGCCACCTCGCGCTGGACCATGAGGACGCAGCGCTCGGGGCGCGGCCCGGCCTCACCTCCGAGCAGCCGGTGGAGCACCGGGCTCGTCACGTGATACGGGAGGTTGGCGACCACGTCGTACGGGGGCGTCGCGAGGGCGGCGAGGTCCTGGTCGAGCACGTCGCCCTCGACGAGCGTGAGGGCACCTGCGGCCAGCTCCAGGGCGAATGCACCGCGCAGGTGGGCGACCATGCCGCGGTCGATCTCGACGGCGGTCACCCGGGCCCCGGCGGCCAGCAGGCCGCCCGTGAGGATCCCGAGCCCCGGGCCGATCTCGAGCACGCGGCGATCGGGCGTCGGGGCCGCCGCCGCCAGGATCGCCTCGAGCACGTCCACGTCGACCAGGAAGTTCTGGCTGAAGCGGCGCTGGGCGCGCATCCCCGCCTCGCGGAGCGTCGTCCGCACGGCGGCCGGGTCGAGGCGGATCGGGGGCGCGCGTCATCCCGTCCCCCGGCCGGCGGCGTCCGCCTCCGCGTCCCGGGCGCGGGCGTAGGCGCGGGCCGCCCCTCCGCGGGTGGGCGGGCGGCGCGAGTCCGGCGTGCCGGCGAGGTCGCGCCAGCGGCCACGAGGCGCGCGCGCCCAGGTCGGGCCCGGCCGTCTCGCCCGCGGCGAGGCGCCGGGCGCCGGCGGCGCCGATCATCGCCCCGTTGTCGGTGCACAGTCCCGGCCGCGGGATCACGAGGTCGACTCCACGGTCGGCCGCCCCCGCCGCCAGGCGCGCGCGGAGCATCTCGTTCGATGCCACGCCGCCACCCACGACGATCGTCCGGGCGCCGAGCGCCTCCGCCGCCCGCAGCGTCTTCGTGGCCAGGACGTCCACGACGCTCTCCTGGAACGCCGCGGCGAGCGCGACGACGCGATCCTCCGGGAGGCGACCCCCGGCCTCCGTCGAGGGAAGCCCGGCAGCGGCCAGCTCCGCCTCCACGAGGCGCCGGAGGGCCGTCTTGAGCCCCGAGAAGCTGAAGTCGTACGAGTCCCCGAGCCAGGCCCGTGGAAGCCGGTCGGCCGGGCTGCCGGCCCGGCTTGCGACCTCCCGGGCGGCCTGCGCGATCGCCGGACCGCCCGGATACCCGAGGCCCAGGAGCCGGCCGGCCTTGTCGAAGGCCTCGCCCGCCGCGTCGTCGACCGTCTCGCCGAGCAGGCGATAGGTGAGGTGGTCGCGCATCTCGACGAGGAAGGTGTGGCCGCCCGAGACGACGAGGGCCACGAGCGGGAAGGCCGGCTCCGGGCGCTCGGGCTCGCCGGGATCCAGGAGCCACGCGGCGTACAGGTGGCCCTCGAGGTGGTTGACCCCGACGAGCGGCACGTCGAGCCCCCAGGCGAGCGCCTTCGCGTACGAGAGGCCGACGAGCAGCGAGCCGACGAGGCCGGGCCCGGCGGTGACGGCGACCGAGCCCACGTCGCGCGAGCGTGGCCCCTGCGTCGGCGAGGACCTCGTCGAGCGAAGGGTCGAGCCAGCGCAGGTGCGCCCGGGCGGCCAGCTCGGGGACGATGCCGCCGGCCCCGGCGTGGAGCGCAACCTGGCTGGCCACGGCCTGGGCCACGATCCGGCGCGGCCCGTCGAGGAGGGCGACGCCGGTCTCGTCGCACGACGACTCGATGGCCAGGAGCAGCCCGCCGCTCATCCGGGGCCCTCGGGTGCGGGTGCCGCCTCGAGCTCGGCCCGGCGCACGGCGAGACGCGCCACCATCGCCGGGTCCGCCAGCGGCTCGGTGGTCATGATCAGCGCGTCCTCGTGGTCGTCGCTGTAGTAGCGGGGCCGGATGCCGACCGGCCGGAAGCCGTACTTCTCGTAGAGCCGGCGGGCGCCCAGGTTCGAGAGGCGGACCTCGAGCGTGGCCTCCCGCGCCCCGCGGGCGATGGCGAGGTCGAGGAGGGCCAGGATGAGGCGCTCGCCGACGCGCTGCCGGCGCCAGGCCGGGGCCACGGCGAAGGTCGTCACGTGCGCCTCGTCGACCATGAGCCAGATCCCGGCGTAGGCGATGACCTCGCGGCCCGCCCGCACCACGAGGTAGTGGGCCAGCCGGTTCGTCTCCAGCTCGTTGCGGTAGGCGTACGAGGGCCAGGGCGTCGTGAAGCTGACCTTCTCGATCTGCTGGACGACCGCCAGGTCGGCGTGGGTCATCCGGTCGACGACGAGCCTCACGGGCGGGCGGGCAACCATGCGACCTCCCCCGCCGCGGCAGGCACGCCGCGCGGCATCGTCACGTACTCGGGCGCCAGACTCGCCCCGTCGTCGGCCCCCGTGCGCAGGCGCGCCGCGCCGAGGGCGACGAGCGCGGCTGCGAGGCCGGCCCGGGCCGTCTCCCCGCGCACGGTTGCCTCGTCGGGCGCGCGGCCGGCCAGGTCGACGGCCACGAGCACCGCCCCGGGCGGCAGGGCGGCGGACAGCGGTGCAGCGGCTGCGTCATCGGCGGGGACGAGGGTCGCCTGCCCCTCGAGCACGAGGTAGCGGCCCGCCGGGCCGGCCGGCAGCAGGAGGGCGACCTCCGCGCCGGGCACCACGGCGCCTCCGACCCGCGCCGCGGCGGCCAGGGCGAGTCCCGTCGGGATCCCGACCAACGGCGTCGCGGCGGCCCGCGCAATCCCGTGCGCGGTCGCCAGGCCAACCCGTAGCCCGGTGAATCCCCCGGGGCCGGTGCCGGCCGCGATCCCGGCCAGCGTCCCCGGTACCGGGCGCCGGATCCCGGCGCCCGCCAGGAGCCGCGCCACGCGCACGAGCAGCTCCTCCGCGTGGCGGTGGCCCGCCTCCCACTCGTCCACCGCCAGCAGCTCCCCGTCGAGGGTGCCGAGGGCCACGAGGGCCCGCGTCGTGGCGGTCTCGATCACGAGGACCGGCGGGGCCGATCGGCGATCGACGCGCCCCGTCACGCCAGTGCCTCCAGGAGGAGGGCGTGGCGCGGGTCCGTCGCCTGGAGGACCAGCGCCCGCGGACCGTCGCCGGCGCCGTCGATCGCCACCTCGAGGCGGCCCGGCAGGGAGCGCGCCGGCGAGGCGCTCGGCCCACTCGATCACCGTGACGCCGTCGGCGGCGCGGTCGTCGAGGATCCCGGCGGCGAGGGCGTCGGCCGGGCCTGCCACCCGGTAGCAGTCCACGTGGAAGAGCGGGACGCGCCCCTCGTGCTCGGCGACGAGGATGAACGTGGGCGAAGCCACGGGCTCCGCGACGCCCAGGCCCCGGGCGATGCCGCGGGCCAGCTCCGTCTTGCCGGCGCCGAGGGGGCCGTCGAGGGCGATCACGTCGCCCGCGCGGGCCGCCGCGCCGAGGCGCGCCCCGAGGGCGCGCGTGGCGGCGGGCGAGCGGCAGGTCCGCCGGACGGCGGTGCGGGGCGCGGTCACGACAAGAGCCTACCCGAAGCGCCCGGGCGCGACGGCGCCCCGCGGCGCCGTCGCGAGCGGCGCGGCCGACGTCAGGCGAATCGCTCCAGGTCGCCGATCGCGACGATCGCCTCGCGCCCGTCGTCGAGGACGACCCTCGCCGTCTCGACCACGATCCCGCCCGGAAGGCGACGGGGGCCGACGAGCCCGGCGAACCGGCCCTCGCGCCCGACCTCGGGGCCGCCCCGCACGCGCACGCGGTCCGGGTCCGGCAGGGGCAGGTCGCCGGGCGCCCTCGCCGTCACGAGCAGCGGTGGACCCGCCACGAGGCCGACCTCCGATCCGGCCAGGCTGGCGAGGATCTCGCGCATCGGACCGGCGAGCGCCCGCCGGAGGTAGCCGTCGAGGACCAGGACGGGGAAGGGGGCGAGTCGGTGGAGCCCCGCCCGCTGGCGAACCTCCGACGCGGCGACGTCGCGCCGATCGCGCTCGGCGAGGGCCGGCACCACGGCTCCCGCGATCCCCATCGCCCGGGCCCGGGTCAGCGTCTCCGCGTCGGCCCGACCGGGGAAGACGATGATCGCGCCGGCATGGGCCGACCTCGAGCGGGATCCGTCCGTCGCCGTCGCCGGGGAGCAGCGCCAGGCGACCGTGACCCGGATCGCCGAGGAGCTCGGCGCCCGGGAATCCCGACACCCTCGAGCTGGAGCTCGATCTCGACCCCGGGGCGGATCTCGACCACCGTGCCGGCCGCCGGCGCCGTCACGAGGTCCGGGTGCGGCCCAGTCGCGATCCGGCGCCGGCCCCCGTGCTCGAAGAGCAGCTCGCCGGCCGGCGCGGTTCCGTGCCGCGCGGGCTCCGCGGCGATCCATGCCCCCGGGCGCGACGTGACCGAGCTGCGATCGTCGTCGACCTCCACCAGCCGTGGCTCCCGCACCCGCTCCGCCAGCAGGTCCCCCGCAGCCACGGTCGCGCCCGCGGTCGCGACGATCCGGTCGCCGGGCAGCAGGCGGATGCGGACGCGCGGCTCGGCGACCAGGAGCGGCCGAACCGCGACGAAGGGAGAGCCGCTCACGAGTCGCGCTCCGGCCAGAGGGCCGCCTCCCAGCTCCCCAGCACATCGCGCCGGGCCTCGGTCCGCTCAGGGAGCCGGAGCGGCACGTCCCGGAGATCCACGACGAAGCCGGCCAGCCCGCCCGTCGCGCGCAGCGCGAACCGCTTGCCCCGCACGCCCAGGTCCACCGGGGCCCGGAAGGCGAGCTCGACAGCGCCGGACTGGCCCGGCGGCAGGTCCACGAGTGCCAGGCGGCCACCCGCGAGCTGGAGGTCAACGGGCGCGTCACCGACGGCCATGCGGAGCTGTCCGACCTGGCGTCCCGTCCGAACGCCGCGGGCGATCGCGAGGGTGCCGAGGGGCACGAGTGCGTCGGGCACGAGGTCGCCGAGGATCACGGGCGCGTTCGGCGGCGTCCTCGATGGTCCCCAGCGGGGCCAGGAGGCGGGCGGAATCGAGGGCGACCTGGACGACGCCCGGTCGTCGAACCGCGTCGGCAAGGACGAGCAGGGCGGCGGAGGCCGGGATCGACGACCACGCCCCTCCGGCGAGGATCACGAGGTCGGGAGGCGAGCCGTCCAGCTCGGCGGTCGCCGCGACCAGCCGCTCGAGCGACGGCCCGGAGCGCCGCCGCGCGCAGGAGGGCGCCGTCGCCGCCGAGGTCGGCCCACGGGGCGAGGCGCAGCTCGGCGAGTCGGTCGCGCAGGCGCGCCCGGTCCACGCCGAGGGTCGCCCACGCCTCGACTCGATCGAGGGCAGCGTCGTCGTCCACGAGGCCGAGCACGGCGGACGGCGCCTCGACGGCTGCGATCCGGACGGGAGCGCCCGGCTCCGCGCCGGGCTCGGCCCGGGCGCGCAGGGCGCCGCTCATGCCCACCTCGAGCAGCTCGACCCGGAGATCGAGCACCTCGGCGAGCGTGGCCGTCGCGGCAACCAGGGCGTGGCGTGCGTCGGCGGGGCCGGCGCGGCGTGCCGCGAGCAGCGCGCGAAGGTGGAGGTCCCCCTCGGCATCGGGTCGCGGAACCGCGACCACCTCGGTCCCGAGGGGGAAGCCCGAGGCCCGCGCGACCGCAGCGCCGACGAGGACGATCGACAGCCCCGGGCGCCGCTCGGTCACGCCGCGGCGAGCGCCACGAGCTCGCCGACCAGGTCACGCTCGTCGGAGGTGGGCGGGTCACCCGTCCCGACGATCAGGGTTGCGACGTTGGGGCGGGTCGCAAGACGCGTCATCTCGAGCGGGTCGACGCGCTCGGCGCTGGCCCCCGTCGCGCGCCAGCCGGCGGCGTTCGCATCGGCCTCGAGGCGCTGGCGGGTGGCCTCGGTGGCGGCCAGGACGACCGCCTCGGCGGCAGGAGCTCCCGAAGGCTTCGAGCGGCGGGCGGCAGCGTCCCCGGGGCGCCGAGCCCGAGATCGTCCGCCAGCGCCGGGTCGGCGTCCCGGATGCGTTCCGCGAGAAGCGCGCCGAGCAGGTCGGTACCCGGCGCCCCCGACGCCGGCGCCCCGATCGTCGGGACGGCCGCTGCCGCGAGCAGCCGCCAGCGACGATCCACGCGGGCGACGATGGCCGCGGCGGAGGTCGCGGTCCCGCGATCGAGGGTGACGAAGGCGTCGCGGGCGGCTCCCGTCGAGCGAGCCGGCGCGGCTCCCGTCCGGCTCCCGGGGGCCGCGGCGTCGGTCACGCGTCCCAGCTCAGGTCCTCGTCGAGCTCCTCGAGGCGGTCGATGAGCTGCTCGATCCCGAGGTCGTCGGCGAGGATCGCGCGGCCCGGCGCGTTCTCGCCGCCGAAGACACGGCGGAGGACGGGGTCGAAGAAGAGCATCGCGCTGCCCGGCAGCACTCCCGTCGGGCATGCTGGCCTGGAGGAAGAGGACGGCCGGGGCCGTCATGCCGTGCAGCAGGATCTCGCGGGCCACTTCTTCGACGAGCTCGGCGCGCTGCTCGGGCGTGGGGAGGGCTCCCGCGCTCCCGGTCACGTGCGACCGCCCGCGGCCTGCGCGCCGGCCGCCTCGGGAGTGGCGAGCGCCTGGCGAAACGCCTCGTACGCGGCCAGGCCACGGAGCGCGAAGGTGATGGTCCGCAGGCGCGGCAGGCGCGGCGCGTCCGCGCGGACCGCGGCCACCGTGATCCGGGCGGCCTCGGCGAAGCGGGAAGCCACCCACGCCGGTGCCGAGCGCCGGAATGGCCAGCGTCTCGACGCCCAGCTCGTGGGCGCGAGCGAGCGCGCTCCGGACGGCCCGCTCGATCGCGGACGCGCTGGTGCGCCGCTCGTGGTCGAGCGACACGGCATGGATGATCCAGCGCGCGCCCAGGGCCCCGGCGCCGGTCACGATCGCGTCGCCGAGCGCCACCGGTGCCTGGCGCACCGCGGCGAACTCGATCGCGTCGCCCCCGCGGCGCTTGATCGCGCCGGCGACGCCGGTGGACATCCAGAGCGTGACGTTCGCGGGGTTCACGATCGCGTCGACCTCGAGGTCGCAGATGTCGCCGTTCCAGAGCGCAAGCTGCGCCATGTCCCCCGATCCTCGGTGAGCGTACGGATGCCGACCGGCACGGCCCGCGCAGTGTACACCCGGGGTAGGCGGCGGGACATCGCGGCGACAACCTCCCAGGTGATCGTGGTGCGCTCCTGCGCCAGCTCCAGGGCGGTGATCTCGTCGCCGCCCTGGGCACCGAGGAGGACGAACTCGTCGGCGGCGGTCACGGGCGGGCCCGGGACGTCGGTGACGTCCGCCATGACGGCGTCCATCGCCACGTTGCCCACGAGCGGCACGCGGCGACCGCGCACGAGGGCTGCCGCCCGGTTCGAGAGGGAGCGCGCCCAACCGTCCGCATAGCCCAGCGGAAGCGTGGCGATCCGGCTCGGGCGGGCCGTGACGAACGATGGCCCGTAGCTGATGCCGGTGCCCGCGGGGAGGTCCGCCACCCTGATGGGCCGGGCTCGCAGCGACAGGACGGGGCGGAGGCCGGCGTGGATCCCGGCTGCGGCCGATCCGATGGCCAGGCCGTCGGGGACGATGCCGTACGCGGCCAGCCCGACCCGCAGCCCGTCGAATACCGGGCGCTCCCCGCCAACGAGCCGCTCGACCGCGAGGATCCCGCCCGACGCCAGGAGGTGCCGGTGCGGGACGGCGATCCCGGCACCCCGCAGCGCCTCCACGGCGGCCGCGAAGCGCTCGACCTGCCCCTCGGTCCGGGCCCGGTCGGCCGGCGCCTGGAGGTGCGACCACGCGCCTCGCAGGACGACGCCGGGCGCCGTGGCGATGAGCCGGCCCGCGGAGATCGCCTCCGGGATCGTGAGCCCGTCACGGCCGAGGCCCGTCTCGAGGGCCAGCTCGATCTCGAGGTCCGGGATCGCGCGGCGGGCCCGCCGGCGCGACGCCGCATAGGCGGTGATCGCCTCCCTGAGCCAGGCCGAGGTCACCGGCGGCGATCGCCACGCCCGCGCGCGCCGCCACCACGGCCCCGTCGGTCGGGACCTGGAAGAGGACCATGATCGGCCCCGAGATCCCCGCCGCCCGCAGCTCGAGGGCCTCGTCGAGGGTGGCCACGCAGAGGCCCCGGGCGCCGGCCGCCAGCGCAGCGTGCGCGACCGGGACCGCGCCATGACCGTAGGCGTCGGCCTTGACGACCACCTCCACCGTGACCGCGGGCGGCAGGCCGGCCCGGATCGCGGCGATGTTGCCCGCGAGCCGGTCCAGGTCGACCTCCAGCCAGGCCGTCCGGGGAAGCGGCGGCAGGCCGGCGGTCCGGAGGCGCGCGTCGATGCCGTCCGGGCTCGGCCCGCCGGCGTCGGACCGGGGCCGTCACCGGGCGTCGCGGCCGGGGCCGGCGCCGTCCCGGCTGCCGAAGCCGACGCGGCCCGTCGCCGGCTCGACGTGCCGCGTCGCCGGCCAGCCGCCGTCGCGCGAGCGCCACCTCCAGGGGCAGGTCGCCGGCGAGGATCCCCGCGTCGCCCACCCGGGCCCGGACGGCCTCGCCGGCCATGCCGTGGAGGTAGACGCCGAGGCGCGCTGCGGCGTACGGCGCGAGACCCTGGGCGAGCAGCGCCCCGATGGTCCCGGCCAGGACGTCGCCGGTCCCGCCGGTCGCGAGGCCCGGGTTCTCGAACGGCGCGACCGCACCCGACCCGTCCGGGGCGGCGATGACCGTGTGGGCGCCCTTGAGCACGACCACGTGGCCCCAGGTGGCGGCGGCATCGAGGGCAGCGTCGCGCGCGCGCCTCGTCGTCCGTCGTTGAGGTCGCCGTCGGCGCCGGGCGAGATGCCGGAGGCAGCGCGGAGGCGGGCGAACTCGCCGGCGTGGGGCGTCAGGACGGACGGACGGCGCACGCCCTCCCACCAGCCGTCCTCGGCGGCGAGCGTCCGCAGGGCCTCGGCGTCGACGACCGCAGGGCAGGCGTCCTCGCCGCCGGCCGGCCCGAGCACGCCCCGGACGAGCTCGCCCGTCGCGAGCGAGGGGCGCAGGCCGGGCCCGATGACGAGGGCGTCGTGGTCGTGGTCGAGGATCCGGGCCAGGGCGGGCTCTGGGTCCACCTCCTCCACGTCGTCCTCGACGAGGGGCATCGTCGTCGCCTCCACGACCTTGGCCGCGAAGAGCGGCTGGAGGGACTCGGGCACGGCGAGGGTCACGAGGCCGGCACCGGCCCGGCCCGCCGCCCGGCAGACCAGGAGGGCGGCGCCTGCGTAGTCGAGCGAGCCGGCGAGGACGAGGAGCTTCCCGAACGTCCCCTTGTGCCCGCGGACGGGCCGCGCGGGCAGGAGGAGAGCTGCGATCCGGTCGTCGAGCCGCTCGAGATCAGTCATCGCGACGCTCCGCCAGCGCCTCGCCTCTGCCCGACGCCGGTCCGCCGCGCGCGGTCTCGAGCGCCGCCGCCTCCGCGGCCAGGGCCCGCAGCCGCTCCATCCGCCTCCGCAACGCCGCTTCGCGCTCGTCGAGCTGGGCGTCGATGTCCGGCGGGAGGAGATACCGCCCGCCGGCGCTGCGGATGCCGAAGGCGACGGCCAGGGCGTACTCCCGCTCGTGGGTGATGCTCACCGCCACGCGCTCCAGGCCGAGCTGGTCGGCCCGCGCGGCCGCCCGCCCATGGAGCCGGACCGCCGGCTGGCCCGTCGGGAGCCGCTCGATCTCGATGTCCCGCCAGCCGATGCCGCGGACGCCGAGGCCGAGGACCTTGCTGACCGCCTCCTTCGCCGCCCAGCGCCCGCAAAGGTCTCGGGGCGGCCGCGCACGTAGCGCGCCTCGGCCGGCGTCAGGACCCGCCCGACGAACCGATCGCCGAAGCGCTCGAGCGCCTCGCGGATCCGCTCGACCCGGATGATGTCGAGGCCGAGCTCCGCGATGCCGGCCGAGACCGGCGTCGATCCGTCCATCGCCCGCCTACTCGACCGTCACCGACTTGGCGAGGTTGCGCGGCTGGTCGACGTCCGTGCCCCGGGCGACCGCCATCTCGTAGGCGAAGAGCTGCAGGGGGATGATCGCCAGGATCGGGCTCAGGGCGTCCAGCGTGTCCGGGACCCACAGGACGTCGTCGGCGAACCGCTCGATCTGGGTGTCGCCCTCGGTCGCGACGGCGATGACGCGCGCGTCGCGGGCCCGACCCTCCATGACGTTGCTGATCAGCTTCTCGTAGACGGCCGACCGGGTGGCCACGGCCACGAGCGGGCACTCCGCGTCGAGGAGGCTGATGGGCCCGTGCTTGAGCTCGCCCGCCGCATAGCCCTCGGCGTGGACGTAGCTGACCTCCTTGAGCTTGAGGGCGCCCTCGAGGGCCGCCGGGTACGAGGTGCCGCGCCCGACGAACATGAAGCCACGGCTGTTCACGTAGCGGCGGGCGAGGTCGCGAATCCCGGCGTTCGCGTCGAGCGCCCGCTGGGCCGCGTCGGGCAGGGCGCGCAGGGCGGCGACGAGCTCGCGCTCGTCCGCGGGGGCCAGCGTCCCGCGGGCCCGGGCGATCGCCGCGGCGACCATGACGAGGGTCGCCACCTGGGTCGTGAAGGTCTTCGAGGCCGCCACCGCGATCTCGGGGCCGGCCTGGAGGAAGAGGATCGCGTCGGCCTCGCGGGTGATCGCCGAGCCGACGGTGTTCGTCACGGCCACGATCGGGCAGCCCTGCTCGCGCGCGTGGCGGGTCGGGGCGATCGTGTCGGCCGTCTCGCCCGACTGGGTGACCGCGATCACGAGGGTCGTGGCATCGAGCGGGGGCGGGCTGTACCGGAACTCCGACCCGACGGTGACCCGCGCCGCGAGCCCCGTCCAGCGCTCGATGAGGGCCGCGCCCGACGAGCGCGGCGTACGACGCGGTGCCGCACGCGACGAGCTCGACCCGGGTGATCGTCGGCAGGACGTCGGCGAGCGGGGCCAGCTCGTCGATCCGGAGCGTCCCGTCGGGCGCCACCCGGCCCGCGAGGCATTGCCGGAGCGCCTGGGGCTGCTCGTGGATCTCCTTGAGCATGAAGTGCTCGAAGCCGCCCTTCTCGGCCGCCTCGGCCGTCCAGGTGATCTCCGTCACGTCCCGCTCGCAGGGCCGGCCCGCGACGTCGGTGACCGAGATCCCCCAGGGCCGGAGGTCGGCGACGTCGCCCTCCTCGAGGAAGACGACGCGCGGTCGTGTGGGCGAGGATCGCGGCCACGTCCGAGGCGAGGAACGTCTCGCCGTCGCCGAGCCCGACCACGAGGGGCACGTTCATCCGGGCGCCGACGAGCCGGTCCGGCTCGCGACGGTGCATGACCGCGATGGCGTAGGCGCCGTGGGCGCGGGCCAGGGCGTCGCGGACCGCCGCGGCGAGGTCGCCGTGATAGGCCTCCTCGACGAGGTGGGCGAGGGCCTCCGTGTCGGTCTCGGAGGCCAGCGCGTGGCCGCGCGCCTCCAGGCCGTCGCGCAGCTCGCCGAAGTTCTCGATGATCCCGTTGTGGATCGACCGTGATCTCGCCCGTGCAGTCCACGTGGGGGTGGGCGTTCAGGTCGTTCGGCCGGCCATGCGTGGCCCAGCGCGTGTGGGCGAGCCCGATGCCGGCGTTGGGGGTCCGATCCTCGAGGGCCGTCGCGAGGTTGGCGAGCTTGCCGGCCCTCTTCTCGACGAAGAGCTCGCCCGCCTCGGTGACCAGGGCGATCCCGGCCGAGTCGTAGCCGCGGTACTCCAGGCGGCGCAGCCCCTCCATCAGGATCGGGCCGGCCGCGCGAGGTCCTGTGTAGCCGACGATCCCGCACATGCCGTTCGAACCCACCTCTGCTGACCGGCGCGTCCGCGCCGACGCCCCGAAGGCGATCAGTGTAGGCGCTCGCCCGCCAGCGCAGCCAGCTCGTCCGCCAGCTCGCGGACGAGCGCCGGATCGGCGCCCTCGATCATCACCCGCAGGGCGGGCTCGGTCCCCGACGGGCGGACCAGGATCCGTCCGCCGGCGCCCAGCCGATCGCGCGCGGCCGCGATCGCCGCGCCCAGCACCGGGTCCGCCTCCCACTGCTCCTTGCGCTGCGCCGGAACCGCGCGCTGCTCCTGGGGAAAGAGCGGGACGGCGGCGGCGAGCTCGTCGATGGGGCGACCGGCGCGGCCCAGGATCGAGAGGAGCTCGAGGCCCGTGACCAGGCCGTCGCCGGAGGTCGCGTGCTCGAGGACGATCACGTGGCCGCTCTTCTCGCCGCCGAGGCCGGCCCCCGTCACCTGCATCCCCTCGAGGATGTACTTGTCGCCGACCGGGCGTCCGGACCAGCCTGTCCGCCCGCGGCGGCAGCGCCACTTCCAGGCCACCGTTGGAGAGGACGGTCACGACGAGGATGCCGCCCGGGAGTGCCCCGCGGGCCAGGCGGTCGAGCGCGCAGACGCCGAGCAGCTGGTCGCCGTCCACGACCCGCCCGTGGCGGTCGACCACGACGAGCCGGTCGGCGTCGCCGTCGAGGGCGAAGCCCAGGTCGGCGCCCCGGGCCACGACCTCGGCCGCCAGCGAGGCGGGTGCGGTGGCGCCGCAGCCGTCGTTGATGTTGACGCCGTCGGGCTCGTTGTGGATCACGTCGACCCGGGCGCCCGTCGCGGCGAGGATCTCGGGCGCGGTCACTCCACCGGCCCCGTTCGCGCAGTCGAGCACGATGTGGAGGTCGCAGGGGTCGCCGCCGGCCAGGCGCCGGCGGTCGGCGCGGTAGCGGTCCACCAGGTCCGGCGCCGTCCAGCGACGCGCCCGATCCCGGCGTTCCTCGGGCCGCCGAGCTCCTCCGTCCGCCAGATCAGCTGCTCGAGCGCGTCCTCCGCCGGACTCATCGAGCTTGAGACCCCCGCGGTCGAGCACCTTGAGGCCGTTGTCGTCGGCCGGATTGTGGGAGGCCGAGACCATGATCCCCGCCGCGAACGCCCCGCTGCCGGCCAGGTAGGCCAGGGCCGGCGTCGGCAGGACTCCCGCGATCCGGACGTCCGTTCCCATGCTCGCGGCGCCGGCGGCGATCGCCGCCGCGAGCATCCCGCCCGAGCGCCGCGTGTCCTGGCCGACGACCAGGGCTCCGCCCGGCCCGGCCAGCTCGTGGGCGACCGCCCTGCCCGAGCGCGTAGGCAAGCGGCGGGCGCAGGTCGACGTTGGCCACGCCGCGGATCCCGTCGGTGCCGAAGAGGCGTCCCATCGTCAGGGGACCGGCGTGGGAGGCGGCGTCGGGGTCGCCGCGGGGAGTGTCGCTGGCGAGATGGTCGGGGCCGGCGTGGCCACGGGAGTCACGGTCACGGTCACCTCCGGGGGTGATGCCGCGACGAAGGAGACGCCGGCCGGGCAGCCGGGCGGTCACCGGCACGGCGGTGGTCCCCGGACCCAGCCCGGCGACGTCGAGGAGGGCGGCGATCCGCGCGGGATCGACGGCGTCGAGCGCCTCGAGCGTCCCGCCCACGGTGAGGAGCACGCGGTCGATCGCCGGGCGGTAGGCCAGGTCCGGGCCGCCGTTGACGACCTGGACGCCGGCCTCGAAGGTCCGGGTGCCCGTGCGGGGGCGGATCGTGATCGTCACCTGCACCTGGTCGACGCCGAGCGCGGCAACGCCCTCCGGGAGGTCGAGCCCGACCGTTGCCTCGACGTCGGCGGTGGCACCGGAGATCGCGACCGGACGCGTGTCGATCGAGACGAGGCCGGCCAGCGCGTCGGCGTCACCCTCCACGGTCACGAGGGCCGGCTGGACCTCGACCGCGGTGATCTCGACCGACGACGACGGCGTGCCCGTGACCACCGGGTTCACGGGCAGGGTCCTGGTCGAGAGCTGGCTCCCGATCTGGATCGTGACCCGCACGGTGCTCGGCTCGACGTCGACGCCGCCGACGACCACGCCCTGCGCATCGACGGGCTGCAGCCCGACGGTCTCGTTGACGTCGATCCCGGACGGATCGAGGCGCACCTGCGCGAGCGCCGCGGCCACGGACCGGACCGCGGAATCGGGCCCGGAGACCGTCACCGGATCCTGGGAGACGACCGGCTCGCGCACGTCGAGGCCCGGCGGCACGGTGCCGAGGTCCACGTCGCACCGGCACCTCGCGGGTCACGAGCGGATCGAGGCGAACGGCGACCCGCGACGGGGCGAAGTCGATCACCTGGATGGCGGGATCCACCGATTGCACCACGACCGGGAGGCTGACGCTCGGCGCCCCGGGCATCGCGACCACGTCGGCCAGGTCCACCGTGACGTGAAGCTGGCCGCGGTGACCTGCGGGCGGTCGGAGCCGATCGCCAGGTAGCGGACCGAGGTCACGTCCTCGATGTCGTCCCAGCACGAACGTGTCGGGCGGCTGGTTGAGCAGCTGGATGGGGATGCGGCCCTGGAACGTCTCGGCCGAGGCCGACACGATCAGGCCGGCATACAGGAGCGAGGCGAGCACGATCGCGGCCAGCTTGAGCGGCCAGTTGCGGAAGACGAAGGCGATGGCCTGGCGCACGACCGGTCAGCCGCCCGCGCCGGCGGCCGCGCCCGGCGCGTCGTCGAGCGGCTCGTCCGGGCCGCTCTCCCGCGCCGTCCGGCCCAGGTCGCCCAGGGCAGCGCGGCGCAGCCCGACGGCAGCTGGGCGAGGACGACCCAGCCGGTCGCGCAGCGCATCGCCGCGCCGCTCCGGGCGCAGGAGCGCGGTCAGCGCCCGGTCGAGCTGCGCCTCGTCGAGGTTCCGACGGATCCGGGCCCGCTCCACGAGGCTCGCCTGCCCGGTCTCCTCCGAGACGACGACGACGATCGCGTCGGTCTGCTCCGTGATCCCGAGGGCCGCCCGGTGGCGGGTGCCGTAGCGCTCGGCCTGCAGGGTCGTCTCGGCGAGCGGCAGCAGCGCGCCGGCCGCGAGGATCGTCTCGCCGCGCACGATGACCGCACCGTCATGGAGCGCCGCCCGGGGCACGAAGAGCGCCTCGAGGAGGTCGGCCGTCAGGTCGCCGTGGATCATCACGCCGGTCTCGGCGATCTCCTCGAGGCCGGTCTCGCGCTCGATGACGATGAGGGCGCCGCTGCGCGCCGCCGCCAGGCGGGCCGCGGCCCGGGCAACGGCGGCCGCGACGCGCTCGGCCGCCCGCTGGTCGGAGGGCGACATGAGCCAGGCGAACGAACCCACCCGCCCCAGGCGCTCGAGGCCCCGCCGCAGCTCGGGCTGGAAGACGACGACGAGGGCGAAGAGGCCCACGACGGCCCCGGCCTGGAGGAGCTGGGTGAAGAGGCGCAGCCCGGCTGCCTGGGCCACGCCGTAGATCACGAGGATCACGCTGACCCCGATCACGAGGCGGACCGCCCGGGTGCCGCGGATCAGGCTGAAGACCCAGTAGATGACGACGGCGGTCAGCCCGATGTCGACGAGCGTGGCCAGCGAGACCTGGCCGCCGATCGACTCGAGGAACTCCCACATCGTCCGGTGAGTGTAGCACCGGCCCTCCCGGCAGCCCGACCGCAGCTGCCGGTCGGGCGGCCGGTCAGCCGCTCTGCGGAAGCGAAGCGCGGGTCCTCGGGCAGCCGAGTCGGCCGCGGTGCGCCGCACGAGGTCGGCCGCGGCGGCGTCCCCGTCGAGATCCGCGAGGCGCAGCAGCTGCTGGTAGGCGTCGCCGGCCTGGCCCGACCAGCCGTGATCGACCGCCAGGTCGGCGAGGAGCAGGTGGAGGTCCACGTCGCCGGGGCGGACGCCGATCCCCAGCAGGCACGCGTCGAAGGCTGCGGCCATCCGGCCGTCCGCCCGGTGGGCGCGCGCCGCGGCCAGGGCCGCCACCGCGGCACTCGCGGTGTCGCCCCGGGCGGCCGCCTCCTCGAACGCGACGACGAGCGCCTCCGGGTCCGGCGGCGGCTCGGGCGGCGCGGGTCCGCCTCGGCGTCGCCGGCCTCGTCGAGGGCGGTGCCCGGCCAGCGTCCCCGCCGGGCTCGGGCTCGGCGTCGTGCCGTCCTGACAGCTCCCGATCGGCCGGTTCGGCCGCCGACGGCGCGGCTGCGCCCGCGGCGCCCGCTCGCCGGCGGTCGTACGCAGCTCCGCCACGAGGCAGCATGTCGTTCGCGCCGCTCGTCGGTCGGCTCGATGGCGAGCGCCCGGCGGGCGGCCTCGGCGGCATCCGGCAGCCGTCCGTGCGCGGCTCGCACGTCGGCGAGGTGGTCGTAGACGACGGCGGCCTCGGCCGTCCGCCGGAGGACGACGAGCGCCTGCGCCCGGCCGCCGAGGGACGCATCGTCGTCGGGGTCGAGCGCCAGGGCGCCGTCGAAGGCGTCGAGGGCTCCCGCGGATCGCCCAGCCGGAGCTGGACGCCGCCCAGGGCCGTTCGCGGCACGGCGCGGTCGGCCGTGATCGAGATCGCCTCGCGGTAGGCGACAGCGGCGTCTTCGAGACGGCCCCGCAGGACCGCCACGTGGCCGGTCCGAAGGGCCTCCTTGTACCGCTCGAAGAGCGTCTCGGTCATCGCCGCCGGCTCCCGGACCGGGAAGAGAACGGGCGCCCCGTCGCGGGGCGCCCGCCTGGTCAACGCTTCGTGTACTGCGGCGCCTTGCGGGCCCGCTTGAGGCCGTACTTCTTGCGCTCCTTCATCCGCGGGTCGCGGGTGAGGAAGCCGGCCTGGCGGAGCGGCAGCCGATAGCCCTCGGGGTCCACGGTGAGGAGGGCCCGGGCGATGCCGTGGCGGATCGCGCCCGCCTGGCCGGTGACGCCGCCGCCCTCGACCTTGATCAGGGCGTTGAAGCGACCCTCCGTCCCGGTGACCCGGAACGGCATCCGCAGGTCGCCCTCGGAGATCGCGTTGCCGAAGTGCTGCTCGAGCGAGCGGCCGTTGACGACGATCTCGCCCTCGCCGGCCATGAGGCGAACGCGGGCCACGGACGTCTTGCGGCGTCCGGTGCCCTGGAAGTAGGCAGAAGTGGTCATTCGGGGCGTGCTCCTCGTCAGGCCAGCGGCTCGGGCTGCTGGGCCTCGTGCGGATGGTCCGGGCCCGCATAGATCTTCAGCTTGCGGAGCTGCTTCGCGCCCAGGCGGTTGTGCGGCAGCATCCCCTTCACCGCGCGCCGGAGCACCTCTTCCGGGCGCCGCTCCAGGAGGTGCCCGAGGGTCTCCTCCCTGTAGCCGCCCGGATAGCCGCTGTGGCGCGCGTACACCTTGGAGGTCAGCTTGTCCCGCGAGACGGCGACCTTCCCGGCATTGAGCACGATCACGTGGTCGCCCGAGTCGAGGTTCGGCGTGTAGGTCGGCTTGTTCTTGCCCTCGAGGACGCGGGCGATCCGCGACGCAAGCCGGCCGAGCGTCTCGTCCGTCGCGTCGACGACGTACCAGCGTCGGTCGATCTCCGCCTCTCGGAGCGTGTACGTCTTCGTGGTCATCTGTCTCCGTTCATCTCCCTGGCGGTCCGTCCCAGGACGACACGCCGCAGGCAGAGTCCCTTCGCCGGGGCAACTGCCCCGTTGAAGGCCGGTGTCCTCGACGCGAGCGCCGCGGCCACAGCCGACTCTTCGACTTCGCCGCGTCCCACCAGGATGAGCGCCGCGGCGATCCGCCGGACCATGTGGCGAAGGAAGGCATCGCCCCTGACGTCGATCGTCACGAGCGGGCCATCCTTCCGGACCCGGACCCGGTGAAGGGTCCGAACCGGCTGCCGGTCCGCCGCCCCGAAAGCGGAGAAGTCGTGCCGGCCCTCGAAGGACCGACCCGGCCCGCGCCATCGCGGCGGTGTCGAGCGGGGTCCGCACCCCGAGCGCAAGGCGCTCGCGGAGCGGGCTGCGCGGCCCGTTCCAGACGGTGTAGCGGTACTCCCGATACCGCGCCGCATATCGAGGGTGGAACCCGGCCGGCACGCGCCGGAGGTCCCGGACCGCGACGTCCTCCGGCAGGAGCGCATCGAGCGCCCGGCCGAGCTCCGCCACCCCGAGCGACCCGCGGTAGGTGAAGGCGATCACCTGGCCTGCCGCATGGACGCCCGTGTCGGTCCGTCCCGCCGCGTCGACCCGCACCCGGCTTCCGCCGGAGAGCGGAGCCAGCGCGGCTTCGAGCTCACCCTGGACCGTCCGGGTGCCCGGCTGGGCCTGGAACCCGGCGAAGTCCGTTCCGTCGTATTCGACCCGTGCCCGGTAGCGCACGGGGGCTCCCTCTCGGGCGCCCTGGCCGATGTCAGAGGAGCTCGATCTGGACGATCGGAGCTCGGTCACCGTTCCGATTGCCGAGGTGGGTGATCCGGGTGTACCCGGACGTCCGCTCGGCGTACTTCGGGGCGATCTCATCGAAGAGCTTCTTGATGACGAGGGGTTCGTTGGGAAGCTCGGCGACGACCGTCCGGCGGGCGGCGAGGTCGCCGCGCTTGGCGAGCGTGATCATCCGCTCCACGAGCGGGCGAATCTCCTTCGCCTTCGCCTCGGTCGTCTTGACCTTCTCGTAGCGGAGGACAGCAACGATCAGGTTGGCGTAGAGCGCCAGCCGCGGGCTGTGCTCGCGCCCGAGCTTGCGGCCGCTGATGCGGTGGGCCATGGCTCAGGCCTCCCCGGCATCGGCGTCGAAGGGGTCGTCGCCCTCGCCGCCGTCTTCGTTGTCGTCGACCTCTTCATCGTCGAGGCCGTCGAGGTCGCCGGGCTCGGTCTCCGGGACGAGGAAGCCGCGCATACGGAGGCGCTCCTTCATCTCGTCGAGCGACTTCTTGCCGAAGTTCCGCATGCGGAGCAGCTCGTCGTCCGAGAGCTGCAGGAGCTGCCCGACCTTGACGATGTTGTTGCGCTTGAGGGAGTTGTAGGCCCGCATCGGGAGGTCGAGCTCCTCGATCGGCATCTCCAGCATGCTGGCCGGGATCTGGGGCGCCCCGGTGGCGGCAGCGCTCGGAACCGCGGCGGCGCCCACGTTGGCAAAGAGCGAGAACTGGCGGACCAGGATGTCGGCGGCCCTCGCGAGGGCATCCTCCGGCCCGAGGGTCCCGTCGGTCTCGATCTCGAGGGTCAGCTTGTCGTAGTTGGTCATCTGGCCGACGCGCGTGTTGTCGACGTGGAAGTTGACCTTCCGCACGGGCGTGAAGATCGCGTCGACCGGGATCACGCCGATGGGCAGGCCCTCGGGCCGCTCGGCGGCGAGGTAGCCGACGCCACGCTCGACGGTCAGGTCCATCTCCACCTGGACGTCATCGGCGTCGAGGGTCATGAGGATCTGATCGGGGTTGACGATCTCGACGTCCGCCGACTCGAGGATGTCACCGGCGGTGATCGTCCCGGCCCCGGACTTGATCAGCTTGAGCTGGACCGGGTGGGCCGCGAAGCTGCGGAGGCGAAGCCGCTTGACGTTCAGGACGATCTGGGTGACGTCTTCCTTGACGCCGGGGATCGTGGTGAACTCGTGGTAGACGTCGCGGATCTGGATGGAGGTGACGGCCGCCCCCTCGAGCGAGGAGAGGAGGACGCGCCGGAGCGCGTTCCCCAGGGTCGTCCCGTAGCCGGCCGGAAGCGGGCCTGCCTCGTACTTGGCGTACGAGCCCTGCTCCGCGACAGGCTCGATCTGGGTCGTGGTCTCGAGTTCGATCATGGGGCGGGGCTACCTCGAGTAGTACTCGACCACGAGCTGCTCGTTGAGCTCGAGCGGCATCTGGTCGCGCCGCGGCGCGGCGGCGATCGTCCCGGTCAGGGTCGCCGGGTCGATGGTGAGCCACTCCGGAACCGACACGGAGCGGAGGGATTCCTTGGCCAGCTTGAATGGCTCGCGGTCGCGGTGCGACTCGCGCACGGCCACCGTGTCGCCCGGCTTGACCTGGAAGGACGGGATGTTCGTCGGGCGCCCGTTGACGGCGAAGTGACCGTGACCGACGAGCTGCCGGGCCTGGTCGCGCGACGAGGCGATGCCCAGCCGGAAGACGACGTTGTCGAGGCGAAGCTCGAGCAGCCGAAGGAGGTTCTCACCGGTCACGCCGGGGTTGGATTCGGCCGCCTCGAAGTAGTTGCGGAACTGACGCTCGAGAACGCGGTAGATCCGGCGAACCTTCTGCTTCTCGCGCAGCTGGAGGCCGTAGTCGCCCACCTTGCGGCGTCGGACGCCGTGCTGTCCCGGCGGCGACGGACGGCGCTCGAAGGCGCACTTCTTGGTGTAGCAGCGCGAGCCCTTCAGGAAGAGCTTGGCGCCCTCGCGCCGGCACAGCCGGCAGACAGGATCGGTGTAACGGGCCATGGGGCGGAAGCTCCGGTCAGACGCGGCGCCGCTTGGGCGGGCGGCATCCGTTGTGCGGGATCGGGGTGACGTCGGTGATCGCGGTGACCTCGAGGCCCGCGGCCTGGAGGGATCGGACCGCCTGTTCGCGTCCGGCGCCGGGGCCCTTCACGTAGACCTCGACCTGGCGCATGCCGTGCTCCATCGCCTTCTTGGCGGCGGAGTCGGCGGAGAGGGCGGCCGCGTACGGCGTGCTCTTGCGGGAGCCCTTGAACCCGACGACCCCGGCCGACCCCCAGCTGATCACGTTGCCGGTCTGGTCCGTGATCGTGACGATCGTGTTGTTGAAGGTCGCCTGGATGTGCACGTGGCCCTGGGGCACGTTCTTCCGCTCCCGACGGCGCTGCTTGGGAGCTCGCTTCCGATCCGCCATGCCTCCGACTCGTCCCCTTACTTCTTGCGCCGGGCGCCGACGGTCCGCTTCGGACCGCGTCGTTGGCGAGCGTTGGTCTTCGTGCGCTGGCCGCGGACCGGGAGGTTCCGCCGATGGCGGAGGCCGCGATACGAGCCGATCTCGATGAGGCGCTTGATGTTCAGCGCCACTTCGCGGCGGAGGTCACCCTCCACCTTGTAGCGGCGGTCGATCACCTCCCGCAGCCGGTTGACCTGGTCCTCGGTGAGGTCCCGGACCCGGGTGTCGGGGTTGACGTTCGTCTGCTGGAGGATCTTCTGGCTCGTGGGGAGCCCGATCCCGTAGACATAGGTGAGGGCGATCTCGACGCGCTTCTCGCGCGGAATGTCGATGCCTGCGATCCGTGCCATTCGTCTAGCCCTGCCGCTGCTTGTGCTTCGGGTTGGCGCAGATGACCATGACGGTCCCGTGGCGGCGAATCACCTTGCAGTTGTCGCAGCGTGCCTTCACGGAGGCTCGGACTTTCAACGGGATCCTCTTCGCTTCAGTGCTGCTGCCGGCTACTTGAGCCGGTACGTGATGCGACCCCGCGTGAGGTCGTAGGGTGAGAGCTCGACCCGGACCCGGTCGCCCGGCAGGATCCGGATGAAGTTCATCCGGAGCTTCCCGCTGATGTGGGCGAGGACGCGGTGGCCGTTCTCGAGCTCGACTGCGAACATCGTGTTCGGAAGCGGCTCGATGACGGTCCCTTCGACCTCGATGGCGTCCTTCTTGCCCACAGGCTCCCTTATGCCTTCGTCACATGATCATGCGCCGGCCGAGGCCGGGCGCACGAACGCGTAGCGTACCAACTTCCACTCGATCCGGCAAGTGCGGCGCGGTGGCTCACGGTCGGGTCAGGACCTCCGGCCCGTTCTCCGTGACGGCGATCGAATCCTCCCAGTGGGCGGCGATCGACCCGTCGCTCGTGACAACCGTCCAGCCGTCGCTGAGGGTCTCCACGTCCGCCGAGCCAAGGGTGAACATCGGCTCGATCGCCAGGCAGATGCCGGGCGTCAGCTCGATGCCCCTGGTCTTGGTGCGGTAGTTCGGGACCTGGGGTTCCTCGTGCATCGGCGGTGCCGATCCCGTGGCCGACGTAGGGCCGGACGACCCCGTACCCGCGCGGCAGGGCGACGTCCTCCACGGCCGCGGAGACGTCCCAGATCCGGTTGCCGGGCCGGGCCGCGGCGACCCCCGCCTCGAGGGCGACTCGGGTCGCGTCGACGAGGTCGCGGACGGGCTGGGCAACCTCGCCCACGACGAACGTCCGAGCGGCATCGCCGTGCCAGCCCTCGACGATCGCACCGGCGTCGACCGAGACGACCTGGCCCTCGCGGATGACGCGGTCGCCGGGGATCCCGTGGACGACCTCGCGGTCGATCGAGATGCACAGCGAGGCCGGGAACCCGTAGTAGCCCTTGAACGAGGGTGTCGCGCCCGACTTCCGGATGTGCGCCTCGGCGAGCGCGTCGAGGCGCGCGGTCGAGACGCCCGGCCGCAGCGCCTCCTCCACGATGGCGAGGACCTCGGCGACGACGCGACCGGCCCGGCGCATCGTGGCGATCTCGGCGGGCGACTTGCGGGTGATCATGCGTGCGCTCGCCACTAGGGAGCGGGCTCGATGCAGGCGAGCAGGTCGTTGGTCACCGCGGCGATCGGCCGGCGGCCATCCACCGTCTGGAGCACGCCGGCGCTCCGGTAGTGGTCGACGACGTCGGCGAGGGCGCCCAGCTGCTTCTCGAGGCGCGCCTGCACCACGGCAGGGCGATCGTCGTCGCGCTGGATCAACCGCGACCCACAGGTGTCGCAGACGCCGGGCACGCGCGGCGGGCAGGCAATCTCGTGGAACGTGTGGCCGGCTGGCCTCGCAGAGCCAACGCCCGGTGAGCCGCGCGCAGCAGCTCGTCGACGGGGACGTCGACGAGGAGGGCGGCCTCCACGACGGCCGCGCGCTCTGCGAGGGCCCGGTCCAGCGCCTCTGCCTGCGAGCGCGTGCGCGGGAAGCCGTCGAGGATGACCCCGCGCGCGGCGTCGGGGGCGGCGAGGCGCTCGAGGAGCATCCCCACGGTCACCTCGTCGGGAACCAGCTCGCCCCGCTCCATGTAGGCCTGCGCGGCGAGCCCCAGGGGCGTCCCATCGCGCGCGGCGGCCCGGAAGAGGTCGCCCGTGGCCACGCGAGGGAGGGCCAGGTGCACGGCCAGGAACGCGGCCTGCGTTCCTTTGCCCGCCCCGGGAGCACCCAGGAGCACGAGAACCCTCATGGCAGTGCCGATCCGGATCGGTCGAGGCTCACCGGATGAAGCCCTCGTAGCTGCGCATCAGGAGCTGCGCCTCGAGCTGCTTCATCGTCTCCACGACGACGCTGACCGCGATGAGCAGGCTCGTGCCGCCGAGCGACAGGGCCGAGCTGCCGGGGAAGAAGATGGAGATCACGAACGGCATGACCGCGATCGTCCCCAGGAAGAGGGCCCCGGCGACGGTGATCCGGTTGACGACGCGGGCGAGGTAGTCCTGGGTGGGCCGGCCGGGCCGGATGCCCGGGATGAACCCGCCGTTCTTCCGGAGCTGCTCGGCCGTCTCGTCCGGCTTGAACGTGAACGCCGTGTAGAAGTAGGTGAAGCCCACGGTCAGCAGGAAGTAGAGGCCGCCGTAGATCACGGGATTCTGGGGGCCGAAGGTGTTCACGATGAAGTTGGCGATGTCAGCCACGATCTCGACGTCCGAGCTCGTGAAGTAGCCGGCGATCTGGGCCGGGAAGAGGAGGATGCTCACGGCGAAGATGATCGGGATGACGCCCGCCTGGTTGACCCGCAGGGGCAGGAAGGTCGTCCCGCCCTGGTACATCCGGCGGCCCCGGACGCGGCTGGCGTACTGGACCGGGATGCGGCGCTGACCCTCGGTGATGAAGACGATCGCGGCGACGGCAATCACGGCGAAGGCCACGAAGATGACCGCCTGGATCCAGTTGGGCGTCTCGAGGAAGCGGATGATCCCGCCCGGGATCCGCGAGACGATCCCGGCGAAGATGATGAAGCTGATCCCGTTGCCGATCCCCTTCTCCGTGATCAGCTCGCCCAGCCACATCAGGAGGACCGAGCCGGCGGTCAGGGTGATGATCTGGGTGAGGGTCGCGAACGAGGCGAGGTTGAACTCCGTCGTCAGCACGCCCGAGGAGTTGAGGAGGGCCAGGAACCCGTAGCTCTGCAGGACCGCGAGCGGCACCGACAGGTAGCGGGTGTACTGGTTGATCTTGTTGCGCCCGTACTCCCCCTCGCGCTGGAGCGCCTGGAGGGCCGGGATCACCCCGGTCATCAGCTGCATGATGATCGAGGCGTTGATGTACGGGTTGACGCCGAGTCCCACCACCGAGAAGCGGGAGAGCCCACCCCCCGAGAAGAGGTCGAGGAGCCCGAAGAGGGCGTTGTCCTCGAAGAACCCCTTGAGCGCCTCGGGATCCGCCCCCGGCACCGGCACGTGGGCCAGGGCCCGGAAGACGATCAGGATCCCCAGCACGAAGAGGATCCGCCGCCGGATGTCCGGCGCTCGGAAGGCGTTGAGGAGGGACTCGTACATGGCGGAGACCTAGGCCTCGTCGCCGGGTGTGGGATCCAGGCCGAGCGCCGCGAGGGGGCTCTCCGGGATCTCGAGGAGCTGGTAGCTGCCGCCGGCGGCCTCGATCTTCTCGCGGGCGCTCTTGGTGAAGGCGTCGGCCACGACGAAGAGGGGTCGGGTGACTTCGCCGCCGCCGAGGATCTTGAGCGGCTTGTCGAGGCTGCGGACCAGGCCGGCCAGCCGCAGGAGCTCCTGCGTCACGGCGATCGGGGCGCCCTTCTCCCCTTCCGGGAGGCGGCCCGTCTCCGCGGCCACGCTGATGCGCCCGACGTTGACGACCTCGTATTCGATCCGGTTGATGTTGCGGAAGCCGCGCAGCTTGGGGATCCGGATGTGGAGCGGGGTCTGCCCGCCCTCGAACCACGGCGGGATCGAGGCACCCGCGCGCGACTTCTGGCCCTTCGTGCCGCGGCCCGCGGTCTTGCCCTTGCCGGCCGCGATTCCGCGGCCCACGCGGGTCTTCTTCGTGTGGGCTCCGGCCGCGGGCCGGAGGTCGTGCAGCTTCATCGCTTCTTCTCCGGGCCCGACTCGGGGAGCTCCTCGACGGTCACGAGGAAGCGGATCTGGCGCACCATGCCCCGCGTCGCGTCGTTGTCGGGAACCTCGACCGTGTCGCCGATGCGGCGGAGGCCGAGGGCCCGGGCAGTGGCGCGGTTGCGCTCGATGTGGCTGATGGTGCTCTTGATCTGGGTGACGCGGAGCCTACCGGCCATCGGCCACCTCCGCGACGGGCTGGCCGGCCACGAAGACCCGGACGGGAACGCCCCGGCGGGCGCTGAGATCCTCGGCCGACTTGAGGTCGCGCAGGGCTTCCAGCGTCGCTCGCACGACGTTGACCGGGTTGCTCGAGCCGTACACCTTGGTGAGGATGTCGCGGATCCCGGCCGCCTCGACGACGGCGCGGACCGAGCCACCGGCGATGACGCCGGTTCCCTGGGACGCGGGCTTGAGCATCACCCGGGCAGCCGCGAACTCCACGTTCACCTCGTGCGGGATGGTCGTCCCGATCATCGGGACACGGATCAGGTGCTTCTTGGCGTCCTCGACGCCCTTGCGGATCGCCTCGGGGACCTCGCCGGCCTTCCCGAGCCCCGCGCCGACATGCCCCTGCCCGTCGCCGACGACGACAACGGCGCTGAAGCTGAAGCGCCGGCCGCCTTTGACGACCTTTGCCACGCGGTTGATCTGGACGACCCGCTCCTCGAGCGTCAGCTTCGCAGGATCGATCCTGGCCACGGTCGGTCTCCTCCTAGAAGTCGAGACCGGCTTCCCGGGCGGCGTCGGCAAGCGTCTTCACGCGACCGTGGTACCGGAAACCGGCCCGGTCGAAGACGACCTGCTCGACGCCGGCGGTGCGGGCCCGCTCGGCAACCAGGCGGCCGACGACCTTGGCCTCCTCGACTTTCGTCTGCTTGGAGCCCTTGAAGGAGGGCTCCAGCGTGGAGGCTGCGGCGAGCGTGGTGCCCGCCGCGTCGTCGATCACCTGGGCGTAGATGTGGTTGAGGCTGCGGAAGACCGCAAGGCGCGGGCGACCGGCGGTGCCGTCCACGCGGAGGCGGATCCGCTCGTGCCGCTTCTGCCGCGCGGCGCCGCGCGAGGCGGTCTTCGTCATCTCGGACGTCCCTTCGTTACTTCTTTCCGCCGATCTTCCCGGCCTTGCCGGCCTTTCGGCGGATCACCTCGCCGGAGTATCGAACGCCCTTGCCCTTGTAGGGCTCCGGCTTCCGGCTGGCGCGGACCTTGGCCGCGACCTGCCCGACGAGCTCCTTGTCGATGCCGACGACGGCAAGCTTGACCGGGGTCTCCACGTCGAAGGAGATGCCCTCCGGGGGCACGATCTCCACCGGGTGGCTGTAGCCGAGGTTCAGCTGGAGCTTGTCGCCGATCTTCTGCGCGCGGTACCCCACGCCGGCGATCTCGAGCGTCTTCCGGTAGCCGGTGCTGACGCCGTCGACCATGTTCGCGACGAGGGTCCGGGTGAGGCCGTGGAGCTGCTTGTGCCCCTTTGCCTCGGACGGGCGAGAGACAACGAGCGTCCCCTCGACCGTCTCGACCGACATCGCCGCCGGCAGCGAGCGGGTCAGGGTCCCCTTCGGGCCCGTGACCGTGATGACGGGCCAGTCGAGGCTGACCTCGACGCCGGCCGGGATCGGGATCGGCCGTCGACCGATTCGCGACATCGCCGTCCCCCTACCAGACGTACGCCAGGATCTCCCCGCCGAGCTGCGCCTTGCGCGCCTGCTGGCCGGTCATGATCCCCTGGCTGGTGCTGACGATGACGATCCCGAGGCCGCCGAGGACCCGCGGGATCTCCGTCTTCCGGGCGTAGGCGCGGAGGCCGGGCTTGCTGATGCGCTTCAGCCCGGAGACGACCGGCGCCTTCCCGTCGACGTACTTGAGAGTGAGCCGCAAGACCTGCTCGGGGCCCTCACGCTCCTCGCTGAAACCCGAGATGAACCCTTCCTCCACGAGGATGCGGGCGATCTCGCGCTTCACGCGGGATGCCGGGACGGCCACCTCGAGATGGCGCGCCCGCGACGCGTTGCGGATCCGCGTGAGCATGTCGGCGATCGGATCGGACACGTTCATCGGCGGCTCACCAGCTGGACTTCGTCACGCCCGGCAGCTCGCCCACGAGGGCGCGCTCCCGGAAGCAGATACGACAGAGCGCGAAGCGGCGCATGTACGCCCGCGGCCGTCCGCACAGGCTGCAGCGGTGATACCCCTGCGACTTGTGCTTGGGGGCCCGACTGGCCTTCGCGATCAAGGACTTCTTAGCCATCGTCTCCTCTCCGCTCAGCCGGCGAAGGGCATGCCGAGGAGCTCCAGCAACTTGCGGGACTCCTCGTCGGTCTTCGCCGTCGTCACGATGCTGATCTCCAGCCCGCGGAGACGGTCGACCTTGTCGTAATCGATCTCGGGGAACGCAAGCTGCTCGCGAAGCCCGAGGCTGTAGTTGCCGCGCCCGTCGAACGACTTGCCGGGGATTCCCCGGAAGTCGCGGATGCGCGGCAGGGCAACGGTCGTGAGGCGTTCCAGGAAGTCCCACATCCGCTCGCCGCGGAGAGTGACCTTGGCTCCGATCGTGTTCCCAGCCCGCAGGTGGAACTGGGCGATGGAGCGTTTCGCCTTCAAGGTGATCGGCTTCTGGCCGGTGATGAGGGCGAGGTCACCGGTGGCCGCCTCGATCGCCTTGGCGTTGGTGAGAGCCTCCCCGAGCCCGATGTTCACCACGATCTTCTCGACGCGTGGCACCTGCATCGGGTTGGTGTACGAGAACTGCTTCTGGAGCGCCGGGACGACCTCGGTCCCGTAGCGCTCCAACAGGCGATTGCTCACGCGCCCTTCACCTCCACGGCCTGGCCGCAGTGCGCGCACGCCCGGACGCGGGTGCCGATCTCCAGCTCGAGGTGGCGGATGCGCGTGGGCCGATCGCAGCGCGGACAGACCAGCATCACGCGGCCGATCGGAACCGACATCGGCTTGTCGATGATCCCGCCCTGCTGCATGCGCGGGGTGCGGTCGTTCTGGTTCATGCGGGGGCGCGGCTTGGTGTGCCGCTTGGCGATGTTCAGCCCCTCCACGACCACGCGGAAGGGCTGGCCCTCGAGCGCCGGACGCTCGACGGTCTTGACCGCGCCGCGCTTGCCGGCGTCCTTGCCTGCAAGCACGAGGACGGTGTCACCGGTGCGGATCTCGGGGACC
The DNA here is from genome assembly GCA_963715085.1 of uncultured Chloroflexia bacterium. Classification (GTDB taxonomy): domain Bacteria; phylum Chloroflexota; class Limnocylindria; order Limnocylindrales; family CSP1-4; genus CTSoil-043. Next base: position 102,281 of record CAVQQU010000001.1, read on the forward strand.
TTCGTCCCACGGGAGGCGACGGCATGCGCCATCTCAGAGCACCTCCGGGGCGAGGGAGACGATCTTCATGTAGTTGCGATCCCGCAGCTCCCTGGCCACCGGGCCGAAGATGCGGGTCCCGCGGGGATTGCCCTGGTTGTTGATGAGGACCGCGGCGTTCTCGTCGAAGCGGATGTAGCTGCCGTCGGGGCGGCCGTACTCCTTGGCCGTCCGGACGATCACGGCCCGCACGACGTCGCCCTTCTTGACGGCGGCGTTCGGAATCGCCTGCTTGACGCTGGCGACGATGACGTCGCCGACCTCGGCGGTGGTCGCTCGCGAGCGGCCCATGATCCGGATGCACTGGATCACGCGGGCCCCGGTGTTGTCGGCGACGCGCAGCCGCGTCTGGTTCTGGATCACGCCTCGGCCTCCCCCTCTGCCAGAGCGGCGGCGTCACCGGGCTCGGCGTGCGTCCTGCCGGGATGGGCCGCACCGTGGATCGCCTCGGTCGTGGCCGCCTCTTCGACGATGAGCTCCGACGCGCTCTCCTCGCCGGCGCGGGACGTGACCTCGACGAGGCGCCAGCGCTTGGTCCGCGAGAGCGGGCGCGACTCCTCGATGAGGACCGTGTCCCCCACCCTGGCCTGGTTCTCCTCGTCGTGGACGGCGAACTTGGTCGTCATCCGCACGACGCGCTTGTAGAGCGGGTGGCGCGTCAGGCGCTCGACGGAGACGACGATCGTCTTGTCCATCTTGTCGCTGACGACGCGGCCGGCTTTCGTCTTGCGCTTGCCCTGCACCTGCGTTGCTCCTGCCATCTCCGGCCCCCTAGGCCGTCTTGCCGAGCTTGCGCTCGTGCTTGACGGTGAGGATCCGGGCGACCGTCCGGCGCGAGCCGGAGATCACGGTGTAGTCCTTCAGCTGGCGCGTCGCGAGCTCGAAGCGGGCCTGCCAGAGGTCCCGCTTGGCATCGCGGAGCGCCTGCTCCAACTCGGCGTCCGTGAGGGCGCGCACCTTGTCGATGTCCATCACCCGCCCTCCTCCTCCTTGACGATGAAGCGCGTGGCGACCGGCAGCTTGTGGGATGCGAGCCGCATCGCCTCCACCGCCGAGGCGCGGTCGACGCCGGCCATCTCGAAGAGGATCCGTCCCGGCCGGACCACCGCGACCCAGTGGTCGGGTGCTCCCTTGCCGGAGCCCATCCGGGTCTCGGCGGGCTTCTTGGTTGCCGGCTTGTCCGGGAAGATGCGGATCCAGATCTTGCCGCCGCGCTTGACCGAGCGGGTCATGGCGCGTCGTGCTGCTTCGATCTGGCGGCTCGTGATCCAGGCCGGCTCGAGCGTGGCGAGCCCATACTCACCGAAGGAGACGGCCGTGCCGCCCTTCGCCATGCCGGACATCCGGCCGCGCATCACCTTGCGGTGCTTGACGCGGCGAGGCATCAGCATCGCGTCAGACCCCCTGGCCGGCCGGCACGGCCGCGGGGGCGGCCGCGGGCCGGGCGACCCGCTGGTCGGGGACGTCGCCCCGGTAGATCCAGACCTTGACGCCGATCGTCGCCGTAGGTCGTCCGCGAGAGGACGTACCCGTAGCTGATGTCGGCGCGCAGCGTGCCGAGCGGGATGCGGCCTTCGCGGTCCCACTCGCGGCGAGCCATCTCAGAGCCGCCCAGGCGGCCGGCGACGGCGATCTTCACGCCCTTCGCCCCCGCCTTCATCGTGCGCTGGATGCCCTGCTTCATGGCCTTCCGGAAGGCGATCCGGCGGGCCAGCTGCTGGGCGATGTTCGCCGCCACCAGGGTCGCGTCGAGCTCGGGCTGGCGGATCTCCTTGATCTCCAGCTTCACCTTCCGCGGCTTGGTGAGATCGCCGATCTGCTTGCGCAGGATCTCGACGTTGGCGCCGCCCTTGCCGATCACGATGCCCGGCTTGGCGGTGTGAATCGTCACGGTCACGTAGTTGATGCCGCGCTCGATCTCGACGCCGCTGACGCTGGCGTTGGCCAGGCGCCGCTCGACGAGGCGACGAACCGCGAGGTCCTCCTTGAGGAGCGTCGTGTACTCCTTGTCGGCGTACCACTTCGCGGTCCAGGTGCGGCTTGTCCCCAGGCGGAAGCCGTAGGGGTGGACCTTGTGTCCCATCTAGGCCTCCCGATCCTCGAGGACGATCGTGATGTGAGTCATGGGCTTGTGGATCGGGAACGCCCGGCCCTGGGCCCGGGGCTTCCAGCGCTTCATCGTGGGCCCCTCGTTGGCGAGGGCCTCCACGATGACGAGGCTGTCGGCCGGCAGGTTGTGGTTGTTCTCGGCGTTGGCGGTCGCGCTCGCGAGAACGCGGGCGACGTCGCGCGCCGCGCCCTGGGGCATGAACCGCAGGATCGCGGCCGCATCCTCGGCGCGCCGGCCACGGATCGCGCGGACGACGAGGTCGGCCTTGCGGGTGGACCCGCGGAGGTACTTGGCGGTGGCGGATACGCGCACGGTCCGACCCCCTACCTGAGCGAGGACGAGCGGTCGGTCTTCTTCTCGTGCCCGCGGAAGGTGCGGGTGGGAGCGAACTCCCCGAAGCGATGACCGACCATGTTCTCGGTGACGAAGACGGGCACGTGCTTCCGCCCGTTATAGACGGCAACCGTGTGCCCGATGAAATCCGGGAAGACGACGGAGGCGCGCGACCAGGTCTTGATGACCTTCCGCTCGCTCCGCTTGTTCATCTCCTGGACGCGGCCGAGGAGCCGTGCCTCGACGAACGGTCCCTTCTTGACCGAACGCGACATGCTTCGGTTCCTCCGTTACGACTTGCGATGCCGCGATCGGACGACGAGCCGGTTCGGCTTCTTGTCCTTCGCGGTGCGATAGCCCATGGCCGGCTTGCCCCATGGGGTCTTGGGTGGCATGCCCGTCGGCGACTTGCCCTCGCCACCACCATGCGGGTGGTCACGCGGGGTCATCGCCACGCCGCGGGTCTCCGGGCGGAGGCCCATGTGACGGGCGCGACCGGCCTTGCCGAGGCTCTGGTTCTCGTGGTCCAGGTTCGAGACCTGGCCGACCGTCGCCATGCAGCGCAGCGGCACGCGGCGCATCTCCCCCGAGGGGAGGCGGATCGTCGCGTAGTCGCCTTCCTTGGCCAGGAGCTGGGCGCTCCCGCCGGCGGAGCGGACGATCTGGCCGCCCTTGCCGGGGATCAGCTCGATGTTGTGGACGGTGGTGCCGAGCGGGATGTTGGCGAGGGGCAGGGCGTTCCCGACCCGCGCCTCGGCCTCGGGGCCGGCGACGACGACGTCGCCCACCTTGAGGCCGTGCGGGAGCAGCATGTAGCGCTTCTCGCCGTCCCGGTAGAAGAGGAGGCCGATGCGGGCCGACCGGTTCGGGTCGTACTCGACCGTCGCGATCCGGGCGGGCACGCCCAGCTTGTCCCGCTTGAAGTCGATGATCCGGTAGTGGCGCTTCTCGCCGCCGCCGCGATGGCGGACGGTGAGGCGGCCCTGGTTGTTACGCCCGGAGCCGCGCTTGAGCGGCTCGAGGAGCGGCTTGTAGGGCTCGCGAGTCGTGATCTCCTCGAACGTCGAGCGGGTCATGAAGCGCCGGCCGGGCGAGGTGGCCCTGTAGCTGCGAAGCGGCATCGCTACACCCCCTCGAAGAATTCGATCTTCTGGCCCGCGACGAGCGTCACCGTCGCCTTGCGCCAGGGCGTGGTCCAGCCGCTGATGCGCCCGCGCTTGGTGCCGCGGCGCTTCTCCTTGGCCTTCGTCGTGAGGACGTTGACCTTCGTGACCTGGACCTTGAAGAGCTCCTCGACCGCCGCCTTGACCTGGATCTTGGAGGCGTCGCCGTGGACCTCGAAGGTGTACTTCCCGCGACCGGACTCGTCCATCGACTTCTCGCTGATGATCGGCCGGACGATGACGTCGTGGGCCAGGAGGGTCATGCGTACACCTCCTCGAGGCGGGCGAGCGCGGACTGCTCGATGACGACCATGTCGGCCTTCAGGATGTCCACGATGTTGAGCGAGTCGGCCAGGAGGATCTCGACCTTGGGCAGGTTGCGTGCCGAGAGGTCGAGCTTGTCGTCGCGGGCGGGGGCCACGATGAGCACCCGGCCGCTCGCCTGGAGGTTGCCCAGGACGCCCAGGAGGTCCTTCGTCCTGATCTGCTCGAGGGCGAAGGCGTCGAGCACCTTGATGGACCCGTCGTTCAGCTTGGCCGTCAGGGCCCCCCGGAGGGCCAGCCGCTTCATGCGCCGCGGAAGCCGCTGTGCGTAGGAGCGGGGGTGGGGGCCGAAGACGACGCCGCCGCCGGCGTAGTGCGGAGCCGTGCGCGATCCCTGGCGGGCCCGGCCGGTTCCCTTCTGGCGGTACGGCTTCTTGCCGCCGCCGCGGACCTCGCCGCGGGTCTTGGTGTCGTGGGTGCCCAGGTGGCGCCCCGCGAGCTGCGCGATCACGGCCTGGTGCATGACGGCGGCGTTCACGGGAGCGGCGAAGAGCTCGTCGGAGAGCTCGACCGTCCCGATCGCGTCGCCGCTGCGGGCGTAGAGGGTGGTCTGGGGCATCGTCAGGCCTTCTTCACGAGGACGAGCGCGTGGGGCGCCCCGGGCACCGATCCCTTCACGAGGAGAAGGTTCCGGTCGAGGTCCGTGCGCACGACCTGCAGCTTCTTCACGGTGACCCGCTCGTCACCCATGTGGCCCGACATCCGGCTGCCGCGGTAGACGCGCCCGGGCGTCGTGCCCGGGCCGATCGAGCCGGGCTCGCGGTGGTGATCGGAGCCGTGGGTCTTGGGGCCGCGGTGGAAGTTGTGGCGCTTGATGGTGCCCGCGAAGCCCTTGCCCTTCGAGGTGCCCGTGACGTCGATCATGTCGCCGGGGGCGAAGAGGCTGACGTCGAGCGTCTGGCCGACCTGGTAGTCGGCCACGTCCTCGACCCGGAACTCGCGGATGACCGCGACCTTCGGGAGGTCCCGCAGCTGGCCCGTCTCGGGCTTCGTGAGCTTCTTGCCGGGCTCGGTGCCCAGCTGGATCGCGGTGTAGCCGTCCCGCTCGGGCGTCCGGAGGCGCGTCACGGTGTTCGGCTGGATGGCGACCACGCTCACCGGGATCATCGTCCCGTCGTCCTGGAAGACCTGGGTCATGCCGACCTTGCGGCCGATCAATCCGATGCTCATGGCCGCGTCACATCTTGATCTCGATGTCGACGCCCGCCGCCAGCGAGAGTCGCATCAGGGCGTCGACGGTCTTCGCCGACGGGTCGAGGATGTCGACCAGCCGCTTGTGGGTCCGGATCTCGAACTGCTCGCGGCTGTCCTTGTCGATGAAGGGGGACCGGAGGACGGTGAACTTCTCGATCCGGGTCGGCAGCGGCACCGGGCCGACGACGTCGGCACCGGTGCGCTGGGCGGTCTCCACGATCTGCGCCGCGGACTGGTCCAGCAGGCGGTGGTCGTAGGCCTTGAGGCGGATCCGGATCCGCTGCTTCGGCATCTCGTCCCTACTCGGTGATGGCCACGATGGCCCCGGCGCCGACGGTCCGGCCACCCTCGCGGATGGCGAAGCGCTGGCCGATCTCGAGGCCGATCGGGGTGATGAGCTCGACGGTCATGTCGACGTTGTCGCCGGGCATGATCATCTCGGCCCCCTCGGGGAGGCCGATGGCGCCGGTCACGTCCGTGGTGCGGAGGTAGAACTGGGGCCGGTAGCCGTTGTAGAACGGGGTGTGCCGGCCGCCCTCCTCCTTGGTCAGGACGTAGACCCGGGCGGTGAACCTGGTGTGGGGCTTGATGCTCCCGGACTTGGCCAGGACCTGGCCGCGCTCGATGTCGTCGCGCTCGATGCCCCGCAGGAGGCAGCCCACGTTGTCGCCGGCGCGTCCCTCGTCGAGGAGCTTCTTGAACATCTCGACGCCGGTGACGACGATCTTGCGGGTGGGCCGGATGCCCACGATCTCGACCTCGTCGCCGACCTTGACGATGCCCCGCTCGATGCGCCCGGTGGCGACGGTGCCCCGGCCCTTGATCCCGAAGACGTCCTCGACGGGCATGAGGAAGGGCTTGTCGACCGCCCGCTCGGGAGTCGGGATGTAGGAGTCGACCGCGTCCATCAGCTCCTGGATGCAGACGTAGGCGGGGTCGTCGTGCCGCCGCTGGCCTCGAGGGCCTTGAGGGCCGAGCCGCGGACGACGGGGATGTCGTCGCCCGGGAAGTTGGTACTTGGAGAGGAGCTCGCGGACCTCGAGCTCGACGAGGTCGAGCAGCTCGGGATCGTCGACCGCGTCGACCTTGTTGAGGAAGACGACCATGTACGGCACTTCGACCTGGCGGGCCAGGAGGATGTGCTCCCGGGTCTGGGGCATCGGGCCGTCGGTGGCGGCCACGACGAGGATCGCCCCGTCCATCTGGGCGGCGCCGGTGATCATGTTCTTGATGTAGTCGGCGTGGCCCGGGCAGTCGACGTGCGCGTAGTGGCGGGCGTCGGTCTGGTACTCGACGTGGGCGATCGCGATCGTGATGCCCGCGCTCGCGCTCCTCGGGGGCGTTGTCGATCGAATCGAACGCGCGGTACTCGGACCCGCCCTTGAGGGCCAGGTACTTCGTGATCGCCGCGGTCAGCGACGTCTTGCCGTGGTCGATGTGACCGATCGTGCCGATGTTGACGTGCGGCTTCGTCCGCTCGAACTTCTTCTTCGCCATCGTCGTGCTCCCTGGCTCCTCGCCGCGTCCGGGTCCCGCTGGGGACGTCCGTCGCCGGCCTTCCCGACTGCTAGACCCTGGACTTCTGGACGAGCTCCGCGGCGAGATTGCCGGGGACCTCGGCGTAGTGCGACAGCTCCATCGAGTAGCTGGCCCGGCCCTCGGTCATCGACCGCAGGTCGGTGGCATACCCGAACATCTCCGAGAGGGGGACGAACGAGCGAACCACCTGGGTGGTCGACCGCGACTCCATCCCCTCGATGTGGCCGCGCCGCCGGTTCAGGTCGCCGATGACGTCGCCCATGAACTTCTCCGGCATGACCACCTCGACCCGCATCAGCGGCTCGAGGATCGCGGGGTCGGCCTTCTCCACGGCAGCCTTGACGGCCATGGAGGCAGCGATCTTGAAGGCCATCTCGCTCGAGTCGACCTCGTGGTATGACCCGTCGAAGACGGTGGCGCGCACGTCGACCATCGGATAGCCCGCGTAGACGCCCGTCTCGAGCGCCGCCCGGACCCCGTGATCGATGGCGCGCATGTACTCCTTGGGGATCGTCCCGCCCACGGTCTTGTCGGCGAATTCGATCCCGCTGCCCTTGTCGAGGGGCTCGAGCTTGAGGATCACGTGCCCGTACTGGCCCTTGCCGCCGGTCTGGCGGATGAAGCGGCCATTGCCCTCGGCGACGCGCCGGATCGTCTCGCGGTAGGAAACCTGCGGCTTGCCGATGTTGGCGGCCACCCTGAACTCGCGGATCATCCGGTCCACGAGGACGTCGAGGTGGAGCTCCCCCATGCCGGCGATGAGCGTCTCGCCGCTCTCCTCGTCGGTCTTGACCCGGAAGGTCGGGTCCTCCTCCGCCAGGCGGGCGAGCGCGAGGCCCATCTTGTCCTGGTCGGCCTTCGTCTTGGGCTCGATCTTCACCTCGATGACCGGCTCGGGGAAGGTCATCGACTCGAGGATCACGGGGTGGTCGGGATCGGCGAGGGTGTCGCCGGTGTAGGTCTCCTTGAGGCCCACCGCGGCCGCGATGTCGCCGGCATGGACCTCGTCGATCTCCTCGCGGTGGTTCGCGTGCATCTGGAGGATGCGCCCGATCCGCTCCTTGCGGCCCTTCGACGAGTTGAGGATGTACGACCCGGCCTTGAGCGTCCCGGAGTAGACCCGGAAGAAGGCCAGCTTGCCCACGTAGGGGTCGGCGGCGATCTTGAAGGCGAGGGCGCTGAACGGCTCGCGGTCGTCCACCGTGCGCAGGACCTCGGCGTGGGTCACCGGGTGCTCGCCGATCACCGGCGGCACGTCGAGCGGAGACGGGAGGTAGGCGACGACGGCGTCGAGCATGGGCTGGACGCCCTTGTTCTTCAGGGCGGAGCCGGTGAGGACGGGCACGATCCGGTACTGCAGGGTGCCCAGGCGGAGCCCGCGCACCAGCTCGTCCTCGGTCAGCTCGGTGCCTTCGAGGTACTTGTGCATGAGCTCGTCATCCATCTCGGCGACGGCCTCGACGAGCTTCTCGCGGTGCTTCTTCGCCTCGGCCAGGAGGTCGGCCGGGATCTCGGCCACGTCGATCTGGGAGCCCAGGTCGTCGCGGTACAGGATCGCCTCCATCCGGATCAGGTCGATCACTCCGACGAACGCGTCCTCCGACCCGATCGGGATCTGAACCGGGACGGCGTTGGCCCCCAGGCGATCCTCGATCATCCCCACGCAGCGCCAGAAGTCGGCACCGGTGCGGTCGAGCTTGTTGATGAAGCAGATCCGCGGGACGCGGTAGCGATCGGCCTGCCGCCAGACCGTCTCGGACTGCGGCTCCACCCCGGCGACGCCATCGAAGACGACGACCGCGCCATCGAGGACGCGGAGGCTCCGCTCGACTTCCATGGTGAAGTCCACGTGCCCGGGCGTATCGATGATGTTGATTCGATGATCCGCCCAGAAGCAGGTCGTGGCGGCGGCCGTGATCGTGATCCCCCGCTCCTGCTCCTGGGGCATCCAGTCCATCGTCGCGGCGCCTTCATGCACCTCGCCGAGCTTGTAGATCTTCTTCGTGTAGAAGAGGATCCGCTCGGTGACGGTCGTCTTGCCGGCGTCGATGTGCGCGATGATCCCGATGTTCCGGGTGCGGGCGAGCGGGTAGAGGCGGGCCACGATCAGGGTCTCCGGTCTACCACTTGAAGTGGCTGAAGGCCTTGTTCGCCTCGGCCATCTTGTGGGTGTCCTCGCGGCGCTTGACGGCGGCCCCGAGGCCGTTCGACGCGTCGACGAACTCGGCGGCGAGCTTCTCGCTCATGCTCTTGCCGTTGCGCTTGCGGGCAGCCTGGACGAGCCAGCGGACGCCCAGCGACAGCCGGCGATCACCACGGATCTCGACCGGCACCTGGTAGGTGGCGCCGCCGACCCGGCGGGGCTTGACCTCGATGATCGGGGTTGCGTTGCGCAGCGCAGACTCGAGGACCTCGAGCCCGGGGCGCTTCGCCTGGGCCTCGGCGCGGGCGAGCGCCTGGCGCAGGATGCGATCGGCGAGATTGCGCTTGCCGTCGTTCATGAGCTTCGCCGTGATCCGGGCGGTCGTCCGGTTGGCGGGCGTCGCCTCGTACTTGGCCTTGCGGGGGATGCTGGCGCGGCGCGGCATGATCCCTACTTCTTCTGGCCGGGCAGCTGGGCGCTGGCCTTGGCCCCGTACTTCGAACGGCCCTGCTTGCGGTCACGAACGCCCGCGGTGTCGAGGGCGCCGCGAATGATGTGGTACTTCACCGACGGCAGGTCCTTGACACGGCCCCCACGAACGAGCACGACGGAGTGCTCCTGGAGGTTGTGGCCGATCCCGGGGATGTAGGCCGTGACCTCCATCTGGTTGGAGAGCCGGACGCGGGCGATCTTCCGGAGCGCCGAGTTCGGCTTCTTCGGCGTCATCGTGCGCACCTGCAGGCAGACGCCGCGCTTCTGGGGGGCGCCCGGAATCGGTGTCTGGCGCTGGTCGAGACTGTTCCAGATCTTGCGCATCGCCGGAGCCTTGACCTTGTCGATCTTGGGCTTCCGGCCGTGGCGCACGAGCTGGCTGATCGTCGGCACGGAGACGCTGTCCCTTTCTGGTGGCTCTGCTGGTGGAGCAACTCCGCCCCTGGGGGGACGGCTGGCTCCCACGTGCCCGGCGCCTGTGCGCGGAGCACGCACGCCGACGACCGGCCGGTCGCGGCACGCAAGGGGGGAGTGTACCAGCGGGCCTCGGGGAGTGTCAAAGCCCCTCGGCCCGCCGGCGCTGGTCAGTCCTTGCGCCTCCTCGTCGTCCTCGTCCGTCTCGCCGGCGAGGGCGTCCAGGACCTGGGCCGCGTCCGGCAAGACGTCGGCCGGCGCCTCGACGAGGAACGGGTTGAACGCTTCGTCGTCGCCTTCGCCCGCGAGCTCGTCGTCGTCCTCGTCGGCCTCGCCGGACGCCTGCGCGGCCGCCAGGAGGGCGGTCAGGAGCGCCGGGTCGTCCGCGGACGCGCCGCCGTCGGTGGCATCGTCGAGGAACGGGTTGTAGGTGCTGCCGAACTCCTCGGGCAGCTCGCCGCCGGCGAGCGCCTCGGCCGCCCGGCGCCGGTCGGCCTCGCGGCGGGCCGCGACGTTGGCCGGTGCGCCCGTCCCCGCGGGGATGAGCTTGCCGATGATGACGTTCTCCTTGAGCCCGACGAGGTGATCCTTGGCGCCATTGATGGCCGCCTCGGTGAGCACCCGGGTCGTCTCCTGGAAGGACGCCGCAGCGAGGAAGCTCGCCGTGTTCAGCGACGCCTTCGTCACGCCGAGCAGGACGACCTGCGCGGTGGCGGGCTCGCCCCCCTCGGCCAGGACACGGTTGTTCTTCTCCTCGAACTCGAGCCGGTCGACGAGCTCGGTCGGGAGGAGATCCGTGTCGCCCGGCTGGTCGATGCGGACCTTGCGGAGCATCTGCCGGACGATGATCTCGATGTGCTTGTCGTTGATCGTGACGCCCTGGCTCCGGTAGACCCTCTGGACTTCCTTCACGAGGTAGCGCTGCACGGCGTCCTTGCCCCGCGTGTCGAGGTACTCCTGCGGGTTGATGGGACCGTCCGTGATCGCGTCGCCTGCGCGGATCTCCTGGCCGTTGTCGACCAGGATCTTGGCATTGTGGGGGATGGAGTACTCGCGCTCGACGCGGTCCTCGGCCCGGACGGCGAGATCGTCGCCCTCCCGGACGAGGATCCCCTTCTCCGGGGCGACGACGTCGGTCGACGCGCCGTCCTTGCCCAGGATGCGGGCCAGGACCTGGCCCTTCTCGACGAGGTCGCCGGCGGCGGCCAGGACCTCGGCGTCGGCCGGCAGCCGGAGCTGGGCATCGTACTGCTCGACGCTCGTGACCTTGACCTTCGTCCCCACGTCGGAGCGAATGATCTCGACGATTCCGTCGATGTGGCTGATCTCGGCCTTCCCCTTGGGGATGCGGGCCTCGAAGAGCTCCTCGACGCGGGGCAGGCCGGCCGTGATGTCGGCGCCGCCGGCGGACGCGACACCGCCGGTGTGGAAGGTCCGCATCGTCAGCTGCGTGCCGGGCTCGCCGATCGACTGGGCGGCGATGATGCCGACCGCCTCGCCGGTGCCCACCAGGGAGCCGGTGGCGAGGTTGCGGCCATAGCAGCGGCGGCAGACGCCGTTGCGTGACTCGCAGGTGAGGGGTGAGCGGACGAGGACCTCGCCGATCCCCGCGTCCTCGATGGCCCGCGCGACGGTCTCGCCGAGCTCCTCGGTCCGATCGCACAGGATCTCGCCGTCGGGACCGGCCACCGGCGCGGCTGCGAAGCGCCCGACCAGCCGCCGGGCGAATGCCCCGGGCTCGATCGTGACCTCGTCGGACTCGGCCCGCGTGATCCAGCTCCCCTCCTCCGTGCCGCAGTCCTCGTCGCGGGTGATCACGTCCTGGGCGACGTCTACGAGACGGCGCGTCAGGTAGCCCGAGTCGGCGGTGCGGAGCGCGGTGTCGGCGAGGCCCTTGCGGGCGCCGTGGGTGGAGATGAAGTACTCGAGGACGGTCATCCCCTCGCGGAAGTTGCTCCGCACGGGGACGTCGATGATGCGGCCCGACGGGTCGGCCATGAGGCCGCGCATCGCGCCCAGCTGCCCGATGTTGCCCTTGTTGCCGCGAGCACCGGAGGCGGTCATCATCGCCACCGGGCTGTTCGGGTCGAGGTTCTCCATCATCTTGTCGGAGAGGTCCTTCGACGTCTTCTGCCACACGTCGACGACCGCCTCGTAGCGCTCGTCGTCGGTGATGAGGCCGCGCTGGAACTGACCGTCGATCTTCGTGACCTGGTCGTCCGCGGCCGCCAGCATCGCGGGCTTCTCGGCGGGGACCGTGATGTCATCGACCGCGATCGTCATCCCGCCGCGCGTCGCGTACTCGAAGCCGACCCGCTTGATGCCGTCCACGAGGTGGGCGGTCTCCGTGGGCCCGAGGCCGCGATAGCAGCGGTCGACGAGGCCGCGGAGATCCGGGCGCTTGAGCTCCTTGTTCGTGAAGCGGAGCCGGTCCGGGAGGATCTGGTTGAAGATGATCCGGCCGACCGTGGTGACGAGGCGGGTCTCCACGAGCCGCTCGGTCTCCTGGTCCCACGTACGCACGATCGCCTCGACCGGCTCGTGCACCGTGACGGTGCGGAGCTGGTAGGCCAGGATCGCCTCGTCCTCGTCCGCGAAGATCCGCGTCGGCTGGCCGGTCCGCGACCCCTCGCTCGTTCATCGTCAGGTAGAAGCACCCGAGGACCATGTCCTGGGTGGGCGCCACGACCGGGCTCCCGTCGGCGGGTGAGAGCAGGTTGGCGGTCGAGAGCAGCATCGTCCGCGCCTCTTCCTGGGCGGCGGTCGAGAGCGGCACGTGGACCGCCATCTGGTCGCCGTCGAAGTCGGCGTTGAACGCCTGGCAGACGAGCGGATGGATCTGGATCGCCGAGCCCTCGACGAGGATCGGCATGAATGCCTGGATCCCCAGCCGGTGGAGCGTCGGGGCCCGGTTCAGGAGGACCGGGTGGTTCTCGATGACCTCCTCGAGGACGTCCCAGACGACCGGGACCACGCGCTCGACGAGGCGCTTCGCGCTCTTGATGTTGTGGGCCAGGCCCTTCTCGACGAGCTGCCGCATGACGAACGGCTTGAAGAGCTCGAGGGCCATCTTCTTGGGCAGGCCGCACTGGTGGAGCTGCAGGTCCGGCCCGACGACGATCACGGAGCGGCCCGAGTAGTCAACCCGCTTGCCCAGGAGGTTCTGGCGGAAGCGGCCCTGCTTGCCCTTGAGCATGTCGCTCAGGGACTTCAGGCGGTGATTGCCGGTTCCCGCGATCGCCCGGCCCCGGCGCCCGTTGTCGACGAGCGCGTCGCAGGCCTCCTGGAGCATCCGCTTCTCGTTGCGGATGATGATCTCCGGCGCCCCCAGCTCGAGGAGCCGCTTGAGCCGGTTGTTGCGGTTGATGACGCGGCGGTAGAGGTCGTTGAGGTCCGAGGTCGCGAAGCGGCCGCCGTCGAGCTGGACCATCGGCCGCAGCTCGGGCGGGATCACGGGCAGGACCGAGAGGATCATCCACTCGGGGCGCGTGCCGGAGCGGCGGAAGGCCTCGATGAGACGGAGCCGCTTGATCGCTTTCTTGCGCCGCTGCCCGGAGGTCGTCCGGACCTCGACGTGGAGGGAGCGGGCGAGCTCCTCCAGGTCCATCCGGGTGATGATGTCCCGGATCGCCTCGGCGCCCATGCCGGCCCAGAAGACGCGTCCGCTGCGGGCGCCGGATCCGTACTTCTCGTCGAGGTACCGGAACTCGGTCTCGGTGAGCTGGGTCATGGTCGCGAGCTGCTCGATCTCGTCGCGCGTCTTGCGGATCTCGTCCTTGCGGTTCTCGGCCTCGACCTTGCGCGCCTCGCGGCCGGCGTCGATCGCCGCCTCCATCTGGATGCGCAGGTCGTCGATCTTCTGCTCGGTGGCGGTCTGCTCGTCGGCCTCGCGCCGGCGGAACTCCTCGGTCACGCGCTCCGACTCGGCGAGCACGATCTTCTTGAGCTTCGTCTCGACCGCCCGGCCGCCCTTCTCGCCGGCGGCGAGGATCGACCTCGCCGGTCGGCTCGAAGGCGATCGTCGTCTCGGCGACACCGGCCTTGACCTCGGCCAGCTGGGCCTGGACCGCCTGCGCGGCGGCGCTGATCTCGTCGGTCCGGTCCGAACGCTGCTGCTCGAGCTCGAGCAGGAGCGCGGCCTGCGCCTCCTTGAGCTCGTCCGCGCGGCGGTGGAACGCGGCGCGCTCCTGCTCGTCCGCGTCGTCGGCCTTGCCGCCGGGGCCGCGGCCCTCGGCCTCCTCGTCGAGCGCGAGAAGCGCCCGGCGCCGGGCCTCCTCGTCGACGTGGGTGACGATGAAGAGGGCGAAGTAGAGGATCCGCTCGAGGTTGCGGGGGCTGATGTCGAGGAGGATCCCGAGGCGGGACGGGCGTGCCCTTGAAGTACCAGATGTGGCTGACCGGGCTGGCCAGCTGGATGTGGCCCATCCGCTCGCGGCGCACCTTGGCGCGCGTGACCTCGACGCCGCACTTGTCGCAGATGATGCCCTTGTAGCGGATGCGCTTGTACTTGCCGCAGTAGCACTCCCAGTCCTTGGTGGGACCGAAGATGCGCTCGTCGAAGAGGCCGTCCTTCTCCGGCTTGAGCGTGCGGTAGTTGATGGTCTCCGGCTTGGTGACCTCGCCCCAGGACCACTCGCGGATCTGCTCGGGCGAAGCGAGCGAAATCCGGATGGCGTTGAAGTTGTTGACCTCGAGCATCGTTCTCCTCCGCGCCGCCGCGGGCCCTCAGTGGCGCGATTCGGACAGGGTGCGAGCGGAGCCGGGCCGGCCGAGCGTCGGCTCCGCGGGATGGGTGCCGGTGGCGGGGATCAGTCCTCGAACCCGGCGAGGTTGATGCCGCCGAGATCGGGGAGCGGGTAGGCCGAGACGTCCTCGATGAACCGGATCTCTTCGTCGTTCTCGTTGAGGATCTCGACGTTGAGGCCGAGGCTCTGGAGCTCCTTGATGAGCACCTTGAACGACTCCGGGACGCCCGGCTGCTGGATCTCCTCGCCCTTGACGATCGCCTCGTACGTCTGGACACGGCCCATGACGTCGTCGGACTTCACGGTGAGGAGCTCCTGGAGGATGTTGGCCGCGCCGTAGGCCTCGAGCGCCCAGACCTCCATCTCGCCGAAGCGCTGGCCACCGAACTGGGCCTTGCCTCCGAGCGGCTGCTGGGTGATGAGGCTGTAGGGGCCCGTGGAGCGGGCGTGGATCTTGTCCTCCACCAGGTGGTGGAGCTTGAGCATGTAGATCTGGCCGACGGTGATCCGGCGGTCGAAGCCTTCCCCGGTCCGCCCGTCACGGAGCTCGACCTTGCCGTCCTCCGGCAGGCCGGCTTCCGCGAGCGCCTCGCGGATCTGGCCCTCGGTCGCGCCGTCGAAGACGGGCGTCGCGGCCTTGTAGCCCAGCACGCTGAGGGCCCACCCGAGGTGGGTCTCCAGGAGCTGACCGAGGTTCATCCGGCTCGGCACGCCGAGCGGGTTGAGGATGATGTCGACGGGAGTGCCGTCCGGGAGGAACGGCATGTCCTCCTGCGGCAGGACCTTGGCGATGACGCCCTTGTTGCCGTGGCGGCCGGCCATCTTGTCGCCGACCGAGACCTTGCGCTTCTGGGCGACGCCGACGCGGACAAGGCGGTTCACCCCGGGCAGGAGCTCGTCGCCGGCCTCGCGGGTGAAGACCTTCACGTCGACGACCTTGCCCCGCTCGCCGTGCGGCAGGCGGAGGCTGGAGTCCTTCACCTCGCGGGCCTTCTCGCCGAAGATCGCCCGAAGGAGGCGCTCCTCGGCGGTCAGCTCGGTCTCGCCCTTCGGCGTGATCTTGCCGACGAGGATGTCGCCGGGCTGGACCTCGGCCCCGATGTAGACGATCCCATCCTCGTCGAGGTCCTTGAGGGACTCCTCGCCGACGTTCGGGATGTCGCGGGTGATCTCCTCGGGCCCGAGCTTCGTGTCGCGCGACTCGATCTCGTGCTTCTCGATGTGGATGCTGGTGAAGAGGTCCTCGCGGACGAGGCGATCGCTGATGACGATCGCGTCCTCGTAGTTGCCGCCCTCCCAGCTCATGAAGGCGACCAGGATGTTGCGGCCCAGGGCCAGCTCGCCGCCGTCGGTGGACGACGAATCGGCAATCGCCTCGCGGGCGGCGATGCGCTGGCCGACCTCGACGATCGGGCGCTGGTTGATGCAGGTGCCCTGGTTCGAGCGGACGAACTTCTGGAGCGGGTAGGTCCGCAGCTCACCCGAGTCCTCCTCGACGAGGATCCGCTCGGCGGTCACCGAGGTGACGACGCCGGCCTCCTCGGCCACGACGACCTGCCCGGAGTCGAGCGCGGCACGACGCTCCATGCCCGTGCCCACGATCGGGGCCTCGGGCTCCAGGAGCGGCACGGCCTGGCGCTGCATGTTCGAGCCCATCAGGGCGCGGTTGGCGTCGTCGTGCTCGAGGAACGGGATGAGCGCCGTCGCGACCGAGACGACCTGCTTGGGGCTGACGTCCATGTACTCGATGCGGTCCGGGGCGACCTCCGGGAACTGGTCGCGGTGGCGGCACGGGACGCGCTCGGTGACGAAGTGGCCCTGCTCGTCGAGCCGGGCGTTCGCCTGGGCGACCCAGTGCTCCTCCTCCTCGTCGGCGGCGAGGTAGACGATCTCGTCGGTGACGACCGGGCGGATGGGCTGGGCCAGCGCCTTCTGCTTCTTGAGCTCGGCCGCGGCAGCCGGGGTGAGCTGCTCGCCCTTCTTCACGACGACCACGCCACCCTTCGCGACGATGTCGCTGCCGGCGGTGTAGCTCGTGGCGTCGGCGTCGTCCCAGGCGACCGTCCGCTTGACCTTGCGGTACGGCGTCTCGATGAAGCCGTAGTCGTTGATCCGGCCGAACGTGGCGAGCGAGCCGATCAGGCCGATGTTCGGGCCTTCCGGTGTCTCGATCGGGCAGATCCGGCCGTAGTGGCTGTGGTGGACGTCACGGACGTCGAAGCCGGCCCGCTCCCGCGAGAGGCCACCGGGCCCGAGGGCCGAGAGGCGCCGCTTGCTCGTCAGCTCGGCCAGCGGGTTCGTCTGGTCCATGAACTGGCTCAGCTGGCTGCCACCGAAGAACTCCTTCATCGCGGCCACGACGGGCCGGATGTTGATGAGGGCGTTCGGGGTCGCCTTGTCGATCTCCTGGATCGTCATGCGCTCGCGGACGACGCGCTCCATGCGCAGGAGGCCGATCCGGAAGGCGTTCTGGATCAGCTCGCCGTTGGCGCGGATCCGGCGGTTGCCGAGGTGGTCGATGTCGTCGGGCAGGCCGCGCCCGTTGTTGAGGACGATCAGCTGGCCGACGATGGCCGCGATGTCCTCTCGGGTGATGGTCCGGCCGAGCTGCGGGTTCTCGCCGTCCTCGCGCGGCAGCTCGATCCCCATCCGGGCGGCGACCGCGTCCAGCTTCTTGTTGAACTTGTACCGGCCCACCCGGCCCAGGTCGTAGCGCCGGAAGTTGAAGAACAGGCTCTCCACCAGCTGGCGGGCGTTGTCGCCGGTCGGCGGATCGCCCGGGCGCAGCTTCTTGTAGACCTCGATCAGGGCCTCGGCCTGGGTGTTGGTCGGGTCCTTGTCGAGGGTCGACGCGATGTAGGGGTGCTCGGGGTTGTCATCAACCGCCCCGAAGAGCGCCGCGATCTCCTCGTTGCGCTCGTAGCCGACGGCCCGCAGGAGCGTGGTGGCCGCGATCTTGCGCTTGCGGTCCACCTTGACGGACAGGAGGTCTCCCCGGGCCGACGTCTCGAACTCGAGCCACGCGCCGCGGTTCGGGATCACCTTGGCGGTGTACAGGTCGCGACCCGACGCCGGGTCCTCGACCCGCCCGTAGTAGACGCCCGGCGAACGCACCAGCTGGCTGACCACGACACGCTCGGCGCCGTTGATGATGAACGTGCCCAGGTGGGTCATCCACGGGTAGTCGCCCATGTAGACCCGCTGGCGCTGGATCTCGCCCGTCTCCTTGATCAGCAGCTCGACCTGCACGTAGAGCGGGCGGCTGAACGTGAGGTCGCGCGTCCGGCACTCGAGCTCGGAGTACTTCGGGTCACCGAACTCGTAGTCCAGGAACTGGAGCTCCATCACCTTGCTGGTGAAGTCCCGGATCGGGCTGATCTCGTCGAAGAGCTCCCGGAGCCCCTTCTCGACGAACCACGCGAACGACCGAACCTGGAGCTCGATGAGATCCGGGATCTCGCGCTTCTCGACGATCCGGGAATACGAGACGCGCCCAGGCACGGGAGTGGGGAGATCAGCGACAGGCAGCATGAACCGCTCCTTGGCGGAGGAGGGAGACAGGAGGAAGGACCGCGCTCACGGAATTGGAAATTGTACCGCGTCAGCCGCGGCTGTCAAACGCGCCAACGGCCGGGTCGGTGGGGAGGGCCACCGCCCGGCGCTGGAGCTGCGACGCCGGTCGAGCGCGCGAGGGCGCCCGACCACGATCGAGGGCTGATGCCGCCGCTACTTGATCTCGACCTTGGCGCCGACCTCTTCGAGGGCCGCCTTGATCTTCTCGGCCTCGTCCTTCGAGACACCTTCCTTGACTGCCTTCGGGAACGCGTCGACGACGTCCTTGGCCTCCTTGAGACCCAGGCCGGTGAGCTCGCGGACGACCTTGATGACCGGGATCTTGTTCGGCCCGATCTCGGTGAGGATGGCCGAGAACTCCGTCTGATCCTCCTCGGCGGCCGCGGCCGGGGCGGCGCCCGCGGCAGGTGCGGCAGCGACGGCAACCGGGGCGGCCGCGGTGACGCCGAACTTCGCCTCGAACTTCTTCACGAACTCGCTGACCTCGACGAGGGTCATCGCGCCGATCGCGTCGAGGATCTGGTCCTGGGTGAGAGTGGCCATGTGATGTGCTCCTTCGGAATGGGCGCGCCGGGGCGGGCTCGCGATGGGTCGTCAGGTGGCGCTAAGCGCCGGTCTGAGCCTTCTGCTCCTCGAGCTGCGCAAGCAGCGACCCGAGGTTGCGGAGGTTGGCGGCGAGGAGGCCGGCGACCTGCGTGGCGGGTGCGTTGAACGCCCCGGCCAGCTGGGCGAGGAGGATGTCGCGCGACGGCAGAGTCGCCAGCTTCTGGACGCCCTCGGCGTCATACGTCCGGCCGCCGACGATGCCGCCGGTGACCTTGACGAGCTTGTACGGGCGGACCGCGTCGATCACGGTCTTCGCGACGACGTTCTCGTCGCCCGTCCCGAAGGCGATGGCCGACGGGCCGTGGAGGAGCGGGGCGACGCCCGCGTTGCCCTCCTGCTCGGCCGCGATCCGCATGAGGCGGTTCTTCACGACCCGGTAGGTGACGTTGTTTCTTCGAAGCGCGCGCCGGATCTCCCCGATCTCCCGGACCTTCAGGCCCCGGTACTCGGTCGTGATCAGCGTGGTGCTCCCGGCGAGCTCCTGACGGAGCTCGGCGATGGTCGCGCGCTTCGCCTCGGTCGGCATGCAGCCCTCACGTATCGCGCGCTCCCGGCGCGCCCGGTGGACCCGCGGGGCGGGGTCCCTGCCAGACGGTGCATTCCTCGCGTCTCGCAGGTTCCGCGCGGATCCTCCCCGGGGAGGGCGGTCGCTCGTGGTCCTGCCTCGGCGTGCCCGCCGGCGTCCCCGGGCCCGCGCGGCGGGCGTCGGTCCGGTCCGGCGAATTGAGCCCCGGCCGTCTCGCCGGCCCTCGGGGGCTGCGGCGACGCGGCCTGCGGGCGCAGGCTGTCTGCGGCGGTCCGTCTTCGATCTGGTGCGGCGCGCCGGTCCGGCGGGCCGCGCTGCGGGATGGTAGCCGATCGCCCGGTCAGGCGCTCGCAGCGGCCAGGAGGGACGGGAGGTCCACGCGGACCCCGGGCCCCATGGTGCTGGCGATCGTCACGGTCCGAAGGTAGGTCCCCTTGGCGCCGGACGGCTTGGCCCGGTTCACGGCGTCGAGGAGAGCCGCGAGATTGGCGACGAGCGCCTCTCCGCTGAAGCTCGCCCTGCCGACGGGCACGTGGATGATCGCGCCCTTGTCCACCTTGAACTCGACGCGGCCCGCCTTGACCTCGCCGACGGCGCGCTCGATGTCGAAGGTGACGGTGCCGGCCTTCGGGTTCGGCATGAGGCCGCGGCGACCAAGGATCCGGCCCAGCTTGCCGACCATGCCCATCATGTCGGGCGTCGCGATGGCGACGTCGAACTCGAGCCACCCACCCTCGATCTTCTTGACAAGGTCCTCGCCCCCGACCTCGTCGGCTCCGGCACGCAGCGCCTCCTGGGCCTTCTCGGCCTGGGCGAACACCGCAACCCGGACCACCTTGCCGGTCCCGTGGGGCAGGACCACCGTGCCGCGCACCATCTGGTCCGCGTGGCGGGGATCCACGCCAAGGCGGATGTGGGCCTCGACGGATGGATCGAAGTTGACGACCGATGTCTCCTTCACGAGCTCGACCGCCTCCAGGGGACCGTACGCCTTCGTGCGGTCGACGAGCTTCGCGGCCTCGACGTACTTCTTGCCGTGCTGGGTCATTCGGTGGTGCCTCGCGCTGGCGGCCGGCGTTCCGACCTCCCCCGTCTCGTGGGGTCGCCGTCCGGCGCAGGGGCCGGCGTCGGTGCGTCGCCGGGCCTAGCCGGCAGCTTCCGTTGCAGGCCTACCCTGCAACTCAGGCGGGCCTAGCCCGCAACTTCGATGCCCATGCTGCGGGCGGTGCCCTCGACCTGCCGCATGGCGGCCTCGAGGTCGTTGGCGTTCAGGTCGGCGAGCTTGATCGTCGCGATCTCCCGGACCTGGTCGCGGGTGATCGTGCCGACCTTCTCGCGGCCCGTCGTCGCCGAACCCTTGTCGACGCCGGCGGCCTTGCGGAGCAGGTCCGCGGCCGGCGGGGTCTTGAGGACGAAGGTGAACGAACGGTCCTCGAAGATGGTGATCTGGGCCGGGATGATCTGCCCGGCCTTGTCGGCGGTCTTCTCGTTGTAGGACTTGGTGAACTCGACGATGTTGATGCCGTGCGGGCCGAGGGCCGTGCCCACGGGCGGGGCGGGGGTCGCCTTGCCGGCCGGCAGCTGCAGGGTGAGGACGATGCGGATCTTCTTGGCCACGGTGGGACGGGTTCCTTTCGCTCAGAGCTTCTCGACCTGCAGCAGGTCGAGCTCGACGGGCGTCTCGCGGCCGAAGATGCTCACGAGGACCTTCACCTTGTTGCGTTCCGGATCCAGCTCGTCGACCGTGCCGACGAACTCGGCGAACGGCCCGTCGGTGACCCGCACGCTCTGGCCCTTGGTGAACGCGACGCGATACTTCGGCGTCTCCACGCCCATCTGGCGGAGGATCGCCTTGACCTCGTGCTCCTCGAGCGGGATCGGCTCGCTGCGGGCACCCGGCAGGTTGCCCGTGCCGACGAAGCTCGTCACGCCCGGCGTGTTCCGGACGACGTACCACGACTCGGGGTCGTAGATCATCTCGACGAGGACGTAGCCGGGGAACACCTTCTTCTGGACGGTGTGCCGCTGGCCCTGCTTGATCTCGATCTCATCCTCCATCGGGACCAGGACCTGGAAGATCTTGTCCTCCATGCCCATCGACTCGATGCGGTGCTCGAGGTTGGTCTTGACCTTGTTCTCGTAGCCGGAGTACGTGTGGATCACGTACCAGCGCTTGTCGGGGGCGCGAACGGCCTCGGTCACCATGGCCTCCTACACCGCGCCGGGCGTGACGAGCTGGATCACCAGGGTGAAGATGTAGTCCCAGAACGCGATGAAGATGCCGATCGCGGCGCTCACGATGAAGACGAGCACGGTCAGGTTGCGCACCTGGTCCCGGGTGGGCCAGGCGACCTTCTTGAGCTCGGACCAGGATTCCTGAAAGTAGCGTCGGAGGCGGCGCACGGTTTGGCTACTTGCTCTCTAGCGGTGACGAGGAGTGGCAGGGGCGATAGGACTCGAACCTACAACCGCCGGTTTTGGAGACCGGTGCTCTGCCAATTGAGCTACACCCCTGTGAGTCTCTGACTACCTTGCCTCCCGGTGCAGAGTATGACGACGCTCCCGCGGACAGTACTTCCGAAGCTCGATCCGGTTCGGGTCGTTCCTCTTGTTCTTGCGCGTGGTGTACGTCCTCGTCTTGCACTCCGAGCAAGCGAGCTGGACGATCGGGCGATTCTCTGCTGCCTTCGGCATCTCGTCCCTACTCGGTGATGGCCACGATGGCCCCGGCGCCGACGGTCCGGCCACCCTCGCGGATGGCGAAGCGCTGGCCGATCTCGAGGCCGATCGGGGTGATGAGCTCGACGGTCATGTCGACGTTGTCGCCGGGCATGATCATCTCGGCCCCGTCGGGGAGGCCGATGGCGCCGGTCACGTCCGTGGTGCGGAGGTAGAACTGGGGCCGGTAGCCGTTGTAGAACGGGGTGTGCCGGCCGCCTTCCTCCTTGGTCAGGACGTAGACCCGGGCGGTGAACCTGGTGTGGGGCTTGATGCTCCCGGACTTGGCCAGGACCTGGCCGCGCTCGATGTCGTCGCGCTCGATGCCCCGCAGGAGGCAGCCCACGTTGTCGCCGGCGCGTCCCTCGTCGAGGAGCTTCTTGAACATCTCGACGCCGGTGACGACGATCTTGCGGGTGGGCCGGATGCCCACGATCTCGACCTCGTCGCCGACCTTGACGATGCCCCGCTCGATGCGCCCGGTGGCGACGGTGCCCCGGCCCTTGATCCCGAAGACGTCCTCGACGGGCATCAGGAAGGGCTTGTCGACCGCCCGCTCGGGAGTCGGGATGTAGGAGTCGACCGCGTCGAGCAGCTCCTGGATGCAGACGTAGGCGGGGTCGCTCGTGTCGTCGCCGGCCTCGAGGGCCTTGAGGGCCGAGCCGCGGACGACGGGGATGTCGTCGCCCGGGAAGTTGTACTTGGAGAGGAGCTCGCGGACCTCGAGCTCGACGAGGTCGAGCAGCTCGGGATCGTCGACCGCGTCGCACTTGTTCAGGAAGACGACCATGTACGGCACTTCGACCTGGCGGGCCAGGAGGATGTGCTCCCGGGTCTGGGGCATCGGGCCGTCGGTGGCGGCCACGACGAGGATCGCCCCGTCCATCTGGGCGGCGCCGGTGATCATGTTCTTGATGTAGTCGGCGTGGCCCGGGCAGTCGACGTGCGCATAGTGGCGGGCGTCGGTCTGGTACTCGACGTGGGCGATCGCGATCGTGATGCCGCGCTCGCGCTCCTCCGGGGCGTTGTCGATCGAATCGAACGCGCGGTACTCGGACCCGCCCTTGAGGGCCAGGTACTTCGTGATCGCCGCGGTCAGCGACGTCTTGCCGTGGTCGATGTGACCGATCGTGCCGATGTTGACGTGCGGCTTCGTCCGCTCGAACTTCTTCTTCGCCACGTGCGTCGTCTACCTACCTATTGGGGGCCGAGTGGAGGGATGGAGCCCAGAATGGGACTTGAACCCATGACCTCATCCTTACCAAGGATGTGCTCTGCCAACTGAGCTATCTGGGCCCGGCGAGTCCGGGTGCCGGTGTTTCGTGGTGGGCAGGAGAGGAATCGAACCTCTACAGTCGAAGACGGCTGATTTACAGTCAGCTGAGCTCACCACCTGCTCAACCTACCCAGGGGAGCGATCTCCGAGTGGGCTGCGGCACCCGTGGTGCACCCGGACGATCACCTTGTTGACTTGGAGCCGACGACGGGACTCGAACCCGGAACCGGCGGTTTACAAAACCGCTGCTCTACCAATTGAGCTACGTCGGCGGGCGCAGGAGAACACCGCAATCGTCTCCGAGGCGCAACGAGGATCATATTCGCGTAGGCGGATCGTGGTCAAGCGGCCCACCTGTGGGGTCGGATGCTGGCGCGACTGCGGAGTCCGTCACCGCCGTGGGAGCCGCCGCCGGCAGGTCCGAGGTGAAGCCGCCCGGCGCGTGCTGAGCTGCACACTCGAAGAGGAGCACCGAGCCGGCGACCGCCGCGTTGAGCGACTCGATCCGTCCGCGCATCGGGATCCGGACCAGGAGATCGCACCGCCGCCGGATCGCGGGAGCAAGGCCCCGGCCCTCGCTCCCGATCACGAGCACGAGCGGCCCCCGGAGATCCGCCTCGCGATAGGTCAGGGTGGCCTCGGCGTCCGTCCCGACCACGCGGAGGCCCCGCGCGCGCAGGTCGGCGAGCGTCCCGGGCAGGTCGTCGACCGGGGCCAGGAGCAGGTGCTCGGTGGCGCCCGCCGACGCCTTGACGGCGGCAGCTGAGAGCGGGGCCTGGCGACGGGTCGGGAAGACCACCCCGTGGACCCCCGCGGCCTCCGCGCTCCGCAGGAGCGTCCCAACGTTCTGGGGATCCTCCAGCGAGTCGAGGGCCAGCACGAACGCCCCCTCGCCCCGTTCGATGGCCCGGGCCAGCACGTCGGCCACGCCGGCGGGCGCGCGCGCCGCGACGACGAGGGCGACGCCCTGGTGCCCGTCGAACCCGGTGACCGCCGTGAGCGAGCCGCCCTCGAGCTCAACGACGGGGATCCGGAGGGTTGTCGCATGGAGCACGAGCCGTTCCAGCGCGTCCCGGCGACCGGGCGTCACGAGGAGCCGCAGCGCGGGCCGGCCGGCCACGAACGCCTCCTCGACGGGGTGGCGACCGGCGATCACCTCCTCGCCGTCACCGAGCGTCGCCTCGGGCGGGAGCGGGGGCCCGGCGGCGTGCACGACAGGGCCGGCCCACGGACGGGGCAGCGGTCGCGGCCCTGGGCCCCGACCCGGAGCCCTGGCGCGGGTCTGATCGCCCGACGACGCCCGGAAGGACCGCGGTCGCGGCGCGTGGGGGCGATGCGGGAGGGTGACGCGATCGACGTCCGCCCCGCGGCGCGCTGGTCGGTCCTCCCAGCCCGGCGTGGGGTCCGGGATCGTTGCGGTGCCCCGTCCGCGGCCTCGCGGAGTCGCGCCGCGCGCCGTCATGACGCGGCTCCGGTCGCGGACCTTCCCCGGGCGAGCCCGGGCGCGCGCTCGGTGGCGGGCCCTCGTGGCGCCGCGGACCGGGCGGCCCGGCGCGGAAGGTGCCCGACCGCTCGGCGCTGCGCGACCCGTCGGGACCCGTGGAGCGGTCGATCGGCTTCGGCGCACGACCACCGGGCGGTTCCCCGGGCGCGGGTCGGCGCCCGTCGGGCGTGCCGGCGCCGCCCGATGCCGGGCGGCCGGCACTCGGCGGATTGCCGCGTGCCGCGGATGGCTTGCCGGGCGGCCGGCGTCGCGGGCGCCGGGTGGCCGGCCGCGGGATCCGAACGGGCTCCCCGCAGGGGGACCGTCGCGGCCGCGAGCCGAATGACCTGTGAGCGGGGCTGCCGTGATCGCGGGGCTTGGGTTGGCCGGAACCCTCAGGCACCGGGTGGACCTCCGGCTCGACGCCAGCGCTGTCCGTCGCGCGAGTCCTCGACGACGATGCCGGCCGCGGCGAGCTCGTCGCGGAAACGGTCCGAGGCCGTCCAGTCGCGCTCAGCCCGGGCAGCGGCCCGCGCTTCGAGCAGCGCCGCAAGGTCCGCCGGCAGCACGTCAACCGGGTCGGGGAGCAGCCCGAGCACCTTGTCGAGATCGCGCAGGGCTCCCAGGGCGACGCCGGCATCGCTCGACGAGAGAGTCCGTTCCGCGATGCGGCGGTTGAGGTCGCGCACCAGGTCGAACAGCGCGCCCAGGGCGGGCGAGATCGCGAGGTCGTCGTCGAGGGCCGTCCCGAACGCCTCGCGCGCCGCAGCCACGACGCCCGGCAGGGCCGGGTCGTCCGGGCCGGCGGCGTGATAGGCCGTCGAGCGCCGCCACGACAGCGTCGAGGCGCTCCACGGCCGCGGTGGCGGCCGACAGCAATTCGTCGCTGAAGCTGAGCCCCGTCCGGTAGTGGGCAGCGAGGAGCGCGTAGCGAAGGGCGCGCGGTGAGGTGCCCGCGGCGAGGATGTCGGCGACCCGGGCGATGTTGCCGTCGGACTTCGCCATCTTGCGGCCACCCATCTGGAGATGGGCGCAGTGCAGCCAGGTGCCCACGAACGGCTTCCCGGTCGCCGCCTCGGATTGCGCGATCTCGTCCTCGTGGTGGGGGAAGACCAGGTCGACACCACCGGTATGGACGTCGAACGACTCCCCGAGGTAGTGCATCGACATCGCCGAGCACTCGAGGTGCCATCCCGGGCGCCCGGGGCCGACCGGCGGTCTCCCAGCTCGGCTCGCCTTCGCGAGGGCCCTTCCAGAGGACGAAGTCGCGAACGTCGTCCTTCGAGTACTCGTCGGCGGCGACGCGCTCGCCTACCCGCAGCTGGTCGGGGTCGAGCCGCGCCAGGCGGCCGTACGCGGGCCAGCTTGCGATCCGGAAGAAGACCGAGCCGTCGTCGGTCCGGTACGCGTGGCCGGCGGCCAGGAGGCGCTCGAGGAGGGACACCATCTGGGGAATGTGCTCGGTCGCCCGGGGCATGACGTCCGGCTTCGTCATGCGCAGCGTGGCGGCATCCTGGAGGAACCGGTCGATCCAGCGCTCGGCCAGGGCGTCGATGCCAATCCGCTCGCCGGCCGCGCCACGGATGATCTTGTCGTCCACGTCGGTCAGGTTCATGACCCAGGTGACGTGCAGGCCGCGCCAGCGCAGGTGACGGACGAGCAGATCGGCAAAGAGGAAGGACCGGAAGTTGCCGACGTGCGCCGGACCGTAGACGGTCGGCCCGCAGGAGTAGACGCGGACGTGGCCGGGCTCCAGCGGTTCCAGTGCCCGGAGCGATCCGCTCAGCGTGTCGTGGAGCCGGACGGTCACGATGGCCTCGATTCGCGCCCGTGCGGGACCACGACCGCAACGGCGCGGGCGCTGATCCCTCGTCCGGCGCCCTCGAACCCGGCGAGGTTCCCGGACGAGGCCTTCACGTTCACGCAGTCGGTGGCGAGCCCGACCCGGGCCGCGATCGCGGCGGCCATGGCGTCCAGGTACCCGGCAAGTCGCGGCCGGGCCCCGACCAGGGTGACGTCGATCGCAACGGGCGCGTACCCGGCAGCGGTCACCCGCGCGAGGCACGCGGCGAGCATCTCCGTGCTGGCGATGCCCGCCGGCGTGGACGGGCCGGCCGGGAAGAGACGGCCGAGATCACCCAGGCCGGCTGCCCCAAGCAGCGCCTCGCAGACCGCATGGAGGGCCACGTCACCATCCGAGTGGCCGTGGAGGCGAGGGGCTCCGTCGATCAGGAGGCCGCCGAGGGCCAGCGGGGCGCCGGGCCCGAAGGGGTGGCCGTCGTGGCCGAACCCGACCCGCGGCACGGGCGGCCGCGCAGCAGCACCGGCGCGCGCCATGAGCGCCGCCTCGGCCAGCGCGAGGTCGTCGGGCAGGGTCACCTTGAGGTTGGCCGACTCGCCGGGGACTGCATGGACCGGGATTCTACAGGCCTCGAGCAGGGCAGCCTCATCGGTCCAGGCTGGGGCGTCGCCGGGTGGCCGTTCGGCCCAAGCGCGGGCCAGGACGTCGCGCCGGATTCCCTGGGGGGTCTGGGCCACAGCGAGCAGCGTCCGGTCGATGGTCGCAGCGACCTGCCCGTCCACGACGCGCTTGAGGGTCTCCGCGACCGGCACGACCGGGATGGCAGCGCCGAACCTGGCGGCGGCCGCCGCGACCCGCGCCACCAGCTCCACGGAGACGAGCGGCCGGGCTCCGTCGTGCACGAGGACCACGTCGTCGGGGGAACCCTCGCCGAGCGCCCCGACCCCCGCGGCGACCGAGTCCTGGCGCCGTGCTCCCCCTTCGACCACGCTCGAGACGCGCGTGGGGAGCCAGGGCGCGGCCGCGACCTCGGCGAGGCGTTCCGGGGAGGTCACGACGACGATCCGCCGGACGATCGGCGCGCGGCCAGCCCCGCCAGCGTCCAGGCAAGCACCGGGCGTCCCGCCACGAGCAGGCCGAGCTTGTCCCCGCCGCCCATACGCGTGCCCAGCCCGGCCGCGACGACGACCGCGTCGACCCCGCTCACTCGCCGCGCGGCTGGGCGAAGATCATGCGCCCCGCGACCGTCTGGAGCACCCGCGTGACCACCACGGCGATCTCGCGATCCAGGTGGCGCGCGCCGCCCTCGACAACGATCATCGTGCCGTCGTCGAGGAACCCGACGCCCTGGCCGGCCTCCTTGCCCTCCTGGATGACCCGCACCCGGAGCTCCTCGCCCGGCAGGACGGCGGGCTTCATCGCGTTGGCGAGCGAGTTGACGTTCATCACCCGCAGGCCCTGGATCTCGGCCACGCGGTTCAGGTTGAAGTCGTTCGTCAGGATGATTCCGCTGCGGGCGCGGGCCATCGCCACGAGCTTGGCGTCCACCTCCGGGATCTCGGGGTGCGTCTCGTCGGCGATCTCGACCGGGATCCGATCCTCCTTCTGGAGGCGGGCGACGATCTCGAGGCCGCGGCGCCCGCGCGCGCGGCGCATCGTGTCCGGGCTGTCGGCGATCCGCTGGAGCTCCTCGAGGACGACCCGCGGCACGACGAGGGTTCCCTGCAGGAAGCCGGCCTCCGCGATGTCGGCGATCCGGCCATCGATGATCGCGCTCGTGTCCACGATCACGCGCGGCTCGCCGCGTCCGGAGGCGGGCGACGCCTCGCCGCCGCGCCGGAAGAGCCCGATCGCCTCGGCGGCCGTGATCAGGTCGTGCCGCTTGGCGACCATCAGCCCGGCCATCCCGAGGCCCAGGATGATCGAGACCGCGACCGGGAGCCACGTGCCGAAGGGAGGCGGGAAGGCCGACAGCGGGAAGCCCAGGAGCAGGCCCATCAGGAGACCGAGGAGAAGGCCCAGCACGCCCGTCACGAACTCGGCCGTCGGGAGATCCTGGACCGACCGGATCAGCCAGGCCGCGGGAACGATGGTCAGGTACGGCAGGACGGCGAACCCGACGATGAGCCAGGCCACGAGCCAGAGGGCGATGAGCGCGCCCGCGTAGGCGCCCTGGCCGAAGATCCCGCTGCCGCCCACCACGAACGAGAGGCCGATGAGGAGGCCGAGGGCGGCGCCGAGGAGACGGATGACGCGGGTCACGGGCCGAGAGCCTAGCACCGCCGACGAGCGCCGTCAGGTCTCCGGCTCGCGGCCGGCTGCCCTCGGCTCGACGGCCACGATGCCGGTCAATCCGCGGCGAACCCTCGAGGGCGCCGGCGAGCGCCTCGCGTACCGTCGCGACGGCGATCACGTCCAGGCCCGGAATCATCGGCGGCCCCGAGCGAACGCGCGGCACGAGGGCGCGGGCGAAGCCGAGGCGGGCCGCCTCGCGCAACCGACGCTCCGTCCCTCCGACGGCTCGAAGCTCGCCGAGGAGCCCCACCTCGCCGAACGCGACGGTGCCCGGCCGCACCGGCCGATCCCGCAGAGTCGACGCGAGCGCGATCGCGAGGGGCAGGTCGAGGCCCGGGTCGGCGACCGCGATACCACCGGCCAGGTTGGCGTAGACGTCATGCGTTCCAAGGCCGACGCCCGCCCGCCGACCGAGCACGGCCACGAGCAGGGCGAGCCGGTTCGGATCGAGCCCGATCGCGGTGCGCCGCGGCGTTCCGTAGCCGGTCGGTGCGACGAGCGCCTGGACCTCGACGAGCAGCGCGCGACTTCCTTCGAGCGTGGCCGCGACGACACTCCCGGGCGCCGGATCGGCGTGCTCGACCAGGAAGGCCCGGGCTGGATCGGCCACCTCCCGGAGCCCGGCCTCGACCATCTCGAGGACCCCGACCTCGTCGGTGGCCCCGAACCGGTTCTTCGACGCGCGGACCAGGCGAAGCGTGCCGCCGCGCTCGCCCTTCGATGGCGACGACCGCGTCGACAAGGTGCTCCAGGGTCTTCGGGCCGGCGATGCTGCCGTCCTTCGTCACGTGGCCGACCAGGATCACCGCGATCCCCTCCCCCTTGGCCACCTCCATGAAGCGCAGGGCGGCTTCGCGAACCTGACCCACGCTGCCGGCCGGGCCGTCGAGCTCGTCGAGCGTCGCCGTCTGGATCGAGTCCACGATGACCGCCGCCGGACGGAGGTCGCGGGCGGCGGCGACGATCCGCTCGACATCGTGCTCGGCGAGGATGCGGATGGCGGTGCGGCCGGCCCGCCGAGGAGGCCCAGCCGGTCCGCGCGCAGGCGCACCTGGCCGCCCGACTCCTCGCCCGTGGCGTAGAGGACCGTGCGACCCTCCGCGGCCAGGCCGGCGGCCGCCTGGAGCAGGAGGGTGGACTTGCCGATCCCCGGCTCACCGCCCACGAGGACGAGCGACCCTGGGACGAGACCGCCCCCCAGGACCCGGTCGAGCTCGCCCAGCCCCACGGGGAGCCGGGGAACCACCTCGTCGGCGAGGGCTGCGAGAGGCACCGGTTCGGTCCCGGGACCCGGCCCGCGCGCGCGGGCCGCGGCGGGGATCTCGCGCACGACCGTCTCCACGAGCGAGTTCCAGGCGTTGCACGCGCGGCACTGCCCCTCCCAGCGGAGGAAGGCCTCGCCGCAGGCCTGGCAGACGTAGCGGCTCTGTGGCCGCGCCACGCCGCCTAGCGACCTCGACGACGACAGGCGCCTTCTCGTCGGCGGCCATGATCGAGAGGCCCGCCTCTTCGCCCTTGTCGACCACGATGGTCGTCCCGGGCTTGTGGCGACCGAGCAGGAGCTGCTCGGCGAGGACGTCCTCGATCATGTTCTGGATCACGCGACGCAGCGGCCGGGCCCCGTAGGCCACGTCGTAGCCCATCTTGATGATGTGGTCCTTGGCGGCCTGCGTGACCTCGAGCGTCATCTGCTGGGTCCGGAGCTGGTCGCGCACCCGGGCCAGCATGAGGTCCACGATCAGGCGGATCTCGTCCTGGGTCAGCGTGCGGAAGACGATCGTGGAGTCGATCCGGTTGAGGAACTCGGGCCGGAAGGCCGTCTTGAGCTCCGCCTGCACCTTCTCGCGCATCAGCTCGTACGAGGCCTCGGCGCGGGCTCCTTCGGTCTCGCCCTGAGCTCGGAAGCCGAGGGACGAGTTGGTCTGGAGCTGCCTGGCGCCCAGGTTCGAGGTCATGATGATGATCGTGTTGCGGAAGTCGACGCGCCGGCCTTTGGCGTCCGAGAGGTGCCCGTCCTCCAGGATCTGGAGGAGGATGTTGAAGACCTCAGTGTGCGCCTTCTCGATCTCGTCGAGCAGGACGACCGCGTAGCTCTTGCGGCGCACCGCCTCGGTCAGCTGCCCACCCTCGTCGAACCCGACGTAGCCGGGCGGGGCACCGACCAGCCGGCTCACGTTGTGGCGCTCCATGAACTCGCTCATGTCGACCTTGATGAGCGCGTCCTCGCTGCCGAACATGAACTCGGCGAGGGCCTTGGCCAGCTCGGTCTTGCCCACGCCGGTGGGCCCGAGGAAGATGAACGAGCCGATCGGGCGCTTGGGATCCTTGAGGCCCGCCCGGGCGCGCCGGACCGCCCGCGAGACCGTGCCGATCGCCTCCTCCTGGCCGATCACCCGCTTGTGGAGGTGATCCTCCATCTGGAGGAGCCGCTCGGACTCCTCCTGGGCGATCCGGGTGACGGGGATGCCGGTCCACATCGAGACGACGTGGGCGATCTCCTCCTCGTCGACCGTGGGCTGGTCGCCCGCGACCTGGGCCTGCCACTCGCCCCGGAGCGCCTCGACCCGCTCCTTCGTCACGCTCTCCAGCTCCCGCAGCCGGGAGGCCTCGTCGTACTCCTGGCTGTTGACCGCGGCGTCCTTGTCACGCCCGATCCGCTCCAGCTCCTTCTGGGCCTCGCGCAGGTCGGGCGGAGCCGAGGCGTAGCGGAGGCGGACGCGGCTCGCGGCCTCGTCGATCAGGTCGATGGCCTTGTCCGGGAGGTGGCGGTCCGCGATGTAGCGGATCGAGAGATCGGCCGCGGCGCGCAGGGCGTCATCGGAGATGGTGACCTTGTGGTGCTGCTCGTAGCGCTCGCGAACGCCGAACAGGATCTCGACCGTCTGCTCGAGCGTCGGCTCCTCCACCATCACGGGCTGGAAGCGCCGCTCGAGAGCGGCATCGCGCTCGATGTACTTGCGGTACTCATCCAGGGTCGTCGCGCCGATGCACTGCAGCTCGCCACGCGCCAGCGGCGGCTTGAGGATGTTCGCTGCGTCGATCGCGCCCTCTGCCGCCCCGGCCCCCACGAGCGTGTGCAGCTCATCGATGAACAGGATCGCGTCGTTGGTCGCGCGCAGCTCTTCGATGATCTTCTTGAGACGCTCCTCGAACTCGCCCCGGTACTTCGTCCCGGCGACGAGCGACCCGATGTCGAGCGTAAGGACCCGCTTACCGGCTAGCGTCTCCGGCACGTCGTTGTTGATGATCCGGTGGGCCAGGCCCTCGACGACCGCCGTCTTCCCGACGCCCGGCTCGCCGATGAGCGCGGGGTTGTTCTTGGTCCGCCGGGACAGGATCTGGATGACCCGCTCGATCTCCTTCTCCCGCCCGATCACCGGGTCAAGCTTGCCCGCCCGGGCCGCCTCGGTCAGGTTGATCCCGAGCTGGTCGACCGTGGGGGTCTTGCTGGTCCGCTTCGTCTCCTGGGCCGGCCCCGAGGCGGAGCTCTGCGAAAGGACCCGGATCACCTCGTGGCGCACCTTGTCCAGGTTGACGCCAAGGGACTCGAGGACCCCGGCCGCGATCCCCTCTCCCTCCCGCACCAGGCCCAGGAGCAGGTGCTCGGTCCCGATGTAGTTGTGGCCGAGGCGTCGCGCCTCGTCGATGGCCAGCTCGATGACGCGCTTCGCGCGCGGGGTGAGGCCAACCTCACCCACGACCGGTCGATCGCCCCTGCCGATGATGAACTCGACCGCCGTCCGCACCTTCGCCAGCTCGACGTTCATGTTCTCGAGCACGCGCGCCGCCACGCCCTCGCCCTCGCGGACGAGGCCGAGGAGGAGGTGCTCGGTCCCGATGTAGTTGTGGTTGAACCGCTGCGCTTCGTCCTGCGCGAGGGTCAGGACCTTGCGCGCGCGATCGGTGAACTTGTCGAACCGGTCCATGTGGCGAGATCCCTGCGGGCGGGCCATGCCGCCGGTCGGGTCATGCTAGCACGACGCTCCGGCGCGCCCCGGAATGGCGCCGGCGCGGCAAGGTGAGCGCCGAGAGCAGCGTCGGCGCCAGCCCCTCGGCCATGTTCGGTGGCCGTCCGGACACGCGAACGAGGCGCCCTCCGAGGGAGAGCGCCTCGCGCGATGACCGCGGATCAGGCCGGGTCGGCCTCCGGCTCGGGCTCGGCGACAGCCTCGGGCTCGGGCTCGGCGACCGGCTCGGGCTCGGCAACCGGCTCGGGCTCGGCGACCGGCTCGGGCTCGGCAACCGGCTCGGGCTCGGCAGCGGGCTCGGGCTCGGGCTCGGCGAGCGGCCTCAGGCTCGGCAACCGGCTCGGGCTCGGCGCGGGCTCGGGCTCGGGCTCGGCGCTCGGCGCTCGGGCTCGGCAACGGGCTCGGGCTCGGCAACGGGCTCGGGCTCGGGCTCGGGCTCGGCGAGCTGCTGGCGCACCTGCGCGAACGCTGCGGCCAGCGTGTTGTCGATCCCGCCCTCCGGCTCCTGGACGGCGTCGGAGAGCGAGTAGCCCCGCTCCGGGCGATCACGTCGCGGCCGCGACTCGGGGGACGCGGATGGCCGGGCCGGAGGCTCCTCGGCCTGCTTCAGGCTGAGACCCAGGCGGTGCCGCTCGGAGTCGAGCGAGATGATCTTCAGCTTCAGCGTCTGACCCTCGCGCACCACGTCGCCCGGGTGGGCAACACGCTGGTGGCTCAGCTCGCTGATATGGATCAGGCCCTCGAGGCCATCCCGGACGCGCACGAAGGCGCCGAAGTTCACGAGCTTCGTGACGGTGCCGTCGATCACGTCGCCGACCCTGAAGTCGGCCACGGTGGAGTGCCAGGGATCGGGCTGGAGGCGCCGAATGGAGAGGCTGATCCGGCCACGCTCGTGGTTGATGTCGATGACCTCGGCCTCGACCTCTTCGCCGACCTTGTAGCCGGCCTCGGGGTTGTTGACCTTGTTCCAGCTGAGCTCGCTCTTGTGCACGAGCCCGTCGATCCCGCCGAGGTCGATGAAGACGCCGAACGGCGCGATGGAGCGGACCGACCCGGTGACCTTCTGGCCGACCTGGAGGCTGCTGAAGAGCTCATCGCGCTTCTCGCGCCGCTCCTCGTAGAGCGCCACCTTCTCCGAGAGGATGAGGCGGTTCGCCTTGCGGTTGACCTCGAGGATCTTCAACCGGAGCCGGCGGCCGACGTACGGCTGCAGCTTCTCCGCGATCTCCTGGGCGGCGTCGCGCGGCTGCTCGTTCTGCGGCCGACGCGGGAAGTCGACGATCTGGCTGATCGGCACGAAGCCGCGAATGCCGCAGTCGACGATCAGGCCGCCCTTGTTGTGGTCGATGACGGGCGCCTCGATGATGACGCCTGCCTCGAACTGCTCCTGCATCGAGCGCCACTTGCGCTCGAGGCCGGCACGGCGCAGGGACAGGACGACGTGACCTTCCGGCGACTCCGGCTGCAGCACGTAGACGAGGACCGTGTCGCCGATGTCGAGGGTCGGAGCAGACTCGGCATTGCGACCATAGAGCTCGCGGTTGCTGACGACGCCCTCGCTCTTGGCACCGATGTCCACGAGAATCTCGTCGCGGTCGATGCGCACGACGGTGCCCTCGACGACGTCGCCGTGCTTGAAGCTGCGGATGTCTGCATCCTGCTCGGCGAGCAGCTCGGCCATCGTCGACGGCTC
This sequence comes from uncultured Chloroflexia bacterium, assembly GCA_963715085.1. Taxonomy (GTDB): domain Bacteria; phylum Chloroflexota; class Limnocylindria; order Limnocylindrales; family CSP1-4; genus CTSoil-043. The sequence goes on from CAVQQU010000001.1 coordinate 136,716, forward strand.
GGGCCCGACGGGCCGGGCGAGCTCGGCAGCGGGCGCCTCGGCGATCTCGGCGGCGAGCTCCTCGGCCACGGCGAGGGCCCCACGCGCCTCCTCGGCGAACTCGACGGCGACGTCCTCGACGACCAGCGCCTCCTCGACGAGCTCGCTCCGCGACGACCTCGGTCGGCGAATGACTCGGCGGCGAGCTCCTCGGACGCATCCTGCGCCTGGACGGCTTCCGCGACGAGCTCTTCGGCGACCACTTCGGTCGCGAACGACTCGGCGGCGAGCTCCTCGGACGCATCCTGCGCCTGGACGGCTTCCGCGACGAGCTCTTCGGCGACCACCTCGGCCGCGAACGACTCGGCGGCGAGCTCCTCGGCGGCAACGCCGTCACCGGCGATCTGCGCAGCCGCGGCCTCGCGCGCGAGCTCATCCGATGCGGCCTCGACCTCTATCGCCTCCACCACGAGCTCTTCGGCGACCGCGTCGGCGACGACTGCTTCCTCGGCGAGCTCCTCGGAGACGGCCTCGACGACCAGCGCGTCCTCGGCCAGCACCTCCGCGACGGCTTCCGCCGTGAGCGCGTCCTCGGCGAGCTCTTCCGAGGCCACTTCGGCCTCCACCGCTTCCACGGCGAGCTCCTCCGCGACGGCGTCCGCCACGAGTGCCTCTTCCGCGAATTCCACCGCGGCTTCGATCGCCGCGTTCTCCTCGACCACTGCGATTGCCAGATCGGCCGTCGTCGTTGCCTCGGGCGCCTCCGCCGACGCATCCTGCGCCGCGGGCTCCTGGGTGGTCGGCTGCTGCTGCTCTTCCGTCAAGGGTCCCTGCTCCTGGTCTGGATTCCGCCCGAGAACGAGAACGACGGCCGAGCCTCGCTCGAGCCGTCGTCGGGATCCAGGTTCGCGGTCCGGGCGCCGTGCGTGCGGTCCGTCCCTCCGGGGCGTCGGTCGGTTGGTCTTCGGCAGTCGCCCAGCTTGGGGCCGCGAGAGTCTAGCACAGGGGTTGTGGCCGATACAATCGGGCGCGTGCCCGAGCTGCCCGATCTCGCGATCCTGTCCGACGCCTTCGGCGCGGCGCTCACGGGCCGGCCGGTGACGGCCGTGCGCATCGTCGATCCCATCGTCCTGCGCGCAACCTCGAACCAGATGAGCCAGCTCACCGGTCAAGTCCTGCAGGGCGTCGGGAGGCGCGGAAAGCATCTCGTGTTCCGGCTCGAGCGTCACGACGTCTGGGCTGCGCCAATGCTGACCGGACGCTTCGGCCTGGCGTCGCCCAACGCGGCGAGACCGCGCGCGGCTCTGTCCATCGCGTTCGGACCCGGTTCATCGGTGCCCGTGCCGCCGGCAGCCTGGGTCGCCGCTGCAGCGTGGCTGCCGGATCCGCGGGCAGAGCTCGAGCTGCGCTACCTCGATCCCACCCGGATGGGCAAGGTCTACCTGGCGCCGGCCGGCAACCCATCGGGCGTCCCGGGCATCGCGGAGCTGGGGCCCGACGCCGACGACGACGCCCTCGGCCTCGACGAGTGGCAGGCGCGGATCCGGCGCCATCCGGGCGAGCTCAAGTCGCTCCTGCGGAACCAGGCGTTCGTCGCGGGCATCGGCAACGCCTATAGCGACGAGATCCTGTGGGAGGCTCGACTCAGCCCGTTTCGCCGGCGCGCGACGCTGGCCCCGGAGGAGACCGCCGCACTCTACACCGCGACCCGGTCGGTCCTCGCGGCGGCCGTTGACGTCCTCCGCGTCCGAGTGCCGCCTACATTCGAGAAGCAGGTGCGCGATCACCTCCGCGTCCACCTGCGCGGCGGACTGCCGTGCCCCCGCTGCGGGGCGATGATCAGCCAGATCGGGGGTCGCGAGGCGACTTCCTATTGCCGCTCGTGCCAGCGCTGAAGGGACTCCGCCCCGGCTCGCGTCGTCAGGGAAGCCGGAGCACCTGCCCGACCCGGATCAGCGACGGGTTCGCGATGTTGTTGAGAGCCGAGATCTCGGCCACGGTCGTCCCGAACCGGGCCGCGATCGCTGTCAGCGTGTCGCCCGAGCGCACCTTGTACGTCTTCGGCCGCGGCGTCGTCGAGGGGGCCGGCGTGGCGGTCGGGCGCGGAGTCGGGTGCCGCGGTGGGCCCCGGGGTCGGCTCAGCGCCTGGCGACGCTGTCGACGGCACAACTGTGCCGGCCGGGCTCGGCGACGCCGCGTCGTCGCCGCCCGGGGACGAACCGGGCGCCAGCGGACCGCGCGACAGGACGAGCGCGCCCAGGGCGACACCGACGACGACGATCGTCGCCGGTGCCGCGAGCCGGCGCGCCGCAGCTTCGGTGGGAAGGGTCAGCCCCGGCCCCTCGAGGACGACGGGCGCCATCGGCACGAACGGCCCAACGCGCGCGGGCGCCCCTCTGTCGCCGTGAGCGTCGAGCCACGTTGGGCACGATGCGTGGGCCGGACTGAGGCAGTGCTCGCGCTGGCGATCCAGCGTCGGGCGTCCCGACGCAAGCAGTCGGCAGCGGTGCGCGCGGGAGGGGGTGATCCCGTGCCACGAACCGTCGACGGAGACGAGGTGGGGGCACGCCTCGAGAGCCGTCGACACGGGGTCCGGAAGTGCCGCGGGGTTGGCCGGGGGATCGATCATGCCGGCAGGATAGCTGCCGCTCGCGCGCGGTGCCGCTGCGACGCCCGTCCGCACGGCGACCGTCCCAGGCGCGAACGTCATGCCCCGGAAACGCAAAGATCCTGGCGACGACCTATTTTCCCGAAAGGCTGCCCTCTCAGTATCTTGGGCGCTGGAGAGCTTAACTTCCGTGTTCGGGATGGGAACGGGTGTGGCCTCTCCGCTAGAGTCACCAGGATCTTGTGCGTCTGAACGAGTGCATTCGGCAGCGGCTCCGCCGCGCGGTGCGCGGGAGGCGCCGGGATCTTCAATGTCGCGAGGTACTGGGTGCCCCTGCACCCGGTGTATCACGGACTTCTTCGCGGCGCTGACCCTTGGTCAGTCGCGGAAGAGGTCAAGCCCTCGACCATTAGTACGGCTTAGCTTCATCCGTCGCCGGACTTCCACGCGCCGCCTATCAAACAGGTGGTCTCCCTGCGGTCTTACCCGGTTAACCCGGTGGGGAACCTCATCTCGAGGCGAGCTTCGCACTTAGATGCTTTCAGCGCTTATCCCAACCGAACATAGCTACCCAGCAGTGCCCCTGGCGGGACAACTGGCACACCAGCGGTTCGTCCACTCCGGTCCTCTCGTACTAGGAGCAGCTCCTCACAAGTTCCCTACGCCCACGATGGATAGAGACCGAACTGTCTCACGACGTTCTGAACCCAGCTCGCGTGCGGCTTTAATCGGCGAACAGCCGAACCCTTGGGACGTACTTCCGCCCCAGGATGCCACGGGCCGACATCGAGGTGCCAAACGGTGCCGTCGATGTGAACTCTTGGGCACCATCAGCCTGTTATCCCCGGGGTAGCTTTTATCCGTTGAGTGATACCCCTTCCACTCGGAGGTACCAGATCACTAAGCCCGACTTTCGTCCCTGCTCGACGTGTAAGTCTCGCAGTCAAGCTCCCTTATGCCTTTGCACTCTTCGCCTGGTTTCCATTCAGGCTGAGGGAACCTTTGGGCGCCTCCGTTACACTTTAGGAGGCGACCGCCCCAGTCAAACTGCCCGCCTGACACTGTCCTGCGCCCGGATCACGGGTCGCGGTTAGAAACGAAATCCAACAAGGGTGGTATTTCAACGTCGGCTCCACCGAGGCTAGCGCCCCAGCTTCACAGCCTCCCACCTATCCTACACATGCTGAACCCCAATCCAATGTCAGGGTGCAGTAAAGCTCCACGGGGTCTTTTTGTCCTATCGCGGGTAACGAGCATCTTCACTCGTACTTCAATTTCGCCGGGTCCCTCGTTGAGACAGCGCCCAGATCGTTACGCCATTCGTGCGGGTCGGAACTTACCCGACAAGGAATTTCGCTACCTTAGGACTGTTATAGTTACAGCCGCCGTTTACCGGGGCTTCGATTCAGAGCTTGCACCCCTCCTCTTAACCTTCCGGCACTGGGCAGGCGTCAGCCCCTATACGTCAGCTTTCGCTTTAGCAGAGACCTGTGTTTTTGCTAAACAGTCGCCTGGGCCGTTTCACTGCGGCTCCGACATGCGGAGCGCCCCTTCTCCCGAAGTTACGGGGCCATTTTGCCGAGTTCCTTAACGAGGGTTCTCCCGATCGCCTTGGTATTCTCTACCCGCCTACCTGTGTCGGATTGCGGTACGGGCACCTTTGATCTCGCTAGACACTTTTCTCGCCAGCTCGGCTCACTCGAATTGCGGAATACACCGCTTACCATCGCTGCTCGGGGTTGATGAGGTGACGGATTTACCTGTCTCCTCCCCCTACCGGCTTGGACGCCAATCCAATAAGGCGCTCGAGCTACCGTGCCGTGTCATGCCCTTGCTCTCACCCGGGATCGCCTCCTGGACTCGACCGACCAATGTCGGCCAACCTCCGCTCGGCTCATCCGGGCGGCACCTTGCGGTGCAAACGATCTCTGGTGGTTCCGGAATATCAACCGGATGTCCATCGCCTACGACGTTCGTCCTCGGCTTAGGCCCGACTAACCCTGAGCGGACAAGCCTTCCTCAGGAAACCTTAGGCTTACGGCGTGTGGGATTCTCACCCACATCTCGCTACTCATGCCGACATTCGCACTTCCGTCCGCTCCAGCCGTCCTCACGGTCGACCTTCGCTGCAAACAGAACGCTCCCCTACCACCGGCCCCCAGGCGAACCTGACGGCCGATCCGTAGCTTCGGTACCAAGCTTGAGCCCCGTTACATTTTCGGCGCGGAATCACTTGACCAGTGAGCTGTTACGCACTCTTTCAATGGTGGCTGCTTCTGAGCCAACATCCTGGTTGTCAGTGCGATTCCACATCCTTTGCCACTTAGCTTGGATTTAGGGACCTTAGCTGACGGTCCGGACTGTTTTCCTTTTGACCACGAAGCTTAGCCCTCGCAGTCTCACTCCCGGGTTGTAGAAATCGCGGGATTCGGAGTTTGGTTGGGGTTGGTAAGCGGGAAGCCCCCTAGCCCATCCAGCGCTCTACCCCCGCGATTGATCACCCGAGGCTGCCCCTAAAGGCATTTCGGGGAGAACCAGCTATCTCCGAGTTCGATTGGCATTTCACCTCTATCCACAGGTCATCCCCTAGCTTTTCAACGCTAGTGAGTTCGGCCCTCCACGGAACGTTACTTCCGCTTCAGCCTGCCCATGGATAGGTCACTCGGTTTCGGGTCTACTGCACGCGACTCAATGCCCTATTCAGACTCGCTTTCGCTCCGGCTCCGTCCTTCGCGGACTTAACCTCGCCACGTGCACGTAACTCGTCGGCTCATTCTTCAAAAGGCACGCCATCAGGCTACCGGCTGTAACACCGGCAACACCCTTTGACTGCTTGTAGGCACGAGGTTTCAGGTACTATTTCACTCCCCTTCCGGGGTGCTTTTCACCTTTCCCTCACGGTACTCGTTCACTATCGGTCGCCAAGAGTATTTAGCCTTGGACGGTGGTCCGCCCAGTTTCCCACATGAGAGACCTTCCACGTGGTACTCAGGTGGCCGATCTCGGAGGTCGTGTCGCTTTCGCCTACGGGGCTCTCACCCTCTCTGGCCTGCCGTTCCAGGGCAGCTCGACTAGCGAACGACTTTGTAACTCCGCCGAAGCCCGGCAGGGCTTCGATGATCGACTCCTACAACCCCCACTCAGAAACGGCTGCCGCCTATCGCGCTGAGTGAGTTTGGGCTATTCCCGTTTCGCTCGCCACTACTCAGGGAATGATCTCTTTTCCTCCAGCTACTGAGATGTTTCAGTTCGCTGGCTTACCTCCACCTGGCCTATTTGATTCAACCAGGGGTCACCGGGCATTACCCCGGCGGGGTTTCCCCATTCGGACATCTCCGGATCAACGTCTGCTCGCGACTCCCCGAAGCTTTTCGCAGCCTGCCGCGTCCTTCATCGGCTCTTGGCGCCAAGGCATCCACCCCGTGCCCTTAGTAGCTTGACCCCTTCCGACGTCTGACCAAGCGGTCCACGCCGGGGGGTCCGGGATACACCATGACAAAACTCGACGAAATTGAAGATCTCAATTCTGCCGTTGCACTCGTATCAGATTGTTAAGGTGCGACGCCGTTGCCGGCGTCCCTCCCGCCTTCCGCGTGACGCGGGACACGGGACCAGCCGATCCGCTGGTCGGTGAGCTCACCCGGAGCGCACGGATCAGGGGGTCGGAAGCCGTCTCACGACCGAGACGGGGCGAGCCTGGGGCTCGCAGTGCTATTCAATTGCGGTGATGGTGCCGACCGGGGCAGGTGGTGGAGACGAGGAGACTCGAACTCCTGACCCTCTCCTTGCAAAGGAGATGCTCTGCCGGCTGAGCTACGTCCCCACGCCGGAGCGGCGGTGGTGGGCGTTTCTGGACTCGAACCAGAGACCTCTGCCTTATCAGGGCAGTGCTCTAACCAGCTGAGCTAAACGCCCCAGGGCGGGACGGCCGCCGCCGGCCGAGAGATCCCGGACGGCGGGCTGCACCTTAACCCTTGAAGAGTGGCAGGAGATTCGTCTCGCGATGTGCGCGCGGGTTCGGTGTCTCGTCGAACTCACATGATCGAGCTCGCCGGTCGCGATGACCGACGGCCGCTCCGTCCAACTGGAGCGCCACGCTCGTGCGATCAACCGTAGGAGCCATCAACGCCGAGGCGCACCGATTGCCTCGACTCGGATCTCCTTAGAAAGGAGGTGATCCAGCCGCACCTTCCGGTACGGCTACCTTGTTACGACTTCGTCCCAATCACCAATCCCACCTTCGACGGCTGCCTCCTTGCGGTTGGCCCACCGGCTTCGGGTGTTATCGGCTTTCATGACGTGACGGGCGGTGTGTACAAGGCCCGGGAACATATTCACCGCCGTGTGCTGACCGGCGGTTACTAGCAACTCCGGCTTCATGCAGGCGAGTTGCAGCCTACAATCCGAACTGAGACCGGCTTTAAGGGATTTGCTCCACCTCGCGGTTTCGCCGCCCGTTGTACCGGCCATTGTAGCGTGGGTGTAGCCCAGGACGTAAGGGCCATGCTGACTTGACGTCGTCCCCACCTTCCTCCGAGTTTCTCTCGGCAGTCCCGTGTGAGAGATACAACACACGGCAGGGGTTGCGCTCGTTGCGGGACTTAACCCAACATCTCACGACACGAGCTGACGACAGCCATGCAACACCTGTGGCCAGGTCCCTTGCGGGAAGACGACGTTTCCGCCGTTGTCCTGGTCATGTCAAGCCCTGGTAAGGTTCTTCGCGTTGCATCGAATTAAACCCCACGCTCCGCTGCTTGTGCGGGCCCCCGTCAATTCCTTTGAGTTTTAGCCTTGCGGCCGTACTCCCCAGGCGGGACACTTAATGCGTTAGCTTCGGCACTGGCGGGGTTGATACCACCAACACCTAGTGTCCATCGTTTACGGCTAGGACTACCGGGGTATCTAATCCCGTTTGCTCCCCTAGCTTTCGCGCCTCAGCGTCAAGAACGGGCCAGGAAGCCGCCTTCGCCACTGGTGTTCCTCCCGATATCTACGCATTTCACCACTACACCGGGAATTCCGCTTCCCTCTCCCGCCTTCAAGTCGAGCAGTATCGAATGACTTTCCCCAGTTGAGCCGGGGGCTTTCACATCCGACTTGCACGACCGCCTGCGCGCTCTTTACGCCCAGTAAATCCGGATAACGCTCGCCACCTACGTATTACCGCGGCTGCTGGCACGTAGTTAGCCGTGGCTTATTCCTCAGGTACCGTCATTATCGTCCCTGAGAAAAGAGGTTTACAACCCGAAGGCCGTCATCCCTCACGCGGCGTTGCTGCTTCAGGCTTTCGCCCATTGAGCAAAATTCCCGACTGCTGCCTCCCGTAGGAGTCTGGGCCGTGTCTCAGTCCCAGTCTGGGTGATCGTCCTCTCAGACCACCTACCGATCGTCGCCTTGGTGAGCCGTTACCCCACCAACGAGCTAATCGGACGCAGGCCCCTCCCGAAGCGCCTTGCGGCTTTGGAGACTGGAACGAACCAGTCACCACATGCGGTATTAGCCACCCTTTCGGGCAGTTATTCCCCACTTCGGGGCAGGTCACCCACGCGTTACTCAGCCGTCCGCCACTAACGATCGAGCAAGCCCGATCGTCCGTTCGACTTGCATGTCTCATGCACGCCGCCAGCGTTAATCCTGAGCCAGGATCAAACTCTCCGAATGAATTTGCACGACTTGCGCCGTGACTCACATCGCAGGGTTTGACCGCTCGCTCATCACTTTTCCGGATCTCCTGCCACTCTTCAGTTGTTAAGGTGCCGCCCACGGTCACCCGAGGAGGAGTCCTCCAACGGGGAGCGCGACCTCCCATTGTGGAGGGCCACGCCCGTGGTGTCAAACAGCCCCACGAGACCGCAGGGATCGCCGATCGCTCGGGATCACCCGGGTGCGGGGCAACGAGGCGGAATGGTAGCGGCGCGATCCCTGCGGTGTCAAACGCGTGTACTCGTTCGGTACCTCCGTTACACATCGATCCCCAGCGAGGCCAGGTACTCGGCCGGCGTGAGGTAGCCGAGGGCCTGGTGGGGACGGACGGTGTTGTAGACGGTCTCCCAGGCCCGGAGCTCGACCTGGAAGGCCTCGAGCTCGGGCTCGGCGGTGGTGACCTCGTAGAACTCCTCGGTGTGGGTGCGGTTGGCGCGCTCGACCGTGCCGTGGAGCTTGGGGCTCCGCGGGGGCAGGGTGAGCAGGGCGATGGCGCGGGCCGCGCAGGCGGCCTCGAACTCGGCCATGAACTCGGAGCCGTTGTCGACGCTGATGGCCCGGACCGGGAACGGCATCCGCGCGTCGAGGGCGTCGAGCACGCCGGCCGCCGTCCGGGCCGTGGCGTTGCGCCGCAGCTCGACCACGTCCCAGCGGCTGAAGCGGTCACGGGCGGTGAACTGCTTCCAGATCTTGGCCGGGCAGCGGCCGGATGTCGAGGGTGTCGAGCTCGACGAGGTCGCCGGGCCGCTCGATCGGCCAGTCGGCCGGCTTGCGCACGGCATAGGGCCGGCGCCAGGTCCGCCTCCGGACGCTCACCCGCCGCGCGGTCGGCTCGCGCAGCTCGCCCGTGGCCCGCAGGCGGGCCAGGATCCGGCCCACCATCGAGACCGACAGGCGGATCCCCTCCCGCCGGAGCAGGACGGCGAGCTTGTCCTTGCCCCAGCGCGGGTAGGCCATCCGCAGCCGGCGGACGGCCGCGAGCTGGGCGAGCGTCCAGGTCGGACGGCGACGGCGAACCGGGCGCGCAGGCCGGTCCTCGAGGCTCTCGAGGCGGAACCGGTCGAAGCGCTCGAGCCAGCGGTAGACGGTCGGGCGGGAGAACCCGAAGTGACGGGCCGTGCGGGCCACGTTCTCCCCGTGCGCGCGGTGCCAGTCGAGCATCTCGAGGCGGACCCGCGCGGCCCGGGACAGCTCGGGAGCCGGGGGACGCCGCCCGAGCGCGAGGAACGACCCCGGGACCGGCAGGATGGTCGGGTGCCGACGACCCGGGCGCACCCCACGGGTAGACTTCGCCATCGAGAGCCCTCCACGTGCTGATGTCTGACACCACCAGCGTAGCGAGGGCTCTCACCTCATTCCCGACCCGGTCACTGCCTCACCCCGCGCCCAGGCCCGGTGTCACGGACGTATTGGACTCGCTCAAACCCTCCGAGCCCATCGACCGCCAGGGACGCCGGGTACTCGGCCGGCGTCAGGTCGCCGAGGGCCTGGTGGCGGTCGGCTTCCTCCGCCCCCAGGGCGACCGCCGCGTCAGATCGGGCTCGACTCCACCAGGAGGATGAACGCGGCGCCCGAGAGCCAGCACAGCAGGGCGAGCTCGGGGGAGGCGGCCACACCGAGGGGCCCGACGAGGAGCACCCACAGGACGGCGCCGACCACGAGGGCGGCGAGTGCCTTGGCCAGGCGGAGCAGCACCTCGAAGACCAGGTTGCTCACCGAGGCTCCTCCATGGAGCGCCGGCCCTGGAGCGCCCGGATGAGGGTGATCTCGTCGGCATACTCCAGGTCGCCCCCGACCGGCAGGCCGCGGGCGATGCGGGTGATCGCGCCGACGTGACCGGCCAGCCGCTCGGCGAGGTAGGTGGCCGTGGCATCGCCCTCCAGCGAGGGGTTGGTCGCGAGGATCACCTCCGACGACGGGCTCGCCCGCCTGCTCCGCGACCACGACCCGCGCCAGCAGCTCGCGGATCCGCAGGCGCTCGGGCCCGATGCCGTCCATCGGGCTGATCGCGCCATGGAGGACGTGATAGAGCCCCCGCCACTCCCCGGTCCGTTCGATCGCGAGAACGTCGAGGGGCTCCTCGACGACGCACAGGCGGGCGGCATCACGGGCCGGGTCGCGACAGATCGGGCAGGCCGTCGAGTCGCTGAAGTTGAAGCAGTCGTCGCACAGGACGACCTCCTCGCGGACGGCCACGAGAGCCGCCGCGAGCGTCCGCGCCTCACCGTCGGGCGCGCGCAGGAGGTGATAGGTCAGGCGTTGGGCCGTCTTGGGGCCCGACGCCGGGAAGGCGGGCGAACGCCTCGATCAGGCGGGCAATCGGCTCGATCAGAGGGGTGGTCATGCGACGGATCCGCGCGGGCCGCCTACATCCCCGGCAGACGGAGGCCGCCGGTGATCGCCGCCATCTTGGCCTTCTCGAGGTCCCGCGAAGCACGGATGGCATCGTTCACGGCCGCGACCACGAGATCCTGGAGCATCTCGACGTCGGCCGGATCGACTGCGTCGGGATCGATGTGGAGCTCGACAAGCTCCTGCTTCCCGCTGACCACGGCTCGAACCACACCGCCGCCGGCCGAGCCCTCGAGGCGCGCCGCGTGGAGCTCCTCCTCGACGCGAGCCATGTCGCGCTGCATCTGGGCGGCCATCTTCTGCAGATTGCCAAAGCTCATCGGGGTCGTCGCCTCCTCGCCGCCCGGGCGGACGCCCGGGAGATCGTCTCGTCGCGCGCAGTCTGGAACATCCGCGGCCGGGCCGCTGGCGCACCGTCGATCAGCGGACCTCGGGGACCTCCACGAGGTCGTCACCCCAGACGTCGCGGGCGGCCCGGAGCACGTCCGCGCTTGCGGGATCCGGGCCTGCGGGCGCCTCGAGCTCGAGGTTGGTGGCCACGCAGCGCACCGAGAGGGTCCTGCCCAGGATGCGGCTGACGCCATCCTCGAGGGTGCCCCGCCGCCGGTCGGCGACGTCGCGCAGGAAGAGCTGGCTCTCCGGGAAGCCCAGGGTGACGACTGCCCCGTCCACCGCGATCGGGCGGCAGGCCTCGATGAGCGGCTTCGTCGGAGGGTGACGGCTGATCAGGGTCACGACCTCGGGCCAGCGGCGGCGCAGCTCTGCGAGCTCGTCCTCGGGGCGGGTTCCGGGGTTGGGACGGTGGCCATGGCCTCGGCGGCCGGCGGGGCTGCGGGCGGTGTCGTCGGCGGCTCGGCGGCCGGCGGGGCTGCGGGCGCTGTCGGGGCCGCCTCGGCGGCCGGCGGGGCGAAGTGCTCGGCGGCCGGCGGCGCTGCGGACGGTGGCGTGGCGGGCAGCACGGCCCTCGCAGCAGAGCGTCGCCGGGGCCGCCGCGACCACGGGAAGCGCGGCGGGCAGCCGCCCCGCCGCCGACGGCCGCCTGGTCGAAGAGCGCGAGCTCGAGTGCCAGGCGCAGGCCGCCCGGCCCGGGTCGGGCGGGGTCGATGGCGGCGAGCCGGCGCGCGGCGACGGCGACGGAGCCCACCCCGTGAGCAGCGATGGGATCGGCGGCCGGATGCCCCGCGAGCGCGAGGTGGAGCGCCGCTCGCAGCGCCTCGACGACCTGGTCGGCAAAGCTGCGCAGGTCGCGCCCCCGATCCTCGAGCGCGTCGAGAACGGCGATCCCGCCGGCCGGATCACCGACGACCAGCGCCCGGCCATAGGCCCGCACGGTCTCCTCGTCGGCGAGGCCGAGCAGGTCGCGGACCGCGTCGGCGGTCAGCTCGTCACCGCCCGCGGACAGCAGCTGGTCGAGGATCGACTCCGCGTCGCGCATGCCGCCGCCGGCGAGGCGCGCGACGAGCGCGACGGCCTCGGGCGTCGCCATGCGGCCGTCGGCGGCGAGGATCCGGTTCAGCTTGCCCTCGATCAGGGGGAGCGGAAGCGGCCGGAAGTCGAAGCGCTGCACGCGTGAGACCACGGCGGGACGGATCTGGCTGCTGTCCGTGGTGCAGAAGATGAACAGGACGTGCGGAGGCGGCTCCTCGAGGGTCTTGAGCAGGACGTCCCAGCCCTGGGTGATCCGCTGGACCTCGTCGACGATGAAGACCTTGCGTCGGCAGGTCGGCCGGCGCGGTGTAGATCCGGGGCAGCAGCTCGCGGATGTCGTCGACCCGGTTGTTCGAGGCCGCGTCGAGCTCCACGACGTCGAGGGCGCGCCCCTCGCGGATCGCGTCGCAGCTCGGGCAGGTGTCGCAGGGCTCGCCGTCGTCGATGTTGGGGCAGTTGACGGCCTTGGCCACGATTCGGGCGAGCGAGGTCTTGCCGGTGCCGCGCGGCCCGACGAAGAGGTACGCGTGGGCCGAGCGGCCGGTCCGGATCGCGTTGCGCAGCGTCATGACGACGGCGTCCTGGCCCACCACCTCGGCGAAGCGCTGCGAGCGCCAGCGACGGTAGAGCGCCTGGTGCTGTGGCGTCGAGCTCACGAAGCTCCCCTGGGGCGAGATGAGGCGTAGTGCCGTGCACCCACCGTCGATCGGCACGTCCCCGCGCCCTCCGGGAAGGACGACTCAGACCAGGCCGTGCCGCGGCACCCGGCGAACCTCGCTTAGCGCTGCTTCCTTCCGGACCTGACGCGGTTCGCGTGTCGCCGCTGCGCGGGACCCGGTCCTCGGCGCCGTCCAGGCCGGCGGCACTCGAAGACGGTGACCTCGGGTGGGAATTCAGCCCTGCTGGAGCGGATTGCAGGTACAGGGCACCGCTAGTTCCCCGCCTAGCACGGCACGGGGATGATAGCAGGGGGTCCCGGAACGGTGGCGGAGAGGGTGGGATTCGAACCCACGATGAGTTGCCCCATACCGCATTTCCAGTGCGGCGCCCTAGGCCTCTAGGCGACCTCTCCGCGGGCGGTGCCGGCGCGGCCCAAGCCGGTGCGCACGGCGGGCCGTCGGGTCGGGATGGAGTGGCGGAGAGGGTGGGATTCGAACCCACGGTGCTTGCGCACACCGCTTTTCGAGAGCGGCACCATCAACCACTCGGACACCTCTCCGCCGCGGAGGATAGCAAAGGGCCGAGCGGAGTGCGGCGTGTCCCGGGCCCGGCGTCACGGGGCCCGACGCGCTGCCGCGTCGGCGCAGCTCGGCGGCGTCGGACCGAAGGATCCCGCTGATGAGGTCGAGCCGGCGCGAGAGGGCCGGATTGTTCGCCAGCTGGACCACAGAGCCGGCGGCGCCGGCAACGGGATCGGACAGCGCATAGACCAGGCAGTCGGCATCGGCCTCGAGGAGCGCGCCGACGCACATGGGACATGGTTCCACGGTGCTGAAGACGGTGAGCCCCGAGAGCGACCGGGTCGCCAGCCGCTTGGCCGCCTCGCGCAGGGCCAGGATGACGGCATGGGCGGTCGGGTCGTTGCGCGACACGACCTCCTCGTGGCTGCTCGCCACGAGGGCCTCTCCCAGGACCGCGGCCGCACCATGAGGCCGCTCGCCGCGCTCCAGCGCCGCGCGCGCCTCGCCGAGGGCTGCGCCCATGAACAACTCGTAGTGCATGGGCTGATGGTACGCCCGGAGCCGGAAGGGCGGTGAGGCGACCGCCGCTGGACGGTTCGCGAGTGGCGCTCTACCGTGACGCCTTCATCCGCACCTGGCATTGGGGGTCGGTGGTGAGCCCGCGCGTCCTGGCTTCGCTGGTCTACTGCGGCGCCGCGTTCGGCGGCGCCTTCCTGTTCATGCGCCTTGCGGCGCCCGAGATGCCGGCCGTGATCGTGGCGTTCGGCCGGGTGACGATCGCAGCCCTCATCCTCCTTCCCGTTCGCCGGGCGCGTCCGGCTGGGCGCCATGCGCGACCACTGGCGCGACTACGCCGTCGTCGGGTTCTTCATGGCCGCGGCGCCGTTCGCCCTCTTCGCCTACGCGGAGCGATCGCTGACCGCCGGCCTCGGCTCGATCATCAACGCGACGACGCCGCTCTGGACGGCGATCATCCTGGCGGCCTGGGTCCACCAGGCGCCGCACGCCGCGGCGGGTCGCGGCAATCGTGGTGGGGTTCGCCGGCGTCGGGATCATCGTCGGGCTCGAAGGGCTGCAGCTCGCCGAGGACGCGCTGCTCGGCGTCGTGGCGGCGACGGCCGGGGCCGCGTCGTACGGCGTCGCGCTCATCTACATCCGGCAGCGAATGGCAGCCCCAGCCGCCGGTCCAGCTCGCGCTCGGACAGCTGATCGCCGCGTCGATGATGCTCGCCCCCCTGGCGGCGCTCTCCATCGGCGACATCGGTCCCGAGCACGGAGAGCGCCGTGGCCATGGCTCGGGATCGCGCTCTTCTCGACCGCGATCGCCTGGCCGGTCCTCTTCGGCCTCAACCGCGACGTGGGGCCCATGGCGACGAGCACGGTCACGTTCCTCAACCCGGTCTTCGGGTCGCTGTGGGGCGCGCTCTTCCTGGCCGAGACGATCTCGCCGACCTTCCTGGCCGGGGCGCTCCTCGTCGCCCTCTCGCTGGCCCTCATCTTCGGGGTTCGGCTGCCGGTGCCGCGCCGGCGGACCGTGGCCGTCGCGGTCCCGGCCGAGCTCGAGGAGTAGCGGGTCGGCCACGGGCCGGTGGTCGGCAACGCCGCTGGCGAATCAGCCAGGAGGGCTCACGGCGCCCCGCGACCTCCGCTTCGCGGCGTGCCGAAACGGCACGTGGGGCCTCGTCGGGGCGCCCAGAATGGCAGGTGACGACGACGACGCGGCGACGCCGCGCAGCCCGAGACGACCATGAGGAGGCCCCGGTGACCGAACGCAAGAAGGTGACCCTGCCAACGCTCTTCGCGACAAGTCGCGGGCGGGACGCCGATCACCTGGCTGACCTGCTACGACTACCCGACGGCGCATCTCCAGGAGCAGGCCGGGATCGACATGATCCTCGTCGGCGACAGCCTGGGCATGACGATGCTGGGCTTCGATTCCACGCTGCCCGTGACGATGGACGACATGATCCGCCACGCAGCGGCGGTCCGGCGCGGCGCGCCGACCGCGTTCGTCGTCGGCGACATGCCCTACATGAGCTACCAGCCCGAGCGTGGAGTCGGCGATCCGCAATGCCGGGCGCTTCATGGCGGAGGCGGGCTGCGACGCCGTGAAGCTGGAGGGCGGGGCCGAGATGGCCGACCGCGTGACGGGGATCGCGCGCGCCGGCATCCCCGTCATCGGCCACCTGGGGCTCACGCCGCAGAGCGTCAGCGCCCAGGGCGGCTTCCGGCTCCAGGGCAAGGGCGCCGCGCAGGCGAAGAAGATCGTCGACGACGCGCGGGCGCTCGAGGAGGCCGGCGCGTTCTGCATCCTGCTGGAGCTCGTGCCCGACCGCGTCTGCCGGCTCATCACGGAGCGCGCCGAGCACTGCATCATCATGAGCCTGGGCTCCGGTCCCGACGCCCACGGCCAGCTGCTGATCTACCACGACGCGTTCGCTCTCTACCCGAAGTTCACGCCGCGCATGGCCAAGGTCTTCGCCGACGCCGGGGCGGTGATCCGCGAGGGCCTCGCGGCCTACGTGGACGAGGTGACCGGACGGACCTTCCCGCAGCCCGAGAACTGGTTCGGCATGAAGGACGAGGAGTACGACGAGCTCGTGAGGCTGCTCGCGATGACCGCGACCGTGGATGGAGTGCACCGCCGACCTTCGGAGCCGGCTCGCGATCCCGACGCGCCCGGCTCGACGACCTGAACGCCCTTCTGCTCGACCCCAGTCCCGCGTCGTCAACGACATCCTGGCCGTCGTCGCCCGGTACGGGACGCCCGAGGAGATCAACGCCAAGGCCCGGGCGGCCGGCGAGCTGCCGGCCCTGCTCGCCCGCGTCCAGGCCACGCAGCCCTGCCTACCTCGCCGACCTGGAGTGGCTCGCGGGCGAGCGCGACCGCGGCGCCTTCGTCAGCGTCGCCGACTTCCGCCGGGGCGTGCTCGACGCGCGGGCCGACACGACCACGTTCCTCGACGACATGGCGGTGACCCTCGAGGTCAGCGCCCTCCAGTACTTCCCCTGGGTGATCGCCGCGGCGCGCAAGGCGATCGCCGAGCGTTCGCTGATGCCGGCGCGCTGGATCCAGGTCCGCCGGATGAAGGAGCAGGAGGCCGAGGGCGACCTCCCGGCGATCGCGGCGGCCATGCAGATCATCGGCGCGAGCTTCGTCGAGACGCTCGACACGAAGGGCACCGACGGCTCGAACGTCCACCTCGGCGGCCCGGCCACGATCACCGGCTACTTCGGCGGGATCGGCCAGCCCAACGACCACCCGCTGCTCTGGCTCGACGAGTTCCTCCACTACTACACCGAGTACGGCGTGCGCCAGGTCCTCAACATCAACCCGGGGACCGTGCTCGCGGGCTACCTTCTCCACCGGCTCGGGGTGGACATCGAGTTCAAGATCTCGGTCTTCATGGGCAACGACAACCCGTACGCCGGGCTGTGGACCCTGATCGGGGCCAAGCTGTTCGCCCGCGACGACGGCACCTCGGCCCTGGTCGGCTTCAACTGGGGCAACTCGGCCAACAACGAGACGCTCGAGATCACGGCCGAGGTCCGGCGGGCGCTCGGCTTCGAGGACGTCATCCGCTTCGAGCACCACATCACCGAGACGTTCAAGAGCATCGTCCTCCAGCCGTACGACCGGCGCGACGAGCTGGTGGCGCTGGCCGACCACGTGCCGAACATCTCGGCCAAGCACGAGGGCGGCGACCCGGAGGTGGACGGGGCGCGGGCCCACCCCTCGGACATCCTCGACTACTTCCGGGCCGAGGACGAGGTCATCGAGAGTGGCGACTGGGAGAACCTGCAGCTCAACTTCATGGACAAGCTGGATGCCACGAACCACACGGCGCGTGCGCTCACGGAGCATGGCCTGAGCTTCGTGGCGGCCCGCAACCTGCATCGCTGATCGGCCGGGCAGCAGAGGCGGGGCGCGGCGCGCGCGCCGCCGCGCATGAGGGCCGAGCTCAAGGGGAGGTGGCGCGCCCGGCGGGACTCGAACCCACGACCTCCAGGTCCGCAACCTGGCGCTCTATCCGCTGAGCTACGGGCGCACGAGAAGTGGCGGAGAGGGAGGGATTCGAACCCTCGAGGCAGGTTACCCCACCTGGCGGTTTAGCAAACCGCTGCACTAGGCCTCTATGCGACCTCTCCGAGCCACGGCGCGCCGAATTCTACCAGAGAGAACGGGCACGACCGGCGGCAGGTGTCGGCCAGGCGGCGCCGGGCACGAGGTCCGCCGGCCTGCGCTTTGACACTGGCGAGCACGGCCGGTATCGTGGAGACGGTCGTGAGAACGCACTACTTCGACTTTCTGAGCCCGGCATGACCCGACCTGGAGCGTGAGCTCCGGGAGCGGACGTGCCGGGCGTGAGCAGAGGCCGCAGGACCTCTGCTCTTTTCTTTGTACGGCGGAGGATGATGGCGGAGCCCGGGAGGGTTCCGGGAGCCGCGAAGGCGACCGAGATGCGAGGCCAGGCAGATGTTCGTGGTGATGGCGGTCGGGGCGACCGAAGAGCAGCTGAATGCGGTTCGCGGGGCGGTGCTCGAGGAGGGTCTCACGCCCTACGAGAACCGCGGCGGGCGGCCGTCGTGGTCGTGGCCGTCCTCGGCGAGGGCGGGACCTGGGTTGAACGGCTGGCCGAGCGACCTGACCTCCTGCCCGGCGTCGCGTCCGTCACCCGGACCACCCGGCCCTTCAAGCTGACGTCGCGCGAGTTCCATCCTGAGGACACGATCATCCGGGTCGGCGATCGTCACGATCGGCGACGGCTCGCTGACCCTTGCCGCCGGGCCATGCGCGGTCGAATCCCGCGACCAGCTCTTCGAGACGGTGGAGGCGGTCGCGGCGGCCGGCGCCAACGTCCTGCGCGGCGGGGCCTTCAAGCCGCGCACGAGCCCCTACGCGTTCCAGGGGCTCGGGCTCCAGGGACTCCGCTTCCTGGCCGAGGCGCGCGAACGAACCGGTCTGCCGGTCGTCACCGAGGTCATGGAGCCGGGCCAGGTGGAGCACGTCGCGGAGTATGCCGACATTCTCCAGATCGGCGCCCGGAACATGCAGAACTTCTCGCTCCTCATGGCCGTCGGGCGGATCGGCCGGCCGGTGCTCCTCAAGCGCGGCCTCTCGGCCACGATCGAGGAGTGGCTCATGGCCGCCGAGTACGTCATGTCGAGCGGCAACCCGAACGTGATCCTGTGCGAGCGCGGCATCCGGACCTTCGAGACCGCGTACCGCAACACGCTCGACGTGACGTCGGTGCCGCTCGTCCACCAGCTGACCCACCTGCCCGTCTGGATCGACCCGTCGCATGCCGCTGGGAAGCGCTGGCTCGTCTCCCCGCTGGCCCTCGCGGGGACCGCGGCCGGCGCCGATGGCCTGCTCATCGAGGTCCACCGGCGCCCCGCGGAGGCACTCTCCGACGGCGAGCAGTCCGTCACGCCGAGCCAGTTCGCCGATCTCGCCGTCGCCGCCCGTGCCGTTCACGGGCAGGTCCGCGCGCTCCATGCCACGCGCGGGCCGGCGATGGTCGACGCCGCGCGCGCCTGACGGACGGGCGTGTCCGCCGTGCAGGCCCCGGCCGCAGTCGCCGTCCGCCCGACCGCGCGACTGCGCGGCGAGGTCCGGCCGCCCGGCGACAAGTCGGTCAGTCACCGGGCCCTGCTCCTGGCCCTGCTCGCAGAGGGGGTGAGCCGGATCTCCGGCGCTGGCGACGGGGCGGATGTGCGCGCGACGGCCGGGGTCGTGGCCGCCCTCGGCGCGACCGTGGAGCGGTCGGGCGATGACCCGCGCGCGGTCGACTACCGGGTCGCGTCGCCCGGTCGCTTCGGGCCTGCGCGAGCCAGCCGGCGTCCTGGACTGCCAGAACTCCGGCACGACGTTCCGGCTGACCGCGGGCATCCTCGCCGGCCTGCCCGGCTTCGCCGTGCTCGACGGGGACGGCTCGCTGCGAGGGCGGCCGATGGGCCGTGTGGCCGAGCCGCTGGCTGCGATGGGGGCCACGGTCGCGGGGCGGGCGGGCGCGACACTGCCCCCGCTGGCGGTCACGGGCCGGTCGCCCCTCGCGCCCATCGACCACGCGACCGCGGTGCCCTCCGCCCAGGTGAAGTCGGCGGTGCTCCTGGCGGGGCTTGCTGCCGAGGGCACGACGACGGTCCGCGAGACTGTGGCGACCCGCGACCACACGGAACGGATGCTGCGCGCTCGCGGCGTGGCCGTGCGGACGGAGCACCTCGCCGATGGCGGAGCCGTGCACGCCCTCGACGGCGTGGCCCGCGTCGCTCCGCTCGACCAGCTGGTGCCGGGTGACGTCTCCGGGGCCGCGTTCTGGCTCGTGGCGGCCGCGATCCACCCCGACGCGGAGCTCACCCTGCGAAACGTCGGCACGAACCCGACCCGGCGTGCGATCATCGACCTGCTGCGACGGATGGGCGCCCAGATCGAGGTGCGCCCCGTCGGCGCGGCGGGCGACGAGGAACGCGGCGAGCCGCTGGCGGACCTCGTCGTTCGGAGCAGCACGCTTCGGGGGATCGACGTGACGCCCGCCGAGGTCGCCGCGGCGATCGACGAGATTCCGGCTCTCTGCCTGGCCGCCGCGGTGGCGAGCGGGCGAACCGTGATCCGCGGCACCGGGGAGCTGCGCCACAAGGAATCGGACCGCGTGGCCGGAATCGCGGCCGGGCTCGGCGCGCTGGGCGCGCGGGTCACGGTCGTCGGCGAGACGATCGAGATCGACGGTGGCCGCACGCTCACCGGAGCGACGGTCGAGACACACCACGACCACCGCCTGGCGATGACCTTCGCGGTGGCCGGCCTCGTGGCGCGAGGTGAGACGGTCGTTCGCGACCCGGGGTCGGCGGACGTCTCCTACCCGGGCTTCTTCGGAGAGCTGGAAAGGGTTCGAGCATGACGAAACGGGTCGTCCTCATCGGCCATCCGGTCGCCCACTCGCTCTCCGGCGCGATGCAGCAGGCGGCGTTCGACGCGGCCGGCATCCCCGCCACCTACGAGCTGTGGGATCGAGCGCCGCTCGAGCTCGCCGATGCGATCGCGGAGCTGCGCTCCGACGACTACCTGGGCGCCAATGTCACCATCCCCCACAAGGAGAAGGCTGCGACGCTCGTGGATCGCCTGACCGAGGAGGCGCACGCCACCGGCGCGGTCAACACGATCACCCGCGAGGGAAAGCGGCTCGTGGGCCACAACACGGACGTGCCGGGCTTCCGCGTCGCCCTCGAGACGCTCGTCGGCAAGCAGCGCATGCCTCGCCTCGCGGTGGTCCTGGGCTCGGGCGGCGGGGCCCGGGCCGTCGTCCACGGGCTCGTCGCCGAAGGCTTCCAACGGATCGTCGTCTTCAATCGCCACCTGCATCGGGCAGAGGGGCTGGTCCGCCACTTCGCCCGAAGCGCGGCCCACATGGAGCTGCGGGCAATGCCCTGGCACGAGTCGATCATCGAGGCCGAGCTGGCCAAGACGAAGGTGCTCGTGAACGCCACGGCCGTCGGCCTCCACGACGACGAGACGCCGATCCCCGCCGAGCTGATCCCGCCCGACCTCCTGGTCATGGACCTCATCTACAACCCGCCCCGCTCGCGACTGCTCCGCGATGCCGCTGCCGCCGGTTGCGCGGTGCTCAACGGCGAGGTGATGCTCCTCCACCAGGGCGCCGCCGCGTTCACCCTGTGGACGGGCCAGGCAGCACCCGTGCAGCTCATGCACGAGAAGCTTGCCGCGGGCCTCGCCGCCGTCGGCGCGGACGTGGGCGGAGCGGCCGACGAAGGCGCCGGCACGGCCGGGGAGCCGGGGGCCTGACGGTCGCCATGACCGGCTTCCGCTTCCTGACGGCCGGGGAGTCGCACGGGCCCGCGCTCGGCGCGACGCTCGAGGGCCTGCCCGCCGGGATCCCCGTGACCGCCGACGCGATCGCGATCGACCTGCGCCGGCGCCAGGGCGGCTACGGCCGCGGCGCGCGCCAGGTGATCGAGCAGGACCGGGCCGAGATCCTGGCCGGGGTCCGCCACGGACGCACGATCGGCTCCCCGGTCCTCCTCCTGGTCCGCAACCGCGACTGGGAGAGCTGGACCCGGGTCATGCAGGTGGAGCCGCTGACTGATGAGGACGCCGCCGAGCTGGCCGCACTCGCCGACGGCGGCAACAAGCGGGCCCAGGCGGTGACCCGGGTCCGCCCCGGCCATGCCGACCTCGCCGGCGCGCTCAAGTACGGCTTCGACGACGTCCGCCCGATCCTCGAGCGCGCCTCGGCCCGCGAGACGGCCGCGCGGGTCGCCGCGGGCGCGGTCTGCCGGGCGTTCCTCGCCGAGATCGGGATCGCCGTGTGGTCGTTCACGGCCGAGGTCGGCGGCGTCGCGGTCGACCGCGCCGCGTGCACCCGCTCGCGCGAGGAGGCCGAGGCGTCGCCCCTGCGCTGCCCCGACCCCGACGCCGAGGCGCGGATGATCGACCGGATCGACGAGGCGCGCGCGTCCGGCAACACGGTCGGCGGCGTCTTCGAGGTCGTGGCCCACGGCCTGCCGATCGGTCTCGGCAGCCACGTCCACTGGGACCGCCGCCTCGACGGGGCGCTCGCCGTCCGCGATCATGAGCATCCCGAGCGTGAAGGGCGTGGAGCTGGGGCTCGGATTCGAGCAGACCCGGCGCCTCGGCTCGGAGGTCCACGACGTCATCGAGGGACGCGACGCGGCCGGCGGCTGGATCCACCGCTCGAACAACGCCGGCGGCCTGACCGGCGGGATCACGAACGGCGAGCCCCTCGTGGTGCGAGGCGCGGTGAAGCCGATCTCCACGCTGGCCCGGCCCCTCCCCTCGGCCGACCTCCGCACCGGCGAGGCGGTCGAGAAGGCGCACTACGAGCGGTCCGACATCTCCGTGGTTCCGGCCGCCGGCGTCATCGGCGAGGCGATGGTGATGCTCACCCTGGCCCGCTTCGTCCTGGAGAAGGCCGGCGGGGACTCGCTCGCCGAGGTGCGCGACAACCTCGACCGCTACCACGAGCGGATCGGTCGCGCCGGGTCCGGCGCGACCGGATCCGGCGGCGACGCCTAGGACCAGGCCGTGGACCTCGTGCTCGTCGGGCTCCCCGGGGGCGGCAAGACCGCGGCCGCGCGCCGGCTCGCCCGCCGCCACAAGGCGGAGCTGATCGACCTCGACGAGGTGATCGCCACCGAGGCCGGGCAGCCGATCCCCGCGATCTTCGACGAGGAGGGCGAGGCGGGCTTCCGGGCTCGCGAGCGGGCCGCCGTGGCCGGCCTGGGCCCCGCCGATCCCGAGCCGGGCCTGCGCCGCGTCGTCTCCACGGGCGGCGGCGCCCCGGTCGACCCGCGCAATCGCTGGCTTCTCTACCGCGGCCGTCGCGTGGCGTGGCTCGACGCTCCCGCGGAGGTCCTGGCCCAGCGGATCCGCCACAGCCCGAACCCGCGACCACTGCTCACGGGCCGCGACCCGATCGGGAAGATGCGCGAGCTGGCGGCGGCGCGGGCGCGCTTCTACGCGCCGGCCCTGCGCGTGAACGGTCTCGTGGGCCTGGCCGGCGTCGTCGAGACGCTGGAGCGCCACGTGGACGACCCGATCGCGGAGGGAACCACCCTCCTGCGGGCGGAGACGGAGATCGGCCGGTACGAGCTGGGCGACGGCAACGCCGTCGCCGGCGTGGTCGCGGCGCTCGCGGCGCTCGAGGCCCGGCGGGCGATCCTCGTCTCGGAGCCACGCGCGTGGGAGCTGGCCGGGTCCGCGCTGGCCGATGGGCTGGCCGCGGCGCGGTGTCCCCGTCGAGCGCCTCCTCCTGCCGGAAGGCGAGGCCGCGAAGCGGATGAGCGTCGTGGAGGCGGCCGCGCGCGAGCTGGCCCGGCTGCGCGTGGAGCGCGGTGACCCGCTCGTCGCGATCGGCGGCGGCGCGCTCGGCGACACGGCGGGCTTCCTGGCCGCGACCTGGCTGCGCGGCGTGCCGATCATCCACGTGCCCACGACGCTCGTGGCCCAGGTGGACTCGTCGATCGGCGGCAAGACGGCGGTCGACCTCCCCGAGGGGAAGAACCTGGTCGGGGCTTTCCACCAGCCCGCGGCCGTGATCGTCGACGTCCGCTTCCTCCGCACGCTCCCGTCCCGCCACCTCCGCGCCGCGCTCGGCGAGGCGGCCAAGATGGCGGCGCTCGGCGACGAGCGGCTCTTCGAGCTGCTCGAGGAGCGCGGTGCGGCCATGGCCGTCGGTGACCCCTCCGTCCACGAGGATGGCAGCCTGGCCGAGGTGGTCGAGCGCTGCGGCTGGGCCAAGGTCGAGGTCGTCGCCGCCGACGAGCACGAGCACGGCGGCCGCATCCACCTGAACCTGGGGCACTCCCTGGGCCACGCGATCGAGGCGGCCGCCGGATACGAGGGGATCATGCACGGCGAAGCGGTGGCCTATGGGCTGCGCGCGGCGTGCCGGATCGGCGTCGCCGTCGAAGCGACACCACCCGAGCGGGCGGCGCGGGTCGAGGCGCTCCTCGATGCCCTGGACCTTGGCCGGGCCCCGCTCCCCTACCCGCTCGCCGACGTCCTGGCGGCGATCGTCACCGACAAGAAGCACGCGGGCGGGCGGCTCCGCTGGGTGTTGCCGACGGCGACCGGCGTCACGGTTCGCAGCGACGTGGCGGACGAGGTGGTCCAGGCGGCGGCGCGCGGCGTTCTCGCGGGTCGCGCGGCGGAGGTGCGGACATGAGCGTCGGCAGCGACAGCGCGGACGTCCCGGCGTGCCCAGCGAACGCGGGCCCGGCCGCGCCGCTGCGGGTCCTCGTCGTCAACGGGCCGAACCTGAACCTGCTCGGGACCCGCGAGCCGGCAGTCTACGGGCGCGAGACGCTCGCCGAGATCAATGTCCGGGATCACCGCCCGGGCGGCTGAGCTGGGGGTGGACGTCGACTTCTTCCAGTCGAACCACGAGGGGGCGCTCATCGACCGACTCCAGGCGCGCGACTTCGACGCCTCGATCGTGAACGCCGGGGGGCTCACCCACACGTCGGTGAGCCTGCGCGATGCGCTCCTCGGGATCGAGCGTCCGTTCGTGGAGGTCCACCTCTCCGACCCCGCGACGCGCGAGCCGTTCCGGCGGGTCAACTACCTGGAGGACATCGCGGTCGCGCGCTTCGTCGGGCATGAAGGCAGCCGGCTACCACCGGGCGCTCGAGGAGCTGGCCCGGCGCTGGACGGCGGGTGACGATCGCGGCGCGGGCGGTCGACGACGTCACCGGCGGTGCCGACGACGCGAGCCCGGAGAGGCGCGCGATGCCTGAGCGCGACGAGGCGGATGTCGCCCAGCCTGACCGCCGGCGCTCCCGGCGACCGGACGGCCGCCGCCCTCGCGCCGCTCCGCGAGCGGATCGACGCGATCGACCACGAGATCGTGGCCCTCCTCAACGAGCGCGCCCAGATCGCCCTCGAGATCGGGCGCGTCAAGGAGCAGACCGGGCGCCGGACGGTGCGGGACGCGCAGCGCGAGACCGAGGTCCTGGAGCGCGTGACGAGCGCCTCGGCCGGCCTGTTCCCGGAGCCCGAGCTGGTGGCGCTGTACCGCAAGCTGATCGCGGCGACACGCCGGGTTCAGCACGCGCAGAAGCGCCAGACCGCCGCGCGGGCGGGCGGAGCCGAAGCGTCGACCACGACGGAAGCGGCCGGTCCGGCCGACCGCCTTCGGCACCTCGCCGCGACCGCGCGAGGAGTGAGCCTGCTCGCGGTCCCGCTCGGGCCGCGCGATCCCGGCCCCGTTCGGCCCGATCCAGCTCGGCTGCCGCCGCGCCCCACGACGCGCTTCGCGCCGGCCCCGACCGGCTTCCTCCACCTCGGCCATCTCGTCAACGCGATCTACGCCTGGGGGATCGCCCGTGCGACCGGCGGGCGGGTGATCCTGCGGATCGAGGATCACGACCGCCAGCGGAGCCGGCGGACGTACGAGTCCGCGCTCCTCGACGACCTGGAGCGGCTGGGGCTGATCGCCGACGAGCCGCCGCTCGCCGAGCTGCGGGCCGGGGCCGTCGCCGTTTCGCCAGTCCGACGACCCGGCGCCGTACGCGGCCGCGGTCGCAACCCTCCGTGCACAGGGCCGGGTCTACGCCTGCGCGTGCGCGCGCGCCGCGCTGCTCGCCTGGCGCGGGCCCGGCTGCCCGGGCGGCTGCCGCGAGCGCGCGCTGCCCGAGGACGCGCCCGGGAGCGCCCTCCGCGCGTGGCTCGGCGCCGGGGAGGAGCCGTTCGACGACCTCCTGCTCGGCCCGCAGGCGGGCGATCCGTCGACCGGCGGCGACCTCACCCTGCGCGACCGCCACGGCAACTGGAGCTACCCGCTCTGCGTCGTCGTCGACGACCTCCGCCACGGCGTCGACCTCGTCATCCGCGGCCGCGACCTGCTCGACGCCACCCCGGACCAGCTCCGCCTCGGCCGCCTGCTGGGCCGCGAGACCCCGCCGGCCTTCCTCCACCACCCGCTGCTGCGGAAGCCGTCGGGCGCCAAGCTCTCCAAGGCCGATCACGACACCGCGATCCGCGACCTCCTCGACGGCGGGGCGACGCCGGACGAGCTGCTGGGCTTCGTGGCGGCCGCGATCGGGCTGCTTCCCGAAGTCCGCCCGCGTCCCGGCGGCCGGCATCGCGGACCTGTTCGCCACGCCGGCGGCGCAGGCACGGTACGCTCCCGCGGGCCACGGCAAGACCATCCGGTCCGGCCTCGCCGCCCGACGCCAGAGGACGATGAACGCCCAGCAGCTCCTCGACCCGATCCCGATGCCTCGCCGTCTCGTACATGTCACGGTGGCGTCGCCATCTGGCACGCATCGTCCAAGGCGTGTCCCCGCCCGGGATCGACCGCGACGACATGAGCCTCCTGCGACCGATCCGCGACACCTGGACGACCTCGGTCGGGGTCGCCCGGGAGCGGCTGCGCGTCGGTGGCCGGCGGCGGATCTTCCTCGACTGGGTCGTCCAGGCCGCGGTGCTGCTGCTCGTGGGCAACCTCGTGCCCGGCATCCTCGTGAGCAGCCTCGCCGCGGCACTGTTCGCCGCCGTCGTCCTCGGCCTCCTGAACGCCCTCGTGCGGCCGGTGATCATCCTCCTCACCCTGCCGCTGAACGTGGCGACCGTGGGGCTGCTCTCGCTCGTGGTCAACGCGATGATGCTGACCCTGGCGGCGCCACTCGTGCCGGGGTTCGAGGTCACCTCGTTCGCCGGCGCCTTCGCCGCCGCGATCGTCATCACGGTCCTCACGACGCTGATCTCGATCGTGGTCTCGGCCGACCGCGACGACACGTTCTACGCCGAGCTGGCCCGCCGCCTGTCGGCGAAGGAGTCGCCGCGGGTCGCGGGCGGCAGGGGGCTCCTCGTCGTCCAGATCGACGGCCTGTCGGCGCCCATCCTCCGCAACGCGATCCGGGTCGGCCTCACCCCGCGGATGGCCTCCTGGGTTCGAAGCGGACGCTATCGCCTCGTGGAATGGGATTGCGCCCCGCCGTCGCAGACGCCCTCGAGCCAGGCGGGCATCCTCCACGGCACGAACGACGACATCCCGGCCTTCCGCTGGTACGAGAAGGACCGCGGCAGGCTCATGGTCGCGAACCGGCCCGCCGACGCCGCCGAGATCGAGCGCCGCCTGTCGGACGGCCGGGGGCTGCTCGCGGCGGATGGGGTGAGCGTCGGCAACCTCTTCTCGGGCGACGCGGCGCGGAGCCTCTTCACGATGAGCACGATCGCGAGCGGGCCGAGCGGTCGACGTCGACGCCTTCTCCCTCTACTTCGTCGACCCGGGCGCGCTCGTCCGGACGATCGTCCTCACGATCAGCGAGGCGATCAAGGAAATCCTGGAGGCCCGCCGCCAGCACGCGCTCGACATCCAGCCGCGCGTCCACCGCGGTGCCGCGTTCGCCGGGATGCGGGCGGTCAGCAACGTGCTCCTGCGCGACCTCAACATGACCTTCCTCATCCACGCGATGGGCCGGGGCACGCCGATCCTGTACGTCGACTTCGTCGACTACGACGAGCTGGCCCACCACGCCGGCCCGGAGCGGCTGGAGTCGCTCCGCTCGCTCACCGGCGTGGACCAGGCCCTGGCCTCGCTCGAGCGGGCGGCAGCGGGCGCGCCGCGCGACTACTCGATCGTGATCCTCTCCGACCACGGCCAGAGCCAGGGAGCCACCTTCCGCCAGCGGTACGGGAGCACGCTCGACGAGCTTGTCCGGGAGCTGATGGGCGGCGACGTGACCGCGGTGACGCCGGTCGCGGAAGGCGAGGGCTGGGGCCCGGTGAACGTCCTTCTCTCCGAGATTCGCGCCCGGCCCGGGATCACGGGGAGGGTGGCCTCGAAGGCCCTCGGGGGCCGGACGCAGGACGGCGCCGTCGAGGTGAGCCGCCACGCCGAGCCGACCACGGTGACGAAGGAGGCCGCCGACGTCGTCGTGGGGCCCAGCGGGAACCTGGCGAACGTCTACTTCCCGGCGATGCCGGGGCGGGCGAGCCTGGAGGAGATCGACGAGCGCTATCCGGGCCTCGTCGCCGGCCTCGCGGCCCACCCCGGGATCGGGTTCGTGCTCGTCAAGACCGCCGCCCTCGGGTCCGTGGCGATCGGGCGGGCCGGAGTCCACCATCTCGCCGACGGCCGCGTGGACGGCGACGACCCGCTGGCCCCCTTCGGCCCGCGGACCGCCGACCACCTCCGCCGCATCGACGGCTTCGCCCACGTCGGCGACCTCCTGGTCAACTCCTCCTACGACCCCGAGCTCGACGAGGTCGCCGCGTTCGAGGAGCTCGTCGGGAGCCACGGCGGCTTCGGCGGCCCGCAGACCCGGCCCTTCGTGCTGGCCCCGACCACGCTGCCGTTCGACGACGAGCCGCTGATCGGCTCGCCGGCGGTCCACCGCCAGCTCGTGCGGTGGGCCGACGCGCTCGGCGTCGGCCCGGATTCCGGGGGCGACAGCTTCGGCGGCGGTGGAGGCGGCGCTGCCACGGCCGCGCGGGATCGGGGCGGTCGCGGCGATGATCGCCCTCGGCGCCATCGTCGAGCTGGTGCTCGGCGTTGCGATCCTCGGGGTCGGCGTCCTCGCGGCGTTCGAGGGCATCCTCCCGGCAGATGACCGGCGGCCTCGTGATCGGCGTGGTCCTCACCGCGCTCGGCGTCGCCAGGCTCGCGGTCGCCCTCGGGCTCTGGCGCCGCAGGCGCTGGGCGTGGATGGCCGCCGCTGGTCCTCGAGGGGCTGAGCGTCATCCAGATCCTGTTGGTCGTCGCTGGGAGCGGCCTCCAGGGCCTCCTGGGGCTCGGGACCCTGCAGGTGGTGATCGCGCCGATCGCGTTCTTCTACCTCACGCGGCCGCACGTGGCGGCGGCGTTCGGACGCCGGAGCCGCCCCGGGCCGCCACCCGGCGGGGAGGCGGCCGGGTGACGGCGGGGAGCGGAGGATCGCAGCGCCGCCCCGGCCGGGCGTGGGCCGCGCATCGGAGCCTTCCGCCGGCGGTCACCGTAGGCGCGGCTCAGGCACCTGGCGAGAGGCGAACGGCACCCGGCGGGCCAGGGTGACAGGCCGCTGGCACTGGCCAGGACTGCGCCGCGCCGAGAGCATCGAAGAAGGGGGAGTGAGAACACGTTCCCACTCCCCCTTGGCTCTACGGTCAGGAATGCAGTGTCGAAGTCACGGGCGGCATTGACGCGCCGCGTCGATAGCTCCCGGCTTCACGGGCACGTGCCCGTCATTTCAGGGCTTGGTTCCTTCGGCGTTCGCCACAACCGCATCGATCTGGACGAGAGCACCCTGAGGCAACGCCGCCACGCCGACCGTCCTTCGCGCCGGAACACCGCCCGGGAAGAAGGTCGCGTAGACCTCGTCGACGGCGTCGATGTCTGCGATGTTCCTGAGGTAGACGTTGACCTTGACCACATCCTCCAGGGCGTGGTCGATGCTCTCGACGATCGCCTTGATGTTCTTCAGGCACTGCGCGGCCTGCTCCTTGACGCCACCGGCCACCAGCGCACCGGTCTTCGGATCCAACGGCAGCTGGGCCGAAAGGTGGTTGTAGTGCGAGAACGCCACGGTCTGGGTGGACAGCGAATTCCTCGGCGCATCGTCCGTGTTGCTCGCCTTGATGACGATGCCGTGTCGGTCCTCGACGGCCTGCGGAGGCGTCCCATCTCCGTGTGACAGAACCGCTTCGATCTGAACGAGGGCGCCCATGGGCAGAGCGGAGGCCTCGACGACCGTCCGGGCAGGAAGGTAGCCAACCGCCCTGGCGATGGCCGAGTCCGGGAAGAAGGTCGAGTAGACCTCGTCGACGGCGTCGATGTCCGAGAGGTTCTTGAGGAAGACCGTGATCTTGACGATGTCGTCGAAGGGAACGTCGATGCCCACCAGGATCGCCTTGACGTTGGCGAGGCACTGCGCGGCCTGCTCCTTGACGCCGCCGGCGACGATCTGGCCGGACGCCGGATCGATCGGCAGCTGAGCCGACACGTTGTTGTAGTGGGAGAAGGCGACGGTCTGCGTGGACAAAGGGCTCCGCGGCGCGTTGTCGATGTTCCGCGCGACCTTGACGAGGTCGCCCGCCTGCGGCGCGTTCGGGATCGTGCCCTCACCGTTCGAGATGAGCGCTTCGATCTGCACCAGGGCATTCTTCGGCAGGGCCGCGACTGCAACGGTCGTCCGGGTCGGGACGTAGCCCGGGAAGAACGCGGCGTAGACCTCGTCAACGGCGGCAAGGTCCGAGATGTTCCTGACGAACACGGAGATCCTGACGACATCGTCCATGACGTGGCCGATGCTCTCCACGACCGCCTTGATGTTCTTCAGGCACTGCGCAGCCTGCTCCTTGACGCCGCCCGCGACGATCTGGCCGGACGCCGGATCGATCGGCAGCTGGGCCGACAGGTTGTTGTAGTGCGAAAAGGCGACGCTCTGGGAGTACGGTCCGATGCCTGTCGGGGCGTTCCCCGTGTTTCGTGCAAGTACGGTGTTGTAGCCACTCATGACTGTGTCTCCCCATGCTCGGTGGACTTCATCTCGTCTTGGCAGACAAGACTCAACGGTACCTCAATACGGTCGCCCGATTCCCTTGGGAGTGTGCCGGTCATGCCCGAGCGGCGCGAGACCGAGTGCCGACCGGGTTCAGGGCCTCGCGGTCGCCCGCTCGGAGCGACGCCATCAGGCGCCCGAGCGCCGCCACGTCCCGGCCGTCTGGGCCCAGGGCGTCCACGAGGGCCGAGGCGACGATGACGCCGTCGGCACCCGCTCGCACGAGGGCGCGGACGTGGGCCGGGCGGCTGACGCCGAAGCCGACGGCCACGGGAACCGGGCTGACGGCCTTCACCTCGCGGACGTAGCGGCCGACCTCCGGCGGAAGGCTCGCCCGCGCGCCGGTGATTCCGACGAGCGAGACGCAGTAGAGGAAGCCGCCGCTCCGGGCAGCGACGAGCGCTCGTCGAGCGGACGACGTGGTCGGGGCGACGAGGTAGACGACGGCGATCCCTGCCTCCGCCGCCGCCGCCTCGAAGGGAGCGCCCTCGTCGGGCGTCAGGTCGGCGACGATCGTGCCCGCGGCGCCGGCCTCGGCGAGCGCCCGGGCACGCTCCCGGCCGTCTCCGCCGCCCATCAGCTGGTTCGCGTAGCCCATCGTGACGAGCGGGACGCCCGGGCGGGCGCGGGCGATCCGCCGGACGAGGTCGAGCGAGGAGTCGAAGGTCGCGCCGGCTGCGAGGGCGCCGGCCGATGCTCGCTGGAGGGTGGTTCCGTCGGCCAGGGGATCCGAATACGGGAGCCCGACCTCGAGGAGGTCGGCGCCGGCGTCGATCGCGGCGAGGGCGATCGCGAGCGACGTCTCGGCGTCCGGGTAGCCGGCGACGATGAGCGGGATCAGGGCGACGCGGCCGTCCGCGCGGGCGCGCGCGAAGGCGCCGGCGATCCGGCGGGCGCCGGGGGTGTCGTTCGTGGACGGGGCGGCGACGGGCCGCGCCGGCGTCGCCGGCGTCATCGGGCACCCTCCCACGGCTCGACGTCGGCGAAGCGCTCCAGCGCGGCAAGGTCCTTGTCGCCCCGGCCCGAGAAGCCGACGAGGACGAGGGTCTCGATCGGGCCAGGCAGCAGTCGAACGGCCGCGCCTGGGTCGGCCGCCGGCAGCCCGCCAGCAGCTTCGGCAGCGCGGCGATCGCGTGGGCCGTCTCGAGCGCCGGAAGGATCCCCTCCGTCAGTGTCACCGCCTTCATCGCCGCCACCGCCTCGCGGTCGGTCGCGCTCGCCACCGAGATCCGGCCGGCTTCAGCCAGGGCCGCGAGCTGCGGGCCGACGCCCGGGTAGTCGAGCCCCGCCGAGGCGCTCACGGCCTCGACGACCTGCCCGTCGCGGTCCTGGAGCATCAGGGAGCGCGAGCCGTGGAGGATCCCCGGCGTCCCACCCAGGATCGCGGCCGCGTGGCGCCCCGTCTCGATCCCGTCGCCGGCGGCCTCGGCCACCGCGAGGCGGACCGACGGCTCGCCGATGAAGCGGGCCAGGAGCCCGATCGCGTTCGAGCCGCCGCCGACGCAGGCGAGCGCGAGGTCCGGCAGGCGGCCCTCGACTGCGAGCAGCTGCGCCGCTGCCTCGTCGCCGATCCGGCGCTGGAGGTCGCGGACGATCGTGGGGTACGGGTGGGGGCCCATCGCGCTGCCCAGGACGTAGTGGGTCGTGGCGACGTTCGTGACCCAGTCGCGCATCGCCTCGTTGACGGCGTCCTTCAGGGTGGCCGTGCCCGGAGGTGACGGAGCGGACCTCGGCGCCCAGGGCGCGCATCCGGAGGACGTTCGGCGCCTGGCGCTGGATGTCCTCCTCGCCCATGAAGACGACGCAGGGCAGGCCCAGGAGGGCGCAGGCGGTGGCGGTGGCCACGCCGTGCTGGCCGGCCCCGGTCTCGGCGATCACCCGGGTCTTGCCCAGGCGCCGGGTAAGCAGCGCCTGACCGAGGGCGTTGTTGATCTTGTGGGCGCCGGTGTGGGCGAGGTCCTCGCGCTTGAGATAGACGGCAAGGCGGGTGGGGAGTGGCGGCGCGGCGCCAGGCGTGCCGCGCGCGGCGGCCGGACGTGCCGGCGGCGGGCTCACGCAGGCGGGCGGCCTCCGCGAGCACGGCCGCGGCGAGGCGGTCCGCCCGGTAGAGCGCGGTCGGGCGGCCGGCGAAGTGGGCGAGCAGCTCGCGCAGCTCGGCCCAGAAGACCGGGTCGTGGCGGAGGGCGGCATAGGCGGCCTCCAGCTGCTCCAGGGCGCCGACGAGCGTCTCCGGGACGAAGCGCCCTCCGAAGTCGCGCTCGGCGCCCCAGTGGCCGCGGGCGTCGGCCTCGAGCAGCCCGGGGTGGACGGGCGTCGGGCCGGAGGCGACGTTGGGGCGGTCGAAGCGGGCGGCGCGGGCGCGCTTGGCGAAGAGGGCGACGGCGAGCGGGTCTCTTGCGCGGCCGCTCGCCCGGGCGTGCGGGGGGCCTCCACGCCCGAGGCGACGTCGACGCCGACCGCGGGGACGGCGAGGAGCGCGTCGGCGACGGATCCCGGG
This sequence comes from uncultured Chloroflexia bacterium, assembly GCA_963715085.1. GTDB lineage: Bacteria > Chloroflexota > Limnocylindria > Limnocylindrales > CSP1-4 > CTSoil-043. The sequence continues at coordinate 169,489 of CAVQQU010000001.1, forward strand.
TTCAGGCCCGCCGGCCAGGATCACCGGCACCTCGCGGGCGACTGCGGCCGCCAGCGACGCATCGGCGCGCGTGCCGGTGCCGCCCGGGTGGGGGCCGCCGGCCGTGTCGAGAAGGACGCGCGCGGCACCGGCCGCCAGGTGGGCGCGGGCGCGGGCGACGGCGCGCTCGACGAGGGCATCGCGCTCGGCTGCGTCGTCCGGGGCCTGCGCCGGGAGGTGGACGACCGCCCAGGCGGGGCGCGGCGACGCGGCGATCACTCGCCGGCGACTCTCCGCCGGCGAACTGGATCGCGTCGACGTTCACGTCGGCGGCGAGGGCCGCGAGCAGGGCGTCGTCCGCGCCGGCCGTGATCGCCACGATCGTCGGCGTGCGGACCCCGCCGGCGGCGCGGGCCCGGCGGGCCAGCGCGGCGCCCTCGGCGATGGCCAGCGCGCGGGGCGTGCCCGCCACGAAGTTGAGGCCGATCGCGTCGGCGTCCGCGGCCAGGGCCGCGTCGAGTCCGGCGTCGTCCACGATGCCGCAGATCTTCACCAGCGGGATCCGGTGGGCGGCGCCGGGGTCGTCGGGCACCGCGCCGGCGGCAACGAAGGCGGCGGCTGCGGCGCGCGGATCGGCAGCGCGCACGAGCGCCTCCCCGACGAGGGCTGCGTCGTAGCCGGCGGCCCGCCAGCGAGCGACCGCGGCCGGATCACGCGCGCCGGATTCGGCGATCGCGATCCGGTCGTCGGGGATGCGGACACGGAGCCGGATCGGCTCGTCGGGGTCGACCGCGAGGGTCCGCAGGTTCCGCGAGTTCACGCCGATCAGCCGGGCGCCGGAGGCCAGGGCGGCGTCCATCTCGCGCTCGGCGTGGACCTCGACGAGCGGCTCCAGCCCGAGGTCGCGGGCGCGAGCGGCGAGATCCGCCAGCCGGCGGGCCGGGTGGAGCGCGGCGAGCAGCAGCACGAGGTCCGCCCCGGCGGCCCGCAGGACGGGGAGCTGGCGCGCGTCGACGACGAACTCCTTGGCGAGCACCGGGACGGCGACGGCGGCCCGGACGGCCCGCAGGTCGGCAACGGACCCACCGAACCAGTGCGGCTCGCAGAGGACGGAGATGACCGACGCGCCCCCGGCCTCGTAGGCGCGGGCCCGCGCGACGGGATCGGCGATCGCGTCGATCGCGCCGGCGGAGGGCGAGGAGCGCTTGACCTCGGCGATGAGGTGGAGGCCCGGCCGGGCGAGGCGGAGCGTGGCGTCGCGGGGCGGCGGGGCGGCGCCGGCGGCGCGGGCCAGGTCCCGGTAGGTGGCGTCGCCGAGCTCTGCGGCGACGTCGGCGGCGCGGCGAGCCGCGATCTCGTCGAGCACGCCGGCGGGCCGGCGCGCGGGCCGGCGGTCGGGGTGTCGTGGCGCGGCTCATGCGGCACCTCGGCGCGGCCGCGGCGCGCCGGTCGGCCGCGACCTTCTCGGCCCGCAGCCGGGCGAGCAGGACGTCGCGCCGAGCCGCTCGTCGATCGTCGCGGTGGCGAGGGCGACGCCTCCGGCCAGGTCCGGGCGCCCGGCCCGCGGCGACGAACGCGGCCGCGGCGTTGAGGAGCACCACGTCGCGTCGCGGGCCGCGATCGACGCGCGGTGAGGATCGCCTCGAGGAGCGCCGCGTTCTCCTCGGCGGTGCCGCCCGCCAGCGCCGCCGAGCGGCGCGACGGCCAGCCCCAGCGCCGCGGGATCCACCTCGCTCCGGGTCACGCCGGCCGGAGAGACGTCGTGGATCACGCCGCTGCCGTCGAGCGGCAGCTCGTCCACGCCCGCCCCGTGGACGACGAGCGCCCGCTCGGTGCCGAGCGCCCGCAGCACCTCGGCCAGCCGCGGGGCCACCGCCGGGTCCCCCACCCCGACCACCTGGCGCCGGGCGGCCGGCCGGGTTCGTGATCGGGCCGAGGAGGTTGAACGCCGTGCGGACCCCGATCTCGCGGCGCGTCGGGCCGGCGTGGCGCATCGCCGGGTGAAACGCGGGGCGAAGAGGAAGGCGAAGCCGAGCTCGCGCAGCGCCGTCGCCGGCGGAGCTCGCGTCGTGGTCGGTGCGGACGCCGAGCGCGTCGAGCACGTCGGCCGAGCCCGACCTCGAGGTGATCGCCCGGTTGCCGTGCTTGGCGACCGGCACGCCGGCGGCCGCGACCACGAGCGCGGCCGCGGTCGAGATGTTGAACGTCCCGGAGTGGTCTCCCCCGGTGCCGACAGGTGTCGATCGTGCCCGCGGGCGCCTCCACGCGCACGACCCGCTCGCGCATCGCCTCGGCGAACCCGGTCAGCTCGTCGACCGTCTCGCCGCGCATCCGGAGGGCGACGAGGAGCGCCGCCAGCTGCGCCGGCGTCGCCTCCCCGTCCATCACGGCGCCCATCGCGGCGCGCGCCTCGGCGCGTCCGAGCGACCGACCGTCGATCACCGCCGCCAGCGCGGCGCGCACCGCTTCGCTCATCGGGCGGCTCCCGTCGCGGCGCGCGGCGCGCGCTGCGCGCCGGCTCGAGGCGTCGGTCGGCTCGGCGCCGAGCGCATCGGCCTCGTCGAGCCCGCTGCGTCGCGAACGAGCCCACGGCCGCATCGAGCAGGGCCGCCTCGCCCTCGCCCGCGAGGCGCAGGAAGTTGGCGAGCAGGTGCGGCCCTTCCGGCGTCAGCACCGACTCCGGGTGGAACTGGACGCCCTCCATCGGCAGCGACGACGTGACGCACCCCCATCAGGACGTCGTCGCCGGCGCTGTGCGCCGTGACGACCAGCTCGGCCGGCAGGGTCGCCGGGTCGATGCACAGCGAGTGGTAGCGGGCAGCCATGAAGCCGGGGCTCATCCCGGCGAGCAGCCCGGCGCCGTCGTGCTCCACCGGCGACGCCTCGCCGTGGACGAGCGTGGGGGCGCGCACGATCGCCGCTCCGAACGCAGCGCCCATCGCCTGCATCCCGAGGCATACGCCGAGGAGGGGGATCCGCCGCTCGGCCGCGACGCGGACGGCCTCGATCGAGACCCCAGCGTGCTCGGGGTCCGACGGTCCGGGCGAGATGACGATCCCCCGCAGGTCCGCCGCCGGGTCGTCGGCGAGCGCCTCCAGCCCGCGCCGGTCGATCGCGTCGTTGCGGACGACCCGCACCTCGGCACCGGCGGCCTGGAGCGCCTGGACGAGGTTGAAGGTGAAGCTGTCGTAGTTGTCGATGACGAGGATCATCGGCCGCCCCCGGCCGGCGGCTCGCGCCGCTGTCAGCTGCCAGCGCACCGTCCGCGCCTCCGTCGTCGCCGGACCGGCGACGCCGCCGCGCCTCCGGCCGCCAGCTCGATCGCCCGGCGCATCGCCGCGGCCTTGTGCTCGGTCTCCTCGAACTCGCGCTCGGGCACGCTGCCGGCCACGATCCCGGCCCCGGTGTGGACGTGGGCCGCCCCGTCCTTGAGCACCGCGCTCCGGATCGCGATCGCGGTGTCGAGGTTGCCGTCGTAGCCGAGATAGCCGACCGCGCCACCGTAGAGCCCGCGCCGCTCGCCCTCGGCCGCCGCGATCAGCTGCATCGCCCGCACCTTCGGCGCCCCCGAAAGCGTGCCCGCCGGGAAGACGCTGCGCAGGGCATCGAGGGCGTCGAGCCCCGGGGCCATCTTCGCCTCGACGTGGCTGACGAGGTGGAGGACGTGGCTGTAGCGCTCCACTTCCATGTACTTCGAGACCCGGACGGTGCCCGGCCGGGCCACCCGCCCGAGGTCGTTGCGGCCGAGGTCCACGAGCATCACGTGCTCGGCGCGTTCCTTCGGGTCGGCCTGGAGCTGCTCGGCGAGCAGCTCGTCCTCCTTCGGGGTGGCTCCGCGGGGCCGGGTGCCGGCGATCGGGTGGGTCGTCATCCGGTCGCCCTCGACCTGCAGGAGCAGCTCGGGGCTGGCGCCGACCACCTCGAAGGACGGGGTCCGGACGAAGAAGAGGTAGGGGCTCGGATTGACCTTGCGGAGCGAGCGATAGAGGCCGATGCCGTCGACGACGCCGCCATCGGCGCGGCGCCGGCAGGGCCATGGTCTGGCGACGGGCCAGGACGACCTGGATCGCCTCCCCGGCCGCGATCGCGTCCTTCGCGTTGCGGACCGCGGCCTCGTACGCATCGCGCCCCAGCGAGGTCTCGCGGCGGCACGACAGCGACGCCGACTCCCTGCTCGGCGTCGGCTCCGGCCACGGGCCCGTGCGCGGCGGCGCGTCCGCGCCATCTCGGCGGCGCTCGGCCGGGCGGTCCTCTCCAGGGCCTCGAAGAGCGCCCGCTCGGCGACCCGGTAGCGCTCCTCCAGGCGCGGCGCGTCCGTGTGGAGCGAGGCGATCGCGGCCAGCGTGTGGGTCAGGTGGTCGAAGACGAGAACGAGGTCGGTCTCGATGAAGCTCGCCAGCGGAACCCCGACCGGGTCGGACGGCCGGGAGCGGGACGGTGGGCTCGAAGACCGAGACGGCGTCGTAGGCGAGGGCGCCGACGGCGCCGCCGGTGAAGCGCGGCATCCCCTCGGTCGGCTCGGCGCGCCGACGCGGGAGGAAGTCGCGGAGCGCCGCGAGCGGGTCGTCGGCCGGGAGCATCGGTGACCGGCAGGTCGGGCGTGTAGTCGACGACGCCGACCGGGCGGTCCTGGATCCGCGCCCGCCCGTCGCGAACCTCGAGGAGCCGGCGCGGCCCGATGCCGAGGAAGCTGTAGCGGCCCAGCCGCTCGCCGCCCTCGACCGATTCGAGCAGGTAGGCCGGGGTCGTGCCGTCGTCGAGGCGCAGGAAGGCGCCGATCGGGGTCTCGAGGTCGGCGTCGCGCACCGCCCGCAGGCGGATCGTGTCCGCGCTCCCCGCGAGGCGCTTGACCTCGCCGAGGCTGAGGGGATGCTGGGTGGCCATCTGCGCGAACCCTCCGGAAACGAATACGACCTCTCGTCCTGCCAGGACGAAAGGTCGGACCTTCCGCGGTGCCACCCGGGTTCGGCATCTGCCGCGCTCACGTGACCGACGGGACGGGGTCCGTCCGATCGGCGCTGCCCTCTATCGCTGGCGCTCTGCGCCGGAGCCTACTGGCGGTGCCGGGCGTGCGTCACCTCGACGCTCGCCGATCCGCGTTCGGTCCGGAGGCTCCCGGGTCCATTCGCCATCGTCGCCGCCCCGACTTCCACCAGCCGTCGGGTCTCTCTGCCGGCGCCGCGACGGGTACTCGTCCCGATCACAGCCGCGTATTCGGTTGGCGGGAGTCTAGGCGGGCAAGACGGTAACGCGGCTGCGGCGCCGTCCCTCGGCGGCCAACAGCATGTCCAGACCTGCGCCGGGCGCGACTGCGGCCGCGCGAGATGGAACCAGCCCGACCCCATGGCCGGGCGGCATGGGGGCGACGGGCCGGACGGCCCAAATCGGGTGCCATGCGGCCGCTGCCCGCACATGAGGTCGCTGGCTAGAGTCGGAGGATGGACTGCATCGTGCTCGTCAAGCAGGTGCCGGACGTCTCCAACATCCCCGAGGAAGCCTGGGACCGCGAGAAGGGTACCCTCCGGCGGGGGATGCTCGACAGCATCCTCAACCCGCTGGACCTGCACGCCCTCACCTTCGCCGACCGCCTCACCCGCGGGGATCCGAGATGCCCGGACCGTATTCATCTCCATGGGCCCGCCCCAGGCGCGCGAGGTCCTCGTGGACTGCCTCTCCCGCGTCGCGGGCGAGGCGATCCTCCTGACCGACAGCGCCTTCGCCGGCGCCGACACCGGTGCGACCGCATACTCCCTCGCCTGTGCCATCCGCCGGATCGAGAAGGAGCTCTTCGGCGGTACGCGCGACTACGTGATCGTCACCGGCATGCAGTCGGTCGACGGGGACACCGCCCAGGTCCCGCCCCAGATCGCGGAGGAGCTGGGGATCGACCACATCGCCTACGCGAAGGGGCTCGAGACAGAGCCGGAGCTCCGCGTGCGCCGCATCGGCGCGGAGGGGATCGAGGACGTCCGGCCGCTGCGCTGGCCAGTCCTGATCACGGTCACCGCCTGCACGGACCCGCTCTATCGCTCCTTCGAGCGGACGCGGGACGCCCGCGGTGCCGTCATCCACGAGTGGAACGCGGCCTCGGTGGGTGCCGACCCCGCCCGCACCGGCCTCAAGGGCTCGTGGACCCAGGTCTACCGGCTCTTCTCGCCGTCCGAGGACCGGCCCAAGACCTGCGAGTACATCAAGAACCCCTCCGAGCTGATCGGCAAGATCGCGGCTCGCTACCAGCAGGCCGCTCCCGGCGCAGAGGTCGACGACCGAGGACCGCTACGAGCTGGGCGACAAGGAACCGTCCTACCGAGGCGAGATGTGGGTCTTCGCCGAGCGCGAGGGCGAGGGCGTCCGCCTCGTCTCCCTCGAGCTCCTCGGCAAGATCCGCCAGCTCGCGGACAGCCTGGGTGAGCGCGTGGGCGCCGTCCTCCCGTGCGACGTCGCCGGCGACCGGCCGGCCCAGCTCATCGCCGCGGGTGCCGACATCGTCTACGTCATCGAGCACCCACTCCTTGGCACCTTCGACCCGATCGTCCACAAGAAGGCGATCGCCGAGCTCGTGCGCGAGCGCAAGCCGCAGGTGATGCTCTTCGGAGCCAGCCCGCTCGGTCGTGAGCTCGCCCCCCGGGTCGCCTACGCCTGCCGATCCGGCCTCACGGCCGACTGCACGCGCCTCGAGATCGGCGACTTCAGCAAGGGCACGACGAACCTTGTCGCGATCCTCAAGCAGACGCGCCCGGCCCTCGGCGGCAACGTCATGGCCACGATCATGACCAAGGACTCGCCCACCCAGATGGCCACCGTCCGACCAGGCGTCTTCAAGGTGCCCTTGCCCGACCCGGCCCATGCCGGCGAGATCGTCCATGTGACGACGGAGCTCGACCCGGACGACGTTGGGCTGGAGGCCACGCCCGGTCGAATCCTTCGCCAGCAAGGTCTCCATCCGCGACGCGGAGATCATCGTGGCCGGCGGCCACGGCTTCCGCTCGCGGGCCGACTTCGAGACGTATCTCCAGCCGCTGGCCGATGGCCTGGGCCGCCTGCTGGGCTCCAGCCCGAAGGTGGCCGCCTCCCGGATGGCCGTGGAAGACGGCTTCGCGACACATGACTACCAGGTGGGCCAGACGGGCCAGACGGTGCAGCCGCGGCTCTACGTGGCGATCGGGATCTCCGGGGCCGTCCAGCACATCACCGGCATGCAGGGATCGGAGATCGTGGTCGCCGTCAACAAGGACCCCAAGGCACGCATCTTCAACTACGCGGACTTCGGAGTGGTGGGCGACATCGAGACGGTCGTCCCAGAGCTCGTCCGGGCCACGGAGGGACGGCCATGACCGCGCCGCTCGACGTCCTGGTCGTCGGCGGCGGCCCGGCGGGCCTCGCCACGGCGATCCGACTCAAGCAGCAACTGGCTGCCGCGGGACACGACGCGTCGGTCGCCGTGATCGACAAGTCGCCGCATTCCGGCTACCACGCCCTCTCCGGGGCGGCCTTCGAGCCGGCCTGCCTCGACGAGCTCGTGCCCGGCTGGCGCGACGACCGCAAGCTCATGGAGAATGTCGTCCCCGTCGAGCGCGACGAGATGTACTTCCTGCTGGCGGGACGGGCGATCGCCATCCCCGAGTTCGTGGTGCCGAAGCTGATGCACCACACGGGGGACGTGACGATCTCGCTGTCGCGCCTCGCCGGCTTCCTGGCGGCGAAGGCCGAAGGGCTGGGCGTCGAGCTCTACCACGGCTACTCGGCCCGGACGCTTCTGCTCGAGGGGGACCGCGTCGCCGGCGTCCGGCTGACCGACCTGGGCCGCGAGAGCCACGGCGGCGAGAAGTCGAACTTCCTGCCCGGCGAGGAGATCCACGCCCGCGTGACCGTCCTGGCCGATGGGTCGCACGGGGTGATCTCCCAGCAGTTCCGCGAGCGCTTCGGCGCCGGCCGCAACCCGCAGGTCTACTCGATCGGCATCAAGGCGGTCGTGGCCTTCCCGGGCGACAACCCGTTCGGCAACAACCGGGCTATCCACACCCTCGGCGAGCCGGTCCCGGCAAGCGCCTTCGGCGGTGGGTTCATCTACAGCATGGGCGAGAAGATGGCCGCGGTCGGCCTGATCCTCGGCCTGGACTGGAGACAGGGCGATCTGAACCCGCAGCGGGAGTTCGAGCGCTACCGAGCCCACCCCTTCATCGCGAAGCTCCTGGCGGGCTCGGTCACGATCGCGACCGGCGCCAAGACGATTCCCGAGGGCGGCTACTTCGCCCTGGGCACGCTGACGGCATCGGGCGGTCTGGTCGTGGGCGACGGAGCCGGCTTCGTCAACATCGAGAAGATCAAGGGGATCCATTACGCCATCCACTCCGGGATGGCGGCAGCCGATACCGTCGTCGAGGCCCTGCAGAGAGACGACACGACGAAGTCGGCCCTGTCGGGCTACCGCCCGCGCCTCGAGGCGCGGGGCGTGCTGCCAGACCTGCGCCACGCGCGCAACTACCGGTCCAGCTTCAGGTTGGGCGTCTACCCCGGAACGCCGCTGTCGCTCATCCAGAGCTGGCTGCCGGGGCGGATCCCGATGGAGCCCGACGCCCACACCACCCAGAAGGGCGCCCGCCTGAACCGGCCCGATCCCGAGGGCATGGACGGCGCGACCTTCGTCAGCCTGACGGGCTCGCTCCACCGCGAGGACGAGCCGGCCCACATGACCATCCTGGACTCGACGAAGTGCCTCACCTGCGAGGCGGACTACGCCAACTCCTGCACGCACTTCTGCCCGGGCCAGGTCTACCGGTGGGATGGCACGAAGGTTGTGCTGTCGGCCTCGAACTGCCTCCACTGCATGACCTGTGCCGTGAAGTGCCCTCTCGAGAACATCAGCTGGCTGCCGCCGGAGGGCGGCGAGGGTCCGCGCTTCAAGCAGATGTAGACGGGACGCCTGGCCGCGGCGGGCGGTGCCGGAGCCCGGCGTCGACGCTCTAACGCCGGCGCAGTCCGTCCTGCGGGCGTCTCGCGCCCGGCAGCATGCCACCCATGTATGGTATCATGGGTGGCATGGAGAAGACCACCGTCTACCTGACGACGGAGCAGAAGCGGGCGCTCGAACAGACCGCTCGCGCCACGGGTCGCAGCGAGGCACGCCTCGTCCGCGAGGGGATCGAGGTGGTCACGGCAAGGACCGGCACCGCTGAGAGCACGACTTGGCTCCTCGACGAGCGATCGCACGCCGTCGGCGGAGGCGGCGACACGGTCCTCCGGCGTCCCCGCTGGATGCCACGTGGCGAGCTCGTCCGCCTCCTCGGCCAGGGCGCAGATCCCGACCTCCGGGCAGAGCTCCGCCGGCTGGCACCCGACACGACCGACGACTTGATCCGGTGAGCGACGGGCTCGCGGACACGACCGTCTTCATCGCCCACGAGAGCGGCCGGCCTCTCCGCGCCGATGCCCTGCCCGATCGGCTGGCGATCTCGGTCATCACCATCGGGGAGCTGCGGGCCGGCGTGCTCGCAGCCGTCGACCTGCAGACCCGGGATCGTCGCCTGTCGACGCTGACTGCCGCGCTCGCGCTCGAGCCGGTACCAGTCGACGAGCGCGTCGCCGATGCGTGGGCGCGCCTCCGCGTCACCCTGCGCGACCTGGGGCTGCGGATGCCGGTCAACGACTCGTGGATCGCCGCGACCGCCATCTCGCTCGGGGTCCCCATCGTGACGCAGGACGACGACTACATCGAGGTTCCGGGGTTGGCGGTCGTCCACGTCTGATCGCGGCTCGATCCCGCCCACGAGCCGATTGCTGTCGATGCCCGCTACGCCACCGCACGGCGTCCTTTGGACAACCTGGGGCTCGGGTCACAGACGGTCGTGGCGACCGCATATGCTGCGGCGTAACGGTCCCTCGGGAGATGGGATGACGACCGTGGACGACTCCGCAATCAGCGCGATCCCGGCGGCCGGCGGCGTGACGCCGGAGGACGAACCGGAGGTCGGCGCGCGTCCGACTGCCCTTCTGCCGATCAGCCAGCTGCTGCGGATCTCGGCGTTCTGGCTGGGCCTGACCGCCATCGACGGGGCGGTCGGGCTGTTCATCACCAACCGTCTCGAGTTCGACCACCTGGTGCCCACGGGCGACGTCGGGACGTCGATGCTCAGGATCACCGCCGTCGGCGCGATCGTCGGGATCATCATCCAGCCCACCGTCGGCTACATCAGCGACTACACCGTGTCGCGCTGGGGCCGGCGCAAGCCCTACATCGTGTTCGGGTCGCTGCTGGACGTGGTGTTCCTGCTGGGGATCGCCATGGGGAGCTCGGTCCTCATGCTCGCGGCCTTCTTCCTGCTGCTCCAGGTCAGCACCAACATCGCGCGCGGACCGTTCCAGGGCTACGTCCCGGACCTCGTCGCGGAGCCGCAGGTCGGGATGGCGAGCGGGATGGTGGGCCTGATGCAGGTGGTGGGGAACGTGACCGGGTTCCTGCTCGTGGCGCTGTCGGTCGGCCTCGGCGTCATGCCGCTCTCGCTCGTGGCCGTGGCACTCGTCGAGCTGGTGACGATGGCCAGCGTGGTCCTGAAGGTCGGCAAGGGCATGCCGCCCAGGCCCCGCGGCGGCAAGTCCTGGTCCACCATCGCCCGGGAGACCTGGGCGACCGACATCCTCCGGGAGCGGTCGTATGTCTGGCTGCTCGTGTCGCGGCTGCTGTTCCTGCTCGCCGGCTCGCTTCTCGTGAACTTCGTCCTGATCTACCTCAGTCGTGCCTACGGCATGTCGAAGGACGAGGCGAACTCGATGTTCGTCGCCGTCCTGGCTGCCGTGGTGGTCGCGAGCGCACTGGCGATCCTGCCGGCCTCGCGGCTGTCCGACCGGGTCGGGCGCAAGCCGCTGATCTTCGCCGCATGCGCCGGCGGTGCCGTGGGAGCGGCGATCATCGCGCTGACCCCGTCCATCCCGATCGCGATTCGTCGGCGCGGCGCTGTTCGGCGCCGCGAACGGCAGCTTCCTGGCCGTGGACTGGGCGCTGATGACCGACATCATCCCGCGGGCGTCCGCCGGTCGCTACATGGGCATGAGCAACGTTGCCACGGGCTCGGCCGGGCCGCTCTCCATCGCCCTCGGCGGGATCGTGCTGGATCTCGTGACCGGGGCCGGCAATGAGGCGCTGAGCCCACGCGTCGTCGTTCATCCTGGCCGTCGCCTTCTTCGCGACCGCCGCGGTCACCCTGCGCCCGGTGATCGAGCCGCGCCGCGACCGCCGGCCGGTGCCGGACGCCGCCGCCGCCTGAGGGGGTGGCGGTCGCCGGTCTTCGCCCGGCCGACCGCCTATTCGACCGTGACCGACAGCTGATAGGTCCACGCTCCCTTGGTGCCACCCTCCCACGGCTGGCCGTACTCGATCCGGAGCGTCGTCGTGCCCGCCGCGACCGCACGGAGCGTCAGGACCTCACCGCCGGCCGCACCGACGACCGGAAGCGACGCGCCGTCCGGCGCCGTGTAGGTGCGATCGACGAGCTCGATCACAGTGGTGTCGCCGATCTGCGGCTCGCCCCAGGCGAAGCCGGTCGAGGGGTTCGAGCAGAGGACGACCTTGACGTCGCTGCCCGCCGCGACCACGGCTGACTGGTCGACCGTCGGGGTGGATTGGAACTGGTCACAGGTCGCGCCGAGGGGCTCGGCAGCTCGCGACCCGGAGCAGGCCGCGAGAATCGACGCACACATGATCAGGGCCAGGAACCATCGGATTGCCATGATGCCGCCTCCCAATCGTGGCGGCCGGGACCGAACGTGCGGCCGGGACGCGCCGACCACCGGAGTGATGACTCGTGATGGGAAGCAGACGGTCGAATCGCGACCGCGGTTCCCGCCACGGCTGTGGCCTTCGCTGGTCAGCTCCGGACGGCGCGCCGGGGCCCGTTCGGGATACGCCATCGAACGCTGTTGACGAGCGCGACAACTCACCTTCGATCGAGGGCCGAATGACACGGCCACCGACGAGCCGCCGGCGGGCGGCATCCGAGCCTCCGCCCGGGGCGGTGGGCGCGCTCAGTGATCGGCGGCTGCAGGCGTCAGCAGGACGAGGGCGATCGGTCGCGCCGTGAGCCTCTGGTAGCTGTCGTAACGCGCTTGGTTGACCTCGTTGACCAGGCGCCACAGCCGCGGGTAGTCGGCGTCGCCGGACTCGACAATCCGGGCGTGGGCCTCGGCTCGCCGCCGGCCGACCTGGATGGAGACCTCGGGATCAGCGCGCACGTTGTGGAGCCACGCCGGAGGCTGGTCCTGCCCGCCGTTCGAGGCGACGACCACGTACCGGCCCTCGTCGCTCCCGTACACGAGAACAGCAACTCGGGTCTTGCCCGTGCGGCGTCCGATCGTGCGGAGGATAAGCGACGGGACGCCGATCAGCCGGTGTCCCAGCCTCCCATCGGTGCGCTCGTAGACGGCCTGATGGAGTCGGAGGAACGCGCTCGAGATGGACATTGCTGCAGGGTACGCTCCAATCCCGTGCGGCCGGTTCCCTTGCCCACCCGCAGCACGACGCTGAGCATCGTCGCCAGGTCCACGATGGCTGCCGCGACCGGCACCAGTGGCAGCGCGTTCCCGTGCTCACAGCGAGGTGGAGTGGCGGATGCGTCGGATCAGGCGGCGAAGCCTGCCGGGGGGCTCAGGCTCAGGGACGCGATCGGAGTCCTCCGGCTCGGTCGGCTCGTCGTGGTATTCGTCGCATAGGGTCCGCATCGGGACCACGACCAACGGGAGTGGGGCGGGCGAGAGGAAGACACCGGCGTTTCGCACGGCCTTCTTCCGTTCAGGTTCGCCCATCGCCACTCTCCCGCATGTCGCCGACGTTCGACCTCCCAACCGCCCAGACCTACCGTCAGGGACGCTCCCGGGGCGCCACGCGTGCCGCTGCGGATACGACGCTGCGCGCCTTCGCCCTGTTTCGCGAGAGCCGGACGGCCCCCAGAGGCCTGGTGCGCGACCCATCCCCCCGGGCCACGGTGCGGACTCAGAGGCCGCTGGCAGCGCCGGTCTCGGCACCGCCTCCGCCCCGCGCAGGTGCCCGGACCCGTTTCACGGACCGCGCCATCCGTTGGCCGCTGGTGGCCAAGGGGCTCGAGCTTGCGCAGAACCTGGCGGAGAGGGTGGGATTCGAACCCACGGGGCGCAAGGCCCTGCGGTTTTCAAGACCGCTCCGATAAACCGCTCCGGCACCTCTCCGCGGCGCCCGAGATGAGCATAGCGGGGCTCGTCGCGGAGGCGCTGATCAGGTCGGGGGACGCTGCGTCCGCGAAGTCCATCGTCGCCGCCTCGCTCAAGAGCCGAAGATGCGCGTCCCGATGAAGTAGCTAGCCGTGGCGACCGACGCGGCAAGCACCGTGCCCCAGGCAATATCGACGACGACGAGCGTGATGGGCCAGCCCTGGAGCGTCGCGAGATTGGTGAGGTCGTACGTCATGTACGCGAAGAAGCCGAACGCCGCGCCGAGCATGAGCGCCTTCATCCAGCTCCTGGCTTCGAGGCCGGGCAGGACGGCAAAGAAGATGATCCCGGCGATGAACAGCAGGTAGAAGAGGATCGCCGCCCACCAGACGATCGGGTCCGCCATGAGCGACCCGATCTGACTCCGGTAGAAGTCACGCGCCACGACCCCCAGCCACACGAGATCAATCAGGAAGAAGACCGGTACCGTCGCCAAGTAGAGCAGGATGTACTTGGTCAAGCCACCATCGCTCCGTTCCGTTGGTGCTCCTGGTCGCGAGCATGCGCGACTCTCCACGGTGCGCGCGTGGAGCATAGCGGGGCTCGGCACGGGGGCAGTGATCAGGCAGGGGACGCCGCTGGCGAATGGGGGCGGTGACTTCGGGGCAGCGCCCGTCAGTTCGGGGCGACACCGGTCAGCGAGGTCGCGGTCACCGCGACCCAGGCGAGGGAGATCGAGGCGGGATCGATGGGCCCGCCGTCGCGTGGCACGAGGCCCGCCATCACGAGCCGAACGCCGGCGGGGATCCCGCCGAGCGCGAGGCGCGTCGGGCCGGCGGCGTCGGGAAGCACCACGACGGCGTCGGTCGGCGTGGCCTGGGTCCCGGCATCAACCGACAACGTGCGGACCAGGACCGAGTGCGGTCCAGGGGTCTCCTCGACCGCTGCGACGGCGGTGTCGGGCACGGGCGCCGGATCGCCGGCGCTCACCGCAACCTCGACCGACCCGGGATCCACGCCCGGGCGCGGCGTGACTGCAGCGGCGCGTGTGGCCGGCGCGGGTGATCGCCCCAGGAGCAGCTCGTCGCGCGGGCTCGCCACGGCGAGCGGGCGAAGCACGAGGCCGCCATCGTCGCCCCGGTCCGCCAGAGCGACCGTCGGGAGGGCGGAGGCAACGGCTCCGGGAAAGACGATGCGTCCGACGACGACCGCCGGGATGGCCGGCGTGCCCACCGGCACGGTCCACGTCCCCGCCGGGCCGAGCGTCTCCGGAAGGGTCACCGACGCCTGGAGGTAGGGGCTGAGCGCCGGATCGAGGGGCAGGGTCCAGACCTCGAGCGTGGCCTGGGCGCCGGCGAACGGGGGAAATGGAGCTCCATCGGCCGCGCCGGCGGCGGCCACGACTTCGGCGCCACCGCGCGCGGCGGAGACCGCCGGCCCGGCGGCCGGCTCGACGCCCGCCACCGACACCGTCGCCGCGAGGCCACCATCGTCGCCGACCGACAGCGCGACCCCGACCTCGCCTGGTGCGACCACCCGGAGGTCGAGCCCGCGGATCGCCGGCCGGTCGGTCTTCGGGAGCGGTCGTCCATCGCTGTCGCGGGCCTCGACGTCGAGCCGCCAGAGGCCGGGGAGCGCCGGGGGCTTGAGCGCCAGCCGGACGACGTGATCGGGGCCCTCCGTTCGCCGGGCGAAGCGCCATACCGCGCCCGGGGCCGCAGCCGGAACGTCGGCGGATGCCTCGACCACCGCGAGCGGCGTCCACCGAACCGCGAAGCGGAGCGCGTCGGGCAGCGTCGCGCCCGGATCGGCCGTCCACGGGATGTCGAGGGCGGCGGGAGCGCCCACGACGGGCTGGTCGACGAGGACGGGACGGCGGAACCGCACGCCTCGCTCGCGGAGGGTGACCACGAGGTAGTCGATCACGTTCGCGAGGACCGCGACCTTGTCCGCCCAGTGGACATCCGAGGCGTAGTAGCGGTTGATGCCGCGGAGAGTCGTGAACCCGTACCAGCGGAGGCCGCCGGGCGTCAGGTAGGAGTCGCGCAGGATCTCCGCCACGGTGGCCACGCCACGGGCATGGCTCGAGAAGCGGCGGGCGTGCTTCCACGGGTCGCGGTCGTAGGCGTTGTAGCCGAAGAGGTTGCGCTTGTATCTGGCGATTGCGGAGGTGCCCCACCCACTCTCGAGCATCGCGTGGGCCACGAAGTAGCGGGCATTGATGCCCTCCTGGCGCTCCGCTCGCATGAATGCGGCGCCGAGCTTCGGGAGCGGCGTCGTCAGGCCAAGTGCCTCGTCGATCATCCAGGCCGCATAGCCCGAGACGGACAGGACGTCGGTGTTCGGCGTGAACGTGCGGCCGACCCGGTACGGGACGGTCCGCCGCGGCTCGATCTTCTTGAGGGGTTCGCGCGCCTCGACGGGAGCGACGAAGCTCAGCGTGGCGACAAGGGCGAGTGCGCCGAGCGCGACGCGCCTGATGAGGTTGGTTCGCATGGGATGAGGCCACGATGGCGGTGCAACGCGCCGCGATCCACGACCCGACCGTCCGGTACTCGACTGGCCCCATGGTCCGGTCGATCCGGGTGCCAGTGGTGCGCCGCCGCGGAGTCCGGGCGCGCGCCAGCGCCGGCCGTCGCCTCCCCGAAGCTCTCGCCAACTTCCCCGGGGGCAGCACTAACGAGAGACGCGACCAGTGTCACAGGGGACTCGGTCCAACGAAGCGGCCCAGCGCACGTCAATGCGGGCTCCGGAAGCCGGACACCCGCACCAATGATCGCCAGGCGACGCACAAGCGAGACAATCGGGCGCCGATCAGCGCTCGGAGGGCACCGGCGAAGGCCCGCCCCGCCGGGTGACTTCGCTAGTGCTGTGGAGCGCCACATTGGCTTGGAAGGTCGGGGAGGAAGGACGCGGTGCGAAGTCGCGGGTGTGGGTGAAGCCGGGGCCGCACGGGTGAAGCCGGGCCGCACGGCAGGGCGGGCCGTCCGCGACAAGCCCCTGGGCGGCGATCCGGCCCTGCCCGGCGTTCGATATAGGATCAGGGGCCGCGCTTCGCCCGCGGACCCGTATCTGCACCCACCCGCACCGGAGGTCGCGTGCTTCGCCGGTTCACGGGCGGCGCGGTCGAAGGCGCAGGAGCCGAGATCGCCCCCAGCCGCCACCTCATCGACCTGCGCGCCGTCGTCAAGGACTACGTCACCGACGCCGGGTCGTTCCGGGCGCTCCACGGCGCGGAGCTCCAGGTGGATGCCGGGGAGTTCATCGCGGTCGTCGGAAAGTCGGGCTGCGGGAAGTCGACCCTCATGAACATGATGACCGGGATCGACAGGGCGACCGCGGGCGAGGTCTGGGTGGCCGGCGCGCACCTCAACCACCTGTCCGAGGGGCAGACGGCGGTCTGGCGGGGGCGCGCCGTGGGCGTGATCTTCCAGTTCTTCCAGCTGCTTCCCACCCTGACCGTGGCCGAGAACGTGATGCTGCCGATGGACTTCGCGGGGCTCTGGACGCCGAAGGAGCGCGGGGAGCGGGCCATGGCGCTCCTCGAGCAGGTCGAGATGGCCGACCAGGCCAACAAGCTCCCATCGGCCACGTCGGGCGGCCAGCAGCAACGTGTGGCGATCGCACGGGCCCTCGCCAACGATCCCCCGATCCTCGTGGCCGACGAGCCGACCGGGAACCTGGACTCGGCGACAGCCGAATCCGTCATCCGTCTCTTCGACGGGCTCGTCGCGGCCGGCAAGACGATCGTGATGGTGACCCACGACAGGGAGATCGCCGCGCACGCCCGGCGGACGATCCACATGGTGGATGGCCACCTCCTCGACGGGATGCTCCCGGACGCACCAGCGGTGGCCGGACCGACGGTGGCCGGAGCGGCGGTGTCGGCGTCGGCGGTGGCCGGTGAGCTGCCCGACGGTGACAGGCCGGTGGCCCCACGCGAGGCCGCCCGTGCCTAGCGTGCGCTGGCGAAAGGTGGTCCGCGACCTGGGCGTCGCGCGCACGCGGACCGTCCTCGTGGTCCTGTCGATCGCCGTCGGCGTCTTTGCCGTGGGGACGATCGCCGGAGCGAACGCGCTGCTCCAGCAGGGGCTGCGCGACGCCTACCTGGCCAGCAAGCCCGCCAGCGCAACGCTCAGCACCTCCCCGTTCGGCGACGACCTGGTCGAGGCCGTCCGCGGCATGCCCGGGATCGCCGACGCGGAACCCCGCCGGGTCATCACCGTCCGCCTGCGCACGGGCCCGGAGACGTACCGCGAGCTCCAGCTGACGGCAATCACGGACTTCGAGGATCAGCGCCTCGACCTCGTCACGCCCGAGGCGGGGGCGACCTGGCCGCCGGGGCGGGGCGACCTCCTCCTGGAGCGCTCGAGCCTCACCCTGGCCGACGTCCCGACCTCCGGAGACGTGGAGATCCAGACCGTCGACGGAACGGTGCACCGGCTCCGGGTCGCGGGGCTCACCCACGAGGTCGGGGCGGCGCCCGCCTTCTACATCGGTCGCCTCAACGGCCACATCACCTTCGAGACGCTCGCCGACCTCGGCTACGGCACGGCCTACGACGAGCTCCGCATCCTGGTCGCCGACCCCGCCCCGACCCGCGACGAGGTTCGCGGCGTCGCCGAGACGGTGCGCGAACGGCTGGAACGCGCGGGGGTGACGGTCCTCTTCGCCTTCGTGCCGCCGCCCGGCGAGCACCCTGCCAATGACCTCCTCGCCGGGGTCTTCCTGGTTCTCGGCTTCCTGGGCTTCCTCGCCCTCCTCGCCTCCGGCTTCCTGGTGGTGAACACGGTGAACGCGATCATCGCCCAGCAGACGCGCCAGATCGGGGTCATGAAGGCCGTGGGGGCGCGTAATCGCCAGGTCGCCGTCCTCTACCTCGGCATGGTGCTGGCGTACGCCATCCTGTCATTGTTCGTGGCCCTGCCCCTCGGCGCCTTCGGTGCGTACGCGCTGACCGTCTTCACCGCGAGCCTCGTCAACTTCGACGTGACGACGTTCTTCGCGCCTCCGGAAGTGCTCGCCCTCGAGGTCGCCGTCGGGCTCTTCGTTCCCCTCCTGGCCGCCCTGGTGCCCATCTGGCACGGAGTGCGGGTGACGGTGCGTGAGGCCGTGAGCAGCACGGGCATCGCGGACCGGTTCGGGAGGAGTCGCTTCGATCGGGCCATCCAGCGTGTCCGGGGCCTGCCCCGCCCCACCCTCCTGTCCATCCGCAACACCTTCCGCCGCAAGTCACGCCTCATCCTGACGCTCTCGGCGCTGACCCTCGGCGCCTCGGTCTTCATGGCCGTCTTCACGGTCCGCGCCTCGCTCTACCAGACGCTCGACGACGCGCTCGCCTACTTCGACTATGACGTCCAGGTCGAGCTGGCGGGCTCGGCCCGGGCCGACCTCCTCGAGACCGAGGCGGCCCGGGTCCCCGGCGTCGTCGCAGCGGAGGCGTGGCGGTTCGCCACGAGCCAGCGGATCCGCGGCGATGGCTCCGAGAGCCGATCCTTCATCACGTTCGGGCTGCCGCCCGAGACGACGATGGTGCGCCCCAGCCTCCAGGAGGGGCGCTGGCTCCAGCCTGCCGACGGCAACGCCGTGGTGGCCACCGCGAACGCGCGCGACGACGAACCGGATCTGCGGGTCGGCGACAGGCTCACCCTCAGGGTCAACGGGCGCGACGCGACCTGGACGTTGGTCGGGATCGTAGAATCGCCAACCCAGCGCCCCTTCCTCTACACGAACGCCGGGCCGCTGGAGCTGGCCGCGCGCGACGTGGGGCGGGCAGGCGTGGTCATGCTCCGCACGGACTCCCGGGACCCGGCTACCCAGGATCGGGTCGGCAAGGCCGCCGCCGACCATCTCCGGACCGTGGGCGTTCGGGTGTCGGCCACCTCGACGATCGCCGAGGTCCGCACCACGCAGGAACGTCTCTTCGACGTCCTCGTGATCTTCCTCTCGACGATGGCCCTTCTCCTGGGCGTCGTCGGCGGGCTGGGCCTGACGGGGACCATGAGCATCAACGTCGTCGAGCGGTCGCGTGAGATCGGGGTGATCCGAGCGGTGGGGGCGTCGGACGGAGCCGTCCTGCGCCTCTTCCTCGCCGAGGGTCTGCTGATCGGGCTTATCTCGTGGGGCATCGGCGCCCTCCTCTCGCTGCCGATCAGTCGCACGCTGTCCGACGCCCTCGGGATGGTCTTCCTGGACCGCCCTCTCTCCTACGCCGTGAGCTTCGAGGGCGTGGTCCTCTGGCTCGCCATCGTCCTGGTCCTGGCCGCGGTCGCCAGCCTCCTCCCGGCCTGGCGGGCCTCGCGGCTCGCCGTGCGCGAGGTCCTCGCCTACGAATGAACGATCGGTCCGCGCCTCCAGTGCCGTACGCCGCCCAGCCCCGAAGGAGCCCCATGCGCCGCCTCGCCGTGATCGCCATCGTCGTCATCGCCGCCATCGGCGGTGCGTGGCTCCTGCTGGGCCGTCCGGGCAGCGGACCCGCGGCGACCCCGGACCCGTCCCTGGCCCCCGTTCCGCCCTCCACCGAGGTCGTGGCTGACGGGCGGGTCGTGCCCGCACGGTACGCGGAGCTGGGCGCCGCCGTGCCCGGAACGATCGTCGAGGTGCTCGCCGTCGAGGGCGACGACGTGGCCGCAGGGGCCGCGCTCGTGCGCCTCGACGCCCGCGACCGCAGAGGCGGAAGTGGACGCGGCATCCGCGGCGGTCGCCGCAGCCGAAGCGGGCGTGACCCAGGCTGCGGCGGGCGTGACCCAGGCCGCGGCGGCGGTCGATGCCGCCGAGGCAGCCGTGGACCAGGCGGTCGCCGGCGTGGACCGGGCGCGCGCGGCCCGCGACGGACTGCCGTCGTCGGCGACGAGCTCGCAGGTGGCGGCAGCCGACGCCGAGGTCGACGCTGCGCGGGCAGCCCTCGAGGGAGCCCAGGCCAACCTGCGCGCAGCGCGGGCCGGCGCGACGGCGGCTGCCGCCACGGAGACCGGGGCGAAGGCCGAGGCGGCCCGGGCGAGGGCCGGGCTGGCCGCGACCGAGGCGGGGCTCGCCCAGCTCACGATCGCGGCGCCGTTCGCCGGGACCGTCGCCTCGCTCGACGCGCGGGTGGGCGAGCGCGCCGCGCCGGGACTCGTGCTCGTCCGCGTGGCCGCTCCGGGGAGCTGGCAGATCGAGACGACCGACCTCGACGAGACGACGGTGGCGCGGGTGGCGGTCGGCGCACCGGCGACGATCAGCGTTCGACGGGCTGCCGGACGCGCGGGTCGACGGGACGGTCACGTCGGCTGGCCCTGTTCGGCACCTCGGCCCAGGGCGACGTCGTCTACCGGGCGATCGTCACGCCCTCGTCCGTGCCGGACGGGATCCGCTGGAACATGACGGCCACGGTGACGGTCGTGACGAGAGCGGCTGACGCCGGCGGGGGACAGATCCCCAGAGAAGTACCACACAGTCACGGGCCGGCCGGCGGCCGGTCCCGGGTCGGTGGCACCCGCGCGGTCCAGCTCTCCCATGCAACGAATCCCGATCGAGCGACGGTGCCGGTGATCGTCATGCTCCCGGTGGGCCGGGCCACCGCGCCCCGAGCCGACGTGGAGCCGGATCCAGGCGTCGTAGGGGAGCCCATCCGCACGCGTCCAGGCCGCGCTCCTCGATCGGGACGAGCGGGTGGCGGTGCCTCTCGTCGGCCGGACGCACGCGATCAGCGACGGAACCCGGCCGCCCGGGCCCGCTCCCGGAAGACCTCGACCATCCGCCCCGCCAGACGCTCGCCGGGTCGGGGGCGACGACGACCTGGAGCGCGCCCAGCGTCTCGGAGCACGCCGGCCTGCATGCCCGCCACCGACGTTCGAACTGGTCATCCCATCCCGCGGCAAGTCCCGCCGTCGGGCCGTCAGGTGCGAAAGGTCCGCACCATCCATATCCAGCAGGAACTGCAGGCGACCAGGTCCTCGTCGAGGTGGTGCAGAGACGACCCGCGACCGGGTTCGTGCAGCATGAACTCCGGCCACGCGGCTCCGTTGTGGTCGTCGAGCAAGTCGCGGAGGTCCGGACGCTCCGCGAGCGTGACCAGGCGGAGCTCGCCCGAACCGTCGGTCACCGCGTGCTGATCACGCAGGTGCCGGCGAGCAGGTCGTGCCAGCCGCGACGGCGGCTGTCGATCAGGATCCAGATGAAGCCGAGGTAGAAGACGGCCCCGGAGACCCAGAAGCCGACGAGCCGCAGGAGGGCCGCGCCCCAG
The DNA here is from genome assembly GCA_963715085.1 of uncultured Chloroflexia bacterium. Lineage (GTDB taxonomy): Bacteria > Chloroflexota > Limnocylindria > Limnocylindrales > CSP1-4 > CTSoil-043. The sequence continues at coordinate 190,868 of CAVQQU010000001.1, forward strand.
CCGATCCGGCTGCCGTCGCGATCGTTGACGACCCGGATCCCGGCAACCTTCATGCCCGGCGTCGCTCCCCCGCGCGCCCAGAAGAACGGGAAGTAGAGGAGCGAGAAGACGCCGATCACCACGGCGCCCAGGATGAAGAAGCCGGCTGACGCGCCGAGCGCGCCGAGGTCGCCGCTGTCCACCTCGCCGTCCGAGCCCACGGCCCCGGCGAGCGCGCCGATGAGCGGGAGCATGACGACGAGGAGGAGGACCGTGGTCACGATCCCCACGAGAATGGCGTCGAGGATGTAGGCGCCGAGGCGAGCGCCGTGGCCGGCGAACTGCACGCCCGGCGCCGGGCCGACGGGCGCGGCAGGCATCGCCGCCGGGGCCGGTGGCCATGCCGGCGCAGGCGCGACCGGGGGCGGGGGCGGCGGGCTGGCGGCCAGCGGCGCCGCGGCCGGGGGCACCGGCGGCGCGGGCGCGACCGGGGCGACCTGCGTGACGTCGTCGGGCTGGGTCAGCTCCCGAGGCTGGTTCAATTCGTCCATGCGCTCATCCCCACTCTGGACGGCCGCGTGGATGCAGACGTCGCAGGCCGATCGTAGCGAACCGGCGCGCCCACGTCATCGGCCCGGCGCGCCCGCCCGCCCGGACCGAGCGGGCCGCCGCGCAGTCAGCGCGGGCGGATGACGTCCGTGCCGAGCGTGGCCTGGAGCGGCTCCGGGACCACCACGGTCCCGTCCGGCTGCTGGTAGACCTCGAGGATGGCAGCGACCACCCGCGCAAGTGCGAGCCCGGACCCGTTGAGCGTGTGCACGAGCTCCGGCTTGGCGCCGGGAGCCGGCCGGTAGCGAATTGCCATCCGGCGGGCCTGGTAGTCACGGAAGTTGGAGCACGAGGAGACCTCCAGCCAGCGCTCCACGCCCGGGGCCCAGACCTCGAGGTCGTACTTCTTGGCCTGCACGAAGCCCATGTCGCGGGTCGCCATGAGCAGCACGCGGTGGGCCAGCCCGAGCCGGCGCAGGAGGTCCTCGGCCCGGCCGGTCATCCACTCGAGCGCCTCGTTCGACGCCTCGGGCCGCTCGAACAGCACCATCTCGACCTTGTCGAACTGGTGGACACGCAGGATGCCGCGGGTGTCCTTGCCGGCGGCCCCGGCCTCGCGCCGGAAGCAGGGCGTGTAGGCGGCATAGCGGACCGGCAGCGCGTCGGCCTCGAAGATCTCGTCGCGGTGGAGGTTCGTGACCGGGACCTCGGCCGTGGGGACCAGGTAGAGCTCGTCGCGGGTGACGACGTACATCTGGTCTTCCTTGTCCGGGATCTGGCCGGTGCCCCGCGCCGAGGCCGTGTTGACGACGGCCGGCGGCCAGATCTCGGTGAAGCCGTTCTCCCTGACGTGGACGCCGAGGAAGAAGTCGATGAGCGCGCGCTGGAGCGCGGCGCCGGCGCCTTTGTAGACCGGGAAGCCGGAGCCGGCGATCTTCGCCCCGCGCTCGAGGTCGATGATGTCGAGCGCCTCCGGCGATCTCCCAGTGCGGCCGGCGCTCCCACGTGCCGGCCGCCGGGTCCGCGTCGGCGCCGACCTCGCCGGCGTGCGGCACGACGCGCGGGAGCAGCTCGCCCCAGCTGCGCACGACGACGTTGGCGTCGGCGTCGCCGACCGGGACGCCCGGGTCGGCCGGGTTCGGGATCCGGAGGAGGACGTCGTCGAGCCGGGCCTGGACGTCGGCGGCCTCCGCGTCGAGCGCTGCGATCCGCTCGCCGGCCGCGACAGAGCGCGGCCTTGAGCGCTGCGACCTCCGGGCCGTCGGGCGCGGCGCCGCCCGCGAATCGCCTCGCCGACCTGCTTCGAGACGGCGTTCCGCTCGGCCTTGAGGCCGTCCGCCTCGCCGAGGAGAACGCGCCGGCGAGCGTCGAGCTCGAGGGCCACGTCGACGAGCGACGCGTCCTCGCCCTTGTCCAGCGCGCCCCGGCGGATGACCTCCGGCTCGTCGCGGAGCCGCTGCAGCCCGACGCTCATGCCCCGGCCTCCTCGCCGCTCTCCCCTGCCGCACCGGCGTGTTCGTGCCAGCCGGCGGCTTCCCGCAGGCGGGCGATCACGAAGGGTGCGTCGAGGCTGGCCAGCAGCCACCCGGCGCGCGGGCCGTTGGGACGGCCGAGGAACGCGAGGTAGACGGCGCCGAACGCGCGCCCCGGCGGGAGCGCCGCATCCCCGGCGACCCGGAAGAGAAGCGTCTGCCAGGCGTCGCCGCCGTGAGGGTCCTCCTTCTCGGCCGCGATGGCAAGCCCGCCCAGGAAGACGCGCTGGTCTTCGCCGAGGGCCGTCGCCCCGGCCGGCAGGGCGTCGCGCCGGACGCGCACGACCGCGCTCTCCGGGGCGTACGCGTCGAGCCACGCGCGCGCGGCGGCGAGCCGCTCGGCGAGCGTGGCCTCCTCCCGCGACGTGAGCGGAGCGCCCTTCTCCTCGGCCACGCGAGCGGCGACGTCCACGCCGGGGATCTGGGCCAGGAGGGCCAGGTGCCCGAAGGCCGGCCTGTACGCTGCGGCAGCCTCGGCGGGGATCGCGCCGGCGAGCTGGACGTAGCCGAAGAGCCGCTCGGCGTCCGGCGGCAGCTCACCCCGATACGGCCGACCGGCGACAGCGGCGGCCAGCTTGTCGAGCTCGTCGAACAGGCGCGGGATCGCGTCGGAGCCGTCCGGGCTGAACTCGATCGCCTGGTTCGGGCGGGGCCGCAGGAACAGCAGGCGCAGGGGCTCCGGCGGCAGGGCGTCGACGATCTCGTGGGCCGCGGCCCCACGTCCCTTCGAGGTCGACATCTTCCGCCCGCCGATGTTGAGGAACTCGTAGGCGAGGTTGCGCGGCGGCTCGCGGTCGAAGACCTCGCGGGCGATCGCATCAGAGCGGTCCCGCGAGCCGCCCGCGGTGGCGAGGTCCTTGCCGCAGGGCTCGATCGTCACCCCGAAGAGGCTCCACTGGGCGGCCCACTCCAGGTTCCAGGGCAGCTTGGCCGTCCCGCCGAACGGCGCAAGCCGGCCGGATGCGCCGCAGCCGTGGGCCCAGGTCACGTAGTCGGGGCGGCACTCGAAGGCAACGGTCTCGCCGTCCCAGTCGAGCGCGATGGTCGTGCCGACCTTGCCGCAGGTCGGACAGACGACGTGGACGGGCAGCCAGCCCGCGGGCCGCTCCACCTTCGACACGGTGCGGTAGACGTCGCGCACCACCTGGGCCCGGTCCAGGGCCGTCCGGATGAACGGGTCAATGTCACCCGTGGGATAGATGTCGCTCATCCAGTAGTAGCGGTCGGGGTGAATGCCGAGGCCGGCGAACACGTCGATGAACGTCTGGGCATGGTGGCGGGCGTACGACGCGTGGCAATCGCCGACCTGGTCGGGAACGAACGCGAGCGGGCGTCCCATCTCGTGCTCGACCGAGTCCGGGGTCAGGAGCGCCTGGGCATCCATCGGGTCCATGTCGTCGACGCCGTAGAGGAGCGTGGTCGGCAGGCCACGATCGCGCAGGGCACGGGTGATGACGTCGAGGATGACGGGGCCGCGCAGGCTCCCCACGTGGACCGTCCCGGACGGCGTCTTCGAGTCGTTGACGACCTGCGGTCCCTCGACCGATGCCGCCAGCTCGTCCGCCCAGTACATCCTGCGTCCTCCGCTCCGGTGTGCCGGGCCGGGTGGCGGCTCCGGCCGCCCCACCCGGTCCGCCCGGGCGGGCGATCAGCTGATCGAGGTGATCGTATACGTGAAGTCGGACCCATTCGGGAGCTTCACGACGACGGTGTCGCCCGCCTTCCTGCCGAGCAGGGCGCGGCCCACCGGCGATTCGTTGGAGATCCGGCCCTCGGCCGGGCGCGCCTCGGCAGAGCCGACGATCGCGAACGTCTCTTCGCCGTCGTCGGACTCCACCGTCACCGACGATCCGATGGCCACGTGCCCGGAGTCACTGTGCTCGATGATCACCGCGGTCTTGAGCATCGCCTCGAGCGTCTGGATTCGTCCCTCGACGAAGGCCTGCTCGTTCTTGGCCTCCTCGTACTCCGCGTTCTCCGAGAGGTCCCCGTGCTCCTTCGCGTCGTGGATGCGGGCAGCAACCTCGAACCGGCGGACGTTGGCCAGCTGCTCCAGCTCCACGCGGAGCGCGGCCTCGCCCTCGCGGGAGAGGTAGGTCGGCTTGTTGTTCACGGAGGAGCTGCCCCCTGGTGATCTTCGCGGTCGCCGGCGTCGACGACGCGGCGGGCGGCGATGAGGTCGGTGAGATGGAAACGAACCCCGGGCATGCGCCCCCAAGCGGGGGCCGCCCGAAGTCCGGCCGGCGGGATCATAGTCCCGCCCGTCGCGGAGCGTCAAACCGGGTCGCCGGCCGGCGTCAGGCCGGGCGGCGCTCCCCGCAGCCGATGCGGCGTCCGGCCGCGTCGCCCAGGACCGGCCCCGCGCCTCGAACCGCGTCGCGCCGCAGCGGCCGGCGCCTGCCCGGCCCAACCTAGCCGGCCCCGAGCCGCTCCAATCGTTCGCGGACCCGGCGCAGCGCCCGCCGGTCCGCGCAGGCCACGAAACAGGTGTCATCGCCCGCGATGGAGCCCACGACGTCCGGCCAGCGGGAGCGATCCAGCGAGGCGGCGATCGCGTGCGCCGAGCCGGGCAGGGTGACGAGCACCAGCAGCGGCCCGGCTTCGCGGATCTCCACCGGCATGTCGCGGAAGAGGCGCCGGAGGCGATCCTCGCCGGCCGGGTCGGCGTCAGCGAGGCGGGGCGGCAGCGCGTAGACGGTCACCCCGTGCCGGTGCGCCTTGACGAGCTGCAGCTCGGCGATGTCGCGGCTGATCGTCGCCTGCGTCGTTCGGAAGCCGCGGTCCCGGAGCGCGGCGGCCAGCTCCTGCTGGGTGCGGATGAGGCGCTGCTCCACCAGGTCGCGGATCGCCCGCTGGCGGAGCTGCTTCATGAGGACCATCGCCGGCACCCGTGCCTACGCGAACAGGAAGTGGACGACGACGATCGCCGCCAGCACGAGGCGGTAGACGACGAAGACGGTCATCGAGTGGTTGCGCAGGTAGCGCAGGAGGAACGCGATTGCGACGAAGCCGGCGGCCGCGGCCGCGATCATCCCGGCAACCAGGATCCCGAGATCCGGCGTCACGCCGGTCTCGCCGGCGGCGAGCTTGCGGGCCTCCCAGATCACCGCGCCCAGCGGTGATCGGCGTCGCCATGAGGAAGCTGAAGCGGGCCGCTGCTTCCCGGGTCAGGCCGGCGAAGAGGCCGGCGCTGATGCTGATCCCGGAGCGGCTGATCCCCGGCACGAGGGCGACGGCCTGGGCACAGCCGATCCCGAAGGCGGCGCCGAAGCCGAGGTCGCCGAGCGGCTTCGTCCGACGCCCGAGCCGGTCGGCCATCCAGAGGATGCCCGCGCCGATCACGAGCGTGAACGCCACGAGGAGCTCCTGCCGGACCTGCTCCTCGAAGAAGTCGCTGAGGGCCACGCCCACGACGACCGCGGGCGGCAGCGTCACCGCGATGAGCCACGCCAGCCTGCGATCCGGGTCCCCGCGGAACGAGCGGTCGCGGATCGTGGCGAGACCGGCCGGCACGAGGCGCACCCAGTCGCGCCAGAAGTAGGCGAGCAGGGCGACGAGCGTCCCCACGTGGAGCATCACCGTGAACGCGAGTGACGTGATGAACGGGTCTTCCCACCCGGCCATGTGCGGGACGAGGAGCAGGTGGCCGGACGAGGAGATCGGCAGGAACTCGGTGAGTCCCTGCACGATCCCCATGACGATGGCCTGGAAGACGGTATCCATCGAGTCGCACGGGGGCCCCACCGCGCTGGCGCGGCCCGCCGTGAAGGATCCCCCCTAGCGAATGAACAGCGGAGCGAGGACGAGCGAGATCGTCGCGATCAGCTTGACCAGGACGTGGAGCGACGGGCCGGCGGTGTCCTTGAACGGGTCGCCCACGGTGTCGCCGACGACGGCCGCCGCGTGGGCATCCGTCTTCTTGCCGAGGACGTTCCCGGCAGCGTCCTTGAGCTGGCCGGATTCGATGTACTTCTTCGCGTTGTCCCATGCGCCGCCGCCGTTGTTGAGGACGGTTGCGAGGAGGACGCCGGCGATCGTGCCGACCATCAGGAAGCCGGCCACTGCCTCGTAGCCCAGGAGGACGCCGACCACGATCGGCGTCCCGACCGCGAGCACGCCCGGCAGGATCATCTCCCGGAGCGCGGCGCTGGTCGTGATGTCCACGACCCGGGCGTAGTCCGGGCGCTGGGTGTAGTCCATGATCCCGGGCATCTCCCGGAACTGGCGACGGACCTCGACGATGATCGCCTGGGCGGTCGTGCCGACGGCCCGGATGGCCAGCGAGCTGAACAGGTAGACGAGCATCGAGGCGATGAAGGCCGCGATGAACACGTTCACGTTGGCCAGGTCGACCGACTCCATGAGCGGCTTGCCCTGGACGCGAAGGATGAGGTTGACCTTGTCGATGTAGGCCGAGAAGAGGAGGAACGCCGCCAGCGAGGCCGAAGCGATCGCATAGCCCTTGGTCAGCGCCTTCGTGGTGTTCCCCACGGCGTCGAGCCGGTCGGTGATCGACCGGGCGCTGGCCTCGGCGCGGCTGAACTCGGCGATGCCCCCCGCGTTGTCGGTGATCGGCCCGAACGTGTCCATGGCCAGGATGTAGGCCGTCGTCATGAGCATGCCCATCGTCGCGACCGCGGTCCCGAAGATCCCGCCCACGTTGACGCCGCTCTCGTTGACGATCCCAGCCTGCGCGCCGAGCCAGTGGCTGGCGAACAGGGCGATGCCGATCGTGACTGCCGTCACGGCCGTGGTCTCGAACCCGACCGCCACGCCGGAGATGATGTTCGTCGCCGGGCCGGTCTTCGACGCCTCCGCGATCTCCCGGACGGGCCGGAAGGAGCCCGCGGTGTAGTACTGGGTGATGTAGACGAAGACCACGCTGGTCGCGAGGCCGACCAGGCCGGCGCCGAAGAAGTAGACCCAGGTCGGCAGGCCGTCCGGGCTGACCTGCGTGCCGGTGGACATCATCACGTTGGTGGTGATCGCGAGGCCAATCACCGACAGGATGGTGGTCGCCCAGTAGCCGCGGTTGAGGATGTTCATCGGGTCCTCGTCCTCGCGGCCACGGATGAAGAACGCGACCGAGATGATCGTGGCGACGAGCCCGAACGCGCGGACGACGAGCGGGAAGAAGATCCAGGCTTCCGGGTTGGGCCAGCCGGCCTGGAGCGCGATGAAGTAGACGCTGACGCCGAGGATCATCGCCCCGATGTTCTCGGCAGCGGTCGACTCGAAGAGGTCTGCGCCGCGGCCGGCGCAGTCGCCGACGTTGTCGCCGACGAGGTCCGCGATGACACCCGCGTTGCGGGGATCGTCCTCGGGAATGCCCGCCTCGACCTTGCCGACGAGGTCCGACCCGACATCGGCGGCCTTCGTGTAGATGCCGCCACCGAGCTGGGCGAAGAGGGCCACGAAGCTCGCCCCGAACCCGAAGCCGACGATGAGGAACGGCGCGACCGCCGGGTTCTCGAGGCCGCCGAAGAGGACGAAGATCGCCGTAGACGCCGAGGAGCGAGAGGGCGACCACGAGGAAGCCGCTGACGGCGCCGCCGCGCATCGCGACCTGGACCGCTTCGACGAGGCTGCGCCGGGCCGCGGACGCCGTCCGCACGTTGGCCTTGACGCTGATGTACATGCCGATGATGCCGGAGGCCATCGAGCAGGCGGCACCCACCAGGAAGGCGATGCCGGTCCTGATCCCCAGCTCGATCCCGAAGTACTCGGTCTCCGCGAACTCCTGCTGTCTCGACGATCGCGATGATCGCGCCGAGGATGACGGAGGCGAACAGGGCGAGGATCGCGATGGTCCTGTACTGGCGGCGGATGAACGCGACCGCGCCCTCGAGGATGGTCGCCGCGACGTGCCTCCATCTCCTTGGTGCCCGTGTCGCGCCGCAGGACGTCCCTCGCCAGGTAGAGCGCGAAGAGGATGGCGAGGAGACCCGCCGGCAGGATGATGAGCTGGAGCTGATCGGCGCTCATGGGTTGGCTTCTGCGACCTCCCTGTCAGGCCTGCCGCGCACGCGGGCGAGCTCGCCGCGCCGGGGACGGGTTGGATGCTGCGCCTGGAGACCGCCGGCCCTCCTGGCGGGACGAGAGGCGGCTCGGGCCGCGGCGGAGTGTATCAACGGGCCGGAAGGTGGGTCAAACTCGCATATCGCGCCACTTATGCAGTTCCGCGCAGGGAGGCGGCCGTCGCGCGCACTGGGGGCGTCCGCCGACCCGGTACCCCTATACTGCCGGACTTGTGACACGACGGCCCCTCGGGTGCCTCTTCGAGATCGTCGAGACGCTCGTCCTCACCCTCATCATCTTCTTCGTCATCCAGACGTTCGTCGCCCAGCCCTACCGCGTCGAGCAGCAGTCGATGGAGCGCACGCTCGAGCCCGACCAGTACGTGCTCGTCGACAAGCTCACGCCGCGGCTCGACGACTACTCGCGCGGCGACATCGTCGTCTTCGAGCCGCCCGCCGCCTGGGTCGAAGGTGGCCCGAGGACACCGTTCATCAAGCGGGTGATCGGCCTCGCCGGCGAGACGATCGAGATCAAGGACGGCGCCGTCTTCGTGGACGGGACCCGGCTCGAAGAGCCCTACACCTTCGATCTCGAGCCGACGACGGCCAACGACGAGCCGGCGATCTGGGTGGTTCCCGAGCACGAGCTCTTCGTGATGGGCGACCACCGGGCGGCGTCGGCCGACTCGCGGGCGTTCGGCCCGATCGAGCGGACCACGGTCATCGGTCGCGCGTGGCTTCGCTACTGGCCGATCTCGACCCTGGGGATCCTCCCCACGCCCGAGTACCCGGAGCCGCCCGGGAACGGCGACGCGAGGCCGAGCCCGGCGGTCCCGTGACCGTGCTGCTCGTCGCGGCCGGCGCGCTGGTGGCCCTCGGGGCGGGGGTTGCGACCGGTGCTCGGAGCGCCGCGAGCGGCGTCCGTCGGCGCGCTCGCATGCCTCGTGTTCGTGCCCTTCGTCGCCGACCCGCTGCCGGACTTCCCGGTGGCCCTCTTCCAGATCGTCGCCGGCGTCCTGGCGGCCTACCTCCTGCTCGTGACGAGCCGCCAGGCCGACGGGCATCCGCCTCCCCGCTGGGCCTGCCGGCGACGCTCGCGGTGGTGCCGCCGCCTATGTCGCCGGGCTTGGCGCGACCGCCGTGGGCCTCCCCTCGTTCGGGTCGAGCGCGGCCGTGGGCGCCGGGCTGGCCTGCCTCGCGGTCGCCCTGCCTCCCGTGATCCGCGCTCGCGACGCGTTCCGCCTCGGGACCGCCCTGGTGGTGCTCGCGAACGCCGGCCTCCTCCTTCGAAGCGGCCTGTCGGGCTCCTCGCCCGCGCTCGAGGTCCTCGTCGGCAGCGGCGCCCTGGTCGCGCTGGCCACCGCGGTCCTGACGCTGGCCGGCCTGGCCGCGATGGCCACCGGCGCCCTCGCGATCCCCGGCGACGCGGTCGAGCGGCGCCCCCCGCCGGCCTGACCTCCCGGCCGATGAGTCTCCTGCCCTTCCTCGCCGTCGCCAGCGCCGGAGCGGTGCTCGCCGTGGCGCTCCGCGGACGGCGCCGCGCGGGCACGCTCGCCGGGTTCGCGGGCGTCGCGGCCGCCCTCCTGGCCCTCATCCTCGTCGTCCCGGGCGAGCCGCTTGCGGTCGGTGGCGGGATGGTCGCGATGACCGCGTACGCCCGGGTCCTCCTGGGGGTGGGACTCGCCGGCGGCTTGCTGGTACTCGCGATCAGCCGGCTGGCGTCGTGGGAAGCTGACGGGCCGGCCTCGCTGCTCGTGGCTGCCGCGGGGCTCGCGCTTGCGCTCGGGGTCGGCGGGGCGGTCGCCGGGCTCCTGGCGGTGGGTGCCACCTCAGCGCTCGCAGCTGCCGTCGCCCTCGCCCACCCCACCTCGCCGCTGCGCGTCCGGGCCCTCGCGCGCGAGCTGCGCGGGGCGACCCTCGCGATGGTGATCGGGGTCATGGCCGTGAGCCTGGCGCCCGAGGCGATCGGGGGCCTGGCCGTCCAGCCCCAGGTCGCGGGCCTGGCCCTGGTGGCGGCCGGCCTGGCCCTCGGCCACCGGTTCGGCGCGATCCCGCTCCACGCCCGTGTCGCCCGCCTGTCCGACGCGGCACCCGCGTCCGTCCTGCCCGTGGTGCTCGCGCTCCTGCCCGCCGGGTGGGCCGTGGTGCTCCTGGGCTGGGCCCCGGACACCCTCGGGACCCGCAGCACCCGTGATCGGCTGGGACGGCACCCTGCTCGTCCTCGTCGGCCTCGCGACGCTCGTCCTGGGAACGGTCGCCGCGCTGATCCAGGACGATCTCCTCCGGATCGTCGCCTACACGGTCGTCCTCGACGCCGGTGTCGTCCTGCTCGGGTTCTCGTCGCTCGACCCGGCCGGACGCGACGCGGTCCGGGCCTGGCTGGTGCCGTTCGTCGCGAGCCGGGCCGCGCTCGTCGGCTGGGTGATCGCCTTTCGGGCCGGCTTCGGCACCGCGCGGCTCTCGGAGGCTCGCGGCTGGCTCCGCCGGGCGCCCGCGCTCGGCGTCGGCCTCGCCGTCGATCGGGGCCGCCACGGTCGGCTGGCCCGGCCTTCTCGTGTGGGACGCCCGACTGACCGCCCTCCAGGCAGCCACCGCCGGTCCCGCGCTCCTGCTGGCGACGCTCGCCTCGCTCGGGACGGCCGTCGCCGTCGCGCGCATCCTGGGTACCGGGTTCGGCCGACCGCTGCCCCGGATCGCTGCTGCGCCGGGCGAGCTGGCGCGCGTTCCGGCCGGCCTGCGTGCCGCGACCCGCGCCCTGCGCGGTCCCGGTGGGCGGCGCACGGCAACCCTCCGCGCGGCATCGCACGAGATCCGGCCGCTCCTCGAGATGAACCGCACGCCGCTGCGGGCGCTCCTCGTCGTCATCCTGGCGGGACTGGCCGTGATGAGCGCCGCCGGAGCGTTCAACGTCGGCGAAGCCGCCGCGATGCCGGACCTGCCCGTCGCGGCCCCCGCGACGGCCGCCCCCGCGCGGTAGGCAGGCGGCGCGGGACCGGACAGCGGCTGCGCTCCGCGGACGGAGCCCGGCGGTTGAGTCAGTGGAGGATCACGACGCCGCCGGGTCAGCCTTCCGGCGAGAGCACCCAGCGATCGACGTCGCGGCGGTAGTCCACGAGACCCTCCGGGAACCAGAGGGCAAGCTCGGTCGCGGCCGTCTCGGGCCCGTCCGAGGCGTGGATCAGGTTCTGGGCCACGACGACCGCGAAGTCACCCCGGATGGTGCCCGGAGCCGCCTCCCAGGGACGCGTCGCCCCGACCATCGCGCGGACCACCGGGATCGCGTTCGGCCCTTCGACCGCCAGGGCCACCAGCGGGCTCGAGGTGATGAAGTCGACGAGACCGGCGAAGAACGGACGCTCGCGGTGGACCGCGTAGTGCTGCTCCGCGAACGCGCGGTCGACGTGGACGAGCTTGAGGCCGACCAGCTTGAGGCCCTTGTCCTCGAAGCGGGCGATGACCCGGCCGACGAGGAGGCGCTGCACGCCGTCGGGCTTGATCAGGACGAGGCTGCGTTCGGTCACTGGTGACTCCGTGGGGCACCGGCGTCGACCGGCGCGAGGGCGAGGGATTCGGCCGAAGCGTAGGCGATCCGCGACTCTTCGTGGCGCCCGGCCGCCCGAAGCGCCTCGGCGCGGACGAAGGCGAAGGCGGCGGCGTGGGCGGGCCCGGGCTCCACCGCGTCGAGCGCGGCAAGCACGGCCTCGGCGGCGGCGCGGTCGGCCCGCAGGGCGAGGGCGAGCAGGACGACCGCACGCTCGGGGGCGTCGCCAACGAGAGCGGCCCCGGATCGGGCGAGCTGGGCCGCGACGGGGGCGACGGGCGCGTCCAGCGCGAACGCGGGCGTGGGCACCGTCCCGCCGGCCAGGAGGGGCGGAGACGAACAGCCGCCAGCGGGCGGTTCCGGGACGACGGCCGGCGGTGAGGGCGGTGTCGCCGCCTCCCACGGCCAGTCGGCGCGGGCGGCGATGCCCGCGAGGATGGCATCGAGCGTTGCCCTGTCGCCCAGCCCGGGGGCGGCCGCGGCGACGTGCGCCGCCGCGACGTCATGCGCCCCGCGGGCGGCGGCGGCCTCGGCGCCGATGACGTGCGCCAGGGCGCCCTCGGCACCCTCGTCGGCGCCGTCCTCGAGCCACGCGGCGGCGGCCACGGAGGCGCCGGCCAGGTCGCCCGACCGCCATCGGACCTCCGCGAGGTCCAGGATCCCGTCGCGGTCCAGGTCGTCGCTGCCGGCCAGCGCCTCGAGCTCGGCCCGGGCAAGGGCGTACGCCCCGCTGCGCACGTGAAGGCGGGCGAGACGAAGGTCCGCGCCACGCTCGGAGGGGCCGGGTTCTGCGTCGCGACGTTCGCCCGGGGCCGCATCGCCCGTCGTCGACGCCGCTCATCGCGGGGCCGGGATCCGCAGGGTCCGCTCCAGCGCGCGGCCCTTGCCGGCCGGGGCAACGACGGCGAGTCGCAGGCCCTCGTCGTGGAAGAGGCGCCGGGACAGGTCGAGAACCTGCGCGGCCGTGACGGACTCGATCGCGGCGAGCGCCTCGTCCGGGGTCATGACCCGGTCGTGCAGCGCCTCCTGGGTGCCGATCCACGAGGCCAGGTAGCGGGTCTCGTCGAGGCGCAGCTCCAGGCGGCCGGACAGGTACGCCTTCACCTTGTCGAGCTCGGTGTCGGGCACGAGCTCGTCGCGGAGCCGGGCCAGCTCCTCCAGCACGGCCGCGATGGTCGGCCGGATCTTGCCGGGATCGGTGCCCGCGTAGACCGACACGATCCCGGCGTCGGCGTAGCTGACGATCGAGCTCCCGACGTCGTAGGCGAGGCCGCGCTCCTCGCGCACCTCGAGGAAGAGGCGGCTCGACATGCCGTCGCCGAGGATGGCGTTGAGGACCGAGAGCACCCACTGGTCAGCGTGGTCGCGCGGCAGGCCGGGCACGCCCACGATCAGCTGCGCCTGCGTCGCCGCCCGGGTGGCCCGCACGAAGCGCTCGCCGGCCGGGACCACCGGCGCCGGCGCACAGACGGGGATCGGCCCGCGGCCCGTGCCGAAGGCCTCGGCGGCCAGGCCGAGCAGGTCCTCGTGGGCCAGGTCGCCCGACGCGGCGACCACGACGTTCGCCGGGCGGTAGTACGTGCCCCAGAACCGATGGATCGCGTCGGCGGGAAGGGCCCGGACGCTCTGCTCGGTGCCCGCGATCTCGCGGCCCAGCGGGGTGTCGTCGAACATGGCCAGGTCGAACAGGACGTTCGCGTGCTCGGCCGGGTCGTCGAGGTACGAGCGGATCTCCTCGACGATGACGTCGCGCTCCTGCTCGATCTCCTTCTCGTCCAGGAGGGGACGGGCGACGAGCTCGCCGAGCACGCTCATGGCGAGGGCCGCGTGGCGGACCGGCACGCGGACGTAGTAGACGGTCGTCTCCCGGTCCGTCGAGGCGTTGAACGTGCCGCCGATCCCCTCCACGGCCTCGGAGAGCGCGCGCGTGGTCGGGTACCGCTGCGTTCCCTTGAAGGTCAGGTGCTCCATGAAGTGGGCGCAGCCGGCCTGGTCGGCACTCTCGTGGCGGGAGCCGGCGAGCACGTGCGCCTCGATCGTGACCGACCGGGAGCCCGGGAGCCGCGCGGAGATGACACGCGGCCCGTCGGGCAGCGCCGTGCGTTCGAACATCGGGCGGAAGGGTAGCCGAAACACGCCGACCCGGGACGCACCTGCCGCTGACGCATGAGTGGCCGACGGTGCTGTCGCCACCGACGCGGCGCCAGCGGGGGACCATCCCGGCCCCTGATGGGGGCCCAACGGCCCTTCGGCGGGGCTGCGCGCCGACTATCCTTGGTCCGTGATCCGGCCCGGGCCTGCGCTCGGGCCTCGTCGCCGGTCGGCGTGCCGCACCCAGCGTCCCGGGTGCGCTCCGTCGAACCACTGTGGTGACCGCTTGGAGGAGAGGACACGATGGCCAACCGACTCCGGACTCCCCTGGTGCTGCTTGCCGCGGGGGCGCTGCTGGTGACCGCCTGCGGGGGCGGCGCGACCGCGAGCCCCGCGGCCTCGGCCGCCGCGAAGTGCGAGGCCGGCGCCGCGGCCGGGACGCAGATCCCCGAGATCGTCGACGGCAAGTTCAACGTCGCGATGGTCCTCATCGGGCCCCACAACGACGGCGGCTGGAGCCAGGCCCACTACGAGGGGCTGATCTACCTCTGCGAGAACATGGCCGACTCGCACGTCGCCTACATCGAGAACGTCCCCGAGGGCACGCGACTCGGAGCAGGTCTTCCGCAGCCTGTCGCGCAAGGGCTTCGACTTCATCGTCGGGACCTCGTTCGGCTACATGGACCCGATGGCAGACGTCGCCGAGGAGTTCCCGGACATCACCTACCTGCATCTCACCGGCTACAAGTCGAACGGCAAGAACTTCGGCAACTTCTTCGGCGCGATGGAGAACTTCAAGTACCTCGCCGGCATGCTCGCCGGCTCGCGCGCGAAGCTCGACGGCAACCCGAAGATCGGCTACATGGCCACGTTCCCGATCCCGGAGGAGCTCCGGCTCGGCAACGCGATCATGCTCGGCGTCAAGCAGACGTGCCCCGAGTGCACGATGGACATCCGCTTCATCAACACCTGGCACGATCCCGTCCTGGAGAAGGAGGGCGCGGCGTCGCTCTTCGACGCCGGTGCGCAGGTCGTCTTCACCGGCGCCGACACGGGCGCCGTCGCCGACGTCGCCCAGGAGAAGGACAAGTGGGGCGTCACGTACGACCATCCCGACTCCTGCAAGGTCGACGCCTGCCTGACCGCCCCGTACTGGATCTGGGGCCCCGAGTACACCCGGATCGCCGAGCAGGTGAAGGCCGGGACGTACGAGGCCGGCTACGAGTACTTCGATGCCGATGCCGGCGCCATGGGCCTCCTCGGCTTCATGGAGGGCGAGACGCCGCGCATGGGCGTCGACGACCTGCCCGCGGCCGACGTCCAGCTGGTCAAGGACACCCTGGCCACGATGCTGGCCGGCAAGTTCACGGCCGCTTCGACGTCTTCGCCGGCCCGCTCACGGACAACACCGGCAAGCAGCTCCTCGCCGACGGCGAGAAGCTCGAGCAGTCCGACCTCGACCAGTTCCCGCCCGGCGCACCCGGCAACGAGTGCAAGACTTGCATGTACTGGTGGGCCGAGGGCATCAACGCCAAGCTCCCCGAGCTGCAGTAGGCCACGCGACGCCAGGGCCCGCGACGACTCGCTCGTCGCGGGCCCCGTCGTCCGCCGGAGCGCCCGTCGCATGACCGCCGTCCCGGACGCCACCACAATCCCCGAGCCGGAAGCCCGCGTCGTCGGCGTCCCTCGCCGTCGAGATGCGCGGCATCGTCAAGCGCTTCCCCGGCGTCGTCGCCAACGACGGCGTCGACTTCGACGTGCGGATCGGGGAGGTCCACGCCCTGCTCGGCGAGAACGGCGCCGGCAAGAGCACGCTGATGAACGTGCTCGACGGGCTCTACCGCCCGGACGCCGGCGAGATCCGCGTCGGCGGCGGCCGGTCGACCTGCGCTCGCCGCGCGACGCGATCGCGGCTGGCATCGGCATGGTCCACCAGCACTTCGCGCTCGTGCCGACCCAGACGGTCACCGAGAACATCCTCCTCGGGCTCGACGAGCCGCGGTTCCGCTGGATCTCCGTCGCTTCGACGCGCGGATCGCCGAGCTCGCCGAGCGCCACGGCCTGACCGTGGATCCGCAGGCGCGCATCTGGCAGCTCTCCGTCGGCGAGCAGCAGCGGGTCGAGATCCTCAAGATGCTCTACCGCGGCGCCCGGATCCTGATCCTCGACGAGCCGACCGCCGTCCTCGCCCCCCAGGAGGCGCAGGACCTCTTCCGGACGCTTCGCGCGATGGTCGCCGAGGGGACGTCGGTCGTCTTCATCAGCCACAAGCTCGCCGAGGTCGCCCAGATCGCCGACCGGGTCACGGTGATGCGACGCGGCAAGGTGACCGCGGCGGGGATCGCCGCCGCCGGCTCCACGCCGGCGAGCCTCGCCGAGCGGATGGTCGGCCGCGACGTCGTCGAGACGATCGAGCGCAGCCCCTTCGCGCCGGGACCGGTCGTCCTGAGCGTTCGCGCGGTCGACGCGCTCAGCGACCGCGGCCTGCCCGCGCTCCGCGGCGTCTCCCTCGACGTCCGGGCCGGCGAGATCCTCGGCATCGCCGGCGTGGCCGGCAACGGCCAGTCCGAGCTCGCCCAGGTCCTGACAGGACTCCGCCGCTGCACGGCCGGGTCGATCGTCGTCAACGGGGTCGAGGTCGCCAACCGCAACCCGCGGGAGGTGATCGACCAGCACATCGGCCACGTCCCGGAGGACCGGACCGGCGTCGGGACGGCGCCGGACCTCTCGATCGCCGACAACCTCATCATGAAGAGCTACCGGGACGCGCCGATCGCCCGGCGGTTCTCGATCGACGCGGGCGCCGTCAAGCGGTTCGCGAACCGCCTCCGCGAGTCCTACGCGATCGCCTCGCCGTCGGTGCGAGACCGAGGCCCGCCTCCTCTCCGGCGGCAACCTCCAGCGGCTCATCCTCGCCCGCGAGATCGCCTCGGCCCCGCGGCTCCTCGTGGCCGTCCAGCCGACGCGCGGCCTCGACGTCGGGGCGATCACGGCCGTCCACCGGCTCATCCTCGAGCAGCGCGAGGCGGGCTCGGCGACGATCCTCCTCAGCGAGGACCTCGACGAGGTGCTGGCGCTCTCCGATCGGATCGCCGTCATCTACGAGGGCCGGATCGCCGGCCTCTTCGACGCCTCCGAGGCCAGCCTGGCCGAGATCGGGCTCCTCATGACCGGCGGCCGGCCCTCGCGGGCCATGGAGCCGACCGACGCGACGAGGCTCGTCCCGTGACGGCCGAGTCGCCGGCCCGCCGCCCGGGCCGCGCCCGGCTGGCGCTGCCCTGGACGATCCGCGCTGGAGCGGCGGCTCGAGGTCCCGCGCTGGCTGCCGCTCGCCACGACGATCGGCGCGGTCGTCGTCGCCCTGCTGATCGGCGGCGTGATCCTCGCCTTCGCCGGCGGCGACCCGATCGCGATCTACGCCCACATCCTGCGCTCGTCGTTCGGCAGCCTCGGCGTCCTCTCCGACACGCTGGTGAAGGCGACGCCACTCATCCTCACCGGCCTCGCCTGCGCCCTCGCCTTCCGGATGCGCCTGTGGAACATCGGCGCCGAGGGCCAGCTCCTCATGGGCGCCTGGGCCGCGTCGGCGATCGTCCTCGCTGCCGGTCGTGCCGGCCGGGACGCCGGCGATCGTCACGATCCCGCTGATGATGGTCGCGGCGATGCTCGTCGGCGGCCTGTATGGGGCGATCCCGGGAGTCCTGAAGGCCGTGCGCGGGGTGAACGAGATCATCGTCACCCTGATGCTCAACTACATCGCCGCTGCTCTGGATCTCGTACTGGGTGTTCGGGCCGTGGAGCGAGGGCGGCTTCCAGCTCACCCCGCAGTTCCCGACCGAGGCGTGGCTGCCGCGGCTCTCCGACTTCGCGGATCAGGTCCCGGCCTTCTCCGGGCTGACGGTCCACCTCGGGCTCGTCTTCGGCCTGGTCGCGGCCGTCCTCGTCCATTTCCTGCTCTACCGGAGCCGGCTCGGCTACGAGATCCGGCTCATCGGCGACAGCCCGCGCGCCGCCCGGTACGCCGGCGTCAACGTCGTTCGCAACACGATCATCGTCTTCGCGATCTCCGGCGCCCTCGCCGGCCTGGCCGGGATGAGCGAGGTGTCGGGCGTCGTGCATCGACTCCAGCTGGCGATCTCGCCCGGGCTACGGCTTCACGGCGGTCATCGTGGCCTACATCGCGAAGCTCAACCCGTACGGCGTCGTCGTCGCCGCGATCGCCTTCGGCGCCCTCATCCTCGCCGGCCGCGAGATCCAGCCGTCGGGGATCCCGGCGATGATCCAGGGGATCATCCTCTTCTGCGCTCATCGCGAGCGAGGTCTTCCTCCGCTACCGCTTCCGGATCGAGCGGCGGACCGCCTGATGGACCCCACGTCATCCTCGCCGCCGGCGTCGCCACCGGCACGGTCCTGCTCTTCGCCGCCGTCGGCGAGATCTTCGCCGAGCGGGCCGGCGTCCTCAACCTCGGCGTCGAGGGGATGATGCTCATGGGCGCGGTCGTCGCCTTCGGCGACCGCCGTGGCGACCGGCAACCCATGGCTAGGGCTGGTTCTCGGGATGCTGGCCGGCGGTCTGCTCTCCGCTGCTCCACGCCATCATCACGATCACCTTCCAGGCCGAGCAGGTCGTCTCCGGCCTCGCCCTCACGTTCCTCGGCAGCGGCCTCGCCCGGGTCCTCGGCGAGGAGCTGAGCAAGGCCGGGGCGATCGCCCTCATCCCGACCGCCACGATCCCGGTCCTGTCGGCGATCCCGATCGTCGGGCCGATCCTGTTCACGAGCCAGAGCGTGCTCGTCTACCTCGGCTTCCTCGTCGTGCCGGCCGCGTGGTACTGGATCAACCGGACGCGCCCGGGCCTGCACCTGCGGGCGGTCGGCGAGAGCCCGACGGCGGCCGACACGCTCGGCGTCGACGTCTACCGGCTCCGCTACGCCTACGTCTTCGTCGGCGGTCTCTTCGCCGGCCTCGGCGGCGCGACGATCACCCTGGCGATCTCGCCGGGCTGGTTCAGCGACCTGACGACCGGCGGGGCCGGCTGGATCGCGATCGCGATCGTGATCTTCGCCCGCTGGAACCCCTCTGGGCGGCGATCGGGGCCTATGCGTTCGGGGCGATCCGGCGGATGATCCTCGACCTCCAGGGGCCGCGAGACGCTGTTCGGCTTCCCGAACCCCTTCTTCGAGGACCACACCCTCACGTTCTTCCTCCAGATGCTCCCCTACGTCCTCGTGATCATCGTGCTCGTCGTCGCTTCCGGCGAGGCGCTCCGGAGGCGGGTGGGCGCGCCGGCAGCACTGGCCATCCCCTACGTGCGGGGCGAACGCGGGGCGTAGGGCCGGCGCGAGGCGTCAGAGAGGCGCGAGATCGCCGGGCCGGCGCCCTCCGTGTTGCTGCCCGCGCTCAGGTGCCCTCGTCGGCCTCCGGGCCCATGAGCTCCATCTGGACGAACCCGCTCGTGTCGAACGCCAGCTGCTCAGGCTCCCGGGTCGAACCCTCGCCGAGCAGCGCGAACTCCAGGACGACCCGCTCGTCACCCTCGACGAGAGCGTAGACGATGAGCTGGTCGGGGCGCGTCTCGAACTCGAGGTGCTCGAAGGAGTCGACGTTGAGGCAGATGGAGACGGGCGTGAAGTACGAGGACGTTTCGGGCTCGTCGATCACCACCCGCTCGACCCAGCCGGTGCCGATCGCAACGAGGTCGCGGCCCCGGTAGTAGCGGTAGGAGACCGTCTGCTTGATGAGGGGCCGGAGCAGGTTGAGCATGTCCGTCCGGGACGACACGATGCCGCTGTTGACGTAGAACCGGGCGGGCGTCGGGCGGGCCATGGGAGCATCTCCTGCGCGGGCCGGCACGGGCGGGACGGGAGCACGGCGCTCCGGGATGGGACGGTAGGACCGGGTGCCGCCGGGGATCGTAGCGCACCGCGGATCGGCCGGGGAAGCCTATCATCGGCGCATGCTCCTGGCGATCGACGTCGGCAACACGAACCTGCGACTGGGCGTGGCCCGCGACGGCGTGCTGGGCGCTCCCCGCCGGGCCGCGACGCCGGCCGTCGCCACGCCGGACGAGGTGGAGAGCCTGCTCGGGTCGTTGCTGGCCCTCGACGGGCTGCGCCTGGACGAGGTTGGGGCGTTCGTGGTGTCCTCCACCGTGCCGGCCGCGACGGCTGCCGTCGAAGGGCTGGCCTCGCGCCGGGCGATCCCCTGCCTCACGGCGTCCGCGGTCACGGTGCCGCTCCCGATCCGGGTCGAGCGGCCGGGTGACGTCGGGCCGGACCGTCTCGTGAACGCCTACGCCGCCGCCCACCTGTACGGCGTTCCGGCCGTCGTCGTCGACTGCGGCACGGCCACGACGCTCGACGCGGTCGACCACGATGGCGCGTTCGTGGGCGGCGCGATCGCCCCGGGCCTGGGCTTGGGTCTCGAGGCGCTCGCGGCGCGAACGGCACGCCTGCCGCGCGTGACGCCGGATCTCCCCGACGGACCGATCGGGCGCGACACGGTCGCCGCGATCCGGGCCGGAACCGTCCTGGGCCATCGGGCGATGATCGAGGGGCTGCTCGCCCAGATGCGCCGCCAGCTGGCCGCCGCGGCCGGCCTCGCGCCCCACGACGTCAGGGTCGTGCTCACGGGCGGGCTCGCCACGCTGCCCTGGGCGCAGACCATCGAGGGCATCGACGCGATCGACCCGGAGCTGACGCTCCGCGGCCTCGTCCTGGTCCACCGTGCCGTGACCGGCGCGAAGGGTGCCCTGGCCGGCACCATGGAGGCCTGACGCGTGGCCGAGCGACTGAGGGGCCGCTTCATCGGCCTCGGGATCACCGGCTCGATCGCGGCCTTCAAGGCCGTCGACCTGCTGCGTCTCCTGCGCGTCGAGGGGGCCGACGTCCAGGTGCTCATGACACCCTCCGCGACGCGCTTCGTGGCGCCCCTGACCCTGGCGGCGCTCTCCCAGCGCCACGTCGACGCCGAGGTGCTCGACCTCCTGCCCGACGGCCGGATCGGCCACGTCATCACGGCCGACGCGGCGGACGCCATCCTCGTCGCCCCGGCGACGGCCCATTGGCTGGGAGCGATGGCCCACGGCCTGGCCGCCGACGTGGTCACGGCCACCTGCCTCGCCACGTCCGCCCCGGTGGTCGTCGCCCCGGCGATGGACGGCGACATGTACGCCCACCCCGCCACGCAGGCGAACGTGGGGATCCTGCGGGACGAGTTCGGGTACGCGATCGTGGAGCCGGAGAGCGGAGCCCTCGCCTCGGGCCAGGTGGGACCCGGCAGGCTCGCCGACCTCGGCGCGATCATCGACGCCGTGGTGGCCGCGGTGGGCGACCACCCCATCCGGCGACCGGACCCGGCCGACCGCCCCCCTCGCCTCGCCGGTCACGCCACGGATGCACTGGCCCGCGACGCCGACGATCTGGCCGGCCGCCACGTCGTGGTCACGGCCGGCGGGACGGCAGAGCCGATCGACCCCGTCCGCTTCATCGGCAACCGGAGCACGGGCACGATGGGCGTTGCCGTCGCCGAGGCAGCCCGCGACCGCGGCGCACGGGTGACGCTCATCGTCGGCATGGTCGGCGTCCCCCTTCCGGGCGGCGTGGAGGTGGTCAGGGCCGAGACTGCCGTCGCCATGAGAGCCGCCCTTGGGCGCGTCCTCGAGACGGCTGCGTGGCCGGGCAGGCTTCGATGCGCTCGTCATGGCCGCAGCCGTCGCCGACTTCCGTCCGTCTGCGCCCGCCGACCGTAAGATCCAACGCACCGATAGTGGGATCGACGCTCGACCTCGTGCCCAACCCCGACCTGCTGGCCGAGATCGGCCGCGCTCGTCCGCGGCGTGGACGACGAGGGCACGCCGACCGGCCGAGCCCTTGATCCCCGCCCGTTCCTCGTCGGGTTCGCCGCCGAGACCGGCAGCCTGGCCCGGGCCGCCGAGAAGCTGGCGAGGAAGCGGGTCGACCTGATCGTGGCCAACGACGTGGCCGAGGAAGGATCCGGCTTCGGCACCGCCACGAACCGGGTGACCCTCGTCGCCGCCGACGGGACCGAGGACGCGCTGCCGCTCCTCCCGAAGCGCGAGGTTGCCGAGCGGATCCTCGACCGCGTGGTCGCGGCGCTGGACGCCCGCGACGGCGCGGCGCAGACTGGTGCGCACGACCCCCGCAAGGAGACCCGCGTCCCGTGAGCGCTTCCCCGGCCGGCCCCGCCCGCATCACCGTCCTGGACATCGCCCGGATGCACGCCGACGGCGAGCGGATCGCGATGCTCACGGCCTACGACTACCCGACGGCCCAGCTCGTCGACGAGGCGGGGATCCCGGCGATCCTGGTCGGCGACTCGCTCGGCCAGGTGCTCCTGGGCTACGACACCACGGTCCGGGTGACGATGGAGGAGATGCTCCACCACACGAAGGCGGTCGTGCGCGGCACCCGGCGGGCGCTGGTCGTGGGCGACATGCCGTTCCTCTCCTACGCGACGCCCGAGGACGCGCTCGCGAACGCCGGGCGCTTCCTGCGCGAGGCCGGCGCGCACGCCGTCAAGGTCGAGGGCGGCGTCCGGGCGGCCCGGGTCATCGACACGATGGTGCGGGCCGGGATCCCGGTGATGGGCCACATCGGCCTCACGCCCCAGGCGATCAACGCGCTCGGCAGGGTCCGGGTGCAGGGTCGCAGCCGGGAGCAGGCGCGGGCGCTCCTCCACGACGCCCTCGCGGTCCAGGAGGCCGGCGCGTTTGCCGTGGTCCTGGAGCTCGTGCCCGCGCAGCTGGCGGCGGCAATCACCGCCCGCCTCCGGATCCCCACGATCGGGATCGGGGCCGGGATCGGGTGCGCAGGCCAGATCCAGGTCATCACCGACGTGCTCGGCCTCGGCTCGTTCGTGCCGCGCCACGCGCGCCCGTACGCGGACCTGCGGGGTGCGATCCTGGCGGCCGTGAGCGCCTATCGCGCCGATGTCGAGGCGGGCGCCTTCCCGGGCGATGCGCAGTCGAGCCGGATGGACGAGGCGGTCCTCGACGAGGTCCTGGGCCGCACGACCGCCGACCGGCCCGGCACGGCGGACGCGACCCTCGGGGGGATCGCGCTCGACCGCGACCTGTGATCGACGACCCCGACACGATCGTCGGTCACGCAGCGACGGCGGCGTCCCCTGGCCTGGCGGACGCTGTGCCGATTCCCGCCGATCTCCCGCTCGTCGTGCGCTCGCGCGCCGAGCTTGCCGCGGCCCTGGGCCGCGCGCCGCGCCCGCTCGGGCTGGTACCCACGATGGGCTGGCTCCACGCCGGCCACCGCTCGCTCATGGCCCGGGCCCGCGCCGAGAACGCCACCGTGGCCGTTTCGATCTTCGTCAATCCCCGCCAGTTCGGCAGCCCGTCCGACCTCGAGCGCTACCCCCGCAACGAGGCCCGCGATCTCGCGATCTGCGCGGACGAAGGAGTCGACCTCGTCTGGGCCCCCGGCGTCGAGGACGTCTTCCCGGCCGGCTTCGACACGTCGGTCCGCGTCGGCGCCGTCTCCCTCCCGCTGGAGGGTGCGGCCCGACCGGGCCATTTCGAGGGCGTGGCGACCGTCGTGGCGGTCCTCCTCGGGGCGATCCGGCCCGACCGGGCCTACTTCGGGATGAAGGACGCCCAGCAGCTGCGCGTGATCGCCCGGATGGCAACCGACCTCGCCCTCGCCAACGGTGGTCCCCTGCCCCACCGTGCGCGAGCCGGACGGCCTCGCGATGAGCTCGCGCAACGTCCACCTTGCGCCCGAGGAGCGGGCCGCCGCCGCGGTCCTCCATCGCGCCCTGCTGGCCGGCCGGGCGCTGCGCGACGGGGGCGAGCGCGACGCGGAGTCGATCCGGGGTGCCGTCCGTGAGGTGCTGGCGACGGAGCCGCTCGCGAACGTGGAGTACGTCTCGCTCGCCGACGACAGCTACCTCGAGGAGCTCGACCGCGTCGACGGCCCGGCGCTCCTCTCGCTGGCGGTCCGTTTCGGCACCACGCGCCTGATCGACAACCTCACGGTCTGACCGGGAACTGCGCGGCAGGGGTCGCCGTCTCGGGGCCACGACGCGGGCCGAGCCTTACCGCGTCACTCCCTGGGGGTTTCCCCGATGAACGCCTTCCACCGAACCGCCGTCCTCCGCGGCCTTGGCCCTGCTTGCCGTCCTCTCGCTCGCCGTCGCCGCCTGCGGCGGGTCCGCCGCCCTCGCCCCGGACGACGAGCTCCGTCAACTCGCCCCTGGACGACGGCGCGGTCGGCGCTGGAGGTGCCCTCGCTCCCGCCCCCGCGGCCACCGGCGCACCGTGGACCGAGGAGACAGCCAAGGAGCTCTACGCCCGCACCGGCACGGACGCCGCGCCCGGCATGGCTCCCCTCATCGTGCGAGCCGGCCAGCTGAACCTCGAGGTCGCCGTCCTCGACGATGCGCTGATGGCCGCCGAGCGGGCAGTGACCGCGGCCGGTGGCTACGTGGCCGCGTCGCAGCGCCAGGGCGACGACGAGAACGCCGGCGCCATGGTCACCTTCCGGATCCCCGTCGAGCGCTGGGAGTCCACCCTCGCCGCGCTGCGGAAGGTCGGGGCCAAGGTCCTGCTCGAGCAGACGGGCAGCGAAGAGGTCACGAGCCAGGTCGTCGACCTCGGCGCACGGCTGGTGAACCTGCGGGCGACCGAGTCGGCCCTCCAGGCGATCATGGTGAAGGCGACCAAGATCCCGGACATCCTCGAGGTCCAGGCCCAGCTGACCGGCGTCCGCGGGGAGATCGAGCAGCTCACGGCCCAGAAGCAGTCCCTCGAGGAGCGGGCCGCGCTCGCGACGCTCACGGTCGGCTTCTCGCTTCCGCCCGCGGTCGCGGTGACGCAGGTCCAGGAAGGCTGGGATCCCGCCCGCGAGGTGGACCGCGCCGCGGCCACCCTCGTCGGCCTGGGCCAGGGTGTCGCCAACGCGGCGATCTGGTTCGCGATCGTCCTGCTGCCCGCTCGCTCTCGTCCTCGGGATCCTCGTGCGGCGCGGCCTGGCTGGCATGCCCGCCGCCTCCGCCGGCGCCCGGCGCCGCCGACGCCCCCGGCCCTGGCCGAAGCCCCGACCGCCTAGATCTCCTGGCGACGGAAGCTCCACCAGGCCAGGCCGATCGCCGCGGCGACGAAGAGGATGTTGGCGACGATGGGCCCGACGAGCGGGTCGGGCACGGTTCCGAGCGCGAGCTGGTCGGCCGCGCCCCACAGGCTCGTCGGCATGTAGGCACCGATGCCCGGCAGCGCGGAGAGGATGCCGGCCACCAGGAAGGCACCGAAGGCGACGCCGCCGGCCACCAGGGCCGAGCGGGTCGTGGCCGAGGCCAGGAACGTGAGCGCGGCCACGACAGCCAGCGAGAGCCAGACCAGCGCGACTGCCGCAGCGAAGTGGGCGGCGGGCAGGGGCTCGAAGAGGATCGCCGTGTAGATCCAGCAGAGGGTCCCGGCCACCGCCGTCGCGATCGCCAGGAGGGATCCGATCGCAAGGACCTTGGCCCCGACGAACGCCCCGCGCGTGATCGGCTTGGTCAACAGGAAGGCCGCCGTCCCGCGCTCCTTCTCGGTTGCCACCGAGCCCATGGTCACGAGGATGGCGATGAGCACGCCGAACTGGCCCATGTTCTTGGTGAACTGGGCGACGGCGTCGGCGACAGTGGGCTCCGGGATCATCCCCTGGAACTGGCCCCCGCCAAGGGCCTCGACGATCTCGCGAACGTACCGGGCGAAGACCGGCGAGATCAGCCCGAACACCGCGAAGACCACCACGACGACGGGAAGGCGCGCAGTCCGGACCTGCTCGCGGATCTCCTTGCGCAGGAGCAGGCCGAAGCCGGTCACGTCCCGACCCCTGGATCGGCCGCCTCGATGCCCGACGAGCTGAAGGAAGACGTCCTCGAGGGTCGGCCGGACGCGCTCGTAGCGGGCGAGCCGGACGCCCGCCGCGACCACGACGAGGAGGCCCTCGGCGGCCGCCTGCTCGGCGTCGGTCACGACGACGCGGAGGACGCCGTGCTGCTCGCGCACCTCGCGCGTCCAGGGCGCGTCGCGCAGGGCGGCGGCCAGGCGAGCGACGGCGTCCGCCTGGCCGGGCTCCGGGTCGATCTCGAGGATGGGCCGGGCATGGCGGGCCAGGAGATCGCCGATCGGCGCATCGGTGACCAGCCGCCCGTGATCCAGGATGGCGACCCGGTCGCAGATGCGCTCCACGTCGGTAAGGATGTGCGTGCTCATGAAGACCGTGGCCTCACCGCCCAGGCTCCCGACCAGCTCCAGCACGTCGCGCCGTCCCTCCGGGTCGAGCGCGCTCACCGGCTCGTCGAGAAAGAGCACCGCGGGCCGCGGCAGCAGCGCCTGACCGACGCCGAGGCGCTGGCGCATCCCGCCGGAGTAGCCGCCGATCCGCCTCCCGGCGGCCTCGACGAGGCCGACGGTCTCGAGCACCTCGTCGACCCGCGAGCGAAGCGCGGAGCCGGCCAGCCCGTACGCCCGGCCAACGAAGGCGAGCAGCTCGCGCCCGGTCATCCAGCCGTAGAAGCGCGGGTCCTGGTCGAGGTAGCCGATCCGCCCGGCGAGCTCGGTGCCCCCGCGGCCGACCTCCACGCCGGCCACGGTCGCCGTCCCGGCGCTGGCGTGGCCGAGCCCGGCCAGGATCCGCAGCGTCGTCGTCTTGCCGGCGCCGTTGGGACCAAGGAACCCGAACACCGACCCGGCCGGGACCGCGAGGTCGAGCCGGTCGAGCGCCAGGACGTCCCCGAAGCGCTTGGTCAGCCCGTGAGCCTCGATCGCAGGGGCGGCCGCTGTCCCGGCGGCGGAGCTCACCGGATCACCCTCACACCTCCTCGCGCCCGACGAGGAAGTAGAGGATCGGTCCGATCAGGTTGACGAAGATGATCACCAGCGCCCAGACCACCTTGCTGCCGCCCTTCACCGCCCGGGTCGGCCGGGTCAGGTCGTAGAGCGCCGCGACCAGCAGCCCGATCTGGATGACGAGGATTGGGATGAGGATCGGGATGAGCGCTCCCAGGTCCGCGTTCATGCGAGTCTCCGGTCGGTGGCTGTGACTTCGGCTCCCGCCGCCAGCATCTGTCCGGCGTCGAGCGACGCCGCCACGATTGACTTGATCATCTCGATCTTGCCCGTGTCCGCGGCGTGGGTCTTGACCATGAGGTCATGAACATCGGAGGCCACCTGGTAGGTGTCCTCGTCCAGGAAGCAGGCGAAGAGGTCGGCCCTCCGGATCTCGTCGACCACGGCGGGGCGGGGACGGTATCCGGACAGGACGAAGCCGACCGTCGCCGGCTCGACCTCGCCGCGGATCACCGCGGGCCTCCGGGCCTCGGCCCGGTGGGCCCGCGCGAGGGCCACGATGACATCCTCACGGTCGCCGGCCACGATGACGATCCGCCGCCCGACGACGTGCTGGAGCACGTGGTGCGGCTCCATCGCGGCCACGCTGATGCCGCCGATCACGAGGTCCAGGTCCGGGCCCGGCAGCAGAACCTCGGCCCGGGTTCCTTCCACGATCATCGCCAGCGACGGGTTGGAGAGAATCGGACGGTACGGGATCACCCCGAGGAGCGGGATGCCATGCCGGGCCAGCCCCTTCTCCAGGATCGCCGCGATCCCGGGCTGCGTGTCGACGTTCACCTTGTTCACGATCGCCCCGGCCACCGGGACCCCGTGCGCCGCAAAGTGGCTCACGTTCAGGACGATCTCGTCGATCGGCCGGCCCACGCCGCCCTCGCTGACGATCACGGCCGGAGCCCCGAGTCGCGCCGCCACGACGGCGTTGGAGAGGCCGATCACAGCGCCCACCCCGGCGTGCCCGGTTCCCTCGATGAGGAGGATGTCCTTCTCGTCGCCGAACGTCGCGTGGGCTGCCGCGATCCGCGCCCCCAGGTCCTCGACGACCTCACCGGCGATGTAGGCCTTCGTGAAGCCGCGCTGGATGTGAACGGGGCTCATCACCGTCATCGGCTCCGGCAGCCCGTAGACGGCCTTGACCAGGACGGCGTCCTCGTCGGCCGGCACGCCGGTCTCGTCGACGATCGTCCGCTGGCCAACCGGCTTCATGAACCCGGTCCGCAGCCCTTCGCCGATGAAGAGGTCCAGGAGCCCGAGGGACAACGTGGTCTTGCCCCGGTTCTGGCCCGTGGCCGCGAGGTAGAGGTGGCGCATCAGGACACGACCCGCTCGGGAAGGGCAAACAGAGCGAACGGGGCGGCCGAGGAGGCCGCGCCGCTCGACGCGACCGGGCTCAGCGCGGCGTCGTCCGACGCTCGACGAGAGCGAGCGCCTCGCGGAGCCGGCCGATCATCTCGGGATCGACGCTGTCGGGCTCGAGATGCGGGCCGAGCCGCTCCAGCACGTCGCCGACGAGGCCCAGGAAGACGCCTGCGTCGGCGACGAAGAACTGGGGCTCGTTGTTGTAGCGCACGAGGGTGAGGCGGCCCTGCAGGACGCGCCGATCCTCCATGTGCGCCACCTGCGTGGCGAACGTGTGCCCCTGGATGCCGTCGGGGTTGTTCAGGAAGTTCAGGGCGTTGTCGATGGCCAGGCCGAAGCGGGCACGCCACGCCGTCAGACGCTCGTGCACCTCGGGCGCGATCCGGACCTCCCCGACCTCCTCGAAGACCTCGGGGGCGACGGTCAGGAGCCCGACGAGGGTGGCGCCGGCGCGCGCGCCCAGCATCACCTGGAGCGAGCGCTCCAGGGTGAACACCTCCGAGTCGAACCGGGGGCTGGTGATGACGTCGGTCAGGAGGTCCTCGACGTTGTCCAGCACGGCCGTGTCGGACATCGCCCCGGCGAGGTGGAGGATCTCCTCCTTGAACAGGAACTTCTCTTCGTGGTCGAGCATGAGGCCGATGGTACACCGCGGGAATCGGCGAGCCCCGACCGGACGGCCGGGGCTCGCGGATGCAGGCGGCGGCGGAACGCCGAGGGATCTACGGGTAGAGGCCGCGCAGGGCCGTCGTGTCGGCGACGCGCTTGACGGCGACGAGGTAGGCCGCGGTGCGCATGTCGACCTCTCTCGAGCGTCCGCCATCGCGAGAACCTCGGCGAAGGAGCGGTCCATGATCTCCTTGAGCTTGGCGTTGACGACTGCCTCGCTCCAGTGGTCCCGGTTGAGGTCCTGGACCCACTCGAAGTAGCTGACGGTCACGCCGCCGGCGTTGGCGAGGATGTCCGGGATCATGAAGACGCCCTTGGCGGCGAGGATCTTGTCGGCCTCGGGTGTCGTCGGACCGTTGGCGGCTTCGGCGACGATCTTGGCCTTCACGTTGGCGGCGTTCTGGACGGTGATCTGGTTCTCGTACGCCGCCGGGATCAGGATGTCGCACGGGAGCTCCAGCAGCTCGCCGTTGGTGATGGTCGTGCTGCCGGGGAACCCGACGACCGTGCCGTGCTCCTTCTTCCAGGCGAGGACCTTGTCGACGTCCAGGCCGGCCTGCTTGTGGATCGCGCCGCCGGTGTCGGAGACGGCGATGACCTTCGAGCCCTCGTCCGGTCATGAGCTTCGCCGCGATGTAGCCGGCGTTGCCGAAGCCCTGGACGGCGACGGTGGCCTTGGTCAGGTCCATCCCGAGGTGGGCCGCCGCGTCGACGATGGTGAAGACGCAGCCGCGGGCGGTGGCCTCGTTGCGCCCCTCCGACCCGCCGAGGCTGATCGGCTTGCCAGTGACAACGCCCGGGACCGTGTACCCGGCGTGCATGGAGTAGGTGTCCATGAACCAGGCCATGATCTGGGGCGTCGTGTTGACATCCGGCGCCGGGATGTCGCGCTCGGGCCCGATGAGGATCGAGATCTCGGTGAAGTACCGGCGGCTGAGGCCCTCGAGCTCCTTCTTGGAGAGCTTCTTGGGGTCGACCGTGACGCCGCCCTTGCCGCCGCCATACGGGATCCCGACGACTGCGCACTTCCAGGTCATCCACATCGCGAGCGCCCGGACCTCGTCGAGCGTGACGTCCTGGTGGTAGCGGATGCCACCCTTGGCCGGACCGCGGCCGAGGTTGTGCTGGACGCGGTAGCCGGTGAAGACCTGGACGGTTCCATCGTCCATGTGAACCGGGAAGTGAACCGTCAGCTCGCGGCGTGGCTCGCGGAGGACCGCGCGAAGCCCCGGGTCAAGGTTGAGGCGCTCTGCGGCGAGGTCGAACTGGTGCTGGGCGACCTCCCAGGCGTTGATGGCGGGCGCCGCCTGCTCTGTCGTCATCGAAGTGGGGTACCTCCTGCCCGGGGCCCCCGGCCGGGGTGCCGCCGATTGCTTCCACCCCCGCGGGGGCGGCCACGCTGCCGCCTCCGGGACGGCTGCCGTCCGCGGCGCGCGCCCTCTCGTGGCGGGACGACGCAGCGCGGTCTCACACTGGGTCGATCATCCGTTCGGTCCGTCCCCGCGGATAGGGCCGAACGGGGACGCTTCCCCCGGGCAGATCGGCCCGGGCGACGGGCGCAATGGTACCGACACCGGCCCGTATCCGTTCCGCAATCTTGCGCCGTGCAGCCCTGCGCCGCCGTCTATCGCCGGAGCAGGACCACCGCGCCGACACAGCCGGGGCCGACGTGCGGCCCCACCGACGGCCCCACGACCTCTGTCGAGACGTGGCGCGCGTCGATGCCCCCCGGCAGGCGCGCCAGGACCTCCGCCCGGAAGCCGTCGAGGTCGGGCGCCTGGCTGTGCAGGAAGGCGATCCGCTCGACGGGCATCGCCGTGAGGAGCTCGATGACCCGCGCCCGGGCCTTCGTCCGCGTCCGGACCTTGTCGGCCGTCTCGACGACGCCGTCGACGACCGTGATGATCGGCTTGATCGAGAGGACCGTCGCGATCGCGGCACGGGCCGGCGAGATGCGGCCGCCCTTGCGCAGGTACTCGATCGTGTCGAGCGCCACGTAGAGGTCGACGTCCGGGACGCGGGCCCGGACCGTGGACGCGACCTCGGCCGCCGGAAGCCCGGCCGCGGCCAGGTCGGCCGCCTGGAGGACGAGGAGCCCGACCCCCATCGAGGCCGAGCGCGAATCCACGAGGTGGATCTCCCGCTCGGGCAGGGCCTTCGCGGCCAGCTGCGCGCTCTTCAGCGTGGCCGAGAGCTTGCTGCCAACCGTCACGCAGACGATCGCCTCGGCCCCGGCAGCGAACTCCGCCTCGAAGGCCGCCTGGAAGTCACCTGGAGAGGCGGCCGCTGTCGTCGGGAAGGGGGCGTCCGGGGCGAGCATGCGGGCCCAGAACTCGTCGGTGCTGAGATCGACACCCGCCTTGAACTCGGCCTCGCCGAAGCTCACGTAGAGGGGGACGACACGGATCCCACGCTCGGCCGCGACGGCTTCGGTGAGATCAGACGCGGAATCAGTGACGATGGCGACGCGTGCCATGCGGACGCTCCTCCCCGCCTGCGCGGCGGCCCGGGGATGCCGAGGAGAGCCTGCCGCCCAGGCTCAGGCGGATGATACGGGGCACGAGCCTCGCGCGCCAGCCCCGGTTCGGGTCAGTGACGGCGCAGGAATGCAGCGCCCATGAGGCCCGGCCCGAGGTGCGGGCCGGTCGACGCGCCGATCAGGCCGATCGAGACGAAGGCCGAGCCCACCCCGCCGGGGATCCGGGCCAGGAGCTGGTCACGAAACGCCTCGACCTCCGGGAGCGGGCTGGTCGGCGTGTGCAGGAGCGCGAGCCGCTCGATCGGACCCGCGGCAATCAGCTCGATCACCCGCTCGCGGGCCTTGGCCCGCGTTCGCGGCTTCTCCGCCATGACGACGATCCCGTCGGTCACGGTGATGATCGGCTTCACCGAGAGCACCGTGCCGATCGCCGCCCGCGCCGGGGAGAGGCGACCGCCCTTGCGCAGGTAGTCCAGGGTGTCGACGGCGACGAAGAGGTCGACGTCCGGCAGGCGCGCCCGGATCGACGTCGCGATCTCCGCGGCCGGGGTGCCGGCCGCCGCCATCTCGGCCGCCATCAGGGCCGGAATCCCGGTCGACATCGAGGTCGATCCCGTGTCGATGACGTGGATCTCGCGGTCCGGCAGAGCCTGGGCGGCCAGGGTGGCGCTCTGGAACGTGGCCGAGAGCTTCGTCCCGATCGTGGGGCAGACGATCGCCTCGGCGCCCTCGGCGAAGCATGCCTCGAAGGTCTCGCGGAACGTGCCCGGCGCAGGGGCGGCCGTGGTCGGGAACGGCGCGTCGGGCGCCAGCATCCGGGCCCAGAACTGCTCGGTAGAGAGGTCGATGCCGGCCTGGAACTCCTCGTCTCCGAACCGGACGTAGAGCGGGACGACGCGCACGCCTGCGGTCGCCGCCATCTCCGGCGTCATGTCGGCGGTGGAATCGGTCACGATCGCGACGCGGCTCATGGCTCCTCCTCGATGTTCCCCGGCGCCGATCATACGGCCGCGCCGGTCGTCGGCCCGCCCAGCCCGTCGCCGGGCACGTCACCCGGGACGCCGCGACAGCGTCACCCCGGCTCCTGCGCGACGCCGCGCTCGTACGCACGAAGCCGCCAGAGCGGCAGCAGCGCCACGACCAGGAACAGGAGGGTGACCCGCGAGGAGGCCGTCGATGCCCCGCGCGTCCGCGGCGACGCCGCCGACCAGGCTCCCGATGATCTGGCCGATGGCGAGGAAGACGGAGTAGAGCCCCATGATCGCGCCGCGATCCCGGGGGTACGGCTCGGACATGTCGGCCAGGAGCCCGAGGGCCGCTGGCGTCGCGCCGGCGAGGACGAAGAGCCCGCCCACCATGAGCGCCGCGAACGCCGCGAGGAGGGCCACCGGCAACCCCTCCCCGTGGTTCAGGGCGAGCGCCGCCGTTGCCAGGACGCCGCCCCCCGCGATCCCGTAGCCGATGATCGTCGTCCGCCGCAGGCGGCGGAACCGGTTGCCCCAGTAGACGAGCCCGGCGAAGAAGATGAGCATCCCGACGCCGAGCCCGGCGCTCACGGCGAGCGGGCTGAAGCCCTGCATGAGGAGCTGGTCGGCGAAGGCCGGTTCCGGGTCGCGGATCAGCTGGAAGATCGACTGCGCCGTCCACAGCCCGATGACCGCGTTGATCGCGATCCAGGTGGGCGCGAGGAGCCAGACGTGGGCACTCCGCAGGATCTCCCAGTAGCGGTGAAGGGTGGTCCGGCGCTCGTGCTCGTGGCCGCCGTGATCCACGCGCGGGTCGCTGATCCCGAAGCGGTAGATGCACCACGAGACGCCATAGAGGAGGGCGTTGGCGAAGAACGCGACGTTGCCGAGCGCCGTGTAGACGACGCCCGCTGCCACGATCCCCCCGCCGAGCCCGGCCAGGGTGGCCGCCTCGAAGCGGGCCACCGCCCGGCCGCGCAACCCCTCGTCGCCGACGGTGGCAATCGCCACGAACCCCAGGATCGCCGGCACGCTGGCCGCCGTCGAGGCGCCCTCCAACCAGCGTGTGACGCCAAGGAGCACGAGGCTGGTCGTGATCCCGGTCAGCACCACAGCGACGGCTCCGAAGGCCGGGCCGAGCTCCATGATCCGGTGGTAGCCGTAGCGATCGGCGAGCACACCGAACAAGGGCGAGAAGAGGAGCTCCGCCGCGAAGAACGACGCGGTGAAGAGGCCCAGCACGACCGCGTCGACCTGCTGCCCGCCGTACTTCGGCAGGTCGTCGAGGTAGTAGACGAGCATGGCGCCGGTCAGGCCCGTGCTGAAGCGCAGGGTGAACGTCCCGAGGATCACGGCCCACAGCGAACGATCCATCCGGTGCAGGGTACCCGTCCCGCCCGGCCGTGGGGAGGGGGCCGGCCTGGCACGTACAATCGGCCCGTGGAGATGCCTCGCCCTCTCGTGCCCGCCCCTCTCGCCCGGGGAGCGAGTGCCGCGGTCGTGGCACCCCACCATCTCGCAACCACGGCCGGCCTCGGGATCCTGCGGGCTGGCGGCAGCGCGGTCGATGCGGCGATCGCGACGAACGCGGTGCTCGCCGTCGTCTTCGGCGGAGCCTGCGGGATCGGCGGCGACGCCTTCTGGCTCATCTGGGACGAGGCCTCCGCCTCCCAGGTCGCGCTCAACGGCTCCGGGCGGGCTCCGGCCTCGGCGGACCCCGGGGTGCTGCGGGCCCGCGGCCTCGCGACGCTCCCGTTCCGCGGACCGCTCACGATCACGGTCCCGGGCGCGGTCCGCTCCTGGGGCGACGCCCACGCCCGCTTCGGGCTGCTCCCCTGGGCTGACCTCCTGGCCCCGGCAATCCAGCTTGCCGGCGGTGGCTTCCCGGCCGACGAGCACTTCGCGCGCTCAGTCGAGGGTGCGTCGGCCGTCTTCGACCGCGAGCTGGGTGCCGCGTGCCCGCGGCTGGGCGGCGACCTACCGTCCGCTCGGGCGTGCCTGGCGCCCGGGCGAGCGCGTCCGACTCCCGGCCCTCGCCGC
This sequence comes from uncultured Chloroflexia bacterium, assembly GCA_963715085.1. Lineage (GTDB taxonomy): Bacteria > Chloroflexota > Limnocylindria > Limnocylindrales > CSP1-4 > CTSoil-043. The sequence goes on from CAVQQU010000001.1 coordinate 224,957, forward strand.
GACGCTGGAGCGGCTCGCGGCAGCCGGTGCCGACGACCTCTACGCGGGGGTGCTGGCGGGCCGCCAGGCGACGGGCCTTGCGGCGGCCGGGAGTGGGATCACGGCGGCCGACCTGGCCGCCCACGCGTCAACCTGGGAGGCGCCGCTCTCGATCGGCGTACCGCGGGGCGACGGCCACCACGCACCCGCCCAACAGCTCGGGCCTGGTCGCCCTCGAGATCCTCAGCATCCTGGCGGCGTTCGAGCCACCCGAGCGATCCGCCTTCGTCCCGGGCGAGGGCGGTGCGACCGCCGGTGCCGACCTGCGCTGGGCCCACCTCGGGATCGAGGCAACGAAGCGGGCCCTCGCGGATCGCGACGCCCACCTGTCCGATCCCGCGTTCGTCGACGTGCCGGTCGCGCGACTCCTCGACGCCGGCGTATGGCGAGTCCCTGGCCCGCGGGATCGACCCCGCCCGTGCCTCGGCGCCGCCCGCCATCGCGCGCGCCACGGGGAGGCGGCACGATCTGGCTCGGGGTCGTGGATCGGCAAGGGCAACGCGGTCAGCCTGATCGAGTCCAACTACTCCGGCTTCGGAAGCGGCATCGTGGACCCGGCGACCGGGATCGCCTACCAGAACCGGGGCAGCTACTTCAGCCTGGACCCCGACCACCCGAACGTGCTGGCGCCCGCGCAAGCGAACCCTGCACACGCTGCTCCCCGGGATGCTCTTCCGGGACGGGCGGCCCTGGGTCGTGCACGGGAGCATGGGCGGCGACGCCCAGCCCGCGATCTTCGCCCAGGTGGTCTCGGCCCTGGTGGACGGCGGGGTCGACGTCGCCACGGCGGTCGCCGCGCCGCGCTGGTCACCGGTCCCGGCGGCCCACTTCGCCCCGCCCGATGTCGTGCAGATCGAGCCGCGCTTCGGGCCCGGGATCCTCGAAGGGCTGGCGGCCATGGGACACCATCTCGACGTCCGGGAGCCGTTCGACGGGGCCCTCGGCCACGCCCACGCGATCGAGCTCGTCGCCGGCGGGCCGGCCGCCGGCGGCACCTGGCGGCAGCGACCGACCCGCGCTCGCCGGGACTGGCGGCCGCGTGGTGAGCCGGCGATCGCGGCAGGGGCCGGATCCGATGACCGACCGGGCGCCGCTTTCTCTATGCCGGGCCTCGGGCCGTCCTCCTGCGGCGGATCCGGAGCCTCACCGTCGACGACCTCCACGCCCTCGACGCCGCGGTCGGCGCGCTCATCGCTCGAGAAGACCCACCGCCACGCAGACAAGGGATTCCTGTACGCCTGGTGGGAGGGGCCGCGGCTCAAGGACGAGGAGGACGCGGAGATGCAGGAGCTCTTCGCTGCGGTCCTGGCCGCGCTCGCCGGCGGCCTGACGGACGTCGACGTGGAGCGCTTCGGGGCGCGGCTCGCGCCGAAGCCGACGGGCCTCGGCGTCGATCTCGCAGGTGTTCTTCCCGCCCAGCCAGACACCGGCGCCTCCAGGATGCCTCGATCGGGCTCATCGAGGACGCGGTGGCGCCGTGGAACCCGCAGCGCGCGGTGGTCGCCATCTGGAACATGGCCTGCGCCGCGGCGCTGCGCGACCATCTTCCGCCGGCGACGATCGCGACGCTGCAGGCTGCCTGGCGTCGGGCCCTGGGCGAGCCGCCGATCTGACACCGAGCGCGGGTCCGCTCGCCCGCGGCCCTCGCGGCGGCGGACCGCCCATGCGATACTCGCGGCCGTCGGAATCAGCCCGCCAGCGAGCTCGCCGGAGGACCGCGTGACCTCGAACATCTCCCAGTCCTATCCCTACTCGTCGGAGACCGAGGCGGAGCGTGCCGCGGCCGTGGGCCCGGCTCGCTGCCCACGAGGGACTCGACGTCACGCTGGCCGCGGAGTCGACGCCGCTCGACGCGGAACGACCGCTGGTGGACCTACCAGCACGGCGGCTGCGGTGGCATCGCTCCACGTCGCCGGCTACGCCCGGGAGCAGCACGCGGTGGTCACCGTCTGCGACCGCTGCGCCAAGACGACCCTCCGCTGACGGCCGTCCCGGCGATCCGCCCCACCCGCCGGTCCAGCCCCGCCTGAGGCACCCAGCCCTCCGCACCGCTGTCCGACGCTTCTCGACCGCAGCGCTCGGCGCGTCACGCCGTCGCCTGCTCCTCGACATGACCGGGATCGTCGCCTCGGCCGCTGGGCTTCGGCGTGGTCTTCGGGCTGACGGCGCGCGGCGCCGGCTTCTCGCTCGTCGAGGCCGTCGCGTTCTCGACGATCGTCTTCGCCGGGGCCTCGCAGTTCGCTGCCGCCGGCATGGTCGCGGCGGGCTTCGGGTGGCCCGCGATCGTCCTCCTCACCGGCCTCGTGAACGCCCGCCACGCGCTCTACGCGGCGGCCCTGGCCCCCTGGCTCCGCGGCCAGCCCGCGGCGCGAGCGGGCCGCGATGGCGCACGTCCTCACCGACGAGGCATTCGCCCTCTCGCTCGTCCACTTCCGGCGTCTCGGCTTCACCGACCGGCGGGGCTACTGGCTGGCTGCGATCGGCGGCGTCTTCATTCCCTGGAACCTCGCGACCCTCGTCGGCTACCTCGGCGGCCAGGCGGTCCCCGACCCGTCGGCTCGTCGGGCTCGACATCGTCTTCCCGGCCGCCATGGCCGGGCTCGCCGTCGGCCTGGCGACCGGGCGACGCGAGGTCGTGGCGCTGGCGGCCGGCGTCGCCATCGCCGTCGCCGTCGGCCTGGCCGTCGATCCCCGCGTCGGCGTTGTGGCCGGCGGGCTGCTCGGGCCCGGCCGTCGGGCTCGCCGTCCCGCGCCGCGACCGGGACGTCCCCGAGCCCGACGAGCTGCCGGCCGACCCGGACACCTTCGCCCGGCCCGACCGGAGCGAGGACGGGATGCTGCCGTGAGCGTGGAGCTGGTCGGCCTCGCCGTCCTCATGTTCGCGGTGACCTACCCGGCGCGGGCCATCCCGCTCCTCGTGCCGCGCTTCGAGAACCTGCCGCCGCGGGCACTCGAGTACCTGCGGCTCGTCGGCCCGGCGGTCCTCGGCGCGATCGCCGCCGCGGAGGTGCTCATCGGGGAGGGGCCCGACGGCAGCCGGCGCTCCCATCGGCTGGGAGGTGCGTGGCGGTCGCTGGCGTGTGCCGCGCTCGTCGCCTGGCGGCGCAACCTCGCCCTCGGGCTCCTCGTCGCGGTGGTCCTGATCGCCGTGCTGCGCGCGGCCGGGATCGCGTAGCCGATTTCGCGGAGCCGATGCTGCCGCCCGCGTCGTGATGCCCGCTAGCGCCGGCGCGCCTCTGCCTCGATCTCGACGCGCAGCGTGGGATCCCGCGTCGGTTGTCTCCGCCACGAACGCACCTCGGGGTCGCGTCCCGTCGCCAGCAGCAGCGCGGCGAAGAGCGTCGTCCGGGGCACGATGCTGGCCACGTCCAGCCACTCCTCGGGCGAGTGGTCCAGCCCGCCGATCGGGCCCAGGCCGTCGAGGGACGGCACGCCGAGCCCTGCCGTGGTGTTCGCGTCGGAGGCTCCGCCGGTCGCCGCGTCGCGGAGGCCGAACCCGAGGTCGGTCGCCAGCACCTGGGTCAGCGCCACCAGCCGGCCGGATCGCGGCAGCTTCTCCATCGGCCAGTGGCGGTGCCGGAGGTCCACCTCGATGGCCACGTCGGGCACCGCCGGCGCCGCCGCGAGCGCCCGGATCGCCGCGTCGGCCGCCTCCATCGAGGCCCGATCGACGGCCCGCAGGTCGACCTGCAGGACCGTCCGCTCGGCGACGACGTTGGGCCGGGTCCCGCCCTCGATGACCCCGACGTTGCAGGTCACCCCGGGCCAGCGCCCGTTGAGCTCGTGGAGGTCGACCACCAGGTGGGCCGCGGCAAGGATCGCGCTGCGCCCCTTCTCGGGCTCGACACCGGCGTGCGCGGCGCGCCCGTTCACCGTGATGACGTAGTCGCCGGTCCCCTTCCTCGAGGAGACGATGTCACCGTTGGCCCGGGCGCACTCGAGGCTGAAGGCGACGTCGCTCGCGCGGGCGACCCGCTCGATGTGAGGGGTGGAGGCCGGCGAGCCGATCTCCTCGTCCGGGTTGGCGATGACGGTCAGGCGCTCGAAGGGGAGCGGGCCGCCGCCGGCCCGGACGACCACGAGCGCCGCCTCCAGGCCGTACAGCAGCGTGAGCAGGCCCGACTTCATGTCGGTGACGCCGGGGCCGCGGGCGATGCCGTCGGCCATCGCGAAGGGCCGTTCGGCCGCCGTCCCGACCGGGAAGACCGTGTCCATGTGACCGACGAGAAGGGCCCGCGGCCCGCCGGCCTCGCCGCGGAACACCGCCTCCACGGTGTCGCCGAGGACGCCGTCGGGGTCCGGGTGACGCGTCACCTCGCCGCCGAGGCGCTCCAGGAACGCGACCACCCAGGCTGCCACCTCGTTCACGCCATCACGGGTGTAGCTCCCGCAGTCCAGGTTGACCAGGCGCTCGAGGTCGGCGAGAAGGGCCGGCTCGGCCGCCTCGAGGCGGGCACGGAGGGCCGCCAGCTCGGCGGGGCTGACGAGGTTCCCGCGGACGTTCGGCATTCGCCGAGTCTAGCCCGGCGCACCCGGGCTCCGCGCCGCCCGCGGTCGATGGTGTTGCCCACCTCGACGACACGCGAAGACCCCGTCGGGATGACGGCGAGGCGCGCTGTTGACGGCGCGGCGCGCTGTGCGGCCGCCGCCGAGCGCGACAAGCCGGCTGATGCTGGCGTCGCGGATCCTGTCCCCCGTGCAGCCGATCACGATCAGGTGGCCGGTTTGCAGGTCCAGGGCGTGCATCGGCGGTCAAAGCGCCCGTGCCATACTCGGTCGGCGATGTCCCGTCCGGTGGCGCTCCAGGGTTCGCCGCTTCCGCGTCCCCACCCGGGCGTGCTGCGGCGCGCGCTTCGACGTGAGGTCACCAGACTCCGCCAGCCGCGCCACCTTGCCGCGGTCCTCCTGCTCGGGATGGCCGGCGGCGTCGGGATCGCGGCGCTCTTCGCCCGCGGCGAGCTCGCCGGCGCGGACGCTCGTGCGTACTGGGCAGCCGTGCGAATCTGGCTCACCGGGGGCGATCCCGTATCACCCCGTCGGCCCGTTCATGCCGTACGTCTACATGCCGTGGCTCCTGCCCGCGTTCGTGCCGTGGGCCCTCCTCCCGTGGGACGTCGCCTGGTTCGCCTGGCGGGCCGCGAACGTGGTGCTCCTGCTCTGGACCATCGGCTGGGCCTACCGGATCCGGCCGCTGGCGACGGCCGTGACCGTGCTCCTCCTCGGCTTCTCGTTCCTCGCCAACCTGGACACGGGGAACGTCAACCTGCTCCTCGTGTTCATGATCTGGGCCGCCCAGTTCACCGCGCCCCGGACGGCCGGCCTCCTGTGGGCCCTCGCAACGGCGCTCAAGTGGGTTCCCATCGTCTTCCTGCCCCTCCTCGCCCCGAAGGGCCGTGCCTGGGGCCTGGTCTTCCTCGCGATCGGGGGCGTCCTGTCCCTTCTCACCCTGAACGCCACGCTCGTCCAGCTGCAGGTGCTCTTCGCGTTCCCGCGTCCCGCCCGGATCGACTACCTCGTCTTCCTGTGGTGCCTCGTCCCGCGGCTCTGGCCCGACCCGGATCCTCTGCGCTACCTCCGCGCATCGACCTGGATCGGCTGGGGCCGCGGCTGGCTGGCCGACCTGCGGCGGCCGCGAGGGCTGGCTGGCCGCTTCCGACGCGCTTTCGGGCTCGACCAGGCATAGGCACGCAGGCGCGTCGGCCCCCCCGGCGAGCCGCCAGGGTCTCCCGACGAGGGTGCGCGCCGCTCGTCCCTCAGAGGCTAGCGGCGTGCCCCCGGGCCACCAGGCGACGCTCCCGGGCGCCGGGGGCGACGAGCCGGAAGAGCGAGCGGTCCAGCGAGTAGACCCCGGTGGAGAGGAGCTGCAGCCGGCCGAGGCGGAAGCCGAAGACCGGGTTCTCGCCGTTTCCCGCGTGGAGCGTGGCCCGGCCGCCGGGCTCCAGGACCGCGAGGTTCGCCGAGCCGCCCATCGCCTCGTGGAGCGCGGCGAGGAGGACGTCGGCCGGGCGCTCGAGCGCCCAGGCGTCCTCCATCCAGCGCATCCCGACCTCCGAGTCCGCCCGGCCGTGGATCCGGCCGGCCGCACGATACGCGTCACGGAACCGGCGGTGATGGGCCAGCTCACCGTTGTGGGCGAAGGCAAACAGCCCGGTCTCCTCGAGGAACGGCTGGGTGTCCGCCATCCCGAGCCAGGAGAAGCGCGAAGGGCGCCGCAGGTGGACGAGGGCCGCCGTCGTCTCGGTGCGCCCGATCTCGTCCCGGCGGGCGTCATCTCGGAAGGCGTCCGTGGCCCGGTACCGATCGAGTGAGCCGTCGGGTCGCGTCCAGGCGACGCCCCACGCATACCCGGCCAGGCCGTACCGCTCGAGGCCCTCGGCAAGCGGCCAGACGTCGGACAGCTCGAACGGTTCATCGGCGCGGACGGCCAGCAACTCGCACATGGCGGCGATGGTAGCGGGCGGTCCAGGGTGGCGCTGCGCCGTCCGTACGGGGACCTACCCCGCCAGCCGCGCGTGGACGTCGGCCTCCCAGGCAGGGAAGTAGTGGCCGATCACGGGCAGGTCGAACGAGCGCAGGATCGAGGACGCGGCTCGCGCTCGAGCAGAAAGGCGAAGGCGGCGCGATCAGGCGCTCGGGTCCACCGCCCCCGGGTCCAGCCGGGCGAGATCGCCCGGGGCCACGGTCACCCGGTGCTCGGTCGCGAGACGGGCCCTCCCGGACGCGGACGAGGCAGAGCCAGCGGACGCCGTCGCGGCCGCAGCGGACGTCGAGGGTGTGGTCGGTCACCGGGCCTCCTCGTTCCGGGTCGGGGCAGCTCCCGACGCCTGGCAGCGCGGACACCAGTAGGTGAGACGCGGCAGGTCGCCATGGCGTCGCGCCCGCACGAGCGTGCCACAGCGCCGACACGGCGCCCGGCGCGACCGTAGACCCAGGACGCCGGGCGGCCGGCTGGCCCTCCCCTTGCCGCTCGAGCGGGACTCCCCCGCCCGCGGACCCGTCGTCACCCGCGCGGCCAACGCCCGGTTGGCGACCAGGAGCGCCCGGGCCCGATCCACGACCCGGCCGAGTGTCGCGTCGTCCAGCGCGCTGAGGGGCACGAACGGGTCGACCCGCTCGATGTAGAGCACCTCGCTCTTGTAGACGTTGCCGACTCCTGCCACGCCCGGGATCGAGGAGCGCCGACCCGACGGGCAGGTCGACGCGCGCAGGATCGACGATGCCGGCTCGCGCTCGAGCAGAAACGCGAAGCCGGCACGGACGAGGCGCTCGGGATCTGCGGCGCCCGGGTCGATCCGCTCCAGGTCGGCGGGATCCACCGTCACGCGGTGCTCCGTCGCGAACGGCCCCTCCCGGACGCGGACGAGGCACAGCCAGCCGCCGCCGGCGCGGCCGCAGCGGACGTCGATGGCGCTCACCGCCGCGGCCGCAGGGCCATGCCCCGGTAGCCCGGCACGAAGCCCGGCCTCGACGAGGCGGGCCCGCCACGGATGCTCCGGACGCCGAGGGGCGCGCCGTCGACGCGGGAGAGGACGAGCTCGCGCAGGCGCCCGTCGCCGAGCAGGCCGCCCAGGGCGCCGAGCGCCAGCGCAGCGCGCGCCGGGTCGTCGGCGGCCGGGAAGGTCCCGAGGCCCTTGCCCCCGCGCTCGACGTAGAGGACCGCCGCCCCGTCCACGAGGATGACGTACGCCCCGGCGGCCCGCTGGAACGGGCGCCGATCGTCGTCGCCGCGCCGCGGCCAGGGCAGCGCGGCGCCGTACGGCTGGGCCGGGTCGGCGGCGGCGAGGAGGTCGACCCGCGGCCGCTCGGCATCCGGCTCTCGGGCGGCGCGCAGCCGGTCGATCGCGCCGGCGAGGGCGAACTGCGCCGCGCCCAGCCCGTCGACGAAGTAGCCGCGCCGGATCCGGCCGGCCTCCTCGAGGGCCCGCAGGACCGGGTAGACGCCGGCGAACCCGCCCTCGACTCCCTCGCTCATGACCGCCTCGCGGGTCAGGACGCCATGCCGGTCGAGGAGGGCGAGGGCGAGCGCGTGGAGGCCGTTCGGTCGCGTCCGGGCGGCCGCCGTGCGCACGGCGTCGCCGGCCCGCCGGATCGCCGCCCCGACGCCGCTGGCCGCCCTCCACCAGCGACCACCGCCCCGCCGCCTCGGGCGGCCCCAGCGTCGCGAGGCGGCCCGGCCGCGGTCGACGGTCGCCGCCCGGGCGCTTCCAGCGCAGGGCCCGGAGCGGGGCGAAGGTGTCGTTCGTGACCTCGCCGGCCCAGGCGAGGTCCCACAGCGCGTCGAGGATCTCGCGGTCCGAGCCGCCGCCGGCGGCCACGAACAGCTCCCGGTAGAACGACGCGCCGCGGCGCGCCAGCCAGTCCCGGATCGCGTCGTGGCGCGGCCCGTCCGGCCGCTCCGCAACAGCGCGGCGGGACGCCACGTAGCGCCGCCCGCAGGACGTCGCCGCGTCCCGGCCGGAAGAGGGCGATGCGCCCGTCGTCGCGGCCCAGCGGCCCGCAGCCGACCCAGGCCACCTCGCCGAGGGCGCCCAGCTCGTCGAGGAGGCGCGGCTGGTAGCCGGGCACGCGGGCCGGGAGCACGTCGCGCTCCAGGACCGAGGCTGGGATCGGCACGCCGGCCAGCTGGTCGAGGACCTCGGCCAGGCGCTCGAGCGCGGCCTGGCCGCGAAGCGCCGGCGGCGCCTCGGCGCCGGCCGTACCACGCACCGGCGCCGCCGCCACGCCCTGCCACGCCGGCAGGAATCGAGCCAGCGCCGCCGGCTCCACGGCCTCCACCTCGCGCCGCAGCCGCGCCAGCGAGCGTCGGCGCAGCAGCCGGAGCACGTCCGGGTCGCACCACTCGCGCTCGACTCCACCCGGCCGGAACTCCCCGCGCAGGAGCGATCCTGCTCCGACGAGCCGCGTCAACGCCTCCTCGACGATCCCGACCGGCAGCCCCCAACGCCGCGCCGGCTCCGCCGCCAGGAACGGCCCGTGGGTCCGCGCCCAGCGGGCCAGGAGGCCGCCCAGCGCGTCGCGCGTCTCGCCCAGGAAGGCAGTGGGCGTCCCCGGCGGCGGCTGGGCGCCGGTGGCGTCGCGGTAGCGCGCCGCGTCCTCCGACGGCGATCCAGCGCGCCTCGCCGCCGATCCGCACCACGATCGCGCGCCGCGTTGCGGCCAGCGTCTCCAGCCACTCACCGGCGGCCGGCCGCACCGCCGCGCGTCCGCGCCGCGACCTCCTCGGTCGAGAGGTCGCCCGAGCCGGCGCAGGAGGTCCGCCACCTGGTCGACGGAGCCCGGCCCTGCGCTCGTCGACGAGCGCCTGGCGCTCGAGCTCCGTCTCCTCGAGGGCCGCCGGATCCAGCAGCTCGCGCAGCTCCTCCTGGCCGAGGAGCTCGCGGAGGAGGTCGCGGTCGAGCGCCAGGGCCTGCGCGCGCCGCTCGGCGAGCGGGGCGTCGCCCTCGTACATGAAGGCGGCGACGTAGTCGAAGAGGAGCGACGAGGCGAACGGCGAGGCCCGCGGGGTCTCGACCCGGTGGACCGCGACCTCGCGGCGCTCCACGCCGCGCAGCACGTCGCGCAGCGCCGGCAGGTCGAAGACGTCGGCCAGGCACTCGCGATAGGTCTCGACGAGGATCGGGAAGCTGCCGTAGCGGCTGGCCACGGCCAGCAGGTCCGCGGCGCGCTGGCGCTGCTGCCAGAGCGGCGTGCGCGTTCCCGGCCGGCGGCGCGGCAGGAGCAGGGCCCGGGCCGCGTTCTCGCGGAAGCGGGACGCGAAGAGCGCGGTCCCGCCGACGGCCGCGACCACCAGGTCCTCCACGCCGTCGGCGTCCGGGAAGAGCTCGTCCTCGATCCCCTCGAGGTCGCCGTCCGGGAGGCGGATGGCGATCCCGTCGTCCGACCAGATGCTGGACACCTCGGCGCCCAGCCGCTCGCGCAGGCGCGCCTCGATCGCCATCGCCCACGGCGCGTGGACGCGGCCGCCGAACGGCGTCAGCAGGACGAGCCGCCAGTCGCCCAGCTCGTCCCGGAACCGCTCGACGACGATCCGGCGGTCGGTCGGCAGGGCGCCCGCCGCCTCGCGCTCGTCCTCGAGGTAGGCGACGAGGTTCTCGGCCGCCAGCGGGTCGAGGTGATGGCGTTCTCGGCAGGCGCGCCAGCGCGCTCGCCCGTCCCTTCGCTCCGCGGGCGAGATCGCCCTCCACCTCGCGCACGAAGGCGCCCAGCGCGCGGCCCAGCTCGATCGGCCGGCCGACCGCGTCGCCCTTCCAGAACGGGAGCTTGCCCGGCTGACCCGGGGCGGGCTCCACGATCACGCGGTCCGGAGTGATCTCGGCGACCCGCCAGCTGCTTGCCCCGAGGACGATCACGTCGCCGTGCATCCCGGCCCGCAGCTCGTAGACCATCTCCTCGTCCAGCTCGCCCACCCGCCGGCCCGGCGTCCCGGCCTCGCCGGCCACGAAGACGCCGTACAGGCCGCGGTCGGGGATCGTGCCCCCCGAGGTGACCGCGACGACCCGCGCGTCGCGCCGGCCCTCCACCGTGTCGGTCACCCGGTCCCAGGTGAGGCGCGGCTTGAGCTCGGCGAACTCGTCGGACGGATAGGCGCCGGCAAGCATGGCCAGGACGCCCTCGAGGGCCTCGCGCGTGATCGTCTCGAACGGCATGGCCCGGGCCACCACGGCGTGCAGGTCCGCCACGGACCAGCGGTCCATCACCGTCATCGCGACGATCTGCTGGGCCAGCACGTCGAGGGGCGTGCGCGGGACCGTCGTCGCCTCGATCGCCCCTTCGCGCATCCGCTCGGCCACGACCGCGCACTCGAGGAGGTCGCCCCGGTACTTCGGGAAGATGACGCCGATGCTCACCTCGTCGACCTGGTGCCCGGCGCGGCCGATCCGCTGGAGGCCGCGGGCGACCGAGGTCGGTGACTCGACCTGGATGACGAGGTCGATCGCGCCCATGTCGATCCCGAGCTCCAGCGAGCTCGTCGCGACGAGCGCCGGGAGGCGACCCTCCTTGAGCGCTTCCTCGATCGCGACCCGCTGCTCGCGGGCGATCGACCCGTGGTGGGCCCGCACCAGGTCCTCCCCGGCCAGCTCGTTGAGACGCTGGGCGAGGCGTTCCGCAAGCCGCCGGCTGTTGACGAAGACGAGCGTGCTCCGGTGGCTTCGGATGAGCTCCAGGATCCGTGGGTGGATGGCCGGCCAGATGCTCACCCGCATCTCGCCCCCGGCGACGGGGCCGCCCGGCTGCTCCTCGAGCGGCAGCGCCTCGCCGAGCCGGCTCATGTCCTCGACCGGCACGACGACCCGGAGATCCAGCCGCTTCCGGGTCCCGGCGTCGACGACGGTGACGGCCCGGTCCGGGCCGGCGCCGGCGAGGAATCGCCCGATCGTGTCGAGCGGCTTCTGGGTGGCCGAGAGGCCGATCCGCTGGAGTGGCGGCGCCTCCGGGCCGCGCAGGTGCTCGAGCCGCTCGAGGGAGAGCGCCAGGTGGGCGCCGCGCTTGGTGCCGGCGACCGCGTGCACCTCGTCGACGATCACCGCCTCCACTCCGCGCAGGGTCTCGCGGGCCCCCGACGTCAGCAGGAGGTAGAGCGACTCCGGCGTGGTGATGAGGATCTCGGGCGGGCTCTTCGCCAGTGACCGCCGCTCATCCGCGGGCGTGTCGCCGGTCCGCGAGGCGATGGAGAGGGGCCGCACGGGCGAGCCGAGGCGCCGACCTGCCAGGCCGATCCCGGCCAGCGGAGCCCGCAGGTTCCGCTCGACGTCGTAGGTCAGGGCCTTGAGCGGGCTGACGTACAGGATCCGCACGGAGGCGCCCGCGGCCGCCGTGCGCGGGGGAGCGGGCGATCGAACGAGGCGGTCGATGCCCCACAGGAAGGCGGCCAGCGTCTTGCCGCTGCCCGTGGGGGCGTGGAGGAGGACGTGGCCGCCGCGAGCGATCGCCGCCCAGCCCTCCACCTGGGCCGCCGTCGGGGCGGCGAAGGCATCCCGGAACCACGCTGCGACGGGCGCCGCGAAGCGCGCGAGCGGGTCCTCGGCGGGCGCGGTCGCGGCTGGGCCGGCGGGCGGAGGGGATCGGCGGGCCACGGGATGGCGAGTATACGGCGCGAAGGTCAAACCGACCGCCCGTTCTAGTGGCGCAGTCGGGGCGCGCCGCGCAGAAGACAGACGACCCCGCCGGGTCCTGGTCCGGCGGGGTCGCGAGGCTGCGGGGGCCTGCCCGAGACGCGGCCCGGACCGGCACTGCGGTCAGGCGGTCGCGGCCTTCCAGCCATCGTCGCCGGCACCCGAGAAGAGCCAGCGCCGAACGCCGTCGCTGACCCGCGGCCGGACCGTCGCGTCGAGGCCGTAGTAGTTGCCGGCGCCGAGGACGGCGAGCCCGAACGTCATGACCGCGTAGGTGAGGTGCTGGTTCACGATCCCGAACTGGAAGTCCCAGGCGGCGACGAGGAAGACCAGCATCATGAGCGTGCCCATCGCGGCCGCGAACCGGGTGAAGAGGCCCGAGGATCAGGCAGGTCCCGATGGCGACCTGGCCCAGCGGGACGAGGTAGCCGATGGCTGTCATGGCCGCCTCGTTGCCGGCCAGCGCGACCCAGAAGTCGTGGGTGGGGTTGAAGACGGTGCCCTCGGCGATCTCGCCCGAGACGAAGGGCCAGCCGAGCGTGCCGCCCGTCGCGAACTCCAGGTAGCCCGCCGCGGACCAGGTGCCCAGGCCCTCGCCGATGATCTTCTCCAGGCCGGCCCACAGGAAGATGATCCCGATGATCGACACGGCCGAAGGCGATCGCGAGTGCATGCTGGCGATCGAGAACCTTCATAGAGACATGTCTCCCTTCGATTTGGCGCCGTCCGGCCAGGCCCGTCGACGAATGGTGACTGCGGGCGCCATCCTGCTTCATATGCGCATATGCAGATCTGGCCACCGATCACGACCACGATGAGCCCGACGGCGCCGTTACGCAAGTCCCGTGCTGATGGGCGATCGACCGCCACGCGGGGCAGCATCCTCGAAGGCAGCACCGGCGCGGGCGCGCGCGGGTGTCGGGCAGGCGCGGGCGCGCGCTGGTCCCCTGCCTACAGCGTGGGATGGGCCTCGTGGAGGAGGGCCGGCTCGAGGATCTCGTCGACGAGCCCCATCTCGAGGCATTCGTCAGGGCCCAGGAAGCGCTCGCGGCCCGACCAGATGAAGCGCCGCCACCACGCGGCGTCCTTGTGGCCGGTGCGCCGAGCGAACAGATCGGCGACCGTCAGCTGGTAGTGCTCGGCGAGCGCCTGGTAGTCCTTGAAGATGCGCTCGTCCTCGCCCGAGAGCATCCACTGCGTCGAGTGGAGCATCAGCGTCCCGTACCGGCCGATCGAGCGGTGGTCGCCGGCCTGGCTGACGATCGCCCCCATCGAGTACGCGTAGCCGAGGACGACCGTGTTGATGCGGACGTCGAGGTTCCGTCGCATCCGGTTGATCATCTCCATCATGGCCAGCCCGTCGCCCACGGATCCCCCGCCGGAGTTGATGTAGACCGTGATCGGCTGGTCGTGCTGCCCGCGGCGGGGCACGGCCATCAGGAGGAGCGTCTTGGCGAAGTCCTCCGCGTGGGGCGGGTCGATGCTGGTGACGAAGTACGCCCCAGTCGCGTCGAGTGCCATGCGTCGCATCTGGGCTTCGGCCATGAGGGCTCCCAGGTCCGGCACGCGAATTGCCACGTTCGCCTCCGATCGCGGCGACGCCCCTCGGCTCGGCCGCCGGACCCCCGGCGCCTCCCGGAGCGTCGCTCCCGGGCGATCGTAGCGCCGCTTGTCACGGCTCGCGCGGGCCGTTCGGCCGGACCTGCTCCGCGGCCGGACCTGCCCTGCGACACGCCCACCCGGATCTCGGCGAAGACGTTCGCCCGTGGCTGCGCGGCGCCGCCGCGTCTTCCGTGCGTCGGCGGAGACGCGGCCGGGTCTTCGTCGGTCGGCTAGGATGCGCCCATGGTCTTCGGCGTCGACGTCCTCATCGTCCTCATCGTGATCCTCGCGGTCGTCCTGGTCTGGCGCGGGCCCAAGATCCTGCCCAAGTGGGGCGAGGCCCTGGGGCGGGGCGTCAAAGCGACGCGCAAGGAGGTGGCGGACCTCCAGGAGGACGTCGCCAGGCGGGACGACGACGGCACGCCGCCGGTCGGCTGACCGGTCGGGCGCATGATCCGGCTCCTCGCGACCTACCTCCGACCCTACCGGGCGCCCCTCGTCCTGGTGATGGCGCTCCTGCTCGTGCAGGCCCTCGCGAACCTGTACCTGCCGGAGCTGAACGCCGACATCATCAACAACGGGGTCGCCAAAGGCGACACGGACTACATCCTCCGGACCGGCGCCGTGATGCTCGGGGTGACGATCCTCCTCGGGATCGTCTCGATCATCGCCGTCTACTGGTCGGCGAAGGTCTCGATGTCGTTCGGGCGCGACGTGCGCGGGGCGATCTTCCGCTCGGTCGAGTCGTTCTCGCAGGTCGAGGTCAACCACTTCGGCACGGCCTCGCTGATCACCCGCAACACGAACGACGTCCAGCAGGTCCAGATGGTCGTCCTCATGGGCCTGACGATGATGGTCTCGGCACCGATCATGATCATCGGCGGGCTCATCATGGCCCTCCGCCAGGACGTCCCCCTGACCGGGATCCTCCTGGTGATCGTGCCGATCATGGTGGTCATCATCGGCCTCCTCGTCCGGCGCGCCCTGCCGCTCTTCCAGGCCATGCAGGTGAAGATCGACCGCATCAACCAGGTGATGCGCGAGACGCTCGCCGGGGTGCGCGTGATCCGTGCGTTCGTGCGCACGGACTACGAGGAGCGGCGGTTCGACGCCGCCAACACGGACCTCTTCGCAACGGCGCTGTCGGTCAACCGGCTCTTCGCGATCATGATGCCGACCCTGATGGCGATCATGAACCTGACGACCGTCGCGGTCCTCTGGTTCGGGGCCTTCCGCGTCGACAGCGGCGAGATGTCGATCGGCAACCTGACCGCGTTCCTCCAGTACATCATCCAGATCCTCTTCGCGATCATGATGGCGACGTTCATGTTCGTGATCGTGCCCCGGGCGGCCGTCTCGAGCGGACGGATCAGCGAGGTCCTGGCCACCGCGCCGTCCATCCACGACCCGGCTGATCCGATCAGCCCACCCCGCACCGGCGAGCATCGAGTTCCGCGACGTCGAGTTCCGCTACCCGGGCGCCCAGGAACCCGTCCTGCGCGCGATCTCGTTCACGGCCGCGGTCCGGCGAGACCACGGCCATCGTCGGCAGCACCGGCAGCGGCAAGTCGACCCTCGTCAACCTGATCCCGCGCTTCTACGACGTCGACGGGCGGCAGCGTCCTCGTCGACGGCGTCGACGTGCGCGCCATGGACCGGGCGGATCTCTGGAGCCGGATCGGGCTCGTCCCGCAGCGGGCGTTCCTGTTCAGCGGCACCGTCGCCAGCAACCTCCGCTTCGGCGACGAGGCGGCGACCGACGCGGACCTGTGGCGCGCCCTGGAGATCGCCCAGGGCCGCGAGTTCGTCGAGGAGATGCCGGAGGGTCTCGAGGCCCCGATCACGCAGGGCGGCACGAACGTCTCGGGCGGCCAGCGCCAGCGGCTGGCCATCGCCCGCGCCCTCGTGAAGCGGCCCCAGGTCTACATCTTCGACGACAGCTTCTCGGCCCTCGACTTCCGGACCGACGCCCGACTCCGGGCCGCCCTCGGCGCACGAGCTCGCGGAGGCGACCGTCATCATCGTCGCCCAGCGGGTGGGCACGATCATCCACGCCGACCGGATCGTCGTGCTCGACGACGGCGGCGTCGTCGGGATCGGCACCCACCCGGAGCTCATGGCCTCGTGCGCGACCTACCGCGAGATCGTCCTCTCGCAGCTCTCCGAGGAGGAGGTCGCGTGAGCGGGCCGGGCATGGGCCACGGGCCGGGCGGCGGACAGCCTCCGCGCGCGGCGCGGCCCGGGCGGCCCCGGTGGCGGGCCCATGGGCTTCGCCGCGATGCCGGCCGCGAAGCCGCGCAACTTCCGGGGCTCCTTCCGGCGCCTGCTCGGCGAGCTGCGCGCCGGAGCGGCTGCTCATCGTGCTCGTCATGGGCTTCGCGATCGTCAGCGTCCTCTTCGCGATCATCGGCCCCAAGATCCTGGGCAACGCCACGAACATCATCTTCGAGGGCGTGGTCGGCAAGCAGCTGCCCGCCGGGGATGACCCAGGAGCAGGCCGTCGCGGCCCTGCGGGCGCAGCGGCCAGGACAACCTCGCCGACATGCTCGCGAGCATGAACGTCATGCCGGGCCAGGGCATCGACTTCGGCGCGCTGGGCGCCGTCCTCCTCGTCGCGATCGGGGTCTACGTCGCGAGCTCGATCTTCAGCTGGGCCCAGGCCTACATCATGGCCGGCGTCACCCAGCGGACCGTCTACCGCCTCCGCAGGCGCGTCGACGTGAAGCTCGGCCGCCTCCCGCTCGCCTACTTCGACCGCCAGTCGCGCGGCGACATCCTGAGCCGGGTCACCAACGACATCGACAACATCGCCCAGACGCTCCAGCAGAGCCTGACCCAGCTCATCACGCGCCTTCTTCACCGTGATCGGCGTGCTCGTCATGATGTTCTGGATCAGCCCGCTCCTGGCCGTCATCTCGCTCCTGATCGTGCCCCTCTCGATCGTCGTCACGGTCCTCATCGCCGAGCCGCTCGCAGAAGCAGTTCGCGGCCCAGTGGGAGCGGACCGGCACGCTCAACGGCCACGTCGAGGAGATGCACACGGGGCACGCCATCGTGAAGGCGTTCGGGCGCCAGCGGGAGGCGATCGCGAAGTTCGACGAGGAGAACGAGGCGCTCTACCAGGCCAGCTACAAGGCCCAGTTCATCTCCGGGACGATCCAGCCGGCCATGAACTTCATCGCCAACCTCAACTACGTCGCGATCTGCGTCATCGGCGGGGTGCAGGTGGCGAGCGGGACGATGTCGCTCGGCGACGTCCAGGCGTTCATCCAGTACTCGCGCCAGTTCACGATGCCGATCGTCCAGACGGCCAGCATCATGAACGTCCTGCAGTCGGCGGTCGCCTCGGCCGAGCGCGTCTTCGAGCTGCTCGACGAGGACCGAGGAGATGCCCGAGACGGCGACGCCGCGGGAGCTCGGGCGCGTCGCCGGCCGGGTCGCGTTCGACGAGCGTCTGCTTCCGCTACCTGCCCGACACGCCGCTCATCGAGGACCTGGACCTCGTCGCCGAGCCCGGCCAGACGGTCGCCATCGTCGGCCCGACCGGCGCCGGCAAGACGACGCTCGTCAACCTGCTCATGCGCTTCTACGAGATCGACAGCGGGCGGATCTCCGATCGACGGCGTCGACATCCGGGACATGACGCGCGACGAGCTGCGGGGCATCTTCGGGATGGTCCTCCAGGACGCGTGGCTGTTCGGCGGGACGATCCGCGAGAACATCGCCTACGGCCGCGAGGGCGCGACCGAGGAGGAGATCCTCGAGGCCGCCCGGGCGGCCCACGTCGACCACTTCGTGCGGACCCTGCCGGACGGCTACGACACCGTGCTCGACGACGACGCGACGAACGTGTCGCCCGGCGAGAAGCAGCTCCTCACGATCGCCCGGGCCTTCCTGGCCGACCCCGAGATCCTCATCCTCGACGAGGCGACGAGCTCCGTCGACACGCGCACCGAGGTGCTCATCCAGCGGGCGATGGCGCGGCTCATGCAGGGCCGGACGAGCTTCGTCATCGCCCATCGCCTGTCGACGATCCGCGACGCCGACTCGATCCTCGTGATGGACCGCGGCAAGATCGTCGAGCAGGGCACGCACGCCGAGCTGCTCGCTCGCGCGCGGCTTCTACCACGAGCTCTACGCGAGCCAGTTCGAGGAGGCGCTCGAGCCGGCGGTGTAGGGTCGGCCGGATGCTGCGGCCCGGCCCCGGCGCGGGCGCGGCGCGGCTACTCGGCCAGGATCGCGGCGAGCGCCTCCGGCTCGGTCACCGGCTGGCGGCAGGCGAAGCTCCGGCACACGAACGCCGTGGGCGCGCCGCGGAGCGCGAAGCGGCCCTGCAGGAGCGGCACGGCGCTGGCCGCCGGGTCCGCGCCGATCGCGATCACCTGGCGCGGCCTCCAGCCGAGGTGCGCCGGCGCGCCGCGGGCCACTGCGGCGAGGCGAGCGGTCCGCGGATCGGCCGGGTCGCCGACGATGGCGACCTCGTCGACCGGCCCGACGCGCCAGTCGATGGCCGCGAGCCACTGGGCGAATGCCGTCGGGTGGGCACCCGGCGCCGCCCCGACGACGCGCGAGCGCGGCCTCGGCCGCGTCGGCGTGCCGGCCCTCGCCGGTGAGCGCGGCGAGGCGCAGCAGGACCGATGGTCGCCATCGCCCCGCCCGAGGGAATCGCGTTGTCCTGGAGCGACCGGGGCCTGGCCACGAGCGTCTCGGCGTCGTCGGCCGTGTCGTGGAAGCCGCCGGCCGGGTCCGCGAAGTGCGCGAGGATCGCCTCGGCCGTCTCGGCCGCGGCCGCGAACCAGCGCTCGTCGGCCGTCGCCTCGTAGAGGGCCAGGAGCCCGTCCGCCATGCAGGCCTGGTCTTCCAGGGTTCCGGCGTGGCGTGCCTGTCCGTCCTTCCACGACCGTCGGAAGCGTCCGTCCGGCGAACGGAGCACCGAGAGCAGCCGGCCCGCCGCGCGCTCGGCGATCGCCCGGTAGCGCGCCGCGGCCGCGCCCAGCGCCGGGTCGTCCTCCCGCGAGAGCAGCCCGGCGGCGTCCGCGAACGCGCCGAGCGCTAGCCCGTTCCAGCCCGCGAGGGCCTTGTCGTCGCGGGCCGGCTGGGGTCGCCGATCGCGCGCGGCCAGCAGCGCGCCGCGGGCGCGCTCCAGGAGGTCGGCCACCTCTCCGGGCGGCCGCCCATGCCGCTCCGCGAGGCCGGCGTCGCGTGGCCACCCGCCGGAGGATCACCCGGCCCTCCCAGTTGCCGGCCTCGGTCACGTCGTAGGCCTCGGCGATGAGCGGCCACGCCTCCGCCAGGCCGGCCGTCGACGAGGACCTCGCGCACCTCGTCCGCGGTCCAGGTGTAGGTCGCGCCCTCCTCGCCGCCGGTGTCCGCGTCGAGGCTGGCCGCGAAGACGCCGTCCGGCAAGGTCATCTCGCGGGCCACGAAGTCGAGCGTCTCGGTCGCCACCCGGAGGTGGGCCGGGTCGCAGGTGAGGGCCCAGGCATGGAGGTAGACCCGCGCGAGCTGGGCGTTGTCGTAGAGCATCTTCTCGAAGTGCGGCACGAGCCAGGCCGGCGTCCGTGGCGTAGCGGGCAAAGCCGCCGGCCAGCTGGTCGTAGATCCCACCCGCTGCCATCCGCTCGAGCGACCGGAGTGCCATCGGCAGTGCGCCGGGCGTCTCCGGCCGCGGCCCGCCGGAGGAGGAAGTCGATGGCCATCGGCTGGGGGAACTTCGGGGCGCTCGCCCCAACCGCCGTGCCGCGCGTCGAACCCGGCCTCGAGGGCTCCGACAGCCGCGTCGAGGAGAGCCGTGTCGAGGGCGGCCTCGCCGTCGGACAGGCGAACGGGGCGCGCGACGTGGGCGGCCAGGCTCGTCGCCGACGACTCCACCTCCTCGCGTCGCTCGCGCCACGCGCTCGCGACCCCTTCGAGAACGTCGAGGAAGGCCGGCATGCCGTGCCGGCGGGTGTTCGGGAAGTACGTTCCGCCGTAGAACGGGCGGCCGTCGGGCGCCAGGAAGACCGACATCGGCCAGCCGCCCGAGCCGGTCATGGCCTGGACCGCGTCCATGTAGACGGCGTCGAGGTCGGGGCGCTCCTCGCGGTCCACCTTGATCGCGACGAAGTGCTCGTTGAGGTAGGCGGCGGTCGCCGGGTCCTCGAAGGACTCGCGCTCCATCACGTGGCACCAGTGGCAGGCCGCGTAGCCGATCGAGAGGAAGATCGGCCGGTCCAGGGTGCGCGCGCGCTCCAGCGCCTCCGGTCCCCACGGGTACCAGTCGACCGGGTTGTGGGCGTGCTGCAGCAGGTACGGGCTCGTCTCGCCGGCGAGCCGGTTGGCGCGCATGGCACGGATCCTACGCTCCCCGCGCGGTGTCGGCGACAACGTGAGCGATGGCCCGCTGCGGCAGTGTCGGCTCCGGCCGATCGCCAGTCACAGGTCTCGTTCCTTGTGCAAACTCCACGTTGTGGAAAGTCAATATCACAATCTAGAAACGCCCTCTTGACAATTAAAGGAGTCTGATTGATACTCTCGCCATCGCGCACCTGAGCCAGACCACGACGAGGCGACACCATGTACGAGTACCGCATCCTCTTCCCTCGCCTGGGGAGCCGACAGGTCCGCCGGGAGCTCAACAGCAGCCCGCGCATCGACGGCTACCAGCGCAAGGCCGGCGGCGAGTTCCGGCCCGAGCGCCCGACGCGCCGGGAGCGTGCGTGATGTCACACGACGCCATCGCGACCTGCCCGATCTGCAGCGGCGAGCTCGCCGTCACGCGCCTCCACTGCCGCGCCTGCGGGACGACCCTGGAGGGCGACTTCAACGTCGGTCGCTTCGCGCGGCTCTCCCGCGAGCAGTTCGCGCTCCTCGAGAGCTTCCTCCGCTCCAGGGGCAACCTGAAGGAGATGGAGCGCGAGCTCGGGATCAGCTACCCGACCGTGCGCGGCCCGCGTGGACGCCCTTCTCCGGGCCCTCGGGCCTCGGTGACGACGAGTCGGTGGCGGATGAGCTCGACACGGGGGCCGAGCCTGCCGCCGATGGGGCCGGCGCCGCCATCGACGCGGCCGCAGCCCGTCGCGCCGTCCTCGAGCGCCTCGCCCGGCGGGAGATCGACCCGGCGACCGCCGCAGCCGAGCTGCGCGCTCTCGGGAGGCTGAGATGGCCGACGAGAGCGACGACGACGGAGCCCACGTCCGGGCCCGCGCGTCCACGACATCGGGGCGGGCGGCATCGTCGTGGTCGCCGTCGGAGGCCGACGACGTCCGGATCCACGGCGTCGACGGAACCGAGGTCCGGGTCGTCGCGCCGGCCGACGGTGCCGGGATCGAGACCGACGCCCAGCCGGGTCGCTTCGCCGTTCGGACCCTTCGTCAGGTCGGGTTCGAGCGGATCGCGTTCGTCGGGCTCAAGGTCGGGCGGCGCGAGTTCGGCTTCCCCCTCGGTTTCCGCGTCTCGGGAACGATCGAGCTCGAGGTACCGCGCGACGCCCGGGTCGAGGTCGGGTCGCGGCCGGTGACGTCGCGATCCGCGACGTGCGCGGCGGCGCGACCGTCAGGACCGCCAGCGGCGACGTCTCCATCAAGGGCGCGGGCGGGCACGTGACCGTGAACGCCTCCTCGGGCGACGTGAACGTGATCGCGGCCGACCCCGTCACCCTCGACGTCCACTCCGTCGCCGGCGACGTCCGAGCGCGGGCTCCCCGCTTCGATCGTGTCGCGGTCGAGACGATCAGCGGCGACGCCGAGGTGACCGGAACGTTCGCAGCGACGGCACGCGCACGCCATCTCCACCGTCTCCGGCGACGTCGAGCTCACCGTGCTCAGCGGAGGCCTGACCATCGAGGTCAAGACCGTCTCGGGCGACCTGACCTGCCACCACCCCGACCGCCGCGACGGCGACGGTCGGAGGCGGCCCCTCGTCATCGGCGACGGCGCCGCGCAGATGGCCATCCGCTCCATGTCCGGCGACGTCGACGTGCGCGCGGGCAGGGTGGCCCCTCCGGCGCCCGCGGCGCCCGCGGCCCCCGCTCCGCCTCGTCCACCGGCGCCACCGCCGGCCATGCCAACGCCGGCTCGTGGTGCCCGGGATGCCGGCACGATCACGATCCTCGAGGCGCTCGCCCGCGGCGAGATCGACGTCGCCGAGGCGGAGCGACAGCTCGCGATCGCCCCAGCGCCGGCTGAGGATGCGCCCGATGGGGAACGGCGCGATGCGTGACCCGCTCGACGACGTCCTCCGCCTGGTCGCCGAGGGCCGCCTGAGCGCCGAGGAGGCAGCTCCGATCATCGACGCCCTCGCCGCCGCGCGGGGCGCGGAAGACCGCGCCCGCGCGGCAGGCGAGGCTGCCCGTGCGGCAGGCCAGGCGGCAGGCCCGGCGACGCGGGGCGCCGGGCCGGCCGGGACGCAGGACCACCACCACCCGGGCCCCCGCGACGGCTGCGCGTCCAGGTCCGCGACGACGGCCGCACGATCGTCGACCTCCAGCTGCCCGGCCTCCTCGCCGAGCTGGCCGGAGCGGTGCCCGGCATCCCTGCTGCCTATGCCGACCGCGTTCGGGAGGCGATCCGGACCGGCCTGCGCGGACCGATCATCGACGTGGTCGACGACGACGGCTCGGGCGTGACGATCACCCTCGACTGACCTGGGCGGCACGGCCGCGTACCATCGTCGGGTGCCGCGGCTCTCCTCCCCTCCCCGCCCGCGCCTCCCTTCCGGGGCGCGGCTGGCCATCGACGAGTGGCGCGCCTTCGGCCACCGGCGCTTCCGGACGTACCAGGGAATCGGCGTCGGATCGGCCGCCGTCGTCGCCCTTGCCGGCGACGGCCTGACCATCCCGCTCCTGCTGGCCCTCGGGGCGCCGGCCGCGGTGGCGACGGTCATCGGGGTCCTGCCCTTCACGTTCTCGGCCGCCCAGCTCCTGGTTCCGTCCCTCCTCGGGCGCACGGACGGCAACCTGCGCGGCGTCACGATGGCGATCCTCGCCTTCGGCGAGACTCGCGGGTTCGTCCTCGCCGGCGTCGTCCTGCTCCACGTGGGGGGCGTCCTGCCAGCGACGGCCGCGATCGGTGCCATCGCCGTCGTCATGTGCCTCGGCGGCGCGGCGAGCGCCATCGGCGGCACCAACCTGCTGGCCTGGTACGGCGCCATCCTCTCGGAGTCGGAGCGCCGTTTCGTCGCCCCGCGCGTCATGGGAATCACCCAGGGGCTGGGCGCGGCTCTCCTGCTGCCGGTGGCCCTCGGCGTGCAGGCGGGCCTCGACACCGTGGGGCTCACGATCTACGCAGTCGTCTTCCTGGCGTCCGGGCTGGCCGGGATCGGCGAGCTCGCCGCTGTCGTCCGCCTTCGCCGCCCGGGCCGGGTGCGGGTCGCGCCTCGTGGCGAGCGTCCGCCGCTCTCGCCCGAGACGCGCAGCTTCATCCGGATCGTCACCCTCGCGGCGGCCGGGGCCGGCTTCGGGCCCTACCTCTCCATCTACGCGATCAGCATCCTCGGCGAGTCGGCGGGCTACGCCATCCTCCTCTCGGCCGTCTCCGCCGGGGCCGCCCTCGCCGCGTCCACGGTCGTCGGCGGCCTGCTCAGCCGCGGGTCCGCCTCGCGAACCCTCCGCGTCTCGTTCGTGCTGCGGGGCGGAGGCATCCTCCTCGGGCTCCTCGCGTTCCCCGGCAATCCCTACGCGTCCCTCGTCCTTCTCGGCGTCGCCGTCATCGTCTCGGTCGGGCGCGTCCGCCGCCGTGCTCGCCGCGAACGAACGGCTCCTCCGTCTCACCGGCGGCGTCAACCTGATCGGCGCCCAGAGCCTGTTCGTGGCCGGTACCGCCGCGGGGGTCACCGCGGGGCAGCTCGGCTCCGCCGCGGTGCTGGCGATCCTGCCCGTCGCGTTCCCCACCTTCGCGATCCTCATGGCAGGTTCGGGGCTGGTGCGGCTGACCCTGGCGACCCGGATCGACGTGTCCGCGACCTGGTCGACGGCCACGGCCGCCTACAACGTGACCGAGCTCCGCCAACGGGCGACGCCGATCCCGCCCGGCCCACCCACGCCAGTAGCTCCTCCGCCGGCCCCGCCCGACGATCGGGGCGGCAATCCGGCCTAGCCAGGCCCGCGCAGGTTCGCCCCGCCGGTCGGTCAGACCACCCCGAGAAGCCGGGCGAGGATGCCGCCGATCCCGACCGCCAGCGCCAGGGTCGCGGCCGACATCGCGATTGCCGTCCGCCACCCGAGCTCGCCGGCCAGTGCGGCCAGCGTGGCCACGCAGGGGATCGAGACCGAGGTGACGATCGCGTAGACGAAGAGCTGCTCCGGCGTCATCAGGTCGCCGAGGCTCGACACGCCGGCAACGGTCGTCGCGGCCGCCAGGACGAGCAGCAGCTGAAGCGCCAGCTCCTTGCGCAGGAACGCGAACACGAGCGCGAGGCCGGCCACCGAGGGCAGGCCGAGCCAGCCCTCGACCACGGGATCGAGGACCGAGGCGACCGGCCAGACGAGCCCGGATTCGTAGGCCAGCCCGAGGGCGATGGAGCCCACGATCATCACGGGAGCGGCCATCCGGAGGAAGTCGCGGAAGCGGGCGGCGGCCTTGGCCCAGACCTGGCCGGCCAGGGGCCGACGAAGCGGGGCCAGCTCCATGACGAGAGGTGACTGGCGGCCGGGCATCATCGCGTTGGCTGCGATCCCGGCCACGAGCGTGAGGCCGACGATGAGCCCGAACGCCGCCGCGGCGACGGCCGCGCCAGCGAAGGGAACGAGGGCGGCCACCACGACGGCCGACCGTGCCGAGCAGGGCACGAGGGTCACGAGGAACGAGGCAAGGATCCGCTCACGCCGGGTCGCAAGGACCCGCGTCGCATAGATCGCCGGGACGTTGCAGGCGGTCGCGGCCAGGAGCGGGATCGCCGTCCGACCCGAGAGACCAAGACCGCTGAGCAGCCGGTCGGTCAGCACCGCCAGGCTCGTCAGGTAGCCGGAGTCCTCCAGCGCGGCGATCAGGAGGTAGAAGAGCAGCACGTACGGGATCCCGATCGCGAGGAGGCCGAGGATCCCCGAGTCCAGGCCCCAGAGCAGCCCGGATGCGAGCTGCGGAACGGGCACGAGCGTCCGCACCGTGCCATCGATCACCGGCGAGGCGAAGGCCGCCCACGCGCCGGACAGGGCGCTCGCGGCGGCCGCGCCGATGATGCTGACGAGCGCGAACGTCGCGGCCAGGACGAGGGCCAGGATGAGGATGCCGGGCCAGGGCCGGATGCACCACGCCGCGAGGCGATCGACGAACGGCAGGCCGCGTGGCCGGACGTCCTCGACCTCGGCTGACCAGCGGGCGGCGAGCTCGCGCCTGACCGGGTCCACGAGGTCGGGCAGGAGCAGCGTGGCTGCTCCCCGCGGGGAGAGGGCGCCGGCTGCGACGAGGCGCGCCCAGGCCGCTCGGGTCCAGGGCAGCCGCCCCGAGCGCGTGGCTGGTTGGCAGCTCGGCGACCGCGCCGGCCAGTGCCCGCTCCACCTCGGGCGGGTAGATGCTGGCCGGCACGAGGGCGCGCGGCGAATGGGTCCCCGCGCGCACGCCCCGGCGGCGATGAGCGCGCCCGACCGCCAGCGCGACGGCCGCGGCCACGCCTTCGCCGGTGCGGGCCACGGTGCGCCGGACGGGGAGGGCGAGGAGCTGCCCCAGCCGGCCGGCGTCGACGCCGATCCCGTGGGAAGCGGCCTCGTCGGCGAGGTTGAGGGCCACGACCACCGGGAGGCCCAGGTCGCGGCAGGCGATGACGAGCGGGAGGTGGCGAGCGACGTCACCCGCATCGATGACGACCAGGATCGCGTCCGGGGCCGTCGCCAGGAGGGCCGACCAGAACGGCAGCCCTGCCACCGGGCGGTCGTTGAGGGATCCCGTGCCCGGCAGATCGACGAGGAGGGCTCGGCCGGCCCGTGTCCGAACCTCGCGGATCTCGCGGCCCACCGTGGTGCCAGGTGCGTTGGTGGCCTCGGCGAACCGGCCACTGGCCCGGGCCAGGAACGTGGACTTGCCCACGTTGGGCCGCCCGACGAGGGCGACGACGGGAGGGCCGGCAGCAGAGCGGCCCACCGAGGGCGCGTGAGCCGGCCCCCCCTCGGCGGCATCGACCTCGGTCCGAACGTGGCAACCAGTCACGGCGGATCCGCTGCCTCGACGAGGATCCGAACGGCGACCTGGCGCGCGATCGCGACGCGGGCGCGACCGAGGCGCACCACGACCGGGCCACCGAACGGAAGGCTCGTCTCGACCTCGAGCGAGTCGCCGCGGTGGAGGCCCTCCGCGGCGAGCCGGTCAGCATCTTCGCTCGCGAGCGCGACGACGCGGCTACGCGCGCCGACGGGAAGCTGGGCGAGGGAGATCAACGGGGACGCGTTCACCAGCCCGATTCCAGCGGAGCGGTGACACGAGCGTGAGTGCGCAATGGGCCCACGTCTGCCTGCCGTAAGTCACCTTGCATCGGCAATGCAAGGTGACTTGCTCCGGGACCCCCACCTCGATTGAACGCCCCTTCCGCCGGCCGCCGGACCGGTCGGCCTCACGCCGACCCGAGGTGGGGCACGAACCCGGGGGCCGGCGCGAGCGGGCTCTGGGGGTGCGCGGCCACGAACGCGAGCATCCGCTCGATGGGGCCGAGGGCGCGGGTGCGGGTGGGCTCCGGCACGAGGATCTCGCCGGTGCCCCGCTCGAGCGCGTCGATCACGCCCGCCAGGTCGTTCATCGCCATCCACGGGCAGTGGGCACAGCTCTTGCAGGTGGCGCTCTCCCCCGCCGTGGGGGCCTCGATGAGGGTCTTGCCCGGGGCCAGCTGGCCCATCCGGTGGAAGATGCCGTTGTCGGTGGCCACGATGTATGCGGCCGGCCGCGCCTTCGACGACCGCCTTGAGGAGCTGGCTGGTCGAGCCGACGACGTCGGCCTGGGCGACGACGCTGGCCGGCGACTCCGGGTGGACGAGGACCGGCGCTCCGGGGTGCTCCGCGCGGAGGAGCTCGAGCTCGATCCCCTTGAACTCCTCGTGGACGACGCAGGCGCCGTTCCACATGAGCATGTCGGCGCCGGTCTCGCGGGCGATGTAGGAGCCCAGGTGGCGGTCGGGGGCCCACAGGATCTTCTCGCCCCGGTCCGCGAGGTGGCCCACGATCGCGAGCGCGCAGGAGCTCGTGACCATCCAGTCGGCGCGGGCCTTGACGGCCGCGCTCGTGTTGGCGTAGACGACGACGGTGCGCTCGGGGTTCGCGTCGCAGAAGGCGGCGAACGCGGCGGGCGGGCAGCCCAGGTCGAGCGAGCAGGTCGCGTCGAGGTCGGGGGCCAGGATCCGCTTGTCGGGGCTCAGGATCTTGGCCGTCTCCCCCATGAAGCTGACCCCGGCCACGACCAGCGTCCCCGCGGGGTGGTCGCGCCCGAAGCGGGCCATCTCGAGCGAATCGGCGACGCAGCCGCCGGTCTCGAGGGCCAGGTCCTGGAGGTCGCCGTCGACGTAGAAGTGGGCGACGAGGACGGCGTCGCGCTCGGCCAGCAGGGCGGCCGCGCGGGCCTTCTGCTCGGCGCGCTGGGCCGGCGTCGGCACGAGGGGCACGCGCGCCCAGGCCCGGGCAAGACGCTCCGTGCCGTCGCCGGCTGGCAGCGCGTACTCGACCTGGACCTGGCTCATGACCCTCGCCTCGTTCGTGCGCGGTGAGGCCGCGGCCTCCGCGGCCTCACCGCGGCAGCGCGATCGTACCGCGCGGCGGGCCAGGGCTACGTCGTCTGCCCGGCCGGGGGACACGGACTGACGTCCGATGCGACCTAGGCCACGAGGCCCGCCAGGCTCTCGAGAAGAAGGTCCGGCTGGGGCCGCCAGTGCTGGAGCTTGGCTGCAACCCGCGGATCGCGAAGGAGCAGTGCCGCCGGGACGCCTGCCCGCTGCCCGGCCAGCACATCCGTCTCCAGCTGGTCGCCGACGATGAGACAGTCAGCCGGCTGCACCCCGAGGCACTCCAGGGCAGTCTGCACGATGAAGGGATCTGGCTTCCCGACGAGCTTGTCCAGCTTGTGGTCGGACGCGACTTCGATCGCCGCGATCAGCGCGCCGATGTCGGCCAGGTCTCCATGCGCCGCCGGAACCCACGGATCCGGGTTCGTGGCCACGAGGCGGGCCCCGGCCCGGATCGCCTCGAAGGCCGTCTGCAGCTTGTGGTACGTGAAGTCTCGATCGATCCCCACCACGACGAAGTCAATGTCCCCGGGCCGGTCACGCAGGGAGAGGCCAGCTCGGCACAGCTCCTCGCGCAACGGATCAGGCCCGATCACATAGCAGCGACTGCCTGGCAGCTGCGAGGAGAGGTACCGAGCCATCACGAACGCCGTGCAGATGACCGCGTCAGGGGTGCACGGAATGCCGAGGTCAGCTCAGCTCCTGGGCAAATGACTCGCGGGTGCCGTCAGCGTTGTTCGTCATGAAGGCAACGCGGCTCCCGCGTGACCTCAGGAGGCCGGATGGCCTCGCTCGCGTCTGCCAGCAGCTCGTGGCGCCTGGCAGGCTCGGCCCGAGCGCCGGGCACGAGCTCCTCGGTCAGCCAGACCGTCCCATCAAGATCGAACAGATAGGCGCTGAAGACGCGATCAGGGACGGACGGCCGGACGCCCTCGACGTGACGGCCGTCATCCATGGCGAGCGCCGGGCGCGCACCGGCGCGCACGCGGAGGGGCGAAGCCGGCGCGGGAGATCGTCCGCTGGAGCTCGGGCACGTTCACAACATGCGAAATCGGCCGGGACTTGTCAAGCGAGGAGACGCGCTCCACCGCGCTCGTCGGTTGGCCGGGCCAGGCACCTCCGTGGCCGTGGCGGTCCCGGGCGGCTCCCGCAGGCCTGGGCACTTCTGTTCTGATCTGCAATGCGGGCTGCGCAGACCGCCAGTGCCATCCGGCTCATCAGACAGGGCGATCTGTCATGGCATCCCGCCGTCATGCGTCGCTTGGCCGCGGCACTGATCTACCGGCATACTATCTGCCAGCGGTAGCATGGGCAATTGCTCAGGCATTGGGCAATTGCTCACCAAGACGCTTCTCCCCCTTTCGCCGGGAGTGTCATGCAGTCGGCACACCACAGCGCATGCTCGTGAGGCAGCACCTGGATGCGGGTGGCCGCGCACCCGTGATGCCGAGTCCCGGGGTGACGGCCGCGCATGTCGAGTTCGATCTGCTGGCGCGGGTGGCCTCGCAGTACTACCTCCAGGACAGCACGCAGGCCGAGATCGCCAGGGAGTACGGGCTGTCCCGCCAGAAGGTGCAGCGCCTGATCCGCCGAGCGCGCGAGCAGGGCATCGTGGAGATCCACGTGCACTCGGTGCCGGTGCTCCACATCGAGCTGGAGCGCAGGCTCAAGGCAACCTTCGGCCTTGAGGATGTCGTGGTGGCCACGTCGCACCCGGATGAGGTCGTCTGTCGCCGCCTCGTCGCGCGGGCCGCGGCCGACTACCTCGAGCGGCACCTTGCCGACGGTGACGTCGTGGCCGTGGGACTCGGTCGGAACACGAGCCTGGTGGCGGAGCTGTTCAACCCACCTCGACCACTGGACGCCACGTTCGTGAGCGCCATGGGTGGTTCGCCC
This sequence comes from uncultured Chloroflexia bacterium, assembly GCA_963715085.1. Lineage (GTDB taxonomy): Bacteria > Chloroflexota > Limnocylindria > Limnocylindrales > CSP1-4 > CTSoil-043. Next base: position 254,282 of record CAVQQU010000001.1, read on the forward strand.
GGATTCGAGGCCTCCATCAACCCCAACGAGGTGAGCGCGAAGTTCGCTGTTCGCTCGAGCGGGAACGCCGAGGCCCTGTATGCGCCTGCGTTCGTCGAAGACGCCACCGTGCGGGACAGCCTGCTGAGCCAGCAGGCTGTGGCCCAGACCCTCGACCTGGCGCGCCAGTCCACGTGGGCGGTCGTCGGCATCGGGACCCCGGCCGACGACTCCATCCTGGTGCGCGCCAACTGCCTCTCGAGGGAGCAGGCTGGCGAGCTCCGGGCTGCCGGCGCGGTCGGCGAGATCATCGGCAACTACTGCGACATCCAGGGACAGCCCGTCAACTCTCCGGTTCCGAACAGGCTGATCGGGCTGTCGCTGGAGGAGCTCCAGGGCATCCCCGTGGTCGTCGCCGCCGCCGCGGAGTCGGGCAAGGCCGCGGCCATTCTCGGGGCGCTCCGAAGTGGAGTCGTCCGGGTCCTGGTCACCGAGTGTCGCAATGCCTTCGAGGTGTTGCGCCTGGCTGGCGTAACCGATCTCGAAGAGGAGGAATCACTCCTTCGGAGGACGACGTGACGACTGGCGGCGACATGTACGTGTTTGTCCTGCAGCACCGGCAGGAGCGCTTCGATGCGATGGCGTACAGCATCGCTCGCACGTGGCGAGAGGACAAGGGAATCGACATCGCGATCTATGCGATGTACGACGCCGTGGAGCTGCTGAAGAAGGAGGTCATCAGCGAGCACCCGGAGGTCAGAGAAGCGGTTGACGCCCTGCTGGCGAGCGGCGTCCCGATCTATGCGTGTGGCTTCTGCACCCGGGCCTGCCAGCTCGCGGCCGACGACTACTACCCGGGGGTCCAGGTCGGCAATCGCCACATCTTCTACAGCCTCATGACCGAACGCCGGTCCGTGTACTACTGAGGTGCGGAAGCGTTCGACCGGCCGGCATGCCGGTGACCGCATATAGCTGAGGTGACACGTGGAACCCATGGGGAGTCGTGCCGTGGATCTCGCTTCTGACCTGGTGAAGGTGCCCCAGCGGATGTACGACGGCTACATCTTCGACATGGATGGGACCATCTACCTTGGGAGCGACCTGCTCCCGGGTGCGCACAGACTGATCGTCAAGCTTCGCGAGCTGGGCAAGCGTGTCGTGTTCCTCTCCAACAACCCGACGCGCGACGTCGGCATGTACGTGGACAAGCTGACCAAGCTGGGATTGCCGACACCCGCCGAGGAGATCGTCACCACCGTCTTCACCACGACGCAGTGGATCCTGCAGAACGCCCCAGATGCGGTCGTCTATCCCATCAGCGAAGAGCCGCTCATCCGCTCGCTTCGCGAAGCTGGCATCAAGATCTCTGAGAACCCCGAAGAGATCGACATCGTCATTGCCAGCTACGACCGCACGTTGACCTGGAAGAAGCTCCAGATCGGCTTCGAAGCGATGTGGTACCACCGCCGCGCCAAGCTGATCTGCACGAACGCCGACCACTTCTGCCCGTTCCCCGGTGGGCGGGGCGAGGTTGACGCAGGAGCGGTTGTCTCGGCCCTGGAAGACGCCACGCAGATGAAGCTGGCCGTGAATTGCGGAAAGCCAAGTCCCGTCATGCTGGACACGATCATGAACGTGATGAAGCTCAAGACGGAGCAGTGCATCACGACCGGCGATCGCCTCTACACCGAGATCAAGATGGGGATCGACTCCGGCATGGACACTGCCCTCGTCTTCACCGGCGAGACCACCCCCGAGATCCTCGCAGGATGGCCGGCCGAAGGCCAGCCGACGTATGCCCTCGACCGAATCGACCGCCTGATTCCGCCGGACGTCTGGCAGGAGCTCGGGTGGACGGAAACGAATGACTGAGTGTGGCGTCCCGTGTGGCGGCGCCGAAGGATGACCCCAGCCCGCAGCGGTGTAAGGAGGTGGTACCTGCGCTCACGTGAGTGATGAGTTTGTGACTCGTGATGCGCTCCCCTTCTCAGCGAGATCATCGCGCACGGTGAGTGGGGCCTGAATCCAGCGCATCAGCTCTGCAACGACGAGATCACATCAAGAGAGGATGCAACGCAAAGATGGCGCAGAAATATCTTCTCGGCCTTGACAACGGCACAACTGGTGTCAAGTGCAAGATCTACGATCTTCAGGGCAAGATCATGGGCGAGGGGTACCGCGAGTACCAGTGCGTGTACCCGAAGCCCGGCTGGACCGACCAGGACGTCAACATGCTCATGGAAGCCAACTTCCAGGCACTGGGCGACGTCCTGAAGAAGAGCGGCGTCAACCCGGCAGACGTCGCGGGCATGGGCCTGTCCACGCAGCGTGCGCTGCACCTGTACGTCGACAAGCAGGGCAAGGTCCTGCGCGACGGCATGGGCATCTCCTGGCAGGATGGCCGGCACACCAAGCAGCTCGCGTGGATGCGCGAGTCGCTCCCGGAGAGCCGGTACTTCAAGATCACCGGGCTCCCCGTCGGTCAGATCTGGTCCGCCGGCAAGATCAAGTGGGTCATGGAGAATGAGCCGGAGGTCTTCGACGCGGCCGACAAGGTGCTCCTGACGCAGGAGTACTTCCTCCACGAGCTCGGGGCGAAGGACGGCTGGTTCGACGACTGGTCGAATGCCTCGCTCTACGGGCTGATGGACATCCAGACGATGGAGTGGAGCAAGGAGCTCTGCGACGACTTCGGGATGCCGATGGACAAGCTGCCGCAGCTGGTCGGATCGGGCTGGCAGGTCGGCACCATCGACAAGTACGCCCACGAGCGGACGGGCCTGCCGATTGGCATGCCGATCTGCACCGGCGGCGGCGATCAGCAGTGCGCCGCCATTGGAGCGGGCGTCATCGACGAGGGGCTGTGCGAGGTCACCTTCGGCACGGCCGGCGTGAGCGTCGCGCATCTCAACTCGCCCAAGTACGACGACACCATGGCCGTCAGCCTGTCGGCACATGCATTCCCGGTCAAGACCTGGGAGGCCGAGGGCATCCAGGCGGCTGCCGGCGGCGCGTATCGCTGGTTCCGTGACAACGTCGGGCATCTCGTCAAGTACATCGAGCCCTTCACCAAGACCGATCCCTTCGTGACGATGAACGCCCACGCCAGCCAGGTGCCAGTCGGCAGCCATGGCGTGTTCTTCCATCCCTACCTGGCCGGCTCGGTGGCGCCGCACTACGACAACCTGGCGCGCGCCGGCTTCTTCGGCCTCAGCTTCAAGTCCGAGTTCGGCTCTCTGGCCCGTGCGGTGATGGAGGGCGTCACGTTCGAGGCCCGCGACATCGTCGAGGCCTTCCAGCGGTTCGTGCCCCAGCGCGAGATCATGATGAGCGGTGGAGCCACCAAGTCGCCGCTCTGGTGCCAGATCCAGGCCGACATCTACGGAGCCCCGACCTCGGCCCTCCAGGAGGGCGAGTGCACGGTCATCGGCGCGGCCATCCTCGGCGGCGTCGGGTCCGGCGTGTTCAAGACGGTCGATGAAGGCTGCGAGCAGATGCTCCACAAGGTCGGGACGTACGAGCCCGACGCGAAGAACCACGAGACGTACAACGAGCTGTACGAGCTCTGGAAGGATTCGTACACGGCCCTTGCGGCCTCTGGCTTCTACGAGAAGCTGAACAAGTTCCAGCTCGTCCACGGCTAGGCCGGTCGAGCCCACCGTCTGCGTGGCAGCTGATCGTGGCTGCCACGCAGACAACCAAGGCAACGTGATCCACATCGAAGAGTCCTGACCGTGGGGCGACGCTCCAGTCGTTGTCACCTTGGTTACGCGCTGGTGGGGGTTCCCTGATCGTTCGTCGCCGGTCCTGCGCTGTCCGCAGGGCGCATCGAGCCGCCGAGCTCGTGCTCCTGGCAGTGCCGGTGTACGTGCGGGCCACCCTGCCTCGCAGGACCCGCCATCAGCAGTCATGCCGTCGAAGGGTGCCGCCCGTGGGCGCTCGGGAGGCCTGGTAGTCATCCAGCTAAGTGACGACCTGGAGGTTCGGTCTCATGGCGCTTCGCGTGAACAAGCTTCCGCCGCCTGTCTTCAAGTACGACCCGGTCAACATGCCGGATCTCGAGAGCAAGATCAGGACCTGGGATGACTTCGGTCAGCTCCCGGAGGGCATGGAGTTCAAGAAGCTCATCGTCGACGACGATGCCATCCTCGAGCTGCCGCAGGCGCTGCGGGATGTGGCGCCGGACGGCACGGGCGACGTGATCCTGGTCATGGACAGGGTCCCGTACAACCGGGGTGGTGTTGATCTCAAGCCTATGGTCCTGGCCATGCTGGCCGCGGCCGGCTTCAAGGTGGAAACCGTCTACCTCGAAGGCGACAAGTACGGCCTGGTGCACCCCGACTTCCACGAGGTCGGCATCGTCAAGAGCCACCTCCGGCCGGGCGTGCCGGTCGCCACGGTTGGCTCAGGCGTGATTGCCGACATCACGAAGCACGCCTGTTTCGGGTATGCCCAGGATCATCCCGAGCAGCCGAAGCTCAAGCTCGTCGTCTGCATGACCGCCAACTCGGTTCCCGCGTACTGCTCGCGGCTGGCGATCATCTCCAAGGATGGCGTCAAGCGCACCTGGCCATCGCGTCAGCCGGATGTCATCATCGCCGACCTCAAGACCCTCGCCGATTGCCCGCTGGAGTACAACCTGGGCGGGATCGGCGACATGTGCGCCATGTTCCCCGGCTTCGCCGACTGGTACTGCGGCGAGTACTTCGGGATGGCGAAGTTCCTGTGGGGATCGTGGTGGGTCCTCGAGGACGTCGAGTACCTGATGTTCCCGTACGCGGGAGAGATCGGCAAGGCCTCCCCGGTGGGCATGGAGGTCCTGGCCAAGATCCTCACGCTCGGTGGCCTGACCATGACCTACGCGCGGGAATCGGCGCCGGTGTCGGGGTTCGAGCACGTGGTGTCGCACATGCTGGACATGTCGGCGGACCACTTCGGACGGCAGATCGCCAACCACGGTCTGCAGGTGGGGGTCGCGGGAATCCCGGCCCTGATCGCGCTGGGCTGGCTGCTCGACAACCTTGATCCGGCCAAGGTGGACATCGAGAAGTGCTATCCGACCGTGGAGGCCATGGAGAAGCGCGTCAAGGACACCTTCGCCGAGATCGATCCCTCGGGTGCCATGGGGGCGGAGTGCTGGAGCGACTACCGGCAGAAGCTCGAGGGCTGGCACAAGGCGCGGCCCCAGTTCGAGGCCTTCCTCGCCGACTGGGACAACCAGAAGGCCCATCTCGAGTCCCTGATCACGCGGGTCGAGCCGTACGTCACGGCCCTGGCGAAGGCCAAGCATCCCCTCTACTTCGAGGAGCTGAACGTCCCGGTCCCCGAAAGCCAGGCTCGCTGGGCGTACCACAACGCTCACCTGATGCGCAAGCGCTTCAGCTCCAGTGACCTGATCTTCTTCCTGGGCTGGCTGGATGACGCGTGGACCGACCGGGTCTTCGCGCGCATGCATGAGCTCGTTGATGCGGCTCGGGCGTAGCGCCCCATCTCTCGTGAAACGTGCCCGGCGCCGCTGATAACATATATATGCGTTCCGCATCGGCCGGGCAGCAGACAGTGACCAAACCCCAGCCCTGTTGGGGATCAGCACCAGGAGGAACAGCGTGACAACGGCACTCTCACTCGACGAGGCATTGGCCAGGGGCCAAGCCATCCAGGTCGATCCGATCCTGCTCACCCAGCTGGAGGCGGTCGTCGGGAAGCGGAACGTGGCGACATCGGTTGCCGACCTGATCTGCTACTCGCACGACATCATGCCGCCGGCCTTCAAGTGGGTGCGGCGCGACGACCTGCCGTACCTGCCCCACATGGTGGTCTTCCCGGGCTCCACGAGCGACGTCCAGGAGATCGTCAAGATCGCCAACTACAACCGGATCCCGGTGATCCCGGCTGGTGGCACGTCGGGCACGATCGGCGGCATCCTCGCCGTCAAGGGCGGGATCGTCATCGACATGAAGCGGATGAACCGCCTCGTGGACCTGGATCCGTACTCCCTGACCGTGACCGTCCAGACGGGCATGCTGGGCCAGGACTACGAAGACCAGCTCAACATGCGCGGCTTCATCGGGGGCCACTACCCGCAGTCGATCCGCTGCTCGACCGTCGGCGGCTGGATCGCTCCCCGGGGCGTCGGCACCTTCTCGAGCAAGTACGGGAAGATCGAGGACATCGTCCAGTCACTGGAAGTCGTGCTGGCCGATGGCTCGGTGGCACGCACCAAGAACTACCCGCGCTCCTCGTGCGGGCCGGACATGGACCAGCTGTTCATCGGCTCGGAAGGCACGCTGGGGATCATCACCGAGGCCACGCTGCGCATCTGGCCCGTGCCCGAGAAGCGGACGTGGATCGGCTACGGCATGCCGACCTTCGAGGCAGGCGTTCATGCGTGTCGTGACATCCTGGCCAGCGGCCTGTCGCCGGCAGTGATGCGTCTCTACGACGAGGTCGAGGTCTCGCACGCCTACAAGGACCTTGGCTACGACAAGTTCATCGGCAAGGAGAGCGGCCTCTACTTCGCCTGTGAAGGACGCGAGGACCTGGTCGACCTGGAAGCCAAGGTCATCCACGACGCGTGCAAGGCACTTGGTGGCATCGAGCGACCTGGCCTCGGCGAGCGCTGGTGGAGCAAGCGCTACGACACGGCGTTTCTCAAGAAGGCGTACATGCTGCCGAACGGCATCGGTGACGCGATCGAGTGCGCCTCGACATACAAGAACCTGACGGCGATGCACGACGCCATGGTTGCTGCCATCAAGGCGGAAGGTGCCGACGAGGTGTTCGGCCACGGCTCCCATTTCTATCCGACGGGCGGCAATCTCTACATCATCTGGAGCGCCTTCGCCGAGAGCGAGACCGAGATCGAGAGCACGTACTGGCGGATCATGGATGCCGCCATGAAGGCCGTGCTGTCGGTCGACGGCACCATCGGGCATCACCACGGTGTCGGCGTCAACAAGGGTCCGTGGATTCACCTCGATGCGCCCACGATGTGGCCAGTCGTCCAGAAGATCAAGGACGCGTTGGATCCATACGGAATCATGAACCCCGGCAAGCTGGGGCTGTAGGCGAAGCTGGGGTTAGACGAAAGAGGTATGGCTACAATGCGCATCTCTTCCATGCGGGATCTGCTCGAGCAGACCGCCATCGACCACGTCTACTACCGGACCTACGATCCGATGGTGCGGTGCGTGGGTCGTGAGTACACGCCACATCGCGCAGCGCAGATCGCGATGCTCGTGGCCGGTGGCCGGCTCACGTGGACGCCGGACGTCGTGCAGGCGATGTACTGGAGCTTCAACACCAAGATCGACCAGATCTGGAACCGCGACAACGCCAGCCAGATCTTCGACATCGACGAGGGCGACTGGGATCGTCCAGCACGCGCGGATCTCGTGGATGCGGGCGCGGCGCCCGCGTTCGTCAAGGAGATCGAGGCCAACGTCCGGAAGACCGGCAACGTGTACGGAACCAAGGACGCCAAGGGTGCCGTGGGCAAGGCTGACGTGCTGTACGTCGTCGATGACACGACCCGGGCCCAGACCCCCGAGATCGCCGAGGCGATGCAGAAGATCCTCAAGGCGAACAGTGTCGACTTCGCCGTCCTGGCGAAGGGGACCGACGGCTGGGGGCTGTACGACCTCGGCCTGTGGGCGCTCGCCGAAGAGAAGGCCAAGGAGTTCGCCGGCTTCATCAAGGAGAGCGGCGCGAAGACCGTCGTGGCCAACTGCCCGGCCGTGGTATACGCGCTGCGCGAGTGGTATCCGAAGATCGGGCTCAAGCTCGACGCCAAGATCCTTCATCACACCGAGTACCTCGAGAAGCTGGGCGTCTCCGGCAAGCTCAAGGGCAAGGTGACCTACCACGATCCGGCGTACCTGGGACGCTTCCTGGGCGTGTATGACGCGCCCCGCAACGTCCTGAAGAAGGTCACCGGGCTCGAGCTGGTCGAGTGCTTCTTCACGCGCGAGAAGTCCAACCCGACCGGTCCGTTGCTTGCCTATTTCGACCAGGGTTGGGCGGACATGGTGGCGGCTCGCCGGGCCGAGGAGCTGGCCCTGGCTGCGCCCACCGTCGTCACGGCCGCCCCATGCTCGAAGCGCAACCTGGCCCGGGTTGCGAAGGCCGGGGGCATCAAGGTGATGGACATCGCCGAGGTGCTGGCCGGCTAGCCAGGGCAGCCCTGGCAATGGGCTGACGCAGGCTCGGGTATCTCACCCGCTGCGTCAGCCCAAGGCCCCTCATGGGGAGCGCCCGACGGGCGCGAAACCGACGAGCCAGGTGCTCACCTGGACTGGGACGGCGGTGTTGCTGACAACCCGTCCGGACCGGCAGGAGAGCACCTGCTTCGTTTCGATGGTCGCACGGCCCAGCGAGAGGGCACGCTGTGAACTGGCACGTGACTGTTCGGGTGTCCCGCTACAAGCAGGATGGTTCGCCGCCGCGCCTCGACTCCTTCGATGTCGAGGCCGGACCTGACGAGTACGTGATCGATGTCATCGAGCGCATCTGGGCGGAGCACGATCGCAGCCTCGTCTTCCGCCACGCGTGCCATCACGGGGCGTGTGGGTCCTGCGGGTTGCGCATCAACGGCCACGAGCGACTGCCCTGCAGCGTGCTGATCCGGGGGATCACGGCGGACGGGGGCACGTTGACCTTGGAGCCGCTCCGCAACCTGCCGGTGGTCAGCGACCTCATGGTCAACATGGCCCCCTTCTACGAGCGGATGGAGGCGGTGCACTTCACGCCCGCCCGCGTCGCCGAGCCCATCCTCGATGAGACCAGCGGCAGACCCGCCGTGCAGCCGTCCCCCGTGCTGCGCTACGAGGACTGCCTGGAGTGTGGCCTGTGCTTCTCGGCCTGCCCGATCTTCGGAACCGATCCCGAGTACCTCGGGCCGGGAGCCCTGGCGGCGATCGCCCGCATGATCCAGGAGCCGCGAGACGGTGTCGATGTCAGGGCCTTGCGGCGACTGGCCAACAGCGAGCACGGCTGCTGGCGCTGCCATGCCGCGTTCGAGTGTTCCGAGGTGTGCCCGTCGGGCGTTGACCCGGCCCGCTCGATTGCCGGGCTGCGTCGGCAGGGCGTTGTCGACGGACTGGGTCGCCTCTTCGGATCGGGGAGGTAGGCAGATGGACGTCGAACGCGAGCGCGACCAGACCTACCAAGCCTCTGAAGTCCGCCGGGTGGTCGGCTGGGTGGATCCACGCGGCCGCGCGTTGGGCATGTGGGCGTTTGCCGTGCACCGGATCACCGGCATCGGCCTGGTGGTCTACCTGCTCGTGCACCTGCTCGTCCTCAGCATCCTGGCACAGGGACAGGCCGGCTGGGACACCTTCGTGGCCCTGGCCCGGACGCCCGTCTTCCTGGCCCTGGATGTCGTCCTGATCGCGGGCATCCTGATCCACGGCCTGAACGGCATCCGCGTGGCGCTCCTCGGGGTGGGCTATGGCGTGGGCAGGCAGAAGCTGGCCTTTGCCGGCCTGCTGGTCGCCGCCGCCATCCTCCTGGTCCTCGCTTCCATTCGGATCCTCGCCGGCTGAGCGGCATGACTGGAGAGACACGATGAACACCGATGCCGCTCCTCCCGGCAAGACCGGCCTGCTCTGGCTGGTGGAGGCTGGATCCGGCCTTCTGCTCGCCGTGCTCCTCGGCCTGCACATGGTTGCCAACCATTTCGTCGTGCCCGGTGGGCTTCAGACCTACGCCGACGTGGTGCGCTACCTGTCGAACCCGGTCATCGTGATCCTGGAGCTGACGTTCCTGGTCACGGTCGCCGGCCACGCTGCCCTCGGCGTGCGGGCCATCCTCTTCGACCTGGGCCTGTCGCGGCAGGCCGGTCGGGCCGTCAACCTCGCGCTCGGCGCCCTGGCCATCGCCGCCGTGGCCTACGGTGCCTGGCTCACCGCCACGGTGATCAACAGGCCGGCATGACCGCGATCCGTCTCGTCACGATCGACCTGGATGGCACGCTGCTGGACAGCCGCCAGCGGACCTCGGCGCGGAACCTGGGGGCACTGGCGCGGCTGCTCGACGCCGGGGTCATCGTTGCGCTGGCGACGGCGCGCGATCGGGCCAGCATCACGGGCAGCGTGCCGCTCGTCGGGCCGGGCCTGTTCTACCTCGCGAGCGGTGGGGCGCTCGTGTACGAGGTGACCGCGGGCTCGATCGTGTGGGCCGAGACCATGCCGCCGGCGCTGGTCGCCGAGGCTGTCCCTTTCCTGCAGCGCTTCGACGAGCCCGTGTTCGTGAATGCCGACTGCGACTACTGGGTGGACCGCGACGGCGACCGCGTGGCCATGATCGAGCAGCGCTATCGGCTCCGGACCCGCCCGTTCGCGCGCCTGGCGGACGTGCCCGTGGCCGTCATGCGGGCGAGCCTGGCCGCGCCGCGCCCGGTCCTGGAGCAGGCCGCTGGTGAGGCGGAATCCAGGTTCGGCAACCGGGCGAGCGTGAGCCTGGCGTCGCCCGATTGGCTGGACATCCTGGCGCCGGGGGCCGGCAAGGGCCCGGCGATGGAGTGGCTCCAGGCCAGCGCCGGCGTCCGTCCGGACGAGACGATGGCGATCGGGGACTTCGACTCGGACCTGCCGCTGTTCGCCGCGGCGGGCTACCGGGTGGCGATGGCGAACGGCGTCGGCGCCATCCGCGCCGCTGCGACCCACGTCACGGCCAGCAATGACGAAGATGGCGTGGCGCTCGCCCTCGAGCGGTTCATTCCAGCCTGAGCAATGCACGGAGGCACGACCGTGGCACAGAAGCGGGTTGTGGTCATCGGCGGCGGCTCAACCGGCTGTGCCGTGGCCCATGACCTGGCGCTGCGCAACTTCGAGGTCGTGGTGATCGAGCGTGGCGAGCTGGCGTCGGCCACCACCGGGCGTTGCAGCTGCTTCCTGCACAGCGGGGCTCGCTACGTCGTCACCGACACCGAGTCCGCCGTCGAGGCCATCGAGGAGAACGAGATCATCAAGCGGATCATGCCGCCGCACACCATGGAGACGAATGGCGGGCTGTTCATCCTGCTGAAATCCGATGATCCCTCCTATGCCGACCGCTTCTTCGACGGCTGCCATGCCTGTGGCGTCTCGGTCGAAGAGATCACACCGGAGCAGGCCTGGAGCCTGGAGCCCAACCTCACCCGCGAGATCAGCCGCGCCGCGATCATCCCGGACGGCGTGGCCGAGCCACTGCGCTTCACGCTGGCCTTCGCAGCCACCGCTCGGGTCAACGGAGCGCGCTTCTTGTCGTACACGGAAGTGGAAGGGTTCCTCATGCAGGGGAACCGGGTCACCGGGGTCAGGGCCTGGGATCGCGTGACGAGCGAACGGTTCGACGTCCGAGCGGACCTGGTCGTGAACGCCGCCGGCCCGTGGGCCGACAAGGTGTCGACGATGGCCGGGATCCGCGTCCCGCTGAGCCTGAGCCCGGGCGCTCACGTGATCATCGCCAAACGGTTCACCCAACGCATCATCAACCTCATGCACCGGCCGTCCAGCGGCGACTTCGTCGTGCCTTTGCGCAACCAGACCATCCTCGGCACGACCTCGTGGACGGCCGCGGACTGCGACCAGCTGCGCCCTCCACCCGATCACATCCCGTACCTCATGCAAGCCGGAGCCACGATCATCCCGGCGATCGCCCGGAACCCGATCCACTCCATCAACGCCGCCGCGCGGCCGCTCATCGCTCAGCCGGGTGCGAGCGAGCGTGAGCTGAGCCGGACCTTCCAGGTGTTCGAGCACGCCGAGAGAGACGACGTGGAGGGCCTGGTGACCATCGCGGGGGGCAAGATGTCCACTGCGCGGGCGATGGCCGAGAAGACGGCGGACTCCGTCGCGCGCACGTTGGGCCTGCATGCACCGTGCCGCACACGCGAGGTGCCGCTCGTGTCATTCCGCCGCTACTACGCTAGGGCGAGCTGATCCGAGCCTGGGGGTGTCCGGCGCCGCGACGTGACGCGTCGGGGCGAGACGGTGGGCCGCGCCGCACCGCCGCTGCAGCGACTCCTGCTCCTCCGGCGAGATCGGCCCGCCGCTCTCAAGGGAGGCGCCCGCGCGATCAGCCCACCACGCGGCGAGCATCGACACGGGCCGCTGCCACGACTAGCATCCCGCCATGACGGAGCAACCCGAACGCCGGTCCGGGCGTCCCCACGAGCGGCGTTACCGCTTCACCACGATCTCAGACGTCGAGATCCGACGCGTCTACGGGCCGCGGGACGCGGGCGCGGGCGCCGTCGGCCCGGCCGGGCGCGAGCCGAACCCACCCGCCGTCGGGGAACCCGGCGCCCCGCCCTTCACCCGGGGCATCCACGCCACCGGCTACCGGGGGCGGCTCTGGACGATGCGGATGTTCGCAGGCTTCGGCTCGGCCGAGGACACGAACGCTCGCTTCCGGGCCCTCCTCGACGCTGGGCAGACCGGGCTCTCGATCGCCTACGACATGCCGACCCTATACGGCTACGACACCGACGACCCGGAGGCAGAGGGCGAGTTCGGCACCTGCGGCGTCGCGGTCAGCTCCCTGGCCGACATGGAGGCCCTCCTCGACGGCCTCCCGCTCGACCAGGTGAGCACCTCCATGACGATCAATGCCCCAGCCGCCCCGATCTGGGCCATGTACATCGTCGCGGCCGAGAAGCGGGGCGTGCCGCGCGCCGTCCTCGAGGGGACGATCCAGAACGACATCCTCAAGGAGTACGTCGCCCAGAAGGAGTTTCTCTTCCCGCCGGCGCCCTCGATGCGCCTGGTCACCGACACGATCGAGTTCGGGACGCGCGAGCTGCCCCGCTGGAACACGGTCTCGATCAGCGGCTACCACATCCGCGAGGCCGGGGCGACGGCCGTCCAGGAGCTGGCCTTCACGATCGCCGACGGGATGGCCTACGTCGAGGCGGCCCTCGCCCGCGGCCTGGCCGTCGACGACTTCGCCCCGCGGCTGTCGTTCTTCTTCAACAGCCACTCCGACTTCTTCGAGGAGATCGCCAAGTTCCGGGCGTCGCGCCGGATCTGGTGGCGCCTGATGAGCGAGCGCTATGGGGCCCGCAATGAGCGCTCCACCTGGATGCGCTTCCACACGCAGACGGCGGGCGTCTCGCTCACCCCCCAGCAGCCGCTCAACAACCTGACCCGCGTCGCGACCCAGGCGTTGGCCGCCGTCCTCGGCGGCACCCAGAGCCTTCACACCGACGCCTACGACGAGGCACTCGCCGTGCCAACGGAGGCGGCCGCACTCCTCGCCCTCCGCCAGCAGCAGGTGATCGCCGAGGAGTCCGGCGTCGCCAACACGGTCGACCCGCTGGGCGGCTCGTGGTTCGTGGAGGCGCTCACGAACGAGACCGAGGCGGCGGCCTGGCGCTACCTCGACGAGATCGACGCGCGGGGCGGGATGGTGGCGGCGGTCGAGGCCGGCTACCCCCAGCGGGAGATCGCCGACGCCGCCTACCGCTACCAGCGCGAGCTCGAGGCGGGCGAGCGGGTGGTCGTCGGCGTCAATCGCCACGTCGACGCGTCGGAGACGCTCCGGGTGCCGGTCCTGCAGGTGCCCGAGGGCTCGCTTGAACGACCAGCTCTCGCGCCTCGAGCGGACCCGCCGCGAGCGCGACGCCGAGGCCGTGGCGGCGACGCTGGCCGGCCTGCGCGATGCGGCCACGCGCCCGGAGTCGAGCGCCACGAACCTGATGCCGCACTTCATCCGCTGCGCCGAGGCATACGCGACGCTGGGCGAGCAGTGCGCCGTCCTCCGGGACGTCTTCGGCGAGTACCGGGAGCCCGTCGCAACCTGACGACCAGCCTGTCCCGCGCCGGCCACGGGCCGACCCGACCCTGGCCACCGACCCGATCCGCCCACGAGGAGGCCCTGCCATGCCAGGCCTGACCGACGAGCAACGGCTCCTGCGCGACACGGTCCGCGACCTCGCCGACGAGAAGATCGCCCCGCGCGCGGCCGAGATCGACCGGACGGCCGAGTTCCCGTGGGACGTCAAGGAGCTCCTGGCCGCCCACGACCTGTTCACGCTCCACTTCCCCGAGCGGCTGGGCGGCCTGGGCGGCGACCTCCTCACCGCCTGCCTCGCGATCGAGCAGATCAGCCGCGTCTGCGCCACGTCCGGTCTCATCCTCGCCGTGCAGGGCCTCGGCGGGGTGCCGATCCTCGTCGCCGGGACCGAGGAGCAGCAGCAGCGCTGGATCCCCGACCTCGCGGCGGGGCAGAAGCTCGTCGCCTTCGCGATCACCGAGGCCGAGGCCGGCTCCGACGCTGCCGCGATCCGGACGCGCGCCGTGCGCGACGGCGACGAGTACGTCATCTCCGGGTCCAAGCGCTTCATCAGCCAGGGATCGGTCGCGGACCTGGTCATCGTCTTCGCGGTGACCGACCCGGACGGCGACCGGCACCGCCGGCTCTCCTGCTTCGTCGTGGAGGCCGACCGGCCGGGATTCCACGTTGAACGGGTCGAGCACAAGATGGGGATCCGCGGCTCTCCCACCGCCGAGCTCCGTTTCGACGGCGTCCGCGTTCCGACCGGGAACCTGGTCGGTGCCGAGGGCGACGGCTTCCGCATCGCCATGAAGACGTTCGACCGCTCGCGGCCCGGGATCGCGGCCCAGGCGGTGGGGATCGCCCAGGGAGCCCTCGAGGTCGCCTCGACGTACGCGCGGGAGCGCAAGCAGTTCGGACGGGCGATCGGCGAGTTCCAGATGATCTCGGCGATGCTGGCCGACATGGATGCCGCCACGGAGTCGGCGCGCCAGCTGCTCTACGCCGCCTGCACGGAGATCGACGCCGGCGCCCGCGACGCGGCACGCTGGGCGTCACTCGCCAAGCTCGTGGCCGGTGATGCCGCGATGCGGGTGACGACGGATGCGGTGCAGGTCCTGGGCGGCTACGGCTACGTCGACGAGTACCCGGTGGAACGCATGATGCGCGACGCCAAGATCACCCAGATCTACGAGGGCACGCAGCAGATCCAGCGGCTGGTGGTGGCACGCGCGCTCCTTGGCTGAGCTCCCGAGACGACACTCGCGCGCGTCAGGCCCCGGCGCCTGCACGCCGGCGGCGGGCGACGGGGGGGCGCGGGGTCCCCAGCGGGATCCTCGACAGGTCGGCGGGGGCGATCGCCGTCGTCTCCCCGTGGCAGCGCTTCACCTTCAGCCCGCTCCCACACGGGCACGGGTCGTTGCGCGCCGCTGCTGCGACGGCAGTCCCGAGCTCCGCGTCGTAGCGCGCCGCGAGCGCCATCACCTCCGATGCCTCGCGCCCGGCCCGGAGCAGCTTCACGATGCTCCGCGCCGGCCGGTCGATGTGCCGGAAGAACGACATGTACCCCGCGCACAGGTAGTTGAGGCCCGGCTCGCCGTCGGGTGTCGTCAGGAAGCGGTTCTTGGGGCACTCGCCGTGGCATGCGAAGCGGACATCGCACTCGCGGCACATCCGCGGCAGCGTCTCCCGCTTGGCCGCCCCGAACGCCAGCTGCTGCGGCGAGCCGACCAGGTCCAGCATCGGCAGCTGCCGGATGTTCCCCAGGCGGTGCTCGGGCTCCACGAAATGGTCGCAGGAGTAGAGGTCGCCGTTGTGCTCCAGCGCGAGCCCTGCGCCGCAGGTCTCGTTGAACACGCACAGGCCGGAGCCTGCCGCCCCGACGTGGTTCCGGATCGCCGCCTCGAACGTCTGCACGAACACCCGGCCGACGTCGTGACGCAGCCACTCATCCCAGATCGCGGTCAGGAACCGCCCGAGCTGCTCCGGCCGCACCGATCGCACCGATGTCGACATCCCGCGCATCGGGTCCGGGAGGCCGGCCTCGTCCACCCGCTCGACCACGGGGATGAACTGCATCCAGTCCGTGCCGACGTCGTCGCGCAGGAACCGGTAGACCTCGAGGGGGTAGTCACCGTTCAGACGGTTCACCGTGGTCAGGACGTTGTACTGGACCTTGTGCTCCTGGAGCAGGCGGAGGCCGCGCATGACGTCGTCGAAGGTGGCCTTGCCGCCCTTGTCCACGCGGTTGCCATCGTGGAGGGCGCGCGGCCCGTCGAGGGAGATCCCGATCAGGTACCCGTGCTCGGCCAGGAATGCCGCCCACGCGTCATCGATGCGCGTGCCGTTGGTCTGGAGCGTGTTCTCGAAGGTCATCCCCGGTCGGCGGTATCGATCCTGGAGCTGCGCCACGCGCCGGAAGAAGTCCAGGCCCATCAGCGTGGGCTCGCCGCCCTGCCAGGCGAACGTGACTCGGTCGGTCCGGTGTGCCTCGATCAGCCCGCGGACGTACGCCTCGAGCGTCTCGTCGTCCATGCGGAATGACGAGCCCGGGTGCATCGCCTCCTTGTCGAGGAAGAAGCAGTACGAGCACGCGAGGTTGCAGATGGCCCCGGTGGGCTTGGCCATGACGTGAAAGCGCGCCGGGGCCGCGGGGACGCTGCCGATCATGTCGCCCAGTCTAGACCGGCCCGGGTCCACGCTCCGGGGCCGGTCCTGCCGCCGACGAAGGGCCGAGTGTCAGCGGCCGGACTGCATGGCGGCTTCCATCTTGGCCAGGACCTGGTCGACCGTGAAGCTGGCCGCCTTCATGCGGGGCGGGAACTGCATGAAGGTCTGCAGGAACTCGCCCACGATCTTCTGCGACGGGATGACCAGGTACGCGCGGTAGAGCAGCCAGTCGTAGTAGGTGTTGGACGTCGTCGGTGCCCGCTCGAACGGGTCCGTGCGCAGGTTGAACAGGAGGGGGACGCGCAGCTGGCACGAACGGCTCCGCCCACACCCGGAGCGTCCCCGGGGCCCGCTGCTCCGCGAACACGAGCTTCCAGTTGTCGTACCGGGTGGCGACGAGGTCGCCGTCGTCGCTGAAGTAGAAGAACTCGATCCGCGGGCCCTTCTCCGCCTCGCCCACCAGGTAGGGCAGGAAGTTGTAGCCGTCCAGGTGGACCCGGAACGCCTTGCCACCGGCCTCGTATCCGGCCAGCAGCTTCTCCTTGATCGTCCGGGTCGCCGGCCGCGGCCACGAGCGTCGGCAGCCAGTCCATGTGGCTGATGATCTCGTTCGAGACCACGCTCGGCCGGGATCTTGCCCGGCCACCGGATCATCTGCGGCACGCGGAAGGCGCCCTCCCAGTTGGTGTTCTTCTCGGAGCGGAACGGCGTCATCGCGCCGTCCGGCCACGAGTTCATGTGGGGCCCGTTGTCGGTCGAGTAGACGAAGATCGTGTCGTCCGCGATCCCGAGCTCGTCCAGCTTGTCCAGGACCTGCCCCACGTGACGATCGTGGTCGATCATCGTGTCGTGGTACGTAGACTGCCACCGGCCGGCCTGGCCCACGGACTCTGCCTTGGTGTGGGTCCGGAAGTGCATGTGGGTCGTGTTGACCCACAGGAAGAACGGGGCATCGTCCGCGTGCTTGCGGTCGATGAAGTCCAGCGCCCCAGCGATGATCTCGTCGTCGATCGTCTCCATCCGCTTCTTCGTGAGCGGCCCCGTGTCCTCGATGGTCTGCGTCCCGTCCGCATTGGCCTTGCAGCGCAGAACGCCCCGCGGCCCGTAGTTGTTCTTGAAGTCCGGGAAGTCCTCGGGCTTCGGGTAATCCTCGTGCTCGGGCTCCTCCTCGGCGTTGAGGTGGTAGAGGTTGCCGAAGAACTCGTCGAACCCGTGCGCGGTCGGGAGGTGGCGGTCCTGGTCGCCCAGGTGGTTCTTGCCGAACTGGCCGGTCGCGTAGCCGAGGGGCTTGAGGAGCTCGGCGATGGTCGGGTCCTCGTCAGGCATGCCGATTGCGGAGCCGGGCATCCCGACCTTGGACAGACCGGTGCGGTAGACGCTCTGGCCAGTGATGAACGCGGACCTGCCGGCGGTGCAGCTCTGCTCGCCGTAGGAGTCCGTGAAGCGCATCCCCTCGTTCGCGACGCGGTCGATGTTGGGGGTGCGATAGCCCATCAGGCCATCGCTGTAACAGCTGAGGTTCGTGATGCCGATGTCATCACCCCAGAACACAACGATGTTCGGCTTGCGATCAGGCATCTGCATTCGCTCCCGTTGTCCGTGGGACGTCCAAGCCGCGACCAGAAGCACCCGACGGGGGTGCGACGGACGGCCATCGCCGATTGTATCCAGTGCTCCGCCCGGCGCTTCATCGGGCCGTCAGCGCTCGCCGCGGTTGGGGCGTCGCGAGCACGGCGCGCCGGAGCGCGCGCGAGACGCTAGCGTAGGCGCCGGCCGCGGACCCCGCGAGGGCGCCGTCCGCCGCATCGGAGGGTCACCCATGACAGCATCGCCACCAGGCCCGGACTCGGCCCACTCGGCCACATCTGCGCCAGCATCGCCGCCGGCTCCCTCGGCGGCTGGCTCCCCGGCCGTCGTCGACGGGCGTCAGTCGCTGGGGGAGGCGAAGCTCGAGGATCTGTTCCCCGAGGGGGATGCCTTTCGTCAGTCGCTGCTGACGTTCACCGTACTCCTCACGCTGGCCGCCTTCATCGCCTCGTTCGGCCTGTACCAGGACTCGGTCGCCTCGATCATCGGGGCCATGGTCGTGGCGCCGCTCGGTGGCGCGATCATGGCCTTCGCCGGCGCGCTGGTAACGGCTCGGAGCCGCTGGCAATGGATCACCGGGCTGCAGGTCGTCCTCGGGTCGCTGTGGGTCGTGGCCATCGGCTTCCTCGTCTCCCTCGTTCTGCCCGACATCCTCGATCTGACGCCGTCGCTTGACGCCCGGACCGCCCCGGGACTGCTGGATCTCGGCGTGGCCCTCGCCGCGGGTGCGGCCGGCGCGTTCGTGGCCGTCCGCCACACTGGCTCGGATGCCCTGCCGGGCGTCGCCATCGCCGTCGCGCTCGTGCCGCCGCTCGCGACCGTCGGGATCTGCCTCGAGCTCGGGCGACCGGACGACGCGGCCGGGGCGCTCCTCCTCTTCGTCACGAACTTCGCCGCCATCGTCGTGGCCGCCTGCATCGTCTTCACGCTGTCGGGTGCCGCCCCCAGCCGGGAGATGATCCGCGAGCGAAACCTTGTGCGGAACGGCTTCATCGGTGCCGTCATCGGCCTCGTGATCATCGCGATCCCCCTGGCCGTGACCGGGGTCGAGAACGCCCGGGGCTGGATCCGGGCGACGACCGGGGCCCCCTACGTCCGGGAGTGGATCGGCGCCCGCGACCTCACGGTCCGCGCATGGACGGTCGCGGGCGACACGGTCACGCTCATCCTCGCCGGCCCCGACGCCCCGGGCGACGCCCAGGAGCTCGCCGCCGACCTCGCGGCCGCGTTCGGTGGGCCGGTGACGCTGGACGTCGAGTACGTCCCCACGACCCGGCAGCAGGTCGAGGCGGCGCCGTAGAGCCGCAGCTCCACACGAGACTCGCGTTCGGTCCCTCCGCGGAGGCGTATCCTCACCGGCCATGGAACGCTGGAAGACGATCATCGAGCCGTTCCGGATCCACTCGGTCGAGCCGATCCGGATCACCTCCCGCGAGGAGCGCGCCCTGGCCATCGAGGAGG
The DNA here is from genome assembly GCA_963715085.1 of uncultured Chloroflexia bacterium. GTDB lineage: Bacteria > Chloroflexota > Limnocylindria > Limnocylindrales > CSP1-4 > CTSoil-043. The sequence goes on from CAVQQU010000001.1 coordinate 273,734, forward strand.
CCGGCTTCAACCTCTTCAACCTGCACGCCGACGACGTGCTCGTCGACCTGCTCACGGACTCCGGCACCGGCGCGATGAGCCGCGACCAGTGGGCGGCCATCCAGCACGGGGACGAGAGCTACGCTGGCAGCCCGAGCTGGTATGCCTTCCTGGAGTCCGTCCAGGCGCTCTTCCCGTTCCGCCACGTCATCCCCACCCACCAGGGGCGGGCGGCCGAGAAGATCCTCTTCTCGGTGATCGGCGGACCGGGCACGACGATCCCCAACAACACCCACTTCGACACGACCCGGGCCAACGTGGAGTTCACGGGTGCCGCCGCGGTCGACCTCGTCATCGAGGAAGGGCGCCACCCCGAGGTCGAGCACCCGTTCAAAGGGAACATGGACCTCGAGAAGCTCGACGCGCTCCTCGCCGAGCTCGGCCCGGCGAAAGTCCCGGCCGTCTTCGTGACGATCACCAACAACTCGGGCGGCGGTCAGCCCGTCAGCCTGGAGAACCTCCACGGCGTCCGCGCCATCTGCACCCGTCACGGCGTGCCCCTCTTCCTGGACGCCTGCCGATTCGCCGAGAACGCCTGGTTCATCAAGATCCGCGAGCCCGGCCAGGCGGGGCGGAGCGTCACCGAGATCGTCCGGGAGATCGCCTCTCTGGCCGACGGGATGACCATGTCGGCGAAGAAGGACGGCATGGCGAACATCGGCGGCTGGCTGGCCGTGAACGACGACCGCCTCGCCGAGCAGTGCCGCAACCTCCTGATCCTCACCGAGGGCTTCCCGACCTACGGCGGGCTCGCCGGTCGTGACCTCGAGGCGATCGCCCAGGGCCTCCGCGAGGTCGTGAGCGAGGACTACCTCCGCTACCGGATCACGAGCACGGCCTATCTCGGCGACGCGCTCGGACGGACCGGCGTGCCCACCGTGCGGCCGATCGGCGGCCATGCTGTCTACCTGGACGCGCGAGCCATGCTTCCCCACGTCCCGCCGCTCCAGTACCCGGGCCAGGCGCTGGCGATCGCCCTCTACGTCGAGGGCGGGATCCGGGGCTGCGAGATCGGGACGGTCATGTTCGGGCGCCACCCCGATGGGACCGAGACGCCGGCCGCGATGGACCTCGTGCGGCTCGCGATCCCCCGCCGGACGTACACCCAGAGCCACATCGACTACTGCATCGAGGTGGTGCGCTGGGTGGCCGAGCGCGCAGGCGACCTGCCCGGCTACCGGATCGTCGACGAGCCGCCGGCCCTGCGCCACTTCACGGCCCGCTTCGCGCCGCTCACGTAGCCGGACGGCCGGCTCGGCGGACCCCGTCGCCCGTTGGCTCTGCGGACCCCGTAGCCCGGTGGCTCTGCGGACCCGGCCGCTCGGCGGACCCCGTCGCCCGGCCGCTCTCCGGACCCCGTCTCCCGGACGTCGTACCCTGCGATCGTGAGCACATGGCGGTTGCTGCCCGACAACGGCGAGCGCGATCCGCGCGTCAACCTCGCCCGCGAGGAGGCGGTCGCGCGTCACGTGGCCGCGGACCCGGCCGCGCCCGCACCCATCCTGCGCCTGTGGCGCGACGCGCCCGCGGTCGTGATCGGGCGGTTCCAGCTGGGCTCCGCGGAAGTGGATCAAGCCGCGGCCGCGGCCCTCGGGGCGCCCGTCGTGCGCCGCTTCACCGGCGGCGGCACGGTCTGGCACGACCCCGGCAACCTCAACGTGTCGGTCGTCCTCCGCCCGGAGGACGCTCTCTTCGTCGCCGATCCTGGACTGCGCCGCCTCCCGGGACTCTACCGTCTCGTCCTGGACCCACTGGCCGCGGCCGCGCGCGCCCTCGGCGTTGCTGCGGCGCGGGCGACCGAGCGCGACCTGGTGGTCGAACGCCCTGACGGGACCACCGCCAAGCTCGGCGGCGTCGCGGCCTGGCTCGGAGGGCGGGCCCTGCTGGTCCACGGGACCTTGCTCGTCGACGCCGACCTCGACGCCCTGAGCCGCGCCTGCGCCGGCCCGGGCGCGCCGGGCGACCCGCGCTGGGAACGCACGAAGAGCCGCCGCGCGACCGTCACCTCGATCGCCCGCGAGCTGGCGGCGGGCGGACGCCCGGCACCCTCACCGGCAGCGGTCGACCTCGCCGTGCTGGCAGCCTTCGGCGCCGATTCCGGCGCGCCATCCTCCTGGTCGCCGGCCGAACGTGTCGCGACCGACCGCCTCCTCGCGGACCGCTACGCCAACCCGGCGTGGCACGCCGACCCCGGGCCGGTCTGACGCGATGCGGCGGGTCGCCGCGACGAGCGGCCACCTCCTCCTCTACCCTTGAGGTCATGCCGACCCGACGCGATCCCGCCGACGCCGCGGCCGCCTCCGGCCCCGCCCATCGGATCACGCTCATCCTCGACGGCCTCCCGGTCGAGACCCTGGCCGACATCCCGCCGGAGCCGGGTCGCCTCCTGTTCGTCGGGCTCAACCCGTCGCCGGTCAGCGTGGCGGCCGGCCATTACCACCAGGGTCGCCTTGGGCGCCAGCTCTGGCGGCGCCTCGTCACTGCCACGATCCTCTCGCCCGGCACGGACCTGGACACCGCCGATGACGCGCTGGCGGCTGCCGGCCACGGGATCACCGACCTCCTCAAGATCCCGACGGCGCGCGACGTCGCCGACAGCGCCACGCTGCGTGTGGGCGTCGGGCCGCTCTGGCAGAAGATCGCCGTCTGGCGCCCAGCGGCCGTCGTCTTCGTCTACAAGCGCGCCGCCGAGGCGTGCGCGGGCCGTCACATCGTCGAGCCGTGGGGCCTGGTCGAGGACCTGGCGCTGGCGGCGCGACCGTGCTTCCTGATGCCCGGGCCGTACGCTCGGCGAGCAGATGTGGCCGAGGGTCTCAACGTGATCCGCAACCTGCGGAGCGCGATCGACGGGTAGTCGGACCGGGGATCAACGGTGCGACCGGCACTGGCCGGCACGCGCGGCCTCGGCCGAGACTGGTCCAGTGGAACGGCCGCGTCCCCCGGCGGCGAGACGGCCGGAGCGTCCCTCGAGGCGCGCTTCCGATCCACGCCGGAGGTCTTCGTCGACCCGACATCCGGCCGGACCATGCGGGTCTTCATCGACCCTGAGACCGGCGAACGGCGCTACCGCATCGAGGCCTGAGCTCCGGGCCGCCGGGCGCGCGCCGCGGCTCGCGCGGGCCTCCGGCCTCGCGCGCTCGCAGATACGTGGCAGGTGAGCGGCCGGACGTACGCTATCTCCAACGATGATCAGACGATCACGCTATGATCGTCGCACCGTGAGGAAGCGAGCCGTGGCAACCACCAGGTCCCCGAGCGCGTTCGCCGTGGAAGCCCGCGTTCGCGCGCGCTACCAGGTGACACTGCCGGAGCCGGTGGCCGACGCCCTCGCCGCGCATCCCGACGATCGCTTGCTGTTCGAAGCCGATCCGGCCGAGCCGGGCGTCGTGCGCATCCGAAAGGCCCGGCTCTCCTGGGCGGGCGCAGCGACCGGCGTCTACGGGTCCGAGGAGGAGGTCCTGGAGTTCCTGCGCGAGGAGCGCGCCTCGTGGGGCGAATGAGCCGCTCGCCCGACTGCGGCTGGCGAGCGTGACGACGCACCGCGCCACAGCCCTGACCGATCGCCTGCCGGCTGGAGATCGGATCCTGCTCGACTCGAGCGTGCTCGCCGCCTACCTCGACCGAGGCGAGCGAACGTCGGCCCTCGCGGCGGAGCTCCTCGACGATCTGGTGCGAAGCGGCCGCAACCCTGCCGTGGTGTCGATGGTGAGCGTCATGGAAACGCTCATCCGGCCGCTGCGCCGCCTCCCCGCGGCCCACGCCACCGTGCTTGGCTTCTACCGCGAGTTCCCGAACCTCGTGGCCGCGCCGGTCGACCTCGACGTCGCGGCCGAGGCTGCGAACCTTCGCGTCGCGTTCGGACTCTCCGCACCTGACGCGCTCATCGCCGCGACCGGGCTCGCCGCGGGGGTGGCGCAGCTCGTCACCAACGATCGCGCCTGGCTGAAGCGCCTGGCCCCGCTGCGGGACCGCGCAGTCGTGCTCGTCCTCGGCGACCTGGTGGGCCGGAACCCCGCCTGACGCCCTGCGCCGATCAGACGCCCTGCGCCGCCTCAGCGAAGAGCCGCGCGAAGCCCGGGTATGGCTTGAGGGGGACCAGGTCGAAGTCGATCAGGCCGGCCGCCACGAGCGGCAGGCTGTCGATCGCCTCCCGCGCTGCCGCGAGATCCGGCACCTCCAGGACCAGCACGCCGTTCGGCCGGTCGGCCCGGAAGTAGATCTCCCGGATGACGTCGGCCTGGTAGAGCTCCCAGGCCCGTCGCGCCTCGGCAGGCCGGATCTCGGCAAAGCGTGGGTCGTCGGCCGGGGCCGTGTCTCGTCCCATTGCCAGGACCTTCATGTGAACCTCCCAGGTGGATCGACCGGGCGACGCATCCGCGCGCGCCGCCCCGGCCGGCCCATCCACGGCTAGACGATGGCGATCGGCCGCTCGATCGCGGCGTCGTTGCGGAGGCGGCGGTCCACCAGGACCCGGATGACGTAGGCGATCTCCAGGCCGGCGCCGTCGAACGACGGCGCGGAGCCGGGAGGGATCGCAAGCCGGACGTCGAGGCCGCCCTTCAGGGCCGCAGGATCGATGTCGACGGACGCCACGATCCCCTCGGTTCCATTCGGCGCGTTCGTCCGGCGGTGGACCTCGACCCGCCCCTTCGTCCCGCCCGGCGCCGACGGCCAGCGGACGTTCGCGGCGATCTCCGACCCGGCCGGCGCCGGCAGCGGCGAGGTGACGCTGATCGTCGCGTCGCCCACCGGAACGGCGGCCATGAGGCTCGTCCCGCCCTGCTTGCCGACCCCGGCCCGCAGGAGGTCCGGGTGCTGGGCGATCGGGACGTGAACGGCGACGAAGTGATCGGAGCCCATCGAGATGTCCCAGCGGACTTCCAGGGCCCAGGCGATGATCGATTCGCCCAGGTGCGCGGAGGGCGGTCCGAGGCGTGGCGCCGGCACGGCGAACGGCGCTTCGAAGGACACGCCGGGCTCCAGGCTGGCCGGGATCGCCGGCTCGGGGAAGGCGTCCTGGACGAAGAGCTTGCCGCTCGTCTCGACCCAGTGCTCGGAGTGCGTGACCCGACCCTTGTCGTCGCGGTCCTCGCGCGAGCGGGTGACCTCGTCGAGGCGCAGCCCCACGAGGCGGAGCGCCGCCTTGCGGGCATCGATCCGCTCGGTGGCGGCCAGGCGGAGGGTCCCCGTGATCCCCTCTCCGACCATCGCGGGGTGGTCCAGGGCGATCTCGCCGGTGACCGGCCCGTGGGTCGGCCGGACGAGGTCCTCGGCGCGGACGGCGTGGAGCGGGTGGCTGCCCTGCGGGCCGGCGAGGCGGGGGCCGTCGAGGGCATCGAACGGCTCGGGCGCCGAACCCGAGTGAATACCGAACGAGCCGAGCGCGTCGAGGTCGATCGAGATGGACATCGAGGTGCCTCCGCGGTCCGCGCGCCAGTGGCCCCGTGACGGAGGGGCCGCGTCTATTGTGCGGCGGCCGCGCGGAGTCGTGCGGCGCCGGGCAGCGCCGCGCGCCCGCGGAGGCTCTGGATGCGCGGTCGTCCGTGGGCGACCGCGGGGACTACTTCGTGGTGCAGGCGGTGGGCTTGCAGGGGTCGATCGTGCCGTTCTTCAGGCCCGCGAACGCCGCGTTCAGCGCCGTTGTCAGCTCGGCCGGCGGCGTGATGTTGCGGATGGGTGCGAGCGGCATGGCCAGGTTCCAGGCGCCGTTGAGGTAGATGCCGGTCTGGAACCCGGGCCTTCCGACCGACCAGCGCCGGATCGCCTTCGCGGTCGCCAGGGAGATCCGGTTCACCGCGCTCGTGACGATGCAGGCCTGGGACGCCGGGTAGCGCAGGTACTCGTCCACGTCGACGCCGATCGACCATTTCCCAGCGGCGCACGCCGCCTGGTGGACCCCGGCGCCCGTCTTGCCGGCCACGCCGAAGACGACGTCGGTGCCGGCAGCGATCAGGGCCTCCGCAGACGCCTCGCCCACGTCCGGCGCGTCGAAGCTGTCCGTGTACAGCACCTGGACCGTGGTGGTTGCCCTGACCGACGCCACGCCGTTGCGGTACCCGTTGACGAATGCGAGCACCCCCTTGTTGGCGATGCCCCCGACGACCCCGACCTTGTCCGTCGTCGTCGTCCATCCGGCCACGATCGCCGGCCAGGTAGCCCGCCTCGGCGCGATCGAAGTCGAGACCCTGGTAGTTGCGCGGCAGTGGCCGCGCGGGCACCTGGTCGATCCCGATGAACTGCACGCGCGGGTAGAGCTTCGCGGCCGCCACCGTGGCGTTGGTCATCTGCCAGCCGACGGTCACGACGACCTTCGCCCCGCGCAGGACGAAGCGGCGGATGTTCGGGGCGTAGTCGCGGGTGGTCGGCGAGAGGAGCACGTTGGCCCGACCGTTGATCGCCTTGGCGCCCGGCGGTGACACCGATCCAGGCTTGCTGGTTATAGCTGCGGTCGTAGAGGGTGGGGCCGTCGGTCACGAGGCCGACGAGCGGCCCGGCGGTGATGACCGCAGCCGCCGGTGCCGTCGCCGCCGACGGCGCGAGGGCCAGGAGGAGCGTGAGAGCGGTAGCCAGGACCAGGATGCGACGCATCGCCGGACACCTCTGCTGAGGTCGGACGGGCCGGTCTCGCCAGTGGCCAGGCGCGCTCGCGGCGACCGTGGGTAGGATCGCGCCTCGATGCCTCCCGCCTGGTCGCGATGATGGACCCGGCTGCAGGCCGGTCGAGGGCCGAAGGTCACAACGGGCGCGGTTGCGGCACGGTGCGACTGCTGACGGCGTGTCGGCCCTCGGCGGCCTGCACGCCGACTACCCGGTGGTCACGCGCCCGTGTCGATGACGAGCTCGGACGGGGCCTCGGTCATCGGCGCGGAGACGTCGACGCCGTGGACCGCGCTGGCCCGTTCGACGAACCAGGCGGTGAAGGCATCGCCTGCGCCCGTCATCTGCCCGAACGAGTGCCCCGGGTCGTCGCCCTCGAGCGTGACGATCACGAGGTCGCCCATCGGGGTCGGCTGGAGGTACGTCCGCTCGCGGACGCCCGCCCGCCGGCGGGACTCGAGGAACTCCGCCCGGCGCGGGCCGTTGATCTCCTCCATGAAGGCTCGCCACTCGGCGGTCTTCCCGGGAAGAATTGGGAATGCGACTGCCATCATCGGCATGAGAAACCCCCTCGGGCACGCACGTGCCCCGCTTGCGAGGGGTCGGGCTCGCCATTGGCCCTGCGCGACGGTTGGCGACCGTATGGAGACGCCGCGCCGGTGGGGGCCCACCCGGCCCCCGTGCCTCCCCCCGATCGGCGGAGTATGCACGCCTCCGCGGGGAGCGCATCAGGTCCGTCGGCCAGCGCCCGATGCGCGCGCGCTCGGCTCCCTCGGCGCGCCTCGCGTGCGCCGCCCGCGCGATCAGGCCAGGGAGACGATCCGCAGGCCGAACGACCCGCTCGGTGCGGTGACCGTGACCGTGTCGCCGGCTCGGCGACCCATGAGCGCCCGGCCCACCGGCGAGGTGCTGCTGATGCGGCCGTCGGAGGGCGATGCCTCGTGGCTGCCCACGATCGTGTACGTCTCCTGGCCCAGGTCATCCTCGACCGTGACGGCCGTGCCCAGGGTCACATTGGTCGTGGACGAGCCTTCGATCGTCACCGCGTCGCGCAGCAGCGCGGTCAGGTGCTCGATCCGCCCCTCGAGGATCGACTGGTCCTTGCGCGCGGTCTCGTACTCGGCGTTCTCCCGCAGGTCGCCCAGCTCGCGGGCGGCGACGATCCGGGCGACGACCTCCGGGCGATCGACGGTGGTGAGACGCTCGAGCTCGGCTCGGACGCTGGCGATGCCCTCGGTCGAGAGGTAGGCCGTGCTCGTCATGGTGGGCAAGTCTCCGGGTGTCGCGGGAGGAGGTCGGACGGAGCGGCCGGCTGGCTGCCCGAGGAGGGAGCGCCGGGCCGGCGTGTCCGGCGGTGAGACGCCCGTGCGGCCGCCAGTCTGGCAGGTTATCGGCGTCTCGGCCTCGCACGGGATGGTCGCCCCGGACGGCGGGTTGCCGCAGGTCGGCTCCAACCGGCCGGGCAGACGGTCCGGCAGCGAGCCCCGCCCGAAGGGAGCCGTTGCGTTCCACTCAACACCCGGCCCGGTGGGCGGTCAGGAATGCAGAGGAACACACCGCAAACGCAAGGACTCGCCCACCCGGGACCTCGGCCAGCAGGATCCTGTCGTTGGACGCACGTTCCTGACCACCAGTGCGCCCCTCCATGCACGGTGTTGCGTTCACCGCAAGGAGCCCCGGCCAGAGACGACGCCCTCTCGTCGCCGGCCCTCTCGTCGCCGGCCCTCGTCGCCAGCCCTCTCGTCGCCCGCCCGGTGACCACGCCCGCGATGCGCGAGACTTGCTGTGGGATGCCGGCCCGGCACCCGGCCCGGCATCCGGCCCGACACCCGACCCGACGGAGACGCGCATGACCTCACGCACCGACCCGGCCGACCTGCTCGCGCGGGCGGACGCCTGGCTGGCGGACGATCCCGACCCAGCAATGCGGGAGGAGCTGGCCGCGGTGATCGACGCCGCCCGAGCCGGGAGCGCGGGGGTCGCCGACGACCTGGCCGACCGCTTCGCCGGGATGCTCCAGTTCGGGACGGCGGGCCTGCGCGGCGTCCTGGGCGCCGGCCCGAACCGCATGAACCGGGCCGTCGTGATCCGCGCCGCAGCCGGGCTCGTCGCATACCTGCAGGCGGGCGGCCGCAGCGGCACCCCCACGCCCACGCCCTCGCCCCACCGTCGTCGTCGGCTTCGATGCCCGCCACGGCTCGGCCGTCTTCGCCCGCGACACGGCGGCCGTCGTGACCGCCGCGGGCGGCCGAGCCCTGCTCCTCCCTCGCCCCCTGCCGACGCCGCTCCTTGCCTTCGCGACCCGCCACCTGGGCGCCGACGCCGGCGTGATGGTCACCGCCAGCCACAACCCGGCCCGCGACAATGGCTACAAGGTCTACCTGGGCGACGGGAGCCAGATCGTGCCGCCCACCGACGTCGAGATCGCGACCTGCATCGACGCCGTCGAATCCGTCGCCTCGGTCGCCCGCGCCGATGCCGGCTGGACCACGCTCGGCGAGGAGGTCGTCGACTGCGTACCTCGACGCCGTCGTCTCCGTGGTCGACCCCGCGACCACCCGCACGCTGTCCGTCGTCCACACCGCCCTGCACGGCGTGGGCGGGGAGATCGTCCTGCGCGCGTTCGAGCGGGCCGGCTTCCCGCGGCCGGTCGTCGTCGAGGAGCAGGCGGCGCCCGATCCCGACTTCCCGACCGTCCCGTTCCCGAACCCCGAGGAGCCGGGGGCGATGGACCTCGCCCTCGCGATCGCCCGGCGCGTCCGCCCCGACATCGTCATCGCCAGCGACCCCGACGCGGACCGCTGCGCGGTCGCCGTCCCCGACCCGGCTGCAGCCACCCCGGCCGACCCGGCCGGCTGGCGGATGCTGCGCGGCGACGAGGTCGGCGTCCTGCTGGGCGCCCACGTGATCGAGCGCGGCGTGGACCCGGCTGGGCCACACGCGGTCCTGGCACGCTCGATCGTCTCGTCGCGCCTGCTGGGCGCGATGGCCGCGGCCGCCGGCCTGCCCGGCGTCGAGACGCTCACCGGCTTCAAATGGATCGGCCGGGTGCCACGCCTGCGCTACGGCTACGAAGAGGCGATCGGGTATTGCGTGGACCCGGCCAACGTCCCCGACAAGGACGGGATCTCGGCGGCCCTGCTGATCGCCGAAATGGTCGCCGGGCTGCGAGCCCGGGGCCGGACAGTGCTCGACGTCCTCGACGACCTCGCCCGCGCGCACGGGGTGTACGCGACGGATGCATTCTCGGTGCGTGTGGAGGACCTCGCGCTCCTCGGCGTGCTCATGGCGCGCCTCCGTTCGGCGCCGGCGGCCGAGATCGGCGGCGTGCCGGTGGTCGCGCTCGACGACCTGCTCCGCGGCGCCGGCCCGAGCATCCCTCCGACCGACGGCCTCCGCTACCTCCTGGCCGACGCGACGCGGGTCATCATCCGTCCCTCCGGCACCGAGCCGAAGCTCAAGGTCTACCTGGAAGCGATCGTCCACCCGAACGGATCGCTCGCGGAGGCGCGGGCGGAGGCGGCCCGTCGGCTCGCCCGCACGAAGGCGGCGATGGAGGGGCTGACGGCCACCTGAGCCGGGAAACGCCGGCCCGCGGCGCAGCCCCGATCGCCGCGCTGCTACCGCACCCGGCGGTAGGCGCTCTCGCTGCGTCGCGCAACGCGGTGCACGATTGGTGGACCTCCGACCGTCGCGCCTCGGTGACGCCGTACCACGCCAGGTGGTAGATGGAGAGCCGCGCATGCTCCGAGATGCAGCCATCCTCGAGATTCGCCGCAACTCGGAGCGTGAACGCGACCCATCTGACCACGTGCGGTGGCAACGGGTCGCGCCCGTCGCGCCCGACGCGCCCGACCGCCCGACGAGCCCGACGAGCCCGACGAGCCCGCCCGCCACCATCACACCCGAGTCCGCATCGAAGGCGGAGCTATTCGACGCGATCCGCGCCGCGAAGGAGATGCCATGATCCACGCCCGAGTCCCTGCCGCCTCGGAGTGGAGGCGGTCGGCGTCCCTACTGCCCAGCGCAGAGCATGTCGTCGGCCAGCGCCGGCAGGCCCGGGTCCTCACCGCTCCGCAGGTTGAGCGCGACGACCACGCCGTCCGCTCCGTCCGGCGAGACGATCGCGATCGAGGCCGTCCCGTTCACCCCGCCCTCGTGGCCGTAGAACGTGCCGCACGAGAGCTTGTACGTGGCGAGGCCCAGCCCATACGAGCCCAGCGACATCGACGTGGGCGACTTCATCTCGGCGAGCAGCTCGGCCGGCAGGAGGCGCTCCCCGACGATCGCCTGCATCACCGCGAGCAGCTCGTCGGCCGTCGAGATGATGCCGCCGTTTCCTCCGTTCCCGAACCAGGTGAGGTCGTCGGTAAGGTCCACGAGCGAGCTGTCGGTCGCGCTCGTGCCGTACCCGCGGAGCTCGGGCGACGCTGTGTCGGGCGGCGCGATCGTCGTCCGCTCGAGCTCCAGCGGCTCGACGACCCGGCGGCGCAGCAGGTCGGCGATCGGTGTCCCGGTCACGGCCTCGAGCACCATCGCGGCGAGCTGGTAGTTCGTGTTGCTGTAGTGGTAGCCGTCGCCGGGCGTGAAGTAGCGGTCGTGCGTCTCGGAGAGCGCCACGATGAGCCGGTCGGAGGCGATGACGGGCGTCCCGGCAAGGGCCTTCGCAAGGTCCGCCTGCGCCTCGGCGCGGAGGTCGGGATCGGCCAGGGCCGCGATGTCGGCCTCGAGCTGATCCTGGCTCGCGACGCCGTTGCTCTCGTCGTAGATGCCACTCGTGTGGTCGAGCAGCTGGCGGACGGTCACCGGCGGCTCGGGACGCAGGACGTCAGGGACGAGATCGGGGAGCAGGTCACCGACGACGTCGTCGAGCGCCACCTCGCCGCGGGCCACGGCGTCGAGGACGAGCGCCGCCACGATCGGCTTCGTGATGCTCGCGATCCGGAAGCGGGTCGACTCCGTGATCGGCGTGTCGTCGAGGTCGGCGACACCTGACGACGCCCACGAACGCTCGCCGTCGCGGACCAGCACCGCAAGCGCTCCCGGGGCGCCGTACTCCGCACGCTTCGCGTCGAGGAGCCCCTGGACGTCGGCGACCGCCGCGGGCGTGGCCGTCGGAACGGCGGTCGGTGACGCCGTCGGAGTCGCGGAGCCGGTCGCGGCTGGCTCGGCCGTCGGTGATGCCGCCGATGGGGCGCCGCCACCGCAGCCGGCCGTGGCGAGCACGGCGACGAGGACGGACGCGAGGGTTCGTGTCGATCTCATGCCCCGAGACTCCGGCGTGCGCGATCCCGGCAAGAAGGGGTGAAGGTCCCGATCCGGGGGCCTATCCGGCCCGCCGACGGCCTCGCGCCGGCCGTCAGCCGGCCAGCTCCCGCCCGACCGCGAGCACCTCGTCGACGAGCGCGTCGGCGTCGGCGAGGCCCGAGCGCGGGTTGACGAAGCAGGGCCGGATCGCGAAGCGCCCACCGACTCGCGTGGAGGAGGTGATGCAGCGGCCCCGCGCCCGCACCCCGTGGAGGATCGCCTCGTTGAGCGCGTCGAGCGCGCTTCGGCGTCGGGATCGGCGCGGCGCTCGCCGCGGCGCCGTCCGCCCACCGGCCGGCACGTACCGGAAGCAGGCGATCGACAGCACCGGCTCCCGCAGCAGCTCCAGCTCCCCGCTGGTCCGGGCCCGGTCCGCCACCCGCCGGGCGCAGTCGTTGTGCCGCACGACCCGCTCGCGCATCCCGTCGGCGCCGATCTCCAGCAGCTGCGCCCAGACCGCCAGGCCGCGGGCCGGCGTCGAGAAGTCGAGGCCCCAGTCGGGCGTCCCGTAGCCCAGCTCGTCGAACGGCGACTCCGTGTCGCCGGTCCCGGGCTCCACGTGCCGCTCGCGGTCGTAGTCGCCCGTCTCGATCGTGAACGCCCGCCCCAGCATCCCCTCGTCGCGGACGATCGCCGCCCCCGTGCCGACCGGCGCGGCCATCCACTTGTGCGGGTCGACCGCGAACGAGTCGTACGTCGCGACGTCGCCGTAGAGGTCGCGCACCCGCGGGTCGAGCAGGCCGAAGCCGCCGTACGCGCCGTCCACGTGGAGCCAGGTCTCGCGCTCGCGGGCGATCCGGGCGAGCTCCGGCAGCGGGTCGACGACCCCGGTGTTCACGTCGCCGGCGCAGCCGACGATCGCGACGGCGGTCCGGCCGGCCGCGGCGTCCTCGTCGAGCGCCCGCTGGAGGAGGTCGAGGTCGATCCGCCCGCTCGCCGTCGACCGGGATCGAGCGCAGGTTCGCCCGGCCCATCCCGAGCACGCCGAGCGCCCGCCCGACGACGTGGTGGGTCTCCGTGCTGGCGTAGACGCGCGGCTCCGGGATGCCGGCGATGCCGTCGATCGAGGGGCGCAGGCCGAGCCGCTCGCCGGCGGCCTGCCGCGCGGCGCCGAGCCCGACGAGGTTGGCGGTCGAGCCGCCCGACGTGAACGTGCCGACGAAGCTCGTCGGGAACCCGAGCAGGTCGATGAGCCAGCGCATCGCCAGGTCGTCGACGAAGTTCGCCGGCGTCGCCCACTAGCGCTGCGGCGAGGCGATCGCCTGGACGAGGTCGGCGACCGCCCCGATCGTCGTCGGCGCCGTCGTCACCCAGCCGGAGAACCCCGGGTGACCGATGCGCAGCCCGGCGGCCACGATCTCGTCGCGCAGGCGCGCGAGGGTCCGCTCGGCGCCGATGCCCTTCTCGGGGAGGGGCTGGTCCAGCTTCGGGAGCCAGGTGGAGCGGCGGGTCGCCGGGTCGGCGCCCTCGAACCGCAGGAACTGCTCGAGGGCGGGGAGGACGGCGGCAAGGGACTCGGTCAGGTCGCTGGTGAGGGCGGGATCGGAGCCAGTCTGCCTGCCGCCGGCACCTTCCCACGTCTCGCGGACGTCGTGCGCGTTGTCGAACTCCATCACCGACCCTCCACCGTGACTCCCCGCGAGGGTTGCATGATGGACGAAGCGCGGGCCGACTGTTACGCCCGCTGATCGGCACGCCGGCAACGCTACTCGCCACGACCCTGCGCCGCGAGAACGCGCGCTGGTCAACAGCGTCGACGGCTGTGGTCGGAGGCGATACCCTGGCGCAAGGCGACAGCACTTGTAGAGGCGATCCCGGTGCAGCTCTTCGAGCTCCTCCGATACCCGAAGCCGACGCAACCTGACACCGCGTATGTTGATGGCCTGCGGAACTTCCACAACGTCACCCGCTGGCCCGCGTGGCCTGCTCTCAGTGGCGCGGGAAGCGTCCAGCTCGAACGCGGCATCAACTCGATCCGGTTCGTCACTGGTCCCGACGGCGAGCGCCGGCCCGGCATCCTGATCGCCTCAAGGCCTCATCGTGCGGGATCGGACTGGACGCCGTGGCATGACGAGCTGGATCCATACGTTGGCCACGTTCGGTACTTCGGCGACAATAAACCGGAGCTGGAGACCGATCCCGACCGGCCAACCGGCAACAAGTCGATCCTCCACCAGTTCATCCTCCATCGATCCAACGAGCGCCGGCAGCGCCTGGAAGCAGCGCCACTTCTGTTCTTCGAAAACATCGTTCATCAGGGTCGCGAGAAGGGCTTCTGGCGCTTCATCGGCCTCGGCGTGCTCGAGAGAGCCGAGCGCGTCGTGCAGGTGGATCGCCACGGCAGGCTGTTCGCCAACCACGCCTTCGACTGCGCGCTGATCGATCTCGGGCCTGAGAACCTCCAGCTGTCCTGGAACTGGATCGCGGCCCGGCGCGACGCGTCCTGGAGTCTCGAGGACTCGCTCAAGCTCGCCCCGGAGAGCTGGCGGCGATGGGTCGAGCAAGGCAGCTCCGTGATCGACCGCATCCGCCAGTCGATCGCGCGATACCGGATCCTCGACGCGACCGCACAGCGCCCAGATCCGGGAACACCCGCGGATGCCGCGCTTCAGCTCGTGATGAGCCACTACAAGACGCGAGGCGACTGGTCCGGGGTCGGCGAGCACCGGTTCGAAGGCATGGCGTCCGAGATCGTCGGGACCTACCTCAACGAGAACGGCCGGTACCGTCGCGGGTGGATCACGAAGCGAGGCGGCGACGGCGGCATCGACTTCGTCGGCCGACTCGATCTCGGAGCCGCGGAATCGGGCCTGAAGCTGGTCGTCCTCGGCCAGGCCAAGTGCAAGACCGGAGGCACTTCCGGCCAGGATCTCGCGCGAACGGTTGCCCGACTGGACAGGGGCTGGGTCGGGGCGTTCGTGACGACCGGCTACTTCAGCCAGGAAGCGCAGCGCGAGATCGTCAGCGACCGGTTCCCGCTGCTGCTGGTGAACGGTCGGCAGGTCGGCGAGACGCTGGTCAGAAACGCGGCCCTGCGCGGCGTCGACGTGCCGACCTACATCGGCGCGGTCGACTCCGAATACGACGGGCTGCTTTCGAGCCGACTCCCGAGCGAAATCCTCGCCGAGGGACTTCCAGGAACGTAGACCTCGCTCGGGCGTCGTGACACCCTAGCTGGCACAGCCCGCCCCCAGAGTCCGGGGCATGGACGCCCCCGCCAACATCGTCAGCCTCCCCTCCCCCGCCGGTCGGCCGCCCGTGCCGGGCTCGTCGGCCACCAGCCTGCCGCCGGTCGGCGCGCCGTCGGCCGCCGGCATCGGCGCCGCCCGCGTGTCGGTCGAGCGCGACCGCGTCGTCGTCGAGCGCCTGGTCCTCGTCGATGCCAGCCTGGCCGCCTTCGTCGCCGAGCGCCCCGCCGAGGAGCGTGCGGGCGTCGTCGAGCGCGCCCTCAAGATCGGCCTGACCGCCCTCATGGACGCCGGCGTGACCGTCAACGTCGACGCCGTCCGCGCCGAGTTCGCCGGCCTCCTGCGCGCGACCGAGGACGCCAACGCGAAGGCCGCCGCAGGCCCTCGACCAGCTCCTCCGCCAGAACTTCGCCGACGGCGACGGCCGCCTCCCGCGCACGCTCGAGGCCTTCCTCGGCGACCGCGGCAAGCTCCGCTCGCTCACCGACGAGCTCTTCGACGAGACGAAGCGCGACAGCGCCATCGGCCGCATCAAGACGCTCCTCGGCACGTACATCGACGGCGACGGCAGCAAGCTCGCCACCCTCCTCGACCCCACCCGCCTGGGCTCGCCGCTCTTCCAGTTCCGCGGCGAGATCACCGAGGGCTTCAGCAAGCTCAACGAGCGCATCGCCGCGCTCGAGGCGGCCTCGACCGCCCGCGCCCAGGAGCGCGCGAAGGGCACCGCCAAGGGCGGCGACTTCGAGGACCTCCTCGAGGGCCTCCTGGCCGAGGGCGCCCGGGGCGCCGGCGACCTGCTCGACCGGACCGGCGACCGAGACGGGCGCCGTCCTCAAGTCGAAGAAGGGCGACTTCGTCCTCACCCTCGACCCGGGGGCCACCCGCGGCCACGACGTCCGCGTCGTCGATCGAGGCGAAGGACCGCCCGATGTCGATGCGGGCCATCCGCGACGAGCTCCGCGAGGCGAAGGAGAACCGCGGCGCGGCGGTCGGGGTCATCGTCTTCACGCCGGCCCACGCGCCGTCCGGCATCGACCCCTTCACGGTCCTCGGCGGCGACGTCTACTGCGTCGTCGACCCCGAGGCGCCCGAGCCGGCCTTCTTCGCCGCGGCCATCCGCCTGGCGCGGCTGCTGGCGCTCGCGACGGTGGACGACCGCGAGGTCGAGGTCGACGCGGCGGCGATCGCGCGGGCCCTCGCGGGCGTGCGCGAGCAGCTCGACGCCATCACCCGGCTCAAGGCCAACCTGACATCCATCAGCAACGCCACGAAGGGGGTCTGGACGGGCCTCGACACGCTGCGGGCCGGCATCCTGGCCAAGGTCGCCGAGGCGGAGGCGGAGCTCCGCGCGGCGGGCGCCGGTAGCGCGGGGCACGCCTCGCGGCCGGCATCGCCCGGGAGCTGGCGGGCAGGCCCCACCACATCCGGGATCGGGCGACGTCAACGGCGGGGGCCGTCGTCGCCGATCCCTTGGGGGACCCAGCACCGGGGCGGCCTTCGGGTCGCCTCGGTGTTCCTCGTTCCGGCCCGGGCGGGTGCGACTATCCGCGCACCGGACCGCACGACCTCGACCGTGCGCCGAGGTCTGACTCTGAGTGACCTCGCTACCACGCCACGTGGTAGGCGCCGACGGTGTCCACGCTCCCGGTTGCAGCGTCCCTGCGACTTGGCTGCATCCCGGAGCGTGGCAGGCCCCGATTCCGACCACCGCGGCTGGTAGCCGATCACGACAGGCGCGGACAGTCCTCCTCGCCGAACCTGATCGCACTCCGCAGCATACCGCCAGCGGCCCGGCCCGCCGCCCCGGTAAGCGGCAGTGAAGCGGTCGACACTAGACTCGCGACGATGTATACATACACCGTGGACCGAACGCAGATCTACCTCACCGCCGAGGAGAGCGCCGCGCTGGAGCGCGCGTCAATCGAGACCGGCAAGACCAAGTCGCAGCTCATCCGCGAGGCGATCGACGAGAAGTACGGCTCCCGTCGGTCGCTGGAGGAGTTCATGGCCGCGCTCGACGCCGCGACCGGAGCCTGGAAGGAGGAGCCGGGCGAGGACCGATCGGCCTACCTGAAGGCATCGCGTCGCGCCGAGCCTCGCCAGGCAGCGATACCTCGAGCGGATCGGACGCGAACCTCCGGTCGCCGACACGTGAGCTTCGTGATCGACGCCGACGTCCTGATCGGGGTCCTCAGGGATGTCCCCGGCGCGCACGGCGCCGTCGGGAAGGCACGACTCAGCAGCTCGCGCCTCCTGAGCGTCACGCCCGTGCGCGTCGAGATCCTGCGCGGCATGCGACCCGGCGAGGAGCACGCGACGAAGGGACTGCTCGATCAGATCGACTGGCTGACGGTGGACGTCGCACTCGCCGATCGCGCCGGCGAGTTCGGGCGCACGTATCGGCACTCGCATCAAGGAATCGACCCGATCGACCTGCTCCTCGCCGCGGCCGCCGAGCGGTTCGGCGCCCAGCTGCTCACGCGGAACGTCCGCCACTTCCCGATGTTCCCGGGGCTGCGCCCCGCGTTCTGACGGGTCGGGCGAGCTCGCGGACCGGCCGGTCGCTGCCCCTACCCGTGCGCGACGACCGTCCCCGCGACCTCCACCATCGTGATGCAGCCGTCGACCGGGCAGACGTGCTCGCAGAGGCGGCAGCCGACGCACTCGGCGTCGTCGATCGACGAGCGTCGAGTGACCGTTCGTCCGCTCCAGCCGAATGGCCTGGTGGGCGCCGTCCTCGCAGGCCCGGTAGCAGAGGTTGCAGTGGATGCAGGTCGCGGCGTCGATCCGGGCCTTGACCGCGTAGGACAGGTCGAGCTCGCCCCAGTCGCCGATCCGCGGCAGGACGCGGCCCACCAGGTCGGCCGGCGACGCGAGGCCGCGCGCCGGCGAGGTAGCCGGCCAGCCCGTCGATCATGTCCTCCACGATCCGGTAGCCGTGGTGCATGACGGCGGTGCAGACCTGGACCGCGGTGGCGCCGACGAGCATGAACTCGACCGCGTCGCTGCCAGGTCTCGATGCCGCCGATGCCCGAGATCGGGATGTGGACGCGCGGGTCCTTGGCGATCGCGCTGACCATGTTGAGGGCGATCGGCTTGACGGCCGGCCCGGAGTAGCCGCCGTGCGAGCCCCGGCCCCGGACGGACGGGCGCGTCTCCCACGTGTCGAGGTCGAGCCCGACGAGCGAGCTGATCGTGTTGATGAGGGCAACCCCGTCGGCGCCGCCCTGCTGTGCCGCCCGCGCGGCGACCGTGATGTCGGTGATGTTCGGGGTGAGCTTCACGAGGACCGGGATCTCCGACGCCTCCTTCGCCCAGCCGGTGATCATCTCGAGGTACTCGGGGACCTGGCCCACGGCCGACCCCATCCCCCGCTCGGCCATGCCGTGCGGGCAGCCGCAGTTGAGCTCGATGCCGTCGGCGCCCGTGTCGTTGACCCGCCTGACGATGTCGTGCCAGGCCTCGGGCTTCGATTCGACCATGAGCGAGACGACGACGGCGCGATCCGGGAAGCGGCGCTTGACCTCGCGGATCTCGGCCAGGTTGGTCTCGATGGGCCGGTCGCTGATCAGCTCGATGTTCGAGATGCCGATCATCCGCCGGCCGTCGACGGAGTGCGAGCCCAGGCGGCTCGTGACGTTCGTGATCGGGTCGCCGACCGTCTTCCAGACGGCGCCGCCCCAGCCCGCCTCGAAGGCCCGGGCGACCATCTCGCCGGTGTTGGTGGGCGGCGCGCTGGCCAGCCAGAACGGGTTGGGGCTGCGAATGCCGGCCATGTCGACGGCCAGGCTGACGCCGGGAGCACAGTCGGGGGCGGGGATCGGCGCTGATCTCGACGCGGGTGGGGGCCGCCGCGACGCCGAGCGCCGCCGCGATCGACGCTGCCGCCACCTTGCCATCCTGGACGGCGTCCACGACCTCGCGGCCACCGTTGACGACGTCGCCGCCGGCCCACACGCGCGGGTTGTTCGTCCGGCCGGTTGCCGGGTCGACGATCACGCGGCCGCCGCGCACGCTCACGGCGAACTCGTCGACAAGGCGCTCGAGGGACTCCTGGCCGGTGGCCACGACGATCGCGTCGAGCTCCACCGAGAGCCGCGCCCCGGGAATCACCTGGGGCGCGGCGCGGCCGCTGGCGTCCGGCTCGCCCAGGCGCATGGTGTCGAAGACGGCGCCGCTCACCCGGCCGTCGGTGCCCATGATCTCGACCGGGGCCACGAGGAAGTGGAAGCGAACGCCGAGCGAGCGGGCGAGCTCGATCGCGTGCGGGTAGGCCGGCGCCTCGGCTTCGCCGCGGCGGTAGAAGACGGTGACCTCATCGGCGCCCAGCCGGACGGCGGCCGCCGCCGCGTCCATCGCCGTGCTGCCGCCGCCGAACGACGCCCACGCGCCGGCCGCGGACCGGGTTGGCGCCGTCGCCGTCCAGCTCGGCCTCGCCGGTGACGACGGGCTCGAGCAGGGTCAGCGCGTCGACGACGCCCTCGAGTCCCTCGCCGGGCACGCCGAGGCGGCGGCTCCGGCCCAGGCCGAGCGCCAGGAAGACGGCGTCGTACTGCGCAAGCAGCTCCGTCGCCGTCGGCCCAGGGGCGCCGGCCGCCGTGCCGGCCGCCGTGCCGGCCGCCACGTCGTCCGCCCCGGCGCTGCCGACCCGCATGCCGAGCCGGATCTCGACCCCGGCGCGCTCCACCTCGGCCACCTCGTGGGCGGTCATCTCGCGCGCGTGCCGCCAGGGGACGATGCCGTAGGCGGCAAGCCCGCCGGCCTTCGGGCGCGCCTCGAAGACGGTGACGTCGATGCCGGTGCGTCGCAGCTCGGCCGCGCAGGCCAGGCCCGCGGGACCCGCGCCGACGACCGCGACCCGCTTGCCGACCGGCGCTCCCGGGACGAAGAAGGCGTGGCCGGCGTCGCGGTAGGCATCCATCGCGACACGCTGGAGTGCTCCGATCCGGACCGCCCCGTCGAGCGCCACGCGGACGCAGGCGCCCTCGCACAGGCTCTCGACCGGGCAGACGCGGGCACAGGTGCCCCCCAGGGGGTTTGCGGCGAGGATGGTCCGGGCGCTGCCGTCGAGATTCCCCGTCGCGATCGCGTGGATGAATCCCGGCACGTCGATGCCCGTGGGGCATGCGGCGACGCACGGCGCGTCGTAGCAGAAGAGGCAGCGGGTCGCCTCCTCGCGCGCCGCCTGCAGGCTCAGCCCGGTCTCGCCTTCGAACACTGCCATCGCTCGTCACCTGGGGGTGCAGATGAGCGGCGGGTGCCGCTGAAGGGGTGAGGTTCGGCCGCAGGCGGCGCCGGCTGGTAGTGCCGTGTGGCCCGAATTCGGGTCCGGTGCGACGAGCGGCCCCGCGCGCCACTTGCACCGGGTGATATCATATCGATAGCGCGCCGCCCCACGTAGGTCTGGGCCGGCAAGCGCGAAAGGAGCAACTCCCCGTGAACAAGGAACGCACCGCGCGGTCGCTGCCCGGCATCGCAACCTTCGTCGTCCTGCTGACGGGCGCGGTCCTGCTGATCGGGCTCATGATCTGGTTCATCACCCAGGTCCTCGTGCCCGCCGGGGAATCCGTCGGCATCGCCGAGCTCGCCGGGATCATCCTCATCGTCATCGCCTTCATCGCCGTCTGCGTCGGCTTCGGCGGGCTCACCCCGGTCAACCCGAACGAGGCCCGCGCCGTCGTGTTCTTCGGCCACTACGCCGGCACCCTGCGCGACGCAGGGGCTCCACTGGGTCAACCCGTTCACCGTGCGGACGCAGGATCTCCGTGCGCGTGCGCAACTTCGAGACGTCCAAGCTCAAGGTCAACGACCTCGACGGCAACCCGATCGAGATCGCGGCGGTCGTCGTCTGGAAGGTGACCGACACCGCCGAGGCGCTCTTCGAGGTCGACGACTACGAGAACTTCGTCCACGTCCAGGCCGAGTCGGCGCTGCGGAACCTGGCCACGACGCATCCGTACGACGCGCACCGCGAGGACGAGCGTCGCGCTGCGCTCGAACCCGGTCGAGATCGCCGACCAGCTGCGGACCGAGATCCAGGACCGCCTGGCGAAGGCCGGCGTCGAGGTCATCGAGGCGCGGATCAGCCACCTCGCCTACGCCCCGGAGATCGCCAACGCGATGCTGCGCCGCCAGCAGGCCAACGCGGTCATCGCCGCCCGCTCGCGGATCGTCGAGGGCGCGGTCGGCATGGTCGAGATGGCGCTCGAGCAGCTGTCCGCCAAGAAGGTCGTCGAACCTCGACGAGGAGCGCAAGGCGCAGATGGTGAGCAACCTGCTGGTCGTGCTCTGCTCGGAGCACGAGACGCAGCCGGTCGTCAACACCGGGACGCTCTACGCGTAGGCGGGTTGGGCCGGGCGCGGCGGAGCGTGCTCGCGATGCGCGGCACGCAGCCGCAGCCGCCATGCGCGCCACGGAGCCCTGACCATGGCCGAGCGGAAGCCGTTCCTCCTCCGGCTCGACCCCGAGACGTTCGCGGCCCTCCAGGCCTGGGCCGCGGACGACCTCCGATCGGTCAACGGCCAGCGTCGAGTTCCTGCTGCGGCGTGCCCTCCGTGACGCCGGGCGGCTGCCGGCGCCGCGAGGCACGCCGCCAGTGGGAGCGTCGGCCGCGGAGGCGTCGGCGTCGGCCGCGGAGGCGTCGGCGTCGGCCGCGGAGGCGTCGGCGTCGGCCGCGGAGACGAGCTCAACCGGCGGGGACGCGAGCCCAACCGGCGGGCCAAGGCCGGGCGCCTGACAAGTCGGCGTTGAGTCGCGGATCAGGGGCTCGTGATGTCATTGCGCGATGTCATCGGGAGCATCGAACCGGATCGGAGCCGCCATTCGCGACGCGCGACGGGCACGCGGCTGGTCGCAGGCTGAGCTGGCCGCGCGGTCCGAGCTGTCGCAGTCGGCCGTGGCTGCCATCGAGAGGGGCAGGGCCGGCCGGATCGAGACCCTGGAGCGGATCTGCGCCGGTCTCGGGGGCGAGCTCGTGCTCGATGCGCGGCTGCCATTCGCCGGCGACGGACCTCGCCAGGTGGACCCTGGGCA
This sequence comes from uncultured Chloroflexia bacterium, assembly GCA_963715085.1. Classification (GTDB taxonomy): domain Bacteria; phylum Chloroflexota; class Limnocylindria; order Limnocylindrales; family CSP1-4; genus CTSoil-043. Next base: position 295,898 of record CAVQQU010000001.1, read on the forward strand.
CGCGCGTTCTGTTGGCTCGGTGAGACGTCTGCTGGAGACCGCCGGGCACATCTGCGCGACGGAACAGGAGATTCTCGATGGGCCGTGGCGCGGCTGGATCGACCTCATCGGGTACGACGCGGCCCTTGGGCGACTCGTGATCGTCGAGGTGAAGACCGAGCTGCAGGATGCCGGAGCGCTTGATCGGCAGGTCGGTCGCTACGTCCGGCTGTGCCTAGACGTCGCCAGGCGCCATGGGTGGTCCGTCGTCGAGATCGCTGTGATCGTGTTGGTGCTCGCCACTGCCAGCAACGATGCCTTCCTCATCGCCAACCGGCAGGTCCTGGGGGCTGCCTTCCCGGTCCGCGGACGGCAGGCCATCTCGTGCCTTCTCGACCGTGGCCCCATTCGGGCCCGGATGCTGCTGATGATCGATCCGCGCCGTCGGGGAAGACGGGCCCTGCTTCGGTCCGCGGCCGATGGCCGACGAACCGCGGCGCCCTACGCGGATTACAGGGCCTTCGTCGCGACGCTCGGCCTGGGCCGCAGCGTCGGCCACGGCGGCGCTCGGGTCGGCGGCCGACCTGTGATCGGTTACCACCGCGGCGGGTAAGAACTGGTGTTGCCACGCTCCAAGATGCGGCCAACCCGTGGGTTCGCTGCGACTCGGAGCACGGAGGCGTCGGAACTGACCGCGTGCGGTGGTAGCGGGTCGCGGATTGGGCCGGCACCTCTGAGCCGCCGGGCCGCCGCTCAGCCGCCACGCCCGCGCCTGGCTGGCAACGCCACGCCGCGCCGGGCCGGCAACGCCGGGCCGCCCCTGGCCGGCGCTTGACCGCCGGGCCGCCGCCCAACACGGCGCTACGGCACCCAGCGTGGCGCCACACCACCCGGCGGCCCCGCCCCGCCCCGCGCGCCCGCCCCGCCCCGCGCGCCCGCCCGGGGGCGGGACCCCTTGCGCGCTCGGCGTACACTCTCGTCCCGGCTGGCGGGGTGGGAACCGGAGAGCCCGCCCCCGAACCTGGCCGGCAGGAGCAGAGGCACGCAACGGACCATGGCCAGATCGATGTGGCGGGGGGCGATCCAGTTCGGCCTGGTGACGATCCCCGTGCGGCTCTACCTCGCGACCGAATTGCGCGGAATCTCGTTCAACATGCTCCACGAGAGCTGCCTGAACCGGATCCAGATGAAGACGTACTGCCCCCACCACGACGAGGTGATCTCACGCGGGGACACGGTCAAGGGCTACGAGTACGCCAAGGACCAGTACGTCGTCATCACCGAGGACGACCTCGCCAGCGTGCCCCTCAAGACCGTCCGATCGATCGAGATCGAGAAGTTCGTCCCGGCCCTTCCCCAGCGCGACGAGCCCGCCCGGTACGTCAAGCAGGCCTACTACGTGGAGCCCGAGACGATCGGCAAGAAGGCCTATGCCCTGCTGCGCGAGGTGCTCGCCGAGCAGGGCCTGGCCGCCATCTGCAAGGTCGTCATCAAGGACCGCGAGGCGCTCGCCGCGCTGAACCCACAGGGCGGCACCATGGTCCTCGAGACCCTGCACTGGCCCGACGAGATCCGGGCGACCGACGAGCTGGACCTCCCGGGCGACGAGATCGAGGTCAAGCCGGCCGAGCGGGCGATGGCGGCCCAGCTCATCGCCGCCATGACGGGCAGCTTCGACCCGGCCGAGTACCGCGACGAGTACCGCGCGGCGCTCGAGGAGGTGATCGAAGCGAAGGTCCAGGGCCGCGAGATCGCCGAGCCCGAAGCACCGCCGGCGGGCGGCCAGCTCGTCGACCTGATGGCGATGCT
>CAVQQU010000002.1:0-170550 GCA_963715085.1 uncultured Chloroflexia bacterium
GCCCCGGGGAAGATCGATAGGCCGCCGGTGAGCGACCGATGGGCGACGCCCGTCATCCTTCGACCTCATGGGCGTCGTGCCGCTCGGAGTCCCCCGCCCCGGCGGGGTGACCGGCCGCTCTCGACCTCGCGTTCCCCGGCGGTCTGCGTCGGATGCGGGCACGAGGGGACCGCGTTGTGCGGCCCGTGCGGGCGTGCGCTCCCCGCACGGGCGGGCGAGCCGGCGGGCACTCCCATCGGGATGCCGTCCGACGTGCCGCTTCCCCTCGTCCAGCTGGAGTGGTGCGCCCCATATGGCGGGCTCGTCCGCGACGCCCTCCACGCCCTCAAGTACCGTGGCGAGCAACGACTGGCGGGGCCGCTCGGCGCGGCGGCGGCGGCAGATGGCGCGAGGCATCGATCGGCGGCGACATGCTCGTCCACGTCCGAGTGCACCAGCGCGGCGCGCCGTGCGCGGCTACGACCAGGCGGAGCTGCTGGCGCGGGCTGCGGCCGCAGCGCTCGGGTGCCCGGCTCTCCCGCGCTCCGACGCGAGCGCGCGACGGCGCCGCAGTACGAGCTGGGCCGGGATCGTCGGGCGGCCAACGTCGCGGCCGCGTTCGGGGTCGATCCCGTCTTCGGGCCTCCGTCGCCGGCCGCTGGATCGCGCTCGTCGACGACGTCGTGACGACGGGCGCGACGCTGGTCGCCTGTGCCGAGGCGCTCCTCGACGCCGGGGCGACTGCGGTCTCGGCGCTGACGATCGCGCGCGAGGCGTGAAGAAGCTAGCCGGCCGGCCGAGCCGAGTGCCGCGGGCCCCGCCGGGCGGGACGGCCCACGCGATCGGGCCCCTCGCCCGTCGAAGCCGGCACCGTCGCCGACCTATACTCGACACATCGGGCAGCCGTCGGATGCCGCGTCCGCGGACCGGCCGGCCCGAACGCACCCTGGAGGTCAACCGTGAGGACGATCGTCAAGGGCAAGAACATGGCGATGTTCCGGACCGCGTGCGGGAGTACGCCGAGCGAAAGACGCGGCGCCTGGAGCGCTTCCTCGACGACCGGACCGAAGCGATCATCGAGCTATCGGTGGAACGCCACAAGACCGCCGACGATTCGCGGATTCGCGGACGTCACGCTCGTCATCGACGGCCAGACCGTGCGCGGGCGGGCGGACGCCTCGACGTGGGAGGCCGCGATCAACGACGTCGTCGACAAGGTGGAGCGACGCGCGGTCGACCACCAGCAGAAGCCCCGCGTGCGGGCCCGCGCACCCGAGGAGAAGGAAGATCCGGCCCGGATCGCCGACGGCACCTCCGACGCCGGCGCGAGCGGCGCGTGGTCAAGACGAAGCGATTCGCCCTGGAGCCGATGTTCGAGGAGGACGCGATCGCCGAGATGGAGGCGCTCAACCACGCGTTCTTCATCTTCGTCAACGCCGAGAACGAGCGCCTGAACCTCCTCTACCGCCGCCGCGACGGCGACTTCGGGCTCATCGAGCCGATCATCGCCGGGTCGTACACGCCCGGCCGCGGCGCGAAGCCGGGCCCAAGCGCCTGCGCCAAGGGGCTGACCTCGCCTACCGTGCCGCGCGTCCGCCCTTCTCGACGGCCGGCGGCTGGGTGCGCACCTCCGCTCGGGAGCGGGATGGTCCGGGCTGTCGAGCGTGCACACGCGATCGGCGCGGACGCGCTCCAGGTCTTCATCGACAACCCGGCCGCCTGGAAGCGACGGGCGGAGCCGCCGGCCGAGCTGCCGGCCTTCCGCGAGCGGCTGGCGGCGCTCGGAATCGGCCCGATCGCCGTGCATGCCTCGTATCTCGTCAACCTCGCGGGGCCATCAGAGGACCTCTTCGAGCGGTCGGTCGCCCTGCTGGCGCACGAGCTGGCGGCGGCGCCGACTACGGCGCTCGGTTCGTCAACGTCCATGTCGGGAGCCACAGGGGCGCCGGGGTCGCGGCCGGGATCGCGCGGGTCGCCGACGGCGTCACGCGCGTGCTGGCGGAGGTCGAGGAGAACGCGAGCCGTCCGGTCGCTGTCGGGACTGGAGCGTCAGGGGCGCCGCCCGAAGTCCTCCCGCTCCTCGTGCTGGAGAACTCCGCCGGCAGCGGGGACGGGATCGGGACGAACCTCGAGGAGCTCGAGGCGATCGTCGAGGCTGTGGCCGCGCGCGGCGTGCCGGCCGGACGTGTCGGCCTTTGCCCTCGACACGGCGCACCTCTGGGGTGCTGGGCACGACGTGGCGACGGCCGATGGCATCGACGCGCTCGTGGATGAGCTGCGACGCGCCGGATCGGGCTCGAGCGCCTCGTCATGGTCCACCTCAACGATTCGAAGGCCACGCGCGGCTCGCGGCTGGATCGCCACGAGCATCTCGGCGCGGGCGAGATGGGTGCGGGAGTCGGCCTCGCCCGCCTGCTGACGCACCCGGCTCTGGCGCATGTCACGTACTTCCTCGAGACGCCGGGGATGGACCAGGGCTACGACGCGATGAACATGGCGCGTGCCCGCGCGCTGGCCGCGGGCGAGCCGCTCGACTCGCTCCCGCTGGGGGCCTTCCATCTGCACGGCGCACGATCCCGTACGCCGGCGGCCTGAGGCCGCGTGGAGGCGCGGGTGGTGGCAGCGTCGCAGCGCAGGGCGAGGCGGCGCCGGAGACGCGGAGACCGACGCTCCGGCGCAGGAATCAGCGAACGCCGGCGCCCCAGTACGCCGGCGTTCGCTGTCCCGAGACCCGGGAGAGGAGGGCGCTCCCGGGGCGGTCGAATCGTGGTCTGTGCTAGGGCCTCCCGGAGGGTCGCCGCACGAGCATCGGTGCCGGGCGGACGGTGGAGACGCGGCGCTCCGTCGAGAGGCCCACGACGGAGGCGAGTGGCGGCGGCGCTCGGGCGCCCGAGCGATCGGTCCTGGAGCCCGTTGTGGGGCGCCTGGACGACCGGCCGCGCGTACCGGCGCATCCGGACGGCGAGGTAGTACTCCATGATCTGGCGGACCTGCGGCTCGCCCAGCGCGTCATCCGCGCGCAGCGCGTACTCCACGCGGGCGGTCGGGTTGACCGTGGCCCCGCTCGACACGAGGCCCAGGTACTGCGGCGCATCCGCGTCGTCGCGCAGCTCGCGCAGGCCGCGGGCCAGCTTGGTGGCGGTGCCCAGCGACGGGGTGCGGTCGCCACGAACCAGGCGGGAGATCGTCGAGTGGTCGACGCCCGACGCCTGGGCCAGCTGACGTTGCGACATCTTCTTGGCCCTGAGCTGTGCACGCAGCCACTCGTTGAAGGGGCGGCCGTTCTGCTCGGTCATTACCGGTGGGCGCTCCGTGAGTTCGGCGGGATGTCCGCGTGGCGTCACTATCGAGAGTGGCGCATTCGGGAACCATGACCCGTTGGTACCCCGGGTCATGGCTGCAGCAGAACGGGGGTACCGGGTGCTCTGACGTGGGGCTGCGATATCGCGCGGCAAGGCCGCAGCGGGTCGCCCGGCGCGAGGCCGTCAGGCAGTCGCGAAGTACCCCGCAGGGGCCGGCGGGATGCGGCCCTCGCCGCGCGGCTTGGGCGAGAGGACGTAGGCGATCGACCCGAGGATGATCACCGAGAAGACGCTGATGACCCGGTCCAGCAGGGCGATCGCGGTGGCCTCGGCCAGCGGCACGTTGTAGACGAGGGTCAGGACGCCGATGATCCCCGCCTCCACGATCCCCAGGCCGGCCGGGCTCAAGGGAACGGCGGTGAGCAGCGAGCCGATGAGCGCGACGAAGACCGCCCCCGAGATGCCCAGCTGGACATCGGGGAAGCCCAAGCGCCTGGACCACGAACCAGAGGCGCAGCGATTCGGTCATCCAGATCAGGCCGGTGATGACGAGCAGGCGCGGCAGCGCCCGCCAGCCGATCGCCCCGAACACGCCCTCCTCGAAGCGCTCGTAGAGCTCCAGGATCGTCTGCTTGCGGGGCAGGGGGAGGGCGCCGAGGAGGCGGGCCCCGACGCGGCGCAGGAAGAGCAGGCCCAGGGCCAGGACGACCATCACGCCGACCCCGATTCCCACGACGACCTGGATCTCCGGTGGAAGCTGGCCCCGGAAGCTCCAGAAGCCGGCCGCCAGGCCCAGGATCACGATCACGAACAGGTCCAGGACCCGCTCGATGAAGACCGTGCCGAACGTCCGCGACAGCGAGGCATCGCTGTTGATCTTGAGGAGGTAGGCCCGGTAGATGTCGCCGAGCTTGGCCGGGACGACGCAGTTCACGAGCCACGACAGGAAGATGATCTCGGTGGCGTCCTTCGTGGGGCAGTAGAAGCCCGTGCCCCGGAGGAGCAGCGCCCAGCGGTAGCCGCGCAGCGGGAAGCCCAGGTAGTAGACGACGAAGGCCGCCAGCACGAGGACGGGATTTGCCGCCAGGATGAGCTCCGGAACCCGCTGGAGCTGGTTCCAGTTGAGGCCCACGAAGGTGGCGATGATCGCGAGCGGGACCGCGATCGAGATGATCGTCCGCGGCTGGCGGAGACGCCGGCCGAGGGAGAGCTGCTCGGCGGTGACCTCACGCTCGGGCTCAGGCGGGGCTGGGGCCTCGGGCGCGGCGCTCATCGGCCGGCGCCACCGGGCCGCCCGGGCCGCCGGGGCCGCCGGCGGCCAGGGGACCGGACCCGGCCGTTCCCGCGGACGCGCTGGACGAGCTTGGCGAACGGTGTGATCGCCCGGACGTAGTACGAAGCGCGGCCGGGAACGATCCGCGCCGTGGCCAGCGCGGCCAGCAGCCCGGCCGGCGTCGAGGGGTCGCCCTCCATCCGGGTGGCGGCGATGCCGACCTCCAGCGTCGAGTGGGCATCGGAGACGGCGACGCCGGGGATGCCGGCAGTCCGTGCGAGCTCCGCGGCCTTCTCGTTGCCCTTCCCCCCGACGACCCGGGCGTTGAAGGCCTCCACCCAGTCGACGAGGCCGACGAGGGCCTCGAGCTCCTCCGCCGCCTTGCCCATCGAGCCGCGGTAGCTGTCGAACGGGTGCGGGATGCCCACCAGGGCGCCCTGGGCGCGGGCCCGGGCGATCGCCTCGGCGGGCGGGAGGCCCGGCGGGATCGCCTCCTGCAGGAACAGGCAGATCAGATCGCCCTCGGTGGTCTTGACCTCCTCGCCGACGATCACGGTGATCCCGGGAATGGCCGCATCGCGGGCACGCTGGGCCCCGTCGATCCGATCGTGATCGGTGATCGCGAGGTGGGTGATCCCGCGGTCGCGGGCCGTGAGCACGACCTTGAGCGGGTCGGCCAGGGAGTCGAAGCTCGCGCTGGTGTGGCAGTGGAGGTCGACGAAGGCAGCACCCGGCGACGCTCCGAACCCCCCGCTGCCGTCCATCGAGCCGGTCAGATCTGCTGGACGAGGGACTTCTTGAAGAAGTCGAAGTGCTCCAGGGCGAGGCCGGTGCCGAGGGCGACGCAGTTGAGGGCGTTCTCCGCGACGTGGCACGGGACGCCGGTCACCTGGGTGAGCAGCCGGTCGATGTTGCGCAACAGGGAGCCGCCGCCCGACATCACCATCCCCTTGTCGATGATGTCCGACGAGAGCTCCGGCGGGGTCTGCTCCAGCACGCCGCGCACGGCAGCCACCAGCTGCTGGAGGGGCATCTCGATGGCCTCCATCACCTCGGACGAGGTGATGGGGATCGTGCGCGGGAGGCCGGCGATCAGGTCGCGGCCGCGGACCTCCATCTGCAGCTCGCGCTCGAGCGGGAGGGCGGTCCCGATCTCGATCTTGACCTCCTCGGCCGTCCGGTCGCCCACCATCAGGTTGTACTTCTTGCGGATGTAGCTGGCGATCGCGTCGTCGAAGCGGTTGCCGCCCACCCGCAGGCTGTTGCTGACGACGATCCCGCCCAGGGCGATGACCGCGATCTCGCTCGTGCCGCCGCCGATGTCGATGATCAGGTTGCCCGACGGCCCGCTGATGGGCACGTTGGCCCCGATGGCGGCGGCCAGGGGCTCCTCGATCAGGAATGCCTCGCGGGCGCCGGCCTTGAGAGCCGCGTCGCGGACGGCCCGCTTCTCCACCGAGGTCACGCCGGCCGGGACGCTGATCATCACCTCGGGGCGGCTGAGGGAGAAGGTCCCCTTCCGGGCCCGCCCGATGAAGTAGCGGAGCATCGCCTCGGTGATGACGTAGTCCGCGATGACGCCGTCCTTCATGGGCCGGATGGCCTGGATGTTGCCGGGCGTCCGGCCGATCATCTGGCGGGCTTCCTCGCCCACGGCGACGATCCGGTTGTCCTCGCTCACCGCGACGACGGACGGCTCCTGGATGACGATGCCGCGGCCCTTGACGTAGACGATGACGTTGGCGGTGCCGAGGTCGATGCCGATCTTCATGAAGGCGTGCTGCTCACCTGCTCGGGAAGGCGCTCGATCCGGGCGCCGAGGTCGTGGAACTTGCGGTCGATGTTCTCATAGCCGCGCTGAACGTGGTGGGCGCCGCGAATCGTGGAGACTCCCTCGGCCGCGAGCGCCCCCAGGATGAGCGACGCGCCGGCCCGCAGGTCGCCGATGGCCACCTCCGTGCCGTGCAGCCGGGCCGGCCCGCTGATCTCGGCGTGGCGCGCGTCGAGGATCTCCACGGCGGCGCCCATCTTGCGCAGCTCACCGAGCCACTCCAGGCGGTCCTCGTAGATCGTCTCGTGGAGGCGGCTGGTGCCCGCACAGCGGGTCATGAGGATGCTCGTCGGCGACTGGAGGTCCGTGGCGAAGCCCGGGTAGGGCCCCGTCTCCACGTCGACGGCGCGGTAGGCGCCGCTGCCGGGCGGGATGCCCTCCACCTCGATCGTGTCGACGCCACAGCCGACCTGGACGCCCATCCGCCCCACCGTCTCGATGAACGAGCCGAGGAACGCGCACGGAGCGCCCTCCAGGGTGATTCGTCCGCCCGCGACGGCGGCCGCGACCACGAAGGTGCCGGCCTCGATCCGGTCGGGAACCACGCTGTGCTCGGCGCCCCGCAGGCGGCGCCGGCCCTCCACGACGATCGTGTCCGGTGCCGTCCGCTCGACGGCGGCGCCCATCTGCTGGAGGAACGCCACGAGATCGTCGACCTCGGGCTCCTGCGCGGCCGGCCGGATCACGGTCCGCCCCTCGGCCAGCGTCGCCGCCAGCATCGCGTTCTCGGTGCCCATCACGGACACGAAGGGGAAGGTCACCTCCGCGCCGCGCAGCCGGCCGGGGGCCTTGGCCAGGTAGTAGCCGTTGCGGTACTCGATCTCCGCGCCGAGGGCCCGCATGGCGTCGACGTGGAGGTTGACCGGCCGCCGGCCGATCCGGTCGCCGCCCGGGTTGCTGATGATCACCCGGCCGAAGCGCGCGAGCAGCGGGCCGAACAGGATGAAGCTGGCCCGCATCTTCGCGGCGGCCTCGAGGGGCACGAAGAGCCAGTCCACGTCGCCCGCCGCCACCTCGTAGACACCGTGCTCGGGATGGTCCACGACGACGCCGAGGTCGGCCAGCGTCTCGGCCATCACCCGGACGTCCTCGATCTCGGGCACGTTCGTGAGCCGGCAGCGCTCGCCGGTCAGGACGGCCGCGGCGAGCAGCTTGAGGGCGGCGTTCTTCGCCCCGCTGACCCGGACGGTTCCGGACAGCGGCCGGCCACCCTCCACCCGGAAGACCTCCCGGGTGACGGGTGCCGGTGCGAACTCCCAGTGGAAGGGGCGGGCATCCGCCATCGTCGTCGTCCCGCGGCCGTTCGGCGCTACCGGCGCCGGCGCGGCCCCTCCCCGTGACGACGTTCCGCGATGCGGATCCGGACGAGCGACGCCTGGAGAGCGGCCCGGGCCCGGGCGAGGTCGGCCGGGTCCACGAGCCCGGCCTCGAGGGCCCGCTCGGCCTCGCGGCGCGCCTCCTCGGCCCGCTCGACGTCGATCTCGGCCGCCAGGTCGGCGGTCTCGGCCATCACGACGACCTTGTCGGGGCGGACCTGGACGAAGCCGCCGACGATCGCGAAGGACTCCTCGGCGCCGTCCTTGCGGACCCGGAGCTCGCCCGCTCCCAGGAGCGAGATGAGCGGGGCGTGGTGGGGAAGGATGCCGAGCTCGCCCTCGCTCCCGGGCAGGGTGACCGCGTCGACGTCCTCGCTGTAGACCCGCCGCTCCGGGGTGACGATCTCGAGCCGGATGGGCATGTCGCGCTCCTAGCCGGCCAGGCGCTCGGCGTTCGCCCGCACGTCGGCGAGCGTGCCTGCGAGGAAGAACGCCTGCTCGGGGAGGTCATCGGCCTTCCCCTCCAGGATCTCCTTGAACGAGGCGACCGTGTCGCGGATCGGGACGTAGACGCCGGAGCGCCCGGTGAAGACCTCGGCCACGAAGAACGGCTGGCTCATGAACCGCTGGAGGCGTCGGGCCCGGGCCACCGTCGCCTTGTCCTCCTCGGACAGCTCGTCGATGCCCAGGATGGCGATGATGTCCTGGAGGTCGCGGTAGCGCTGCAGGACGCGCTGCGTCTCGCGGGCGACGTCGTAGTGCTCCTGGCCCACGACGAGCGGGTCGAGGACGCGGGACGTGGAGGTCAGCGGGTCGACGGCCGGGTAGATGCCCAGCTCGGCGATGTTGCGCTCCAGGCGGATCGTCGAGTCGAGGTGGGCGAAGGTGGTGGCCGGGGCCGGGTCGGTGTAGTCGTCGGCGGGCACGTAGACCGCCTGGAGGCTCGTGATCGAGCCGTCCTTGGTCGAGGTGATCCGCTCCTGGAGGGCCGCCATCTCGGTCGCCAGGTTCGGCTGGTAGCCCACCGCCGACGGCATCCGGCCGAGGAGCGCGGAGACCTCCGAGCCCGCCTGGGTGAAGCGGAAGATGTTGTCGATGAAGAGGAGGACGTCGCGGCCCTCCTCGTCGCGGAAGTACTCGGCCATCGTCAGGCCGGTCAGGCCGACCCGCTGGCGGGCGCCGGGCGGCTCGTTCATCTGGCCGAAGACGAAGGCCGTCTTGGCCAGGACGCCCGACTCGGTCATCTCGGCGATCAGGTCGTTGCCCTCGCGGGAGCGCTCGCCCACGCCGGCGAAGACCGAGACGCCGGCGTGCTCCTGGGCGACGTTCCGGATCAGCTCCTGGATGATGACCGTCTTGCCGACGCCGGCGCCGCCGAAGATGCCGACCTTGCCGCCCTTCTTGAAGGGGCAGATCAGGTCGATCACCTTGAGCCCGGTCTCGAAGACCTCGACGTCGGTGGTCTGGGCGTCGAAGGCAGGCGCCGCGCGGTGGATCGGCAGGACGTTCGTCCGGTCCACGGGTCCCTTGCCGTCGATCGGGTTGCCCAGCACGTCGAAGACCCGGCCGAGGGTCGGGGCGCCGACCGGCACGCTGATCGGGGCGCCGGTGTCGCGCACCGCCGTGCCGCGGGCGAGGCCGTCGGTCGTGGTCATGGCCACCGAGCGGACCCAGTTGTTGCCCAGGTGCTGCTGCACCTCGCAGACGAGCGGGTCGTGGTCGGGGCGGATGATCTCCACCGCGTTGTAGATCGAGGGAAGCTCGCCGGGCGGAAACTCGATGTCCACCACGGGCCCGGTGATCTGGATGACCCGGCCGATGGCTGCGGGTGCGGCGGTCGCCATGGGTATGTCTGCCTCCTGCCGGCGTCGTCAGCGCGCTCGGGCGCCGGACGCGATCTCGATCATCTCGCGGGTGATGTTGGCCTGGCGGACCTTGTTGTAGGAGAGCGTCAGGTCCTCGATGAGCTCCTCGGCGTTCTCGGTCGCGTTCTTCATCGCCACCATCTTGCTCGACATCTCCGAGGCCGTGGTCTCCAGGATCGCCTGGTAGACGCGGGTCGCCACGTAGCGGGGCAGGAGCTGGCGGAGGACGGTGGACGCGTCCGGCTCGAAGATGAACTGGTGGCCGGGGATGCCCTCGGTGTCCGCCGCGGGCTGGAATGGGAGGAGCTGGTCCAGGCTGGGGCGCTGGACCAGCGTCGAGACGAACTTCGGGTAGACGAGGTCGATCCGGCCGCAGGACCCAGCCAGGAAGTCGTCGGAGATCAGGCGCGTGAGCGGGGTGACGTCAGCGAAGCTCGGCCGGTCGCCGAACCCGGCGAAGTGCGCCTCCAGGGGGAGGTGAGCGCGGCGCAGGGCATCGCGGCCCTTCCGGCCGACCGTCACGACCGCCACCTCGCCCTCGTGGTCGAGGATCTCCTTGAGCGCGAAGCGGACGGTGTTCGTGTTGAGCGGCCCGGCCAGGCCGCGGTCCGTGGTGATCACCACGAAGAGCCGCTTCCCATGGTCGCGGCGGGCGAGGAGCGGGTCGTGCTCGGCGTCCAGGACGGCGGCCAGGTCGGCGATCACCTCGTCGATCTTCTCGCTGTAGGGCCGGCTCGAGAGCGTGGCGTCCTGGGCGCGCTTGAGCTTCGACGCCGCCACGAACTGCATGGCGCGCGTGATCTGCTTGATGTTCTTGACGGCACCGATGCGCCGCCGGATGTCCCGCTGGCTTGCCACGCTGCGCTCCTGGCCCCTGGTCCGCTACGCCAGGAAGCTGCGGCGGTAGGCGGCCACGGCTTCGTCGAGCCCCTTCGCGATGTCGTCGTCGAGGGTCTTCGTCTCGCCCAGCTTCGTGAGAAGCTCCGGCCGCTCCGCCTCGAGGAACCGGTAGTAGCCCGCCTCGAACTCCTTGACCCGGGGGGTCGGGATGTCGTCCACCGCGCCGCTGGTAGCTGCCTGGAGGATCGCCACCTGCTTCTCGACGGGCAGCGGCTGGTACTGGGGCTGCTTCACGATCTCGGAGAGCTTCTCGCCGCGGGTGAGCTGGTCGCGCGTGGCCTTGTCCAGGTCGGAGGCGAACTGGGCGAACGCCGCAAGCGCCCGGTACTGGGCGAGGTCGAGCTTGAGCGGCCCGGCCACCTTCTTCATCGCCTTGGTCTGCGCCGCGGAGCCGACGCGGCTGACCGAGATGCCGATGTTCAGCGCTGGTCGCTGGCCGGCATTGAACAGGTCCGTCTCCAGGAAGATCTGGCCGTCGGTGATGGAGATGACGTTGGTCGGGATGTAGGCCGAGACGTCGCCGGCCTGGGTCTCGATGATCGGGAGCGCGGTCAGCGAGCCGCCGCCGTTCTCGTCGTTCAGGCGCGCCGCCCGCTCCAGGAGCCGGCTGTGGAGGTAGAACACGTCGCCGGGATAGGCCTCGCGGCCGGGCGGGCGGCGGAGCAGCAGGGCCATCTCGCGGTAGGCCCAGGCATGCTTGGAGAGATCGTCGTAGACGCACAGGGCGTCCTTGACGAGCCCGGGCTGACCGGGGATCTCCACCCCGTTCTCCATGACCTCCTCGCCCATCGCCACGCCGCTGTACGGGGCCAGGTACTGGAGCGGAGCGGGGTCCTCGGCACCGGCCACGACGACGATCGTGTGGGCCATCGCGCCGTGCTTCTCCAGGATCGCCACGGTGGAGGCGACCGTCGAGAGCTTCTGGCCGATCGCCACGTAGATGCAGACGAGGCCCTTCCCCTTCTGGTTGATGATCGCGTCGACCGCGATGGCGGTCTTGCCCGTCTGGCGATCACCGATGATCAGCTCGCGCTGGCCGCGGCCGATGGGGATGAGCGCGTCGATCGCCTTGATGCCGGTCTGGACGGGCGTGTCGACCCCCTTGCGGACGATGACGCCGGGGGCGATCCGCTCCGCCGGACGACTCTTCGTCGCGTTGATCGGGCCCTTGTCGTCGAGCGGCCGGCCGAGCGGGTCCACGACGCGCCCCAGCAGCTCCGGCCCCACGGGCACCTCGACCACGCGGCCCGTCGTCTTGACGACATCGCCCTCCTTGATCGCCGTGGCGTTGCCGAGGATGACCGCGCCCACGGTCTCCTCCTCGAGATTCAGGGCCATCCCGAAGACGCCGCCGGGGAACTCGAGGAGCTCCGAGGAGAGGGCGTCCTCGAGGCCGTAGATCTGGGCGATGCCGTCGCCGACCTCGACCACGGTCCCGACGCTGCGCGTCTCCGCGTTCGCGTCGAAGCTCTCGATCGAGGCCTTGATGATGCTGATGATCTCGTCGGATCGGATGGCCATGCAGGTTGCTCCAGTCGGTGGCGCGGCTGGCCGGTGGTCGTCCGGCGCGGCGTGGGGCGGCTTGTCAGCGGGCTCCGGCAACGATTCGGTCGCGGAGGCGCTCGAGGCGTCCCCGCACGCTGGCGTCGATGAGTCGATCCCCGATCCGGACGGTCACACCCCCGATGAGGGCGGGGTCGACGGCTGTCCGCAGGGAGACCGTGGTCCCGGCCAGCGACGCGACGCGGGCCGCGATGGCCTCGGTCTCCTCGGCGCTGAGCGGGGTTGCGCTGGTGACGACGGCGGCGGCGATGCCGCGCTGGCGATCGAGCAGGCGTGCGTACTCGCCGACGATGGCCGGGATGAGGGAGACCCTGCGTCGCGCCACGAGCGCACTGAGCAGGTTGGCGAGCTGCGCGGTGACGGGAGCAGCGGTGTTGGTCCTTGCGGCGAGCGCTGAACGAGCGCCCGCCTGCCGCTCGGGCAGCGGGATGGCCGGGTTCTCCACGATCCGCAGGACATCGGTCGGCCCCAGCACCTGCCAGGCTGCGTCGAGGGCCGCGTGCCAGGCGTCCTCGGTCCCGTCGCGCCGGGCAATCTCGAAGACGGCCTCGGCGTAGCGTCGGGCGGCGGTGGAGGGGCGGGTCATCAGGCCGCTACGCCCGCGGCGTCGGCTCGGCGAGGAACTCCTCGACGAGGCGGCGCTGGCGCTCGCCGGTCATGGACTCCCCGACGATCCGTCCCGCGGCTGACATGGCTAGGTCGGCGACCTCCGCCCGCAGGTCCGCGATCGCGCGGCTCTTCTCGGCCTCGATCTCGGCGGCAGCGCGGACACGCAGGCGCTCCAGCTCCTCGCGGGTGGCCGCGATGTCGGCCTCGCGCGATTCCTGGGCCACGCGCTGGGCGCGATCCAGGATCTCGCGTGATTGGCGACGAGCGGCCGCGATCTCGTCGGCCGCGGCCGCGGCCGACGCCTCGAGCGCGACCCTGGCCTGCTCTGCGTCCTTCAGGCCGAGATCGATCCGCTCCTTCCGGTCCGCGAGCATGCGGCTGAGCGGCTTGAGGGCGAATGTCCACAGGATGCCGAAGAAGAGCAGGAAGTTGAGGGCGCTGACGATGATCCAGAACAGGTTGATCGTCAGGCCGCCGGCCCCCTCGGCAGCAAGGGGCGCCGCAGCGGCGCTGGCGCCGGCTGCAACGGCCAGGAAGTCCACGTCCATGCTCCGTGCCGGGGCCGATCAGCCCGCGGGCTTGATGAAGATGGCGAGCAGGCCGACGACGATGGCGAGGACGCCGAGGCCTTCGGCGAACGCCGCGAGGATGATCGCGAGGCCGCGGATCTGACCGGCGGCGTCGGGGTTCCGGCCAATGGCCGCTGCGGCCATCCCGGCCAGGATGCCGATGCCGATGCCGGGGCCGAAGACGCCGAGAGCGGCGATGCCGGCGCCGATGTTCTCCATGGTTTCGTGTCTCCTCTTCTCCTCCGGTCGAACGACCGGAGCGACTGGGCGAGCTGCTCAGGAACCGTTGGCTCAGGCGGCCACTGGTTGACCCGCAGGATGCTGGGCGACCTCGAGGTGGGCCGGGCCCTCGGCGGTCTCATCCGCCTCATGGTGGGTCTCGGCTGCGACGAGCGTGAACATGAGAGTGAGAACGCTGAAGATGAGTGCCTGGATCGTCGTGAGCAGGAGCTCGAGACCGTACATCGCGACGGGGATGATGCCGATGAACAGGGCGATGAGGACGCCCAGGGCCACCTCGCCGCCGTAGATGTTGCCGAAGAGCCGCATCGCCAGCGTCACGGGCTTGACGAACTCGAGCATGAGCTCGACGAGGCCGACGAACGCGGCGATCAGGCCCGCTGCGACACCGTGCCTGAACTCGCGGAAGGGAAAGAACCTGCCGAGGTACCCGCCCACGCCGTTCGCCCGGAACCCCTGCCACTCGAAGTAGGCGAACGCGACGATCGCGAGCCCGATCGTGATGTTCAGGTCGGACGTCGGGGCCCGGAGCTCCTCGATCCTCCCGACCGGCGGAATGAGCCCGCTCCAGTTGCAGAACAGGATCAGCAGGAAGAACGAGGCGTAGATCGGGATGTGCCTGACCGCTGCCGGACCCCCAAGGCCGATCGCGAAGTCCCGCAGCGTCTCGTAGGCGAACTCGACGACGTTCTGCAGCCTGCCTGGAACGTCCCGCATCGCCCTGGTGGCGATGACGAAGACCAGGAGAACCACCGCCATCACGATCCACATCGTGAGGATCGTGTTGGTGATGCTCACGTTGAAGCCGATGACGATCTGGCCCGTGGGGAGGGGCTCCTCCTGGATCTGCCAGACGACGTGCGGTGGCGGGAACTCCAGGGTGCCGTTGATGAAGCAGACGGGATACGAGCACGCGTCCCCGGGTTCGCCGCCCCTGGGGAACGGCGGCACGAACAGGAAGGCGAGGACGTCGATGACGACGACGATGATGAGCAGGGCGACAAGGGGATGGATGCGACGGCGCTTCGCGGGAGGATCACCCGTCTCGCGCGCGGCGGCTTCCATCTCCGGGTCGTTGGCCACGGTCGCTCCGTTGCATGTGGCGCGCGTCACGTCCGCCGCGCGGCCCGTCACTCCTCTGTGTCGGTGAGGAACGGGTAGATCAGCCGGTAGACCACCCGGGCTCCCACGGCCAGTCCGGCGAAGAGCCCGACGAGCAGGAAGATCGGCAGTGTCCCAAGTTGCTGATCGGCCCAGTACCCCGCCAGCACGCCCACCAGGACGGTCACCAGGAGGACGATGCCGATCTCCGAGAAGAGCACGAAGTAGGCAAACGACCGTCCGGTCATGGCGTAGCGGGGGTCCCTCCGACGCCGGGGGAGTATAGCAAAGGGCTGCGGGCAGGAAGCGATGCTTGTCCTTGCTCAGTGAATCTGGCAGGGCCAACTGCTCAGTGACTCTGTCAGTCTCACCCGATGGGGGAGAACCCGACGATGAGCGCCAGGGAGAGTCGGGCTCCGGGTCGACGCTCGGATCCGCGCTCGCCCGGCCCACACACCTACGCTTATGTCGCCCCGGGCAGCACTACCGAGAAAGCGGACGGGTCGGGCCACGGGGATCGGCCCAAGGACGGGCCGTCCGGGTGCCAATTCGTTCGCTGCTGCACGCCGGGGCAGGCATCAGTGACGGAATCGCGGCCTCGGGACGACCCGACCGGGTTCGGACGCAGTCGGAGACCCGGACTTCTTCGGTAGTGCTCGTGGGCAGCGCAATGACGAGGGAAGGGACCGGGTCGGGCGCGGGCTGGGCGGGTCGGGCGCGGGCTGGGCGGGTCGGGCGCGGGCTGGGCGCGTCGGGCGCGGGCGGGGAGGGGCCCTACGGCGGGGAGGGGCCCTACGGCGCGGGCGTCGGCGGCGGGGTCACGACCACGGGAGGCGAGGTGGGGCGCGGGGTTGGGCGGGGGGTCGGACGGGGGGTCGGACGGGGGGTCGGGGCAGCGGTGACGCGCGGGGTTGGCGCCGGGGCAGCGGTCGGTGCCGCGGTCGGCTCGGGCGTGGGTGACACAGTGGGGGCAGCGGTCGGTGCCGCGGTCGGCTCGGGCGTGGGTGACACAGTGGGGGCAGCGGTCGGAGAGAGCGTGGGCTCCGCGGTGACCGCCGGCTCGGGGGTGCGCGCCAGGTCGGGCGCCGGCGTGGCGGTCGCCCCCAGGACGCCGCCGTCGGTTGGCGTGGCGGCGGGCAGGACGACGCCGATCACCAGCACGGCGATCGCCGCGACAAGGAGCACCGCGGAGGTGTCGCGCCAGAGCCGGCGCCGCGGCGAGGCCACCCACGCGACCGTGGGCGCGGCCGTGATCGCGTACGGCGCCATGGGGCCGGTCAGAAGCGTGGGCGGGACGACCTCCGGGGCCTCCGGGGCACGGCCCGTCAGCCAAGCGAGCCGTCCCAAAGCCAGCCGCTCGCTCTCGAGCCGCGCTTGCTCGGCCTCCTCCCGGCGTCGCGCGCGCGAAGCCCGGCCACGGGCAAGCACCAGGACCAGCGCGACGGCGGCCGCTCCGATCAGCCCGACGACGAGAGCTGTCTCCATGATCAGCGGCGCGCCCCGACCGACCCGTCGTGGTCGCGGGCCTCCCGGAACGCGTCCGCGGACCCCGAGGCGATGATGGTCTCACCGACCGCGAGCTGGCGGTCGTCGCCTGGGTTCGCCGCGTAGCGGCCATCGGCGGCGAGGATGGCAAGCACGAACAGGCCGCGCTCCCGGAGGCCGGCAACCGTCACGCCGTCGAGCCCGCCGTCGGGCGTGACGTGGAGCTCCTCGAGGCTGAACGAGAGCTCGCCGTGCGAGAGGGCGGCGTCGAGAAAGTCGACGACGCGCGGCCGGATCGCCAGCTCGGCCAGGCGCCGGCCGGCCATCGTGTACGGGGAGACGATCCGGTCGGCCCCGGCCAGGGCGAGCTTCTCCTCCGCGGACGGCGTGCTCGCCCGGCCCACCACGAGGAGCGAGCGATTGATCGCGCGGGCCGACAGGATCACGTAGACGTTCTGGGCGTCCGAGTCGATCGTCGAGATCAGGCCGCGCGCCCGTTCGATCCCGGCCGCGCGAAGGGTCGCGTCGTCCGTCGCGTCGCCCTCGACCGCGAGGTGGCCGTCAGCCCGGGCTCGCTCCAGCGATGCCGGGTTCACGTCGATGACCGTGAAGGGAGTGCCTTCGTGCACCAGCTCGCGGGCCACCGTCGAGCCGACCCGCCCGTAGCCGCAGAGGACGTAGTGCCCGCTCAGCGCCCCGACCGCCTTCTCCATCCGTCGCGTCCGGCTCCTTCCGCTCGTGGCCTCGAGGATCAGGTACTCCGTGACGAGGCCGACCGTCCCAAAGACGAGAACGACGCCGACCCCCGACATGATCATCGTCCAGATGCGCCCGCTCGCGTCAAGCTCGCGGACTTCCTTGAACCCGACGGTGGTGACGCTGATCACCGTCATGTAGAGAGCGTCGAGGAAGCTCCATCCGTCGATGACCATGTAGCCGGCCGTGCCGATCGCGATCGCGAGCGCGACGATCGCGACCCAGGTCCGCAGGCCCGGGGCGACCAGCAGCGCCCGGACGGCGTCCCGTGCTCCCGCCTCCCCGCCCGGCTGTGCCACGCAGCCTCCGTCATTCGGGCCAGGCCATCCGCAAGGCCCCCGCTAGCGTAGCGCGCTCAGCCCTGGCCGGGTTCGCCGTCTCCTGGCTCGGGGCCATCGTCGGCCCTGTTCTCGACCACCCGGTCCAGGAGGAGGATGACGAGGCCGAAGACCATGAGGGCACCCAGGAACGCGTAGAGCTGCCCGCTGTCCGACAGGACGAGCGAGAGGGCCCCGAGGCCGACGCAGATCGCATAGATGAGCAGGACCGTCTGGGTGTGGCTGAGGCCCAGGTCGAGCAGGCGGTGGTGGATGTGGCCCCGGTCCGCCGAGAACGGCGAGCGGCCGCGGGAGACCCTCCGGACGATGCTGTAGAAGGTGTCGATGATCGGCACGCCAAGCACGAGGAGCGCAACCGCGACCTTGGCGCTGCCCAGGATCGAGAGGAGCGCCAGCGTGTAGCCGAGGAACATGACCCCGCTCGTGCCGATGAAGACCGAGGCGGGGTGGAAGTTCCAGCGCAGGAACCCCAGGATCGCGCCCGCCAGGATCAGGCACACCAGCGCCACCACCGGCTCGGTGGCCACCCCCGTCGCGCTGATGATCCCCAGCGTGACCGCCGCGATGAGAGCCACCCCGGACGAGAGGCCGTCGAGGCCGTCGATGAAGTTGATGCTGTTGATCATCCCCACGGTCCAGACCACGACGAAGATGGCACCCCAGATGCCCTCCAGCCGGATCGCCCCTGGACCGAAGGGGTTGGCGATCGCGCCGACCGTGATGCCCAGCCCCACCGGGATCAGGGAGACGAGCAGCTGACCGCCCAACTGCCAGCGCGCGCGGAGGTCGAACTGGTCGTCGACCAGGCCGATCGCGACGGCCGCGGCTCCGCCGAGCAGGAGAGCGGCGATCTCCGGCCGGGCCAGGGCATCAAGCGGCCCCCACAGGCCCACCAGCGCGTCGGCCGCGAAGAGCCCGGTCACCACGACGAGGAAGGCGACGCCCACCGCCACGCCGCCGCCCCGGGGCACGGGCGTCGTGTTCACGCGCCGGTCGTCGGGATGGTCGACGGCCTTCACCCGCTGCGCCATGCGGCGCGCGGCCGGCGTCAGGGCGAAGGAGAGCAGGGCGGCCACGAGGAACGCGACCGCGGCGGGAACGAGGAGGTCGAGGTCGCCGGTCACCGGGCCTTCCCCGGGCGGGCGCCCGTCACGCCTCCGGCAGGCCCGGAACCGGGAAGCGGGCGCAGATGCCGCGCACCTCGGCCCCGATGCGGGCGTGCTCGGCGGGCTCGTCGCGCCTGACGAGCGCCTCCACGAGCAGGCGCCCCACCTCGCGCATCTCGCCGGGACCGAAGCCGCGGGTCGTGGTGGCCGGCGTTCCGACCCGGATCCCCGACGTGACGTTCGGGGGCGCGGGATCGAAGGGGATCGTGTTCTTGTTCACGGTGATCCCGACATCGTCGAGGAGCCGCTCGGCCTCCTTGCCGGTGGTCCCGAAGGGCCGGACATCGATCGAGAAGACGTGGGTGTCGGTGCCTCCAGCGATGATCCGTCCGCCGCGTTCGGCGACCTCGGCGGCCAGCACCCGCGCGTTCTCGACCGTTCGGCGCTGGTCCTCGCGGAACTCCTCGCTCGCGGCCAGCCGGAGGGCGATCGCCTTCGCCGCGATCACGTGCATGAGCGGCCCGCCCTGGATCCCCGGGAAGACGGCCCGGTCCACCGCCGAGGCGAGCTCCGGCGAGGCGAAGATGAGGCCGCCGCGCGGCCCCCTGAGGGTCTTGTGGGTCGTGGTCGTGACGAGGTCGGCATGAGGGAAGGGCGACGGGTGGACGCCCGCCGCAACGAGCCCCGCGATGTGGGCCATGTCCACCAGGAGCCGGGCCCCGACCCCGTGGGCGATGGCGGCGAGGCGCTCGAAGTCGAGGATCCGCGAGTACATGCTCGCCCCAGCGATGAGGAGACTCGGGCGGACCTCCGCCGCCTGCCGTTCCAGGGCCTCGTAGTCGATCGACTCCGTCACCGGGTCGAGGCCGTAGTGGTGGGCCTCGAACCAGCGCCCGCTCATGTTCACGGCCAGGCCGTGGGTCAGGTGGCCCCCATGGTCCAGGCGGAGGCCCAGGATCCGGTCCCCGGGCATGAGAACGGCGAAGAATGCCGCCTGGTTCGCCTGGGCCCCGGAATGCGGCTGCACGTTCACGTGGGCGGCGCCCGGGAAGAGCGCGAGGGCCCGCTCCTGGGCGAGGCGCTCCACGACGTCCACCCACTCGCAGCCGCCGTAGTAGCGGCGTCCAGGGAGGCCCTCGGCGTACTTGTTCGTCAGCCACGAGCCCTGGGCCTCCATGACCGGGGCGAAGGTGTAGTTCTCGCTCGCGATCAGCTCGATCTTCCAGCGCTGGCGCTCGGCCTCGCCGCGCATGGCCGCCCAGACCTCCGGGTCGACCTCGCCGATCGACGCCCAGGCGGACTGCAGCGCGCCGGACATGCTCACTCGCGACTCCTTCGGCCCGCCGGATCGCTCCGTCCGGCCGGGCCCATTCTCGCCCATGCGACCGCGTCGCGTCCCCCGCCGAAGCGGCGACACCGCAGCGTCAGGCCGTCAGGCCGGCCGGCCGCCGAGCACGAGCTCCTCGATCACCTGGGCTGCGCCCTCCTCCGCCAGCGGCGGGGCAATCAGCCGGGCAACGGCCCGGACGGCATCTGGAGCGCCGGCCATGGCCACGCCCATCCCCACCTCGGCGATCATCTCCGCATCGTTGCGCTGGTCGCCGATCGCGAGCGCGTCGCGCAGATCCACGCCCAGACGTCGGGCGAGGTAAGCGGACCGCGGAGCCCTTGTTCGCACCCGGGGCGAGGAACTCCAGGAACATGGGGTGGCTCACGGTGGGGTCGGCACGGCCGGCGAAGTGCGGCCCGGGCCGGCTCCAGGGACGCATCCGGCAGCGGCGGCGTGGCCACCGAGATGATCTTGGTGACCGGCCCCCGGATCCACTCGTCGAGGTCGGGCACGACGAGGACCCGTCCCAGGTTCCAGCCGGAGTAGTCGTCGGCTCGCTGGTCGGATACGGGGACCACCATCTTCTCGAGGTGGTTCACGTGCGGCGTCAGGCCGACCGCACGACACCAGGCGATCGCGTCGTGCGCGACGTCGGCCGCCAGCGGCCGATGGAGGAGAAGGCGTCCCAGGCGGGCACTGCCGGGCACGGGCATCTCGCGCACGAGCGCACCCTGCAGGCCGATCAGCGGCGCCCGCAGCCCGAGCTCGCGGGCGTAGGGGAGCGCGGAGGTCGTCATGCGGCCGGTTGCGAGCACCACGTGGACGCCGCGGTCGACGGCCGCTCGGATGGCCGCCGTTGTCCGTGGCGGCAGCCGCAGGTCCTCGCCGATCAGCGTCCCGTCGAGGTCAAGGGCAACCAGGCGGATCCTGCGGCCGCTCACGGCGGCGAGTCCGGCGCGGCGACGCTGAGAGGCGCGGCCGTGGAGCCCGCCTTCGGATCGACGATCCTCTCGAGAACGGCGACGCGGGGCCTGCCGGCCAGGTCCGGCTCGAGGCGTACGGCCCAGCCGGGGAGATGCTCGGCGGCGGCCGCGCGGAGCGCCGGACCCTGGTCGTCGCCGATCTCCAGCAGCGCGACACCGGCGGCGGCCACACGCTCGGGGAGGACGGCGAGCAGGCGCCGGATCACGTCGAGCCCGTCGGCGCCCCCGTCGAGCGCGTCGCGAGGCTCGAAGGACGCGGCAACCGGCAGGCCGGGCACGACGGCCGACGGGATGTAGGGCAGGTTGGCGCAGACCACGTCGAACTGGTCCGGCACGACCAGCAGGCCCGCCGGCCGTCCCGAGGGCGGGAGCAGGTCGGCCGCGACGACCGCCACCCGGTCCCCCACCGCCTGCGCCACCGCGTTCTCGCGCGCGAGATCGGCCGCACTGTCGGACGCGTCGGAGCCGACGATCTCCACCTCGCCCAGCATGCCGCGGCGACGCAGCGCCACTGCGAGGGCCACGGCGATGGCGCCGCTCCCGGTCCCGACGTCGGCGACGGTGAGCGGCGGGGTGCCCGGCGGGCGAGGCGCACGCGCCAGGCGCTCGCCGATCGCGCCAAGGGCGAGGTCCACGAGCAGCTCCGTCTCGGGGCGCGGGATCAGGGCCCGCGCGTCGACCGCAAACGCCACCCCGTGGAACTCCTTGAGGCCGCGGATGTAGGCCACCGGCTCGCCGGCCGCGCGCCGCTCCACGAACTCGTGCAGGCGCTCTGCCGCCTCGGGGCCGACCGCGCCCTCGGGATGGGCGAGGATCGTGGTCCGCTCGACACCGAGCGCATGGGCCAGGAGCAGCTCGGCGTCCAGGCGGGCACTCTCCGAGCCGCTCGCGCGCAGACGCTCGATCGCCCCGGAGAGGAGCTCGCCGATCGTCACCATCGCGGGTTCCGCGGGTCCGGGCGGATGCCCGGGCCTAGGCGGAGCCATCCTCCCCGGTCAGGCTCCGAAGCTTCTCGGCCTGGTCGGTCTCGGCGAGGGCGTCGATGAGCCGGTCGAGGTTCCCGTCGAGCACGCTCGGCAGGTTCGAGAGGTCCATCCCGATCCGGTGGTCCGTCACGCGGTCCTGGGGGTAGTTGTAGGTCCGGACCTTGTCGGAGCGGTCCCCCGCGCCGACCATCGAGCGGCGGGCCACCGAATCCGCTTCGCGCTGCTTCCGCATCTCGATGTCCTGGAGGCGGGCGCGCAGCACCGCCAGCGCCTTGGCCTTGTTCTTGTGCTGGCTCTTCTCGTCCTGGATCTCGACGACGAGGCCGCTCGGGAGGTGGGTGATCCGGACCGCGGAGTCGGTCGTGTTGACGGACTGGCCGCCGGGCCCGGAGGCGCGCTTGACGTCGATCCGGAGGTCACGCTCCTCGTCGATCGCGACCTCGGTCGCCTCGACCTCCGGCAGGGCAACCACCGTGGCGGTGGACGTGTGAACTCTTCCCGACGACTCCGTGGCCGGGACGCGCTGCACGCGGTGCGTCCCACCCTCGTACTTGAGCCGGCTGTAGGCGCCGTCCCCGTGGACCTCGACGATCGCCTCCTTGACCCCGCCGATCCCCGTCTCGCTGAGACTCATGACCTCGGCCCGAAAGCGGTGGCGCTCAGCGAAGCGGAGGTACATCCGGAGGAGCTCGCCGGCGAAGAGAGCCGCCTCCTCGCCGCCCGCCCCGGCGCGGACCTCGAGGATGACGTTCTTGTGGTCGCTTGGGTCCCGCGGCAGGAGGAGAACCTTGAGCTCGTCGAGAACAGCGGCCTCGGCGGCCTCCAGGCGCACCGCCTCCTCGTGGGCCATCGCCCGCATCGCCTCGTCGGCCTCCGCGTCCCGCATCTCGCGCGCCCCGGCCAGCTCGGCGCGGATCACCTCCAGGCGGCGGAACGTCTCCACCACCGGCTCCAGGCGGGCCATCTCCTTGCCGAGGCGGCGCAGGGCGTCGGGGTCCGACATGCTCTCGGGCAGCGCCAGCTCCGCCTGCAGCTCCTCGTACTGGGCCACGACGGCCCGAAGCTTCAGGTCGAGGGAGTCCACGGTCAGCCCTCGGTCGCGGGCGCCGGCGGTGCTCCCGCGAGGATGAGCGGCGAGCGGGCAATCGTGCCGCTCCCCGCCGGCAGGGTCTCGCCGTCGGCCGTCATCGCCTGCTCCATGCTCACGATCGCGACCTCGATCATGTCGTCGGTCGGCTGCTTGGTGGTGATCTTCTGGACCCAGATGCCCGGCGCGAAGAGGGCCCGGATGACCGAGCTGTCGCGGTGGCGGGCGCCGAAGCGGAGGAGCTCGTAGCTCACGGCCGCGATCACCGGGATGAGCACGATCCGGCTGATGATCATCACGGGGAGCGACTGGCGGCCCACGATCGAGAACGTGATGATCGAGATGAGGATGACCACCACCAGGA
Source organism: uncultured Chloroflexia bacterium (assembly GCA_963715085.1). GTDB lineage: Bacteria > Chloroflexota > Limnocylindria > Limnocylindrales > CSP1-4 > CTSoil-043. Next base: position 22,984 of record CAVQQU010000002.1, read on the forward strand.
ACTCCGTGCCGCAGCGTGGGTGTGCCGTGGGGTACTTCCGGACGGCCTCGACCGTGAGTGGATCGCCGGCCTCGAGGGCGTGGATCGTCATGTGCTCCGCGCCGTGGTACTGGAAGGTGCGCCGCACGTCGGGGGTCCGCCCGATCAGGACCAGGTAGCCGAGGAAGATCGCGACCTGGACGACGCCCTCGACTGCCCGCTCCACGATCCCCGGCTGGTCGCCGGCGAGGAACCGGGCCACGATGAGGGGCACGAAGAAGAAGAGCCCGAGCCCCAGGACGAGCGTGAAGATGAGCATGAGGGCGATCGAGCCCTTGCCCAGGTCGGCCGCGTCGGCGGTGCGCCCGTCGGACGTCGTGGCCGGCGGGAGCTCGTCGGCGGCCGCCACACCGGCCGAGCGGATCAGCCAGCGCGTCCCGATGACGAGCGTCTCGTAGAGCACGACGAGCCCGCGGACGAAGGGCAGCTTCGCCCGGCGAGTGCCGCGGAACCCGCCGCCCAGGAGCTCGTCGGACCAGACGATCCGGCCGTCGGGGTGGCGCAGGGCGACCGCGATCGCGTTCCGGCCGCGCATGAGCACGCCCTCGATCAGCGCCTGGCCGCCGTAGGAGAAGCGAGCCATCAGGTCAGCCGGGAATCAGGACGGCGGGCCGGCTGGCCCGCCGTGCGATCGCGCGTGGTCGCGGGCGTCGGACGGTCCGTGATCAGCGACCGGTCGAGGCGCGGTCGAGGCGGCGCTGGAAGCGCTCCACCTGGCCGGCCGTGTCCACGATCATCTGCTTCCCCGTGAAGAACGGGTGGCAGCTGCTGCAGACGTCGACGCGGAGAGATTCGCGGGTGGAACCCACCTCGAACTCGGTCCCGCACGTGCCGCAGTGGACCTTGGCCATGTAGTACTTGGGGTGAATGCCCTGCTTCATCGGAACCTCGGATCGTGGCGTCAGGCGCCGCGGGCCGCCGCCTCGGCGGCGACCGGTGTTTCGGCGACCGCGGCGGCCTCCGTGACGACGGGCACGACGCGGATGCGCTTCTTGCTGCGGGTCTGGTGCTCGAAGCGGACCCGCCCGGTAACCGTGGCGAAGACCGTGTAGTCACGCCCGAGGCCCGTGCCGGTGCCGGCGAGGAAGGTCATGCCGCGCTGGCGGACGATGATCGACCCGGCGGGCACGAGCTGGCCGTCGCCGGCCTTCACGCCGAGGCGCTGGCCGGCCGAGTCGCGGCCGTTCTTGGAGCTGGAGCCTGCCTTCTTGTGGGCCATCGATCAGTCTTCCTTCTTGGCGGCACGGGTCCGCTTCGGCTTCGCCGCCGGTTCCGCCACGTCGGCCTTGTCTGCGGGGGCGTCGGCCTTCGCCGCCGGTTCCGCCACGTCGGCCTTGTCTGCGGGCGGCGTCGGCCTTGGCGGCGCGCGAGCGGGTCTTCTTCGGTGCCTCCGCCTCGGCCGGCGCGGCCTCGACGGCTGCGGCGGTCTTCGCAGCCAGGGTGGCGGCCAGCGCGGCGTCGGCTGCGGCCTGCGTCGCGGCGACCTCCTCGAGGCGCTGGCGCTCGGTCTTCTTGGCCTCGGCGATCTTGCGGGCCTCTTCGGCGGCGCTCTTCCCGTTCAGGGTCACGTCGGTGATCCGGAGCACCGTCTGCTCCTGGCGGTGGCCCTTCTTGACCCGGCGACGCGCCTTGGGCTTGTACTTGAAGGAGATGACCTTGTCGGCCCGGTCGTTGCGCAGGACCGTGGCGTTGACGAGCGCCCCGGCGACGACCGGACGGCCGATCGCCGCCTCGTCGCCGTCTGCCACGAGGAGCACGCGATCCAGCGTGATCTCCTGGCCCGCTTCGACCTCGAGGAGCTCGACCGCGAGCTCGGTGCCGACCTCGACGCGGTACTGCTTCCCGCCGGTCTCGATGACTGCGTACATGGGTCTCCGGGTTGGGCCGTGGCGCGCGGGCGCGGGGGCCGCTGGTGAAACGGCCGGGTGGGCCGCGGGTGGCACAGCGCGGCGTCCGGCCTTGCCGGGCGCGAATGGGGAGTGTACGGCGGGCGGCCGGATCCCGCAACTGGTGTGCCGCTGCCGTGAGCGGCGCGCCCGGCTAGGCGAGCAGGTCGCGACGGCGGAAGACGAGCAGAGACGCGGTCCACCCGGCCACGGCGACCACCCCGAAGACCGCGATCGAGGACCAGGGAACCTCTCCCCTGTCGATCAGGTCGGTCACGGTCAGGTACTTGAACCACCCGAGAGAGGCGAGCCACGACAGATCGGCCTGAAGCTCGGCCACGATGTTCATGAGGTACATGACGAGGAGCACGCCGGCCGCTACCCCGGCGGCGATGCCGCGGCTGAGGGTGAGCGCGGCGACGAGCGAGGTGACGCCCGCGATCGCGCACGCGAACAGCCAGAAGACGACCGATGCGGCAAGGAACGGGGCAGTTTCGAAGCCGGCCCCGACGAGTCCGCCGACGATGAGCACGCCGGCCGGTGCTGCCACCGCCAGCACGCCGAGCACGAGGCACTGCGCGACGATCGCGGCCAGCAGGCTGCGGGTCCGCGTGAGGGGCGTCCCGAGCACGACCTCCGTCCAGCCCCGCTCGACGTCCGCCGCGACCGGGCGTGTCGCGAGGATGATCGCCCCCAGGGCCGCGACGACCGGCCACAGGAAGCTTCCGATGTACGTGCTGAAGAAGACTCCGGGGTCGGTGAGGTTGCCCGACATCCCGAAGGCGGCGAGCATCCCCTCAGGAAGGATGTTCAGGTAGTCCTCGAGGAGCTTGGAGTTCTCCTCCAGGATCGGGAACATGGCGGCGATGATTCCGCCGTAGGCGAGGATGATCACGGCCAGCCAGAAGGCCACCATCCGGCTGCGCCGCAGCTCGAGGCGGAGCGTGAGCCCGGTCATCGCGACACCTCCGCCGGGCTGTCGGCTCCCGGCCCCGCGGCAATCCGCCCTTCGGAGCCGACGACCGAGCCGTCGTAGTAGCGGAAGAAGAGGTCCTCGACGTCGGGTGTCGAGATCGCGATGTCGCGGACCTCCAGCTCCGCCAGGCGGCGGAGGAGGGCGTTCACGTCGCCGCGGACCATCAGGTGCACGTCCTGCCCGGTGTTCGAGAGGACCGTGACTCCCGGCAGGTCGAACGTCCCGGGATCGGCCGGGCCGGCGAGGACGAGGTTGACCGATCGGGTGTGGTCGCCGACGAGGGCGGCGACGGTGGCGACCTTGACGAGTCGTCCCTCGCGGATGATCGCCACCCGGTCGCAGGCCCGCTCCACCTCGGTCAGGTTGTGGGACGAGAGGAAGACCGTCCGGCCGGCGGCCCGCGCCTCGGCCACGAGGGCAAGGAACTCGCGCTGCATCAGCGGATCGAGGCCGGTGGACGGCTCGTCCATGACGAGCAGGGGCTCCGTCGCCCATGAAGACCTGGACGACCCCCACCTTCTGGCGGTTGCCGCGCGACAGCTTCTTCACCTGGACCGTGGGATCGAGGTCGAGGCGTTCGGCCAGCGGCTCGCCAGGCCCCTCTCGCCAGGCCCCGCAGGGCGCCGACATGGTCGAGCGTCTGCGCCCGGTGAGGTCGCCGAGGTAGCCGGGATCGCTGCCCAGGTGAGCCATGCGGCGATGAACGGCCGCCGCGTCGATCCACGAGTCCAGGCCCCAGACCGAGGCGCTGCCGCCGCTCGGCCGGATCAGACCCAGAAGCATCCGGATGGTCGTCGTCTTGCCTGCGCCGTTCGGCCCGAGGAAGCCGAAGACCTCGCCCTCTTCGAACCGCGACGTCGAGTTCGGCGACGCCGCGCCGGGTGCCGTAGGACCGGGTCAGGCCGCGCAGCTCGATCGCATTGGCCATGGCTGCCTCCCTGGTCCACAGCGGTACGGTGCTCCGGAATGCGGCCCGAGATCGTGGAGCCGTCCGCACCGCCAGCAGACAACTCTGGATCCGCCGGGCGGGCCGAGGCGAGGGTCGACCGGCCGGAACGGCCGGGGCGAATGTCCCGACCGGCAAGCGCCTGTTCGGCGGCCGGACCGACAGCCAGGGCGACGGGATCGGAAACTACGCGGCGCCAGGAGCGACGGCAGGTGGGAGCCTCGGGGTCGCCGGCCATCACGACCCGTTCGCGGACGATCGAGTGCACGACAAGCGGGACGGGGAGCGGTGGGGCCGGGGGCTCACCGAGCGCCGCCACCACCTCCTCGGGCCGCCCGACGGCGTCGGGGGCGTGCCGCAGGCGCATCGCCAGCGTCACGCCCGACACATCGCTCCCCCGCACCTCGATACCGAGGATCAGCGGCCGCAGGTCGTAGGCCGTCGTCTTCTTCTCGCGCCGCCGCTCGCGCGGCAGCGTCGCCGCCCCCAGGAGGGCAAGGACGGCGCCCTCGACCATCCAGCGAGCCGGGCCGGCGAGGTGCACCCGGTAGTCTGCGGCGACGACGCCCGCCGGCGCGGATGGCGCCCCGACCCAGACGTCGTGGAGATCCACCAGCGACAGCCCGGCCGGGAGGACGGCGGTCACGGCCGCCCGTACCGTCGCGAGCGGGCAGGCGCTCGACGAGATACAGGTCGACGACCTCCCGCTCGCCCGCGACCCCGATCGGGAGCGGGCAGGCGGGAACAACGCGGCCCCTGCCGGCACCCTCTCCCGCGATCGGCAGTCCGGCAAGCGCCAGCAGCGTCGGCCAGCTCCGCGGCGCGGCGGCTTCGGACGCGGCGATCGCGACCCGGAGGCGCCATCGCTGGCGAGCCGGGGCGGCGGGTGGCGGGAGCTTGCCGGCGGGCCGGTCGGAACCGGCCGGACGGGGCTCGACGGGCTCCGGGTGGCATTGTCACGGTGGTAGTCTGCCGGAACGATGGAGGTTCCCGTCGATTCGTCCGCACCCGCTGCCCGCGGCCCCGGTGGTCTTCCGGTGCCGTCACGCCGGCTGCTGGTTCTCTTCGCCGGCATCGCGGTCGTTTCGGTCATCTTCTGGTTCGGCCGCGACATCCTTGCGCCGTTCGTCGTCGGGATCCTCATCGTCTACCTGCTCGATCCCGTGGTCGAGCGCCTGGCCCGGGTCCAGGTCCGCGGCCGGCGGTTCCCGCGGGCCTGCTCATCCTCCTCGTCTACCTCATCGCCACGCTGGTCCTCGTCGAGCTCCTCTTCCTCCTCGTCGGACCCCTCGTCGAGCAGGTCCGCGCGTTCGCCAAGGACGTCCCGGGCTACGTCGACGACCTCAACGGCCGACTCGAGGAGCTCCTCGGCTGGTGGAACCGCCTCGACCTGCCGGCTGACGTCAAGGCGGCCGTCGACAAGGCGCTGGCCGACCTGCTGGCCAACATCGGCTCGCTCGTCCCATCCATCCTTCGCCCGGTCTTCAGCTCGGTCCTGGGCTTTGTCGGTTCGATCTTCGGCTACCTGATCATCCCGGTCTGGACGTTCTGGATCCTGCGGGATCGCCCCATGATCGTGCGTGCCTTCGATCGCGCGGTCCCGGCGGAGTGGCGCGCCGACACGTGGGCGGCACTCGGGATCGTGCGCCGCGTCTTCGGCTCCTGGGTCCGCGGCCAGCTGGTCCTTGGGCTCGTCGTCGGGACCGCGACCTTCATCGGCCTGCTCGTGCTCGGCACGCTGGTCGACCCGGTCTTCTCTCGCTACGCCGTCCTGCTCGCCGTGATCGCCGGCGTCCTCGAGCTCCTGCCGGTCATCGGCCCGATCATCGCGGCCATCCCCGCCATCCTTCTCGGCGCGACAGCCGGGGTGCCGGCGATGGTCGCCGCCTTCCTGCTCTACCTCGCCATCCAGCAGGTCGAGAACATCATCCTCGTGCCCAAGATCCAGGGCGACGCCACGAAGCTCCACCCGGCCGTGGTCATCTTCGCCCTGATCCTCGGCGGGGCGGTGGCCGGCCTCCTCGGCGCGATCCTCGCCCTGCCGGTCGCCGCGACCCTGCGGGATCTGTACATCTATGCCTTCGGCGGGCCAGCGGGCAGAGCCCCGAGGATGCCGCAACAGGTGACGCGCGCGGCACCCACGACGCGGGGCCCACCGGGCTCGAGCTCTGCGGAAGGCGTCGCGCCGGAGGCTCGAGCCGGCACGGACGAGGCAGCTGCCGGCTTGGACGGGCCTGCGGGCGTCGAGTCCGCCGGAATCGGGCCCCCAGCCGCCGAGCCGGGGGCGTCGCGCCCCTAGCCCGACCCGGGCACCTGGCCCGACCCAGGTGCCGGGCGGGACCGCGACAGCCTCGGTCTCGGCGGCCGCTCGCGGGATCACCAGGTTCAGCATGAGCGGGGCCGCGACAGTCGTCAGGACGACCGCCACCAGGACGGCACTGAAGAGGTCCGGGGTGAGCAGCCCCAGGCCGAGGCCGAGGGTCACGACCACGATCCCGACCTCGCCCCGCGGCGCCATCCCGACGCCCACGGCCAGGGCGCTCCAGCGGCCGGCAGCGCGCGCGCCGATCACTCCGGCCAGGACCTTGGTCGCAATCCCCAGGACCGCGAGGACGACCGCGCTGAGGGCGAGCCGCGGGATCGGCCAGGGCCCCGAGGTCCAGCTGGGCGCCGGTCACGGCGAAGAAGAACGGCGTCATGACCGCGGCGAGCGGCTTGATCTCGTGCTCGATCTCGTCCTGGGCCTCCGTCTCGGCGATGATCAGCCCGGCCACGAAGGCCCCGATGATCGCCGCGAGGCCGATCAGGACGGCCAGGATCGCGAGCGCGAGCATCACCAGGAAGACCGGCACGATCGGCGTGTCGGCGAAGAGCGGCCAGGTGAACACCTCGCGGCGCACGCCGCGTGCCCTGCGGGCGACAGCGAACCCGAGGACCACGAACCCGATCGCGCCGACGACCAGGCCGAGCGTGGCCAGCCCGAGGTCGCCTTCGGCAGCCCCCGAGACGATCCCGATGAGGATGAGGGCGAGCACGTCGTCGATGACGGCCGCCCCGATGATGATCCGGCTGAAACGCCGGTCGAGGACGCCGAGGTCGGTGAGGACGCGGCTCGTGATCCCGATGCTGGTAGCGGCCAGGGCGAGGCCGACGAACGCGGCGGTCGAAGGAGGCTGCCCAGCGATCACCGCGAAGGCGACGCCGGCCGCGATCGGGAAGATCACGCCCAGCACGGCCGTGACGAGGGCGGGCCGACCGACCTGGAGCAGCTGGTCGGTCTTGATCTCCAGGCCGACGGCAAAGAGCAGGATGACGACGCCGATCTCCGCGAGGACGGTCGCGGTCTCGCCCGGGACGACGAGGCCGAGCGCATATGGGCCGACCACGAATCCGCCGGCCAGCTCGCCGATCACGCCCGGCTGGCCGAGCCGCCGGAGGATCTCCTCGCCGACCTTCGCGGCAAGGAGGAGGATGAAGAGCCCCACGATCACGTCGAGCGTCTCGGCGGAGCCTGCGGCCGGCGGTGCGGGGGTCAGGGTGCGCGCAGGATCCAGCGCCAGGTGGAGCGGCGTCATCGCTCAGGTACGGTGGCGAATCCAGGCGTCACCGGTCAGCAGGCGCCCAGGTGCGACCATGTCCCCTGTGTCGGGCATACCGCCTGCCCGCATCCCTTCTACCACTCGGCCCGCTGCTGGCGAATCGGCGACGCTCTGCAGGATCCCGAGCCCGATCGCCAGGCTGATGAGCGACGAGCCGCCGTGCGTGATGAAGGGGAGCGGGATCCCCGTGATCGGCATGACCCCCAGCACCATCCCCACGTTCACCGTCAGCTGGAACAGCATCATGGAGGCAATCCCTGCGCCCACCATCAGGCCGAACGGGTCGCGCGAGCGCCAGGCGATCGCCAGGACCCTCCAGGTGAGGGCGGTGAAGAGGAGGAGGACGACCACGCACCCGACGAAGCCCAGCTCTTCGGCCAGGATCGCGAAGACGAAATCCGTGGTCTGGACGGGCAGGAGGTCCGACTGGTTCTGGGCGCCGTTGGTGAGCCCGGCACCCAGGAGGCCGCCGGAGGAGACGGCCTTCTGGGCCGTCAGCAGCTGGAACCCCGCTCCGAGCGGGTCCTTGCCGGGGTCGAGGAAGCTCGTGAGGCGCTCCCGCTGGTAGTCGTGGAGCACGTAGGTCCAGACAAGCGGCAGCGCCGCCAGTCCGGCGATCGTGAGCGCCCCGAGCCAGCGGAGACTCGCGCCGGCCATGAACAGCATCCCGCCCAGGATCGCGAAGAAGACGAGCGACGTCCCAAGGTCGGGCTGGAGCATGACGAGGATCCACGGGGGTACCATCACGAGGCAGGCTCCCAGGATCGAGGTGAGCGAGTCGAGCCTCAGCTCGCGGTCGGCCAGATAGCGCGCGAGCACGATGATCATCGCGATCTTGGCCAGCTCGCTGAACTGGAACTGGAAGCCGAGCACCGAGATCCAACGCGAGGAGGCCGCGTCGGCGTCACCGAGGAGAAGGGTCACGGCCAGCAGGGCCAGGTTGACGACGTAGATCGGCCAGGTCAGAGTGCGTAGCCAGCGGTAGTCGAACACGGTCGCGGCCGCGTAGACGGCCAGGGCCAGCCCCGCCCAGACGAGCCCGCGGGTGAACGTCGTGCCGGCAACGAGGGCCTCTCCGAGCTGGGCGGTCGTGTGGCTGTAGGCCATCGCCAGGCCGATCGCGGCAAGGAGCACCGCGTACACCGTCAGCTGGATGTCGTAGTCGCGCCACGCAACCCCCGACGCCTTCGCCGCGAGTCCCGAGGCAGCGCTTCGCTCGACGCGCAGGACGCCCATCAGGTGCGACCCTGGTAGAAGTTGGTGCGCTTGAGGAGCTCGGGGATCCGGTAGTCCTTCTCGATCCCGAAGTGAAGCTGGAGGTAGTACTTCGCCACCTCGGTGGCCACGTTGCCAAGGGTTCGCGAGTCGTAGGTGAAGACGGCGAAGGCAAGCTCCGAGTCGGGCTTCGTGACGTCTGCCCGACGGGTTGTCCTTCTTCCAGGCGTTCTTCGGCACGAAGCCGGCGAACCAGTGGCTGTAGGGAAGCACGCCGTTCTTGTCGCGGAGGCCGAACTCGGCGGTGCCCGTCTTGCCGGCGACCACGATCGGAAGGTCGGCCAGGTTGTACGTGTGGCGAATGGTGACCACCCGGCGTGCCGCCTCGCGCATCGTGGTCAGCATGGCGGCCGGCGCCTTGACCTTCCGGATCAGCTTCGGCTCAAACGGCCGAACGACGGTTCCGTCGGGGCCGCGGACCTCGCGGACGACCTGGGGCTGATAGAGCTTGCCGCCGTTGGCCACCGCCGCGTAGGCGTTGGCCACCTGGATCACGGTCGCCAGGTCGAAACCCTGCCCGATCCCGGCCTGGAGCACCTCGCCCGGGTAGATCGGCTGACCGAAGCGATCCATCTTCCACTGGTCGGTCGGGACCAGGCCAGCCGCCTCGAACGGCAGGTCGATCCCGGTCGGGCTCCCGAAACCCAGCTGTCGGGCCCAGTGCGCCAGACGCGCGATGCCGAGCTTGTCGGAGAGCTGATAGAAGTAGGTGTCGCTCGAGTGGCCGAAGCCCTCGGTGATGGTCAGGGGACCCCAGCCACGTTTGTCCCACTCCCAGAACTTGGTGGCCCCCAGCTGGACGTAGGGCTTGCTCGTGAGCGTCGACGTGGTCGTGATGATCTTGTCGGCAAGACCGCCGAGGCCCGTGACGAGCTTGTAGGTGGAGCCAGGGGGCTGGATGTCGCCGATGGCGTGGTTGATGAGCGGCTTGTGCGGGTTGTCGACCAGCGCTTTGAACTGGGTGTTGGTGATCCCGCGGGAGAACTGGTTGGCGTCGTAGGTCGGGAGGCTGACCATCGCGAGGACCTCGCCCGTCTGGGGGTTGAGGACGACGATGGCGCCGCGTTTGAGGCCCGCCGTGTCGAGGCCCCACTTCAGGGCCTTCTCCGCCAGCTTCTGCTCCTTGGTGTCGATCGTGAGGATCAGAGAGCTGCCGGCGGTCGGCGGCGTCTCGACCCCGATCGAGCGGACCGTGCGGCCGGTCCCGTCCTTCTCCACGCGTTCGGTGCCGTAGGTCCCCCGCAGCTCCGCCTCGTAGGTCAGCTCAAGGCCGGCCTGTCCGATCGTGTCGTCCGCGAGGTAGCCCTTCGTGGCGAGCGACTCATACGACTCGGGCGAGACGGCGCCGGTGTAGCCGAGAACCTGGGTCATCAGGGCGCCCGAGAGATAGTCACGACGCGGCTCAACCGTCACCTCCACACCCGGCAGGGTCAGGCCGTCCTCGGCGATCAGGCGCGCCGTCGCCTCCGGGACATCGCGGGCGATCGGCACGGCATCGAAGCGCGACGCCGAGCCGGTGTCCAGGCTCGTGTTGATGGCCGCGGGCGTCGTTTCGAGAAGACCCGCGAGGCGCTCAACGACCTCCGGGCGCCGGGACAACGGCAGGTCAGCCGGCCGGACGCGCACCGTGAAGGTCGGCACGTTCGCCACGAGTGGCCTCCCCGCACGGTCGAAGATGAGCCCGCGAGTGGAGACGATGGGCTGCAGCGCCGTTCGCCGCGATTCGCCGGCTGCGACGCCGGGGGGGGCGCCGTCAGTCCGGGCAGCTCCCGAGAGCTGCATCGAGAAGAGACGCAACGTCAGGCCGCTCATGACGACCACGACAGCGATCGCGAAGATGGCGAAACGGGCGGGCCGGCGCTGCTGGGAGATCGACTGCTCGAGCGTGCTCACCAGTCGACCCGCTCTGCTTCCTCGATGCCGGTCCGGCGCGCGAACGCGAGCGCCGGTGGCGCGGCGAGGGCCGCGAAGATCGTCGCGAGGATCGTCGAGCGCACGATCCCGGCCATCGGGTCAGCGCCACCTGGAACGTCTCGCAAAGCCTGGTAGAGCAGGGCGGTCAAGGGAATCGTCACGGCCGCGAGGATTGCGACCGTGACGACGATCACAGGATAGAGGGCGCGCACGAAGACCCGGCCGATCACCCACGCGGCGCCGACGGCCAGGAGATCGATGAACGCGGTCAGCCCGAGTGGCCGCATCAGCAGTACGTCGATGACCAGCCCTCCGAGGAAGGCCCAGACGAGGCCACCCTCGAGGCCCAGCGCCATCGTCCAGACGATAGCGATGACGAGGACGAGATCGAGGCCTCCGGCGCCGGCGGCGCCGAACGGCAGGACGGTTGACTGGATGAGCGCAGCCACTGCGGCGCCGACCGCGGCGAGAACCAGGCTCAAGACGGTCGTTCCTCAGTTCGCCCGCGCTCGCCGGAGCAACCCGGCACGACCACGGGGTCTGCACGGCGAGTATACCGACGCCCCTCAAGATGGGGCAATCGCGAGCCCTCCACCCTCGCTCAGGTCTCGTTTCACGTGAAACAGGTGGGCGGGCGAGATCCTGATCATCCCAGCCGCCACCTGGGCTGCCGCTCGGCCGACGGAGGGCCCGGGGCCGCGCCCGCGCCACCAAGTGGCTGCCGGCCGAGATCTCGGCCGGCCCGAAACCAGGGTGAAGTCCCCGTGAAGTGCCGGATGGGTCGCACCACGCACACTCCGATTCGGCGCCCAGCCGGCAACGTCCGATGGCCGTGCCCAAGGTGCCCTCCCCGCGACGGCAGATCGCGAATCCCGGGTGCCGTGGAGGTGAGAACGGGTCTCCGATGGTAGACTTCACGATCGTGATCCCCGTTCAGGCTGGCCGCTAGATGGGCCAGACGATTGCCTGCGCCAACCAGAAGGGCGGCGTCGGGAAGACGACCACCGTGGTCAACGTCGCCGCCTATCTTGCCGCCGACGGCGCCCGCGTCCTCGTGGTCGACCTCGACCCCCAGGGCAACGCAACAAGCGGCCTGGGGGCTGAGCGCGCGACCGATGGACGGTCTGTCTACGACGCGCTCGTCGACGGCGTGCCGCTCGGCGACCTCGTCGCCGAGACCGGCATCCGGGGACTCCACCTGGTGGCCTCGTCGATTGCCCTCGCCGGGGCCGAGATCGAGCTCGCCGCAGTCCCGCAGCGCGAACGGCGCCTTGCCCGGCTGCTGCCGCCGCTCGCGGAGGCGTACGACTACGTCTTCGTTGACTGCCCGCCCTCCCTCGGCCTGCTCACGGTGAACGCCCTGACTGCGGCAGACGCCGTCCTCGTGCCACTCCAGTGCGAGTACTACGCGCTCGAGGGCCTCTCCCAGCTCATCGCCACCGTCCACCTCGTCCGCGATCACCTGAACCCGACGCTGGCCGTCAACGGGGTCGTCCTCACCATGTTCGACGCTCGGACGAACCTCTCCGCGGATGTGGCCAACGAGGTCCGCCGCCACCTCCCCGACGCCGTCTACGACACGGTCGTGCCCCGCAGCGTCCGTCTCGCCGAGGCGCCGAGCCATGGCCGTCCCATCGCCCAGTACGCCCCGGAGAGCCGGGGCGCCGCCGCCTACCGCGCCCTCGCGACCGAGCTCCAGGGACGCGGCGTTCGCAACGCGATCGGGAGACCAGCGTGAGCGCTCGACCGCCCCGGGCGTCGACGCTCGGACGTGGGCTTTCGGCTCTCATCCCACAGGCCGTCGCCGCCACGCCCGGCCCGGCCGAGATCGCGCTCGACCAGATCGAGCGGAACCCACACCAGCCAAGAACCTCCTTCGACGACGAGGCGCTCGCCGAGCTCGCGGCGAGCATCGCCGCCCACGGCGTCCTGCAGCCCATCCTGGTGACCGAGACACTGGACGGCTACCGCCTCGTCGCCGGTGAGCGCCGCCTGCGGGCCGCCCGGATGGCTGGGCTCGATCGGATCCCTGCCGTCGTTCGGCAGGCCGGCGAGCAGGATCAGCTCGAGCTCGCCCTCGTGGAAAACCTCCAGCGGGCAGATCTGAACGCGATCGACGCGGCTCACGCCTACGAGCAGCTCCGCGAACTGTTCGGCATGACGAACGAAGAAATCGCCGATCGTGTCGGTAAGGCACGGCCGACGGTTGCGAACACCCTGCGGCTCCTCGATCTCGAGCCGGCGGTTCAGGACGCCATCGGCGCCGGGCGGATCAGCGAGGGCCACGGTCGGGCGATGCTGGGCCTCGCCCCGCTCGCGCAGCGCGAGCTCCTCGCCCTGGCGATCGCACGGGGCCTCTCGGTCCGCCAGGTCGAGGAGCTTGCCCGGCGGCTGCGCGACGACGGTCGATCAGCCCGCGCCGCCGGGACGTCCCCGTCCAGTCGAAGCGGAGCTCGAACGCGTCGAGGACGACCTCCGGCGAGCGCTCGGGACGAAGGTGCGCCTGGCGCGCTCGCGGCGTGGCGGCCGCATCATCATCGAGTGGTACAGCGACGAGGAGCTGGGGCGGCTCTACGAGCGGTTGACCGGAGGGAACGGGTGACGGATCGGGCTGAGGCGACCTCCGGGGCCGCGAAGTCGGGCGGCGGGAAGGCCCGTCGCGGCGCTGGCGCGGCCGAGTACACGGCGGCCAGCATCCAGGTGCTCGAGGGGCTCGAGGCCGTGCGCCGCCGACCCGGCATGTACATCGGCTCGACGGACGCGCGCGGGCTCCACCACCTCGTCTGGGAGGTCGTCGACAACTCGATCGACGAGGCGATGGCGGGTCATGCCACGCGGATCGAGGTGCGGATCCTGCCCGACGCGACGGTCGTGGTGACCGACGACGGACGCGGTGTGCCGGTCGGGAAGCACGCGACCGGCAAGGACGCGCTCGAGGTCGTCCACACGGTCCTGCACGCCGGGGGCAAGTTCGGCGGCGGCGGCTACAAGGTCTCGGGCGGCTTGCACGGCGTCGGCGTCAGCGTCGTCAACGCGCTCTCGGAGTGGCTTCGCGTCGAGACGGCCCGCGACGGGCATGTCTGGGCGCAGGAGTACGTCCGCGGCAAGCCCTCGACGCCAGTCACGAAGATGGGGCCCCAGGGAGCTCGCAGGGGAACTCGGACGGCCTTCCGGGCCGATCCCGAGATGTTCGAGGGAGTCGAGTTCAGCTTCGATACGATCGCCCAGCGACTCCGCGAGTCGGCATACCTCAACAAGGGGCTCTGGATCGCCCTGCTCGACGAGCGCGCCGACCGGGAGCGCTCGTTCTACTTCGAGGGCGGGCTCGTCTCGTTCGTGCGCCACCTCAACCGCCACAAGGAGGTCCTCCACGCGCGGCCGATCGCGGTCGAGCGGCGGGACGGCGCCACGACGATCGAGGTCGCCTTCCAGTACAACGATTCGTTCACGGAGAACGTCTTCGCCTTCGCCAACAACATCAACACGGTCGACGGCGGGACCCACATCACGGGCTTCCGGGCCGCCCTCACGAGCTCCCTCAACGACTGGGCCCGACGCGCCGGGATCCTCAAGGACAACGACGTCAACCTTTCCGGCGACGATGTGCGCGAGGGCCTCACCGCGGTGGTCTCCGTGAAGCTCGTGGAGCCGCAGTTCGAGGGGCAGACCAAGGCGAAGCTCGGCAACGCCGAGGTCAAGGGCCAGGTCCAGACCGCCGTCACCGAGGGGATCGCCCAGCATCTCGACGAGAATCCGGCCGACGGCCGACGGATCATCGAGAAGAGCCTGACGGCTGCGCGGGCCCGCGAGGCCGCGCGCAAGGCACGCGACCTCGTCATTCGCAAGGGCGCCCTCGAGGGGATGTCACTCCCGGGGAAGCTGGCCGATTGCCAGGAGCGCGACCCAGCGCGGAGCGAGCTCTACATCGTCGAAGGCGACTCGGCGGGCGGCTCGGCGAAGCAGGGCCGAGACCGCCGCTTCCAGGCGGTCCTCCCGCTGCGGGGCAAGGTCCTCAACGTCGAGAAGGCGCGGCTCGACAAGGTCCTCTCGAGCGAGAACGTCCGGCCCCTGATCATCGCCCTCGGAGCCGGCATCGGCGAGACGTTCGACCTCACCAAGCTGCGCTACCACCGCGTGATCATCATGACCGACGCCGACGTCGACGGCGCCCACATCCGGACGCTGCTGCTCACCTTCTTCTACCGGCACATGCCGCAGGTGATCGAGAACGGCCACCTCTTCATCGCGCAGCCGCCGCTCTACCGCGTGAGCACCGGCAAGCAGACCCTCTATGCCCAGACCGAGAAGGAGCGCGAGGCCGCCCTGAAGAAGCTGAACGCGAAGAACGCCAGCGTCCAGCGCTTCAAGGGCCTCGGCGAGATGAACGCCGACCAGCTCTGGGAGACCACGATGAACCCGGAGACGCGCACGCTCCTGCGAGCTCTCGTGGACGACGGCGTCGAAGCGGACGAGATCTTCACGATGCTGATGGGCGAGAAGGTGGGGCCCCGCAAGGACTTCATCAAGTCCGAGGCACGCAAGGTTCGCAACCTTGACGTCTGAGGTGGTGACGGCCGCTGGCCGCTACGTCGTCTCGCCGCACGCCTGCTTCGCCTGCGGAGAGCTCAACACGCACGGCCTCCACCTCGTCCTCCACGTGGACGGCGAGATGTGCTGGACGGAGCTCACCCTGCGCCCGGAGTTCCAGGGCTGGGAAGGGATCGCCCACGGCGGGATCGTGGCCACGATCCTCGACGAGGTGATGGGCTGGGCGCTGGCCGCCGCGGACGCCTGGGGATTCACGGCGAGGATGTCGATCGACTACAAGCGGCCGGTTCCCGTGGGCACGCGCCTCCGCGGCGAGGGACGGCTGGTCGAGCGGCGGAAGCGCCTGCTGACGATGACCGCGCGTCTGCTGGATGCCGACACGGGCGTCGTCCTCGCGACCGCCGACGCGCTGTACGTGGCCGCGCCCGCGGCGCAGCTCGCGGAGCTGAAGGAGCGTTACGACTTCCGGCTCGTGCCGGAAGATGCCGGGGAAGGGACGTCCCGGTGAGCGTCGTGACCGCGGCGCGCGGCACCGAGTCGAGCCACGCCCCGAGCCCGGCCACGACGGCTGCCCGCGCGTTCGTGGCCGCGCACCTGCCCGCGGCGCGGGCCCTCGGCCATGCCCTCGCCGACCACCTCGACGACCCGCGCGGGCTGACGCGGGCTGCCCACTCCGGGCTCGCCACGCTGGCCGATCCGGACTACCGCGCCGGCCAGCGCCTGGTCGCGCCGGGGATCGGCCCCACGCTCGGGGTCCGAACGCCACTCCTCGACGCGGTCGCTGCCGGCTTCCGACGCGAGCTCCGCGGGGTCGGGCCGGCGCGGCTGCTCGTGGCCGCGGAAGCGCTCGCGAGTGACGAGATCCGCGAGCTCCGCTGGCTGGCCATCCACGTCCTCGGCTGGACCGTGGCCGTCGACCCCGAGCGAACCTGGCAGGTGATCCGGCGGATCGGGCAGGACGCCGACGACTGGATCACCGTCGACACCCTGGCCGGGGCGGCGGCTTCCGGCATCCTTGCCGAGCCGTACCGTTGGGCGGAGCTCGAGCAGCTCGTCTACAGCCGCAGCCGGTGGGAACGCCGGCTCGTCGGGTCCACCATCGCCACCCTGCCGCATCGCGGCCACCCGGCCGGGCGTTCCGCGTCCACGATCGGGCGCAGCCTCGACCTCGTTGGGCAGCTGATCGGCGACGCCGAGCCCGACGTCCAGAAGGCCCTCTCGTGGGCGCTCCGGGAGCTGGCGAAGGTGGACCCGGCGCCGGTCGTCGCCTTCTGCCGCGCCCAGGCGCTGGCTGCGGCGGCGACCGCCGACGGCAACCGGGCGTGGGTGCTGCGCGACACACTGGCGAAGCTTGCCGCCGCGGACGGCGCGGCGGTCCGGTTGACGCTGGCCGGGATCCGGCGGACGCCGGGGGCTCCCTCCACCTCGATCGCGGCCGCCGAGGCGGCCGCCTTCCTCGCCGCGAGCCCGGCCCGCCCGGCCGCCGGGAGACGGCTGCCATGACCCGCTCCCGCGCTGCCTTGACCCGCTGTTCCGCGCCCCGCCACCGGAGAACGCGACCGTGACCGACAACCTGGGCGACGTCCGTTCGATCCGCATCGAGGACGAGATGCGGACGTCCTACCTCGACTACGCGATGAGCGTGATCGTCGCCCGCGCCCTGCCGGACGTGCGCGACGGGCTCAAGCCCGTCCACCGCCGGATCCTCTACACGATGGGCGAGATGGGGCTCTCGGCCACGAGCTCCTTCCGGAAGTGCGCGGCAATCGTCGGCGAGGTGATGGGCAAGCTCCATCCTCATGGCGACGCGGCGATCTACGACGCCCTCGTTCGCCTGGCCCAGGACTTCTCGATGCGCTACCCGCTGATCGACGGGCAGGGCAACTTCGGCTCGGTCGACGGCGACTCCGCGGCGGCGATGCGCTACACGGAGGCGCGACTGACGGCGATCGCAGCCGAGATGCTCGCGGACATCGACAAGGCGACGGTCGACTTCGCCGACAACTACGACGGCCAGCACCGCGAGCCCACGATCCTCCCGGCGAAGCTTCCGAACCTGCTCATCAACGGTTCATCGGGGATCGCCGTCGGGATGGCCACCAACATCCCGCCCCACCACCTCGGCGAGATCGTGGACGCCGAGATCGCCCTGGTCGACGATCCCGAGCTGACCTCCGACGACCTGTGCGCCTACGTCCGGGGTCCGGACTTCCCCACCGGCGGCTCCATCTTCCGCTACGAGCAGCAGAAGAACCCGATCACGGGCGCCATGGAGACCGTGGACGCCATCCGCCAGATGTACGCCCACGGCCACGGGCGCGTGGTCATGCGGGCCCAGGTCGCGTTCGAGGAGGCTCGCCGCGACCGGATCGCGATCATCGTCAGCGAGCTGCCCTACCAGGTGAACAAGGCGACCCTCCTCGAGAAGATCGCCGATCTCGTCAAGGACAAGCGGATCGACGGGATCGCCGACCTGCGCGACGAATCCGACCGCGACGGGATGCGGATCTACATCGAGATCAAGAACGACGCCAACCCCCACACCGTGCTGAACAACCTGTTCAAGCACACGGCGATGCAGCTGGCGTTCAACCTGAACATGCTGGCCCTCGTCGACGGACAGCCCCAGACGCTCCCGCTCAAGTCGGTCATCGCGCACCACATCGAGCACCGCCGCGAGATCGTCCGGCGCCGGACCGAGTACGACCTGGGCAAGGCGCGCGATCGGGCGCACGTCCTCGAGGGCCTCAAGATCGCCCTTGACCACCTTGACGAGGTGATCCGCACGATCCGCGCATCGGCGGACGTCGAGACCGCGCGCGCGAACCTGATCGCCGGCTTCGGGCTCTCCGAGATCCAGGCCCAGGCCATCCTCGACATGCGGCTGGCCCGCCTGGCCGCCCTCGAGCGCAAGAAGATCGAGGACGAGTACCTCGCGGTCATTCAGCTCATCGCGGAGCTGGAGGACATCCTCGCCAACCCGTCGCGCGTCCTGGCCATCATCAAGGACGAGCTCACCGAGCTGAAGCGGAAGTACGCCGGCGAGCGCCGGACGCGCGTGGTCGACGACTCCAGTCGCGAGCTGACGGACGAGGACCTCATCGCGGACGAGGACGTGGTCGTCACGATCAGCCGGCGCGGCTACATCAAGCGCCAGCCGGTCGCCACCTACCGCCGCCAGGGCCGCGGAGGCAAGGGGATCATCGGCCACGTCACGCGCGAAGAGGACGCGGTCGACAGCCTCCTCGTGGCCAACACCCACGACTGGGGTCTCTTCTTCACGAACCGCGGCCGGGTCTTCTCGGCCAAGGTCCATGCGGTGGTCGACGCCAGCCGCCAGGCGAAGGGGATCCCGATCATCAACCTGCCGGGCGTCCAGGTGGAGGCGGGCGAGGTTCCGACGGCGACGCTGGTCGTCCCGGACTTCAAGGCTGGCCGCTACCTCGTGATGGCGACTCGCCGCGGCGTGATCAAGAAGACGCCCCTCGAGCAGTTCGAGAAGGTCCGCTCGTCCGGGATCCGGGCGATCACGCTGGCGGACGACGATGAGCTGGCCTGGGTTGGCGTGGCGGCCGGCCACGACGACGTGATCATCGCGACCGCGCTCGGCAAGCTCGCCCGCTTCGCCGAGACCGAGGTCCGGGCCATGGGACGCGACGCGGCGGGGGTCATCGGGATCCGCCTCGCCCGGGCAGGCGACGAGGTCGTGTCGATGAGCGTCGTCCAGCCGGAGCGCGACCTCCTCGTCCTTACCGAGACCGGCTACGGCAAGCGCGTGGCGCTGTCCGAGTTCCGGCGCAAGCACCGCGGCGGGCAGGGCGTGATGCTGATCCCGCTCGAGGGGCGCAAGACGGGCCGCGTGGCGGCCGTCCAGCAGGTCACCGAGGCCGACGAGGAGCTCCTCCTCATCAGCGCCGGCGGCCAGGTGGTCCGTACGCAGACCAACACGATCAACCGGTACTCGTCCGGCGCCCGCGGCGTCATCACGATGCGCCTCAACGAGGGGGATCGGGTCGTCGGAATCGCCGCCTTCAGCGAAGGGCTGGCGGAGCGCGGGGGCATGGGCGACAATGACGATCCCGACGCGGGACCCGGCTCCGGGAGCGGCACGCTCGCGTGAGGGGGTTCGGCGCGGAGGAGGCGCCCGTGTACTCCGACTCGTTCGACGTCTACACCGGGAACGCCAACCCGGGCCTGGCCCGCAAGATCTGCCGCTATCTCGGGATGAAGCTCGGAGAGGCGGAGGTCTTCTCGTTCGCCAACGAGAACATCTTCGTCAAGATCCTGGACAACGTCCGCGAGAAGGACGTGTTCCTCGTCCAGCCGACCTGCCGCCCCGTCAACCAGTCGATCATGGAGCTCCTGATCATGATCGACGCGTTCAAGCGGGCGAGCGCGGGGCGAATCACGGCCGTCATCCCGTTCTACAGCTACGGCCGCTCGGACAAGAAGGATCAGCCCCGGGTCCCGATCACCGCCCGCCTGGTGGCCGACATGATCACCGTGGCCGGGGCCGACCGGGTCCTCTCGATGGACCTCCACCAGGGCCAGATCCAGGGCTTCTTCAACATCCCCGTCGACGAGCTCACGGCCGTCCACCTCCTCTCCAACTACTTCCGCCAGAAGAAGATCGAGGACCTCGTGGTCGTGACGGACCTCGGGTATGCGAAGCGGGCGCGGACGTTCGCCGAGCTGCTGGACGCGCCCCTCGCGATCATCGAGAAGCGGCGCGTCGGCAACCTGGACCGGGCCGAGGTGCTGAACGTCATCGGCGAGGTCCGCGGCCGCCGGGCGATCATCGTCGACGACGAGATCGACACGGGCGGCACGCTCTCCGAGGTGGTCCGCGCGCTCCGGGGCGAGGGGGTCGAGGAGATCTACGCCTGCGCGACGCACGGCGTGCTGTCCGACCCCGCGATCGACCGGATCGCCGCGTCCGGCCTGCGCGAGGTGGTCCTGACGGACTCCATCCCCCTGCCGCCCGAGAAGCGCCTGCCGGTGATCACCACGCTCTCCGTCGCGCCGCTCATCGGCGAGGCGATCCGGCGCATCCATCGCGGCGAGTCGGTCGGAGCGCTCTTCTCTTCGGAGGTGACGCTCACCCAGGAGATGATCCTCTGGGAGGACGGCGTGGAGCACCTCATCGATGCCCGCACCGGCGCCCACCTGGAGCCCGACCACGCGACGCCGGTCGACGCCCGGCGCCTGGCCGATCCGACAGCACGGAGCGACCCCGTCGCCGGCATCACACCGGCCAGCAATCCGGGAGACCGATGACCCTGCAGCTTCACCGGCCCGATGGCCAGGGCGGCCTCGAGCCCCAGACCGAGACTCCGAAGGATTGGCGCGACCAGCTCGAATCGCCCCGCTGGAACCCGCCGGCCCTGAAGAACCCGGAGATGAACCCGACCCGGACCTCGGTCGCGGCCCTCTTCTGGATCGGCCTCGCGGTGCTCACGTTCGTCCTCCTGCTCGGAGGGTACGGCTCCGGCTTCTGGAAGTAGGCGGAGGCCTGCCGGAGCTCTCGAGGGGACCGCCCGTATACTGGCTCGACTATGGTCATGGGCTTCTTCTCCCGGTTCGTCGATTCCAACGACCGCGAGGTCAAGCGGATCCAGCCCCTCGTCGATGCCGCGAACCGCGCTCGAGCCGGAGCTCGAGGGCGAGTCCGACGCCGAGATCCGGGCCCGGGTCGACGAGATCCGGGCCGAGCTCGCCGAGGTGCAGGTCGATTTCGGCCCGACCCAGGACGAGCGCGACCAGGAAGACCCGGAACGCCGCCGGGACATGGAGAAGGCGCGCCGGAAGCGGGAGAACGAGCGGCTCCAGGCAGCCATGGACGTGGTCCTTCCCGAGGTCTTCGCCTGCGCCCGGGAGGCGATGAGGCGGACGCTCGGACATGCGCCACTTCGACGTCCAGCTGATCGGCGGGGCCGTCCTCCACCAGGGCAAGATCGCCGAGATGAAGACCGGCGAGGGCAAGACCCTCGTCGCGCCGCTGGCCGCGATCCTCAACGGCCTGACGGGCCGGGGCGTCCACGTCGTGACGGTCAACGACTACCTCGCCCGGCGCGATCCGCAGTGGATGGGCCCGGTCTTCCACTTCCTCGGGCTGTCGGTCGGGATCATCGTCCACGACACGGCGTACGTCTTCGAGCCCGGCTATCCCACCAGCGACGAGCGCCTGATCAACCTGCGGCCCGTCGTCCGCCGCGAGGCGTACGCGGCCGACATCACCTACGGCACGAACAACGAGTTCGGCTTCGACTACCTCCGTGACAACATGGTCACCGAGCTCGAGGAGCGCGTCCAGCGCGAGCGTTTCTTCGGGATCGTCGACGAGGTCGACAACATCCTCATCGACGAGGCCCGGACCCCGCTGATCATCAGCGGCCAGGCCGAGGAGTCGGCCGATCTCTACTACACGTTCGCCCGCCTGGTTCCCAAGCTCCAGGCCCGCCCCGAGGGCGCCGAGGAGGGCGGGGACTACTTCGTCGACCTCAAGGACAAGGCCGTCTCGCCCACCGAGGACGGCGTGGACCGGATGGAGCGGCTCCTCGGCGTCGAGAACCTCTACGACGCCGACCCGCGCCTCGCCCGCCATTTCGAGCAGGCCCTCCGCGCCCATGCCCTGTACCGGCGCGACAAGGACTACCTCGTCAAGGACGGTGAGATCGTCATCGTGGACGAGTTCACCGGCCGGCAGATGCCGGGCCGCCGCTGGAGCGAGGGCCTGCACCAGGCGATCGAGGCGAAGGAGGGCCTGCGGGTCCAGCGCGAGTCGGTGACCCTGGCCACGATCACCTTCCAGAACTACTTCCGCCTCTACGACAAGCTGGCCGGCATGACCGGCACCGCGATGACCGAGGGCGAGGAGTTCCACAAGATCTACAAGCTCGAAGTCGTGGCCATCCCGACGAACAAGCCGATGATTCGGGCAGACGACGCGGACCTGGTCTTCCGGAACGAGAACGGCAAGTTCAACGCCGTGATCGACGAGATCGAGGAGATGACCGAGGCCGGTCGCCCGGTCCTCGTCGGAACCGTGTCGGTGGAGAAGTCGGAGATCCTCGGCGAGCTCCTCCGGCGGCGCGGAATCGGGCACGAGGTCCTCAACGCCAAGTTCCACGAGAAGGAGGCGGGGATCGTCGCCCAGGCCGGGCGCACGGCGGCCGTGACGATCGCCACCAACATGGCCGGCCGCGGCACCGACATCGTTCTCGGTGGCAACCCGGCGGGCCTCACCTCGACGATGCTCCACCAGCGTGGCCTCAACCCGGCCGAGGTGGACAAGGCGACCTATGACGAGGTCTTCCACGAGGCGAAGGCCCGCTGCGACGCCGAGCACGACCTTGTCGTGGCCGCGGGCGGCCTCCACATCATCGGCACCGAGCGCCACGAGAGCCGGCGGATCGACAACCAGCTCCGGGGCCGCGCCGGCCGCCAGGGCGACCCGGGCTCGTCGCGCTTCTACCTCTCGCTCGACGACGACTTGATGAAGCGCTTCGCCTCGGATCGCGTGGCCGGCCTCATGGAGCGGCTGGGCCTCGAGGACGATGTGGCGATCGAGTCGCGCCTCGTGAGCAAGACGATCGAGAGCGCCCAGAGCCGGGTCGAGGGCTTCAACTTCGACATCCGGAAGCGCGTCGTCGAGTTCGACGACGTCATCAACAAGCAGCGCGAGACGATCTACGCGGAGCGCGACAAGGTCCTCCACAACGAGGATCTGACCGACACGGTGCGCGCCTTCCTCGACGAGGACCTCGAGGCGCTGCTCGACCAGCACTGCGGCAGCGAGCACCCGGACGACTGGGGCATGGAAGGCCTCTCGATGGCCCTGCGCGCCATGGGCCTCGACGGCGCGGGCACGAGCGAGGACGAGCTCTGGGAGGTCGGCGACCGCGAGGCGCTGGCCGGACATCTGCGCGAGCTGGCGGAGGCACGGCTGGCGGAGAAGGAGGCCGACGTCGGCGAGACCGACTGGGCGATGGTCGAGCGACTGGTCCTGCTGCGGACGATCGACTCGCTGTGGGTCGAGCACCTCACGGAGCTCGACGACATGCGGCGCGGCATCGGCCTCCGCGGCTACGCTCAGCAGGATCCGCTCAACGAGTTCAAGAAGGAGGCGTTCAGCCTCTACGACCAGCTGCAGGGGCTGATCCGCCACCAGGTGGCGACGACGATCTTCCGGGTCCAGGTCGTGAAGCAGCCACCGACGCCGACGGCCGACGAGGAGCAGCTTGCTGCAAGCCTCGCGGCGGGGGCAACGGCCATGGCGACTGCGCCCCGCCCCGCCCCGCAGCGCCGGGCCCCCGGCCCTGAGGGCACGACCACGGTCGGCGCGAGCGGCGTCGTGGCCCGCGGCCTGCCGACCGGGCCCGCCATCCGGGCCATGCAGCAGCAGGTCGGCGACCGCGCCGCCACGCCTGCCCAGGGCGCAGGGCCGGGGGCCAAGCTGGGCCGCAACGACCCCTGCCACTGTGGCTCGGGACTCAAGTACAAGAGGTGCCACGGGCGCTGAGCCCTTCGGCCTTCCGCCGCGCGGTGCGGCCGCTCGCCGCGATCCGCGGGACGCGGGACGCGGGACGCGGGACGAAAAACTCCCTCTTGGCCGCTCCGCGTTCGCCGCATATACTCCCGCTGATGCTGCGCGCGCACGCGGCGAGCGCACCCGGTGACCCCACACGTCGGGCCACCACGTCGCCATACGCCCCAGCCGGCCGCAGCGGAGGAATGGTGAAGCAGGTCGAGGAAGCCAGCTTCGTGGATCTGATCGCGTGTGAGCGCGATTGCCGTTCCTGCAGCTACGCCGCCGCGCTCGACTGCGACGGCAACTGCGGCGTCTGCGCGCACAACGCGTACTGCCCCTGCGTGAACCCCGTCGTCGCCCGCAGCAAGACGGCCCTCCGGCTGATCGAGCTCCGGCCGATCCTGCTCCAGGACGTTCGAGGCCGGATCTAGTGGAACGATCCGACCTGCGCGACCTCGTCGAGCGGATCCGCGCGACCTCGGGGCGTCTTTGACCTTCCCACCCGGGAAGCCCGCCTGGCCGAGCTCGAGAGGCTGACCGGGGCGCCCGGATTCTGGGACGACCAGCGCGCGGCGCAGAGGATCCTGCGCGAGGCCGACGGCCTGCGGACCGAAGTCGAGCTCTGGCGTGACCTGGAGGGCCGAGCCGCCAGCCTGGACGAGCTCTTCGACCTGGCCTCCGAGGCCGATGACGCCGACATGCTCGCCGAGATCCTGCGCGACGCGGCGGCGCTGCTGGCCACCTACGAGCTCGAGCGCACCGCGCTCCTCTTCTCCGGGGAGTACGACGGGGGCGGGGCGATCATCTCGATCAGCGCGGGCGCCGGCGGTACCGAGGCCACCGACTGGGCGGAGATGCTCCTGCGGATGTACCTCCGCTGGGCGGAGCGGCACCGCTTCAGGACCGAGATCGTGGACCAGACCGAGGGCGAGCAGACAGGCCTCAAGAGCGTGACGGTCGAGATCGGCGGGCGGCGGGTCTACGGCTGGCTGCGCGCCGAGCGCGGGGTCCATCGCCTGGTCCGGATCAGCCCGTACGACGCCCAGAAGCGCCGGCAGACGACGTTCGCGCTCGTGGAGGTCCTGCCCGAGGTCGACGAGGCCGTCGAGGAGATCGAGCTCGACTGGGACGAGATCCGGGTCGATACCTATCGCAGCCAGGGCGCGGGCGGCCAGCACGTCAACAAGACCGACTCCGCGGTGCGGCTGACTCACTTCCCGTCGGGGATCGTCGTGCAGAGCCAGAACGAGCGTTCGCAGACCCAGAACAGGGAGACCGCGACCCGCGTCCTGAAGGCCCGCCTGCTCGAGCGGGCGCTGGAGGAGAAGGAGGCGGAGCTCCGCCGCCTCAAGGGCGAGCACGTCGAGGCGGGCTGGGGCAACCAGATCCGGAGCTACGTCCTGCACCCCTACCAGATGGTGAAGGACCACCGCACCGCGTACGAAACGTCCAACACGGCCGCGGTGCTCGACGGAGAGCTGGACGGCTTCATGCAGGCCGAGATGGAGCGGGAGGCCACCGGGGCACCGTTGGCCGGCGCCGGCGAGGTGGCGTGACGGAGCGCCGGGACGGCCTCGTCCTGCGCGCGGCCCGGGAGGACGAGCTGCCGGCCTGCGCCGACGTGTGGCGCGCCGGCCTCGACGGCTACGGGGCGAAGGTGGGCCGGCCCGCGATGATCTCCGCCCCGGGGCCCCTGGTGCAGCTGCTCGCCCATCTGCGGCGGACCGATCCCGAGCTCTTCCTCGTGGCGGTGAGGTCGGGGCCCGACGGCGCCGAGCGTGTCGTCGCGTTTGCGTCGGCGAGCCGTCGCGAACACGTGTGGTTCCTCGGCATGCTGTTCGTCCACCCCGACGAGCAGGCCCGTGGGCTCGGCCAGGCGCTCCTCGAGGCCGTTCTTCCGGCCGAAGGCGACTCCGCGACCCTGGCGACGTGCACCGACGCCGCACAGCCGATCTCCAACGCCCTCTATGCCCGCCGCGGCATCGTGCCCCGGGTCCCCGTGCTGGAGCTCGTGGGTCGTCCCAGCCGCGCCGCCCCGCCGCCGTTGCCCGGAGACGTCCGAGCCGTCCCCTTCGAGCTGCTTGCGGCCGGCCCGACCGACGGGCCCGGGGCGCGCTGGCTGGCCACGTCGCTCGAGGCGCTGGACCGGGCGACGCTCGGCTACGCCCATCCGCAGGACCACGCGTACCTGCGCGAGACCGGGCGCCTGGGCCACCTGTACGAAGCCGGGGACGGGCGAGTCGTGGGCTACGGGTATGCCTCGGAGGTCGGGCGGATCGGGCCGCTCGCTGTCGAGGACGCCGCGCTCCTGCCCGGCGTCCTGGGGCATCTTCTTCGGTCCGTGGAGCCGCGGGGTGCCTTCTCCGCCTGGGTGTCCGGCGCCGCGGGTGAAGCCGTGACCGCGCTGCTCGAGGCGGGCCTTCGGATCGAGGACTTCCCGGCCCTCATCTGCTGGGATCGCCCGTTCGCGGACTTCTCGCGCTACGTCCCGATCACCCTCGCGGTGCTGTGAGGCGAGCAACGGGACGAATCCCGGGCGCGGTGGTAGCCTCGAGCCGATCGTGACGAGCGCCGCCCTCCCCCCGCCGGCATCCGAGCCCACCTGGAGTCCCGAGCCGGCTCCCGGTCCCGGGCCCGCCGCACGTCCCGTCCTGGCCCTGCGCGGCGTTGGCAAGACGTATTCCAACGGCAAGGTCGCCCTGCGCGAAGTGGACCTCACTCTCGGCGAAGGGGAGTTCGTCTTCCTCGTCGGGCCGTCGGGCGCGGGCAAGTCGACCCTTCTCAAGCTCCTGATCCGCGACGAGCTGCCGACCGCCGGCGAGGTGGTGGTCGATGGCCGCGACCTCGCCCGGGTCGCGCGGCGCAAGGTGCCCGACCTGCGGCGCCGGATCGGGATCGTCTTCCAGGACTTCAAGCTGCTGCCCGCCCGGTCCGTGCGCGAGAATGTCGCGTTCGCCCTCGAGGTGACCGGGACGCCGCGCCGACGGATCCGCCCGGCCGTGGAGCAGGCGCTCGCGGTCGTCGGCCTCAGCGCCCAGGCCGACCAGCTCCCGACCACCCTCTCCGGCGGCGAGCAGCAGCGGACGGCGATCGCTCGGGCCCTCGTCCACGAGCCGCGCCTGATCATCGCCGACGAGCCGACGGGCAATCTCGACCCGCTCATCTCCTGGGAGATCATCCAGCTCCTCCTCCGGATCAACGAGCTCGGGGTCACGGTCCTGATGGCGACGCACAACGCGGAGGTGGTCACATCGCTCCGGCGGCGGGTCGTCGCACTGGAGGAGGGGCGCATCGTGCGCGACGGGGTCGGTGGCTACCATCGCGAGGATTGAGGGCGTGACATGAGCGCCACTCATGGGCTTTCCCCGCTTCCTTGCCTTCAGCGTCGGGCGCGCCCTCCAGGGGATTCGCCGCAACGCCCTGATGAGCCTGGCGGCGATCGCGACGATGGCCCTGATGCTCCTCCTCCTGGCCGGCTTCTGGCTGCTGCAGGCCGGGCTCTCGGCCGGCGTGGCCTACGTCGAGGAGAAGGTGGAGATCGTGGCCGACCTCCGCGATGTGCCCGGATCCGAGGCCGTCCTCGTGGTCCAGGCCCAGGCACTCGCCGTCGAGGTCGCGGCCCTGCCGGAGGTCAGCGACGTCCGCTACGTCTCGAAAGACGAGGCACTCGCCCGGTTCCAGGCCCGGCTGCGGGAGCGCGGACAGGTCGACCTGACCGGATACCTGGACCGCAACCCGCTCCCGGCGAGCCTCGAGGTGAGCCTCGTCGATCCCCGCGACTACCAGGCGGTGGTCGACCTCCTGTCGTCGCACGACGAGGTCGTCGAGGAGGTCGTGGAGGTCCAGCAGCTCGTCGACCGCCTCACCTCCGTCACGGACGTGCTGCGCACGGGCGGCGTCGTGGTGCTCGTCGTCGTCGGGTTCGTCGTCCTGTTCATCATCGTCAACACGATCCGGCTGGCCGTCGTCGCCCGGCGCGAGGAGATCGAGATCATGCGGCTCGTGGGCGCATCGGACGCGTTCATCCGGTGGCCGTTCATCTTCGAGGGCGCCTTCGTCGGGACTGCTGGGGGCCGGG
Source organism: uncultured Chloroflexia bacterium (assembly GCA_963715085.1). Classification (GTDB taxonomy): domain Bacteria; phylum Chloroflexota; class Limnocylindria; order Limnocylindrales; family CSP1-4; genus CTSoil-043. Next base: position 50,775 of record CAVQQU010000002.1, read on the forward strand.
GTGACCATCCTGATCCTCGCGCTGGCCGCCGGACCGGTCGGCGAGATGATGTTCGGCTTCTTCCGCGTCCTGCCGCTCGAGCTCGGGACCCTGGCCCGCGACATCGTCCTCCTCGTCGTGGGAACCGGCCTGGGCGTGGGGGTCGCGGGCTCCTGGCTCTCGGTGCGGAGCTACCTCGCGCGCTGAGCCCGGTGCCCTTGGCGGCCGAATCCGGCCCCCCGATGTACGCTTCCTCCCCGCGCCAGCGACGCCCCGCCAGACCCCCGGATGGACCCACCGATGACCGACTCTGTCCCCCCGGCGCGGAGCCCGTCGCTCGCCGCGCTGGAGCCCTCGCTCGCCGAGCCGCGAGCCGGCCCGCCGCCGACGCTTCGGATCCCTCCAGCTGGCGCTCGCCGCCGTCGCGGTCCTCGCCGGCGCGGCGCTCTTCCTGTCCGGCTTCTCGCTCGGCGCCCGAACCGCGACGACGCCGGGAACGCCCGCCGAGGACGCCGCGCGGTTCGCCCCGTTCTGGGACGTCTACGAGTCGATCACGAAGAGCTACGTCGGCGACGTCGACCGCGAGAAGCTCATCCAGGGCGCCATCGACGGGATGGTCGGGGCCCTCGACGACCCGTACTCCGCATACATGAGCCCCGACGAGCTCCGCAAGGCCCGCGAGTCGATCGGCGGCGAGTTCTCGGGTGTCGGGGCCGAGGTCACCACGCGCCCCACGGATCCGACGGCGGGTGCATGCGCGACGATCGGACCATCTTGTCGGCTCGTCGTCGTCGCCCCGATCGACGACTCGCCCGCGGAGCGGGCGGGGATTCGGGCGGGCGACGTCATCATGGCGGTCGACGGGCGCACGGTGGACGGTGAGACGCTCGACGAAGCCATCGCGCGCGTCCGTGGCCCACGCGGATCGACGGTGACGCTCACCCTGGTGCGCGACGGCGGGGCGGCGTTCGATGTGCCGATCGTCCGCGACACGATCGTCTCCCGGCAGGTCGAGACGCGCGACCTCGCCGGCGGTGCGGCCACGTACATCCGAGTCTCCGGGTTCTCGGACAACGCGGCGCGCCAGTTCGCGTACTGCGGTCCAGACCGCCCGCGGGCAGGGTGTCACGAAGTTCGTCGTGGACCTGCGGGACAACCCCGGCGGCTACGTGACCGCGGCTCGCGCGATCGCGAGCCAGTTCATCGCGGACGGTCCGATCTTCTGGGAGGAGGCGGCCGACGGCACGCAGGTGGCCACGAACGCTGAGTCCGGCGGGGCGGCGACGGATGCCGACGTCCGGGTCGCCGTCCTCGTGAACGGCGGCAGCGCGTCGGCGAGCGAGATCGTCGCCGGCGCCCTGCAGGACACGGGGCGCGGCACGCTGGTCGGCGAGACGACGTTCGGTAAGGGCACGATCCAGCAGTGGGTGGACCTGACGGCGGAATCGGGTGGATTCCGCCTCACGATTGCGAAATGGCTCACCCCCGACAAGCGCTGGATTCACGAGAAGGGGCTCCAGCCGGATGTCGTCGTCGCTGCGGACCGGGCGGGGGCGGGCGAGCCGGCGGCGACGGGTGACCCGTACATCGATGCCGCGCTCGACGCCCTCGGGGCGGCGGCCCAGCTGCCGGGCCTTGCGCGCGCCGCCTGATCGCGTCTCTACGCGTGCGTGAAGAGCCTTGCCAGATCGCACGAGGTCTTGTACGGTTCGCCCGACCGAAAGGAGGTGATGTGCAGTGACAGACAGTAGTCCGCGTCGTTGCACCACCTCGCCGGAGGCGGCCGCCTGACGGACGCCCCAGCGGGTGGGCAACTCGAAACGCGTTCGAACGCCGGTCCCGACGGGGCCGGCGTTCGTGCGTCCGGAGCCCACCTGCGCGATGATCGCGACGTCACTCGGGCCGCCCGCAGCGACGCGTCCCGCGCCCCGTGCCCGCACCACCACGAAGGAGCAGTCGCCCTCATGGGCGAGAAGACCATCGCCCTCAACCGCAAGGCTCGCCACGAGTTCCACGTCGAGGAGACGTTCGAGGCGGGCATCGTCCTGACCGGGACGGAGATCAAGTCGATCCGTGCCGGGCACGTGAGCCTCCAGGAGGCCTTCGCCCGGATCGAGCGCGGCGAGGCCTGGCTCGTCGGCGCCCACATCGCCCCGTATGCGACGGGCAACAGGTACAACCACGAGGCGAAGCGGACCCGAAAGCTCCTCCTCCACAAGGACGAGATCCACGAGCTGCTCGGGACGACGAAATCGAAGGGCCTTACGCTCGTGCCCCTGCGCCTGTACATCGACGACCGCAGCCACGCCAAGCTCGAGATCGGGCTCGCGCGCGGCAAGCAGCTCCACGACCGCCGCCGCGACATCGCCGACCGCGATGCGAAGCGCGACATCGCCCGCGAGATGGCGGACTCCCGCCGCGGTCGATAGGGTCGAGCGGCGCCGGGTCCACCTGAGACGATGAGTGCGAACGACGATGCTCGCCGTCAACAACTTCCTCGTCCGTGACCCGGCGCACGCCCACGAGCCGGGCACGCCGAGGGCGTCGCTCGATCGGATGCTCGACCGTTTGGTTCCGTGTCTACCGGTCCGCCCGGGGCTCCTGAGGGAAGGTCGAGGCACCGGGCCTCACCCGGGCGACGGCGCGCCCCCGGACCGGGTCAAGGGCCGTTCGGGCTGTCTGCAGCTCCGCGCGGTAGAATGGGCATCGCCGGTCGAGTGCCGGCGCGGAACGGCCAGCGTGCCGCTCCGATCGGTGGGGATGCGTGGTCTCGACGGGGCCCCGCAGCCCGGGAACGCGAGCCGAGGATGCCGCTCTGGCCTCGTTAAAAGGCGGCAAAACGAAGTACCTGCCAACAAGCAGCCTGCTCTCGCTTACGCCGCTTAGGCGGTAGAGTGAGCGTGGAAGCGGCCTCCCCTCCGTGGGCCGTGGAAGCGTCAATCAGCGGAGGTGCAGCCTCGGCAAGCGCCGCGTAGCCGGGAGTCAAGCCCGATCTAGGGACACGCAGCTGGGACGGTCATCGCCCCTGCCGATGGGGGTGGGCCGGCCGAGATCAAGCATCGGACACGCTCGTAGTGGGCCCGGGTCACGGGTTTCGGACGGGGAGTTCGACTCTCCCCCATCTCCACCAGCCTCCCCCCGGCGCGGCGCCTTGCGCCCGTTGCCCCTTGCCTGGGATGCGCATCGTGATCTTGTGTCGACGCGCCGGCCCCCCGAGCCTGTCCGGGCTCACGCTCGCGCTGGTCCTCGCTGCGTGCTCGGCCGCCCCGCCTGCCGTGACCGACGCACCGGCAACGCCCGCGGCGACGGCAGCGTCAACCCCCGCGGCCAACCCGAGCAGCTCGTGCCCGAGCCCCGTCATCTCGGCCGCCGCGCTGGGCACGCTCGCGCGCCATGGACCCGCCGAGGGCGTGTGGGTGGGCATGAACATCGACTGGGGCACCGAGACGGTCGCGGACCTGACGAGCCGCCTCGGCGAACCGCCCGCCGCCGTCGTGAGCTTCGTCGCCTTTCCGCTCGGGCCGGCGGACGTGGAGAACCTCGATGCTGCCGCGGCCCAGGCCCGCAAGGCAGGGGCCGTTCTCGTGACGACGCTGGAGCCGTGGGGCGGGCTGGACACGGTGACCGACCGGGCGACCACCGACCTCGCCGTCCGGCTCGCCGGATACGGCACGAATTGGCGTGCCCACGCTGGTCAGGTTCGCGCACGAGATGAACGGCTCGTGGTACCCGTGGGGCCAGGACCCAACTGTGTACGTGGCGGCGTTCCGCCGCGTGGCCGACGCGATACACACCACCGCCCCGTCCTCCGCCACGCTCTGGGCGCCCAACCAGGGCGCGGGCTACCCCTACACCGGCGGCCGATACGAGGCGAAGCCCGACAGCCGGGCCGCCCGGCTGCTCGATACGAACGGCGATGGCTCCCTGGGCGCCGATGATGATCCGTATGCCCCGTACTGGCCGGGCGACGACGCCGTGGACTGGGTCGGGATGAGCCTCTACCACTGGGGAACCGCCTATCCCTGGGGCGAGAACGAGGTCCCGGCCGCCGGCACGTTCGCCGGGATGATCACGGGCTCACCCCCGGGCGGCGGCGACCCGGCGCCGGACTTCTATGCTGGCTACGCCGAGCGGTACGACAAGCCCCTCGCCATCGTCGAGTCGGCGGCGTTCTACCGTCCCGGCGGTGGCGGGGCACGCGAACCGGCCATCAAGTCGGCCTGGCTGACAGAAGTCTTCTCGGCCGACGGGCTCTCGCGCTTCCCTCTTCTTCGGCTGATCAACTGGTTCGAATGGCGAAAGCACGAGGCCGAGGTGGACGCCGTCGTGGACTGGCGGATCACGGCCGAGGCTGGGCTCCGCGCCCGGTTCCTCGCCGCGATGACCGACGGGTACAGGCTCGGGCCGGCAGTTCCGGAAGCAGCCGCGGCGTCGGGCTGCCAGGCGCCGTAGATCGCGTCGGGCGGCGTCCGGCGAGAGCCCCGCTCGCCGTTACGGAGCGGGCGTGAGCTCGGGCGTCGGCTGCGGCGTGGGCGCTGGTGTCGGGACCGGGCCGGGAGTGGGTGTCGGGGGAGGCGTCGTCGCCTTCACGCCGACGAGCACGATTCCGTTGACCCGCTTGTAGTTCGAGTACCAGGTGTTGCTGTGGATGACCGTGCCGGAGGCGTCGCGGACAGTCCGGGTAACCCAGACCTGCATCCCCTTAACCGGGTACTCGATCCGCTTCCTGGTGCCGGCCGGGATGCTCGTCGTCTGCTGGACCGAATCGGTCGCGGGCACGATGTTCTTGATGGTCGGCGCGCTGAAGGTCACGGTGCGGCCGGTGGGTGGTCCCCAGATCTCGAACTTGACGTAGTCGAGGCCGGTGGTCCCGCGGATCAGGAGCGGGTACGCGGTGTCATTGCGGAAGCGCATGCTCCGCGTCGCGCCGCCCGTCTTCCAGACGGTGGCATCGAGGCCCGTCGGGTAACGGTCGATGTAGTAGTAGTGGTTGGCCCGCTCGAGAATCTCGAGCCCGGCGCGGGCGGCCGCGTTGAAGAGCGTCGTCGAGCAGGAGCAGATCCCGCCGGCGAGCGCGCCGGTCGGCTCGGTACGGCCGTTGAGGATCGCGCCCCCGTCCCGGTAGCCGCGCTCGTACGACACGGGGCCGAGCGCAGCCCAGAAGTCGAAGATGGCGCCGGGCTGGACCACGTACCCGTTGATGTCGCTCGTCGGGATCGAGATGTTGTTGCCGAACCCGTTCGCCTCGTAGCGGTGGAACTTGGTCGTCCAGGACGACAGCCGCTGCATGAGGGGCGCGGCTTCTTTCGCCTCCTCGGTCGTCAGGTCCGGCGGCACCACCGCCATCGTGAGGGCGACCGGCTCCCGCGTCTCCGCCGGGGCTGCCGTGCCGCGATCCATGACCGCCTGGGCTACGAGCGCCGCGGATGCCGCGACATCCACCACGCGTCCGTTCCTCGCCGCGACCACGCCCACGACGGCTGACCCACGCCCCACGAGGAACGACGCGTCCTTCGGGGCGCGGTCGATCTTCTTGGCGAGACCAGCGAGCGCCGCCGTTGGCGCCGTCGGCGCGACCTCCGGACGGACGTCGCCTTCGGCAGTTGGGCTGAACGTGATCCACGATCGAACGGTGGTCGCCGGGATCGTCCAGGTCTCCTTGCTGTGGGTGAGCACCACGTCGCGGGCCATCTGCTCGGCGGCGGCGGCGGCGGCCGCGACCTCGGCATCGGTCACGAACGGCTCGATCGGGATGGCGTCGAATGAGAGCTCGAGCGTGTCGGGCGCGTCGGGGTCGACGAGGCGCTCGACGAGGGCCTGGGCGAGCTCTTCCCGGGGGAGCCCACGGCCCGCCCGCGCGGGCGTGATCGCGACGGATGTCTCGGTGACGGTAGCGGTCGCGCTCACCGGAGTCTCGGTGACCTCACCCGCCGCCGCGGCCGCGGCGGCCTCGACCGCGGCTGGATCCAACACCACCAGGGGATCGATCTCCGTCACGCCGAAGAGGCCCCGCACGCCCGTCGCGGCTCGCCCGATCGGGTCGGGCTCGCTGCGCCCAACGGACCACGCGAGGTCGACGAGGGTGGCTACGTCGGCGCGCCGACCGAGAGATGCATAGGGGATGCGAAGGCGCGTCCCGGAGATGTCGACCACGGCCACACCCGTGGCGTAGCCGGCGAGCTCGCGCTCCAGGCGGGCAGTGGCCGCGTCGCGCGACAGGCCGGCGACATCAACACCCGCGACGGTCACGCCCGGGTAGATCCGCTCGGCGTACTGGCCCTGGTAGGCGAGCAGCGCTCCGGCCCCGAAGCTGAGGGCGAGCACGAACCCGGCGACGACGCCGAGGACGAGCTTCCCGACCGGGAGGCTCCTTGGGGCCGGGGGTGTGGATGGGTTGGTCATGGGAGCGCCGAATCTAGCAGCATCGCGCGCATGGGACGCTGAACACGGTGCCCGCGTTACGCCCGGTCATGCGGACGTGCGCTCGGACGGCGGGCTCAGCCCGCGCGCGGGATGACAACGATCCGCCGATTCGGCTCCTCGCCGATCGACTGCGTGCCCACCAGCGCGTGACCGCGAAGGGCAAGGTGGACCCAGCGTCGCTCGAGTGCCGGCATCGGCTCGAGCTGGAGCATCTTGCCGGACTCGACGACCTTGTCGGCCGCCCGGAGCGCGATCTCGCGAAGCTGCTGCTCGCGCCGTCCGCGGTAGCCCTCGACGTCGACGAGGACGCGGGTCCACTCGCCCATCTGGCGAGAAAGCATCAAGTTCACAATGTGCTGGAGCGCGGAGAGCCGCTCGCCCTTGCGCCCGATGAGCATGCCCAGGGCTTCGTGCTCTTCGTCGTCCTTTCCGACGACGTTGAGGCGGTTCGTCTCGCCGGTCTCGACGACGACGTTCACGGCGAAGCCAAGGTGCTCCATGAGCTGGGCCAGGATCGTCTCCCCTGCCGCCAGCGCCGCCGGCGAGGCCTCGGCTGCCTGCAGCTCCTCACGCTCCCGGATGAGCGAGCGGGCGACCTGGACCATCTCCTCCTCGGTGGTCGAGACGGGCGTGGCAGGGCGGCGATCGGGGGACTCGGTCGGGCGGGGGGGCCGATCATCCCGGCGCGGCGGGCGCTCGTCGCGGCGCGGCGGGCGCTCGTCGCGGGGCCGGTCGTCGCGGCGGGGGCCGCGCTCGTCGCGGCGCGGCGGGCGCTCGTCGCGGGGCCGGTCGTCGCGGGGCGGGCGGGCGGGCAGAGGCGCGGCCTCCGCCGCCGAGCGCTTGGGGGCCTCGCCCCCGAGGGCGCTGCGCGGCGCGGCGACGATCCGGGCGGGCTCAGCGCCCATCCCCAGGACGCCCCGACTGCCGGGCGTGAGGATCTCGAAGTCGAGCTCGTCGAGCCCGACGCCAAACGCCTCCCGGGCATTGCGCAGGGCCTCCTCGACCGACTTGCCGGTGAAATCGCGGTATTCGCTCATGGTCTCAGCGCTTTCTCCCTCGGCGGCCCTGGCGGCCTCGCTCGCGCGGGCGCACGGTGGCCGCCGCGGATGCGGAGCGGTCGGCCTCGGTGCGCGCAGTGGGTCGTGGTTGGGTGGACGATCCCGGCTGCCCGTCGGGCGGGGCGGACCGGAGGGTGGGCGGCTGGACGGGGAACCGCGGAGTGTGGTCCGTCGCGAAGCCGGGAGTCCACTTGAGGATCGGGAACATGGAGCCCCAGCCGACGATCAGGTACTGCTGGGCGATCCCGAAGATGGTGGTGACGATCCAGTAGATGAAGAGGCCGGCGGGCAGGAAGCCGCCGTACAAGATCGAGATCAGGGGGAGGAACAGGACCAGCTGGCGCTGCATCTTGCTGTTCTGGTCCTGGAAGGCCTGGTTTGCCGGCGGCATCGTCATCCGGCTCTGGATCAGCTGCAGCCCTGCCGACAGGAACGCCAGGATGCTGAAGCCGCCGATCAGCGGCAGGGTGAAGAGGACCTGCGGCTTCGAAACGTCCATGTTGTTGAGCCACGAGACCGTCGTGTCGATGCACGGCACGTACGGATCGTAGGCAGGAGTCCCAAGGCCATTGACGCACTGGACGTCGACGACCTGCACCCCGAAGACGGTGAGCATGGCCGTCGGGTCCGGGTTGGTCAGGCCCTGGCTGATCACCTGGTAGATGATCAGGAGCAGTGGCAGCTGGAGCAGCATCGGCAGGCAGCCTGAGGCGGGGTTGACGCCGCGCTCCTTGTAGAGCTCCATCTGGGCCTGGCTGAACTTGGCCCGGTCGCCCTTGAAGCGCTTCTGCAGCTCCTTGAGCTCCGGTTGGATCAGCTGCGTCCGCTTCATCGAGACGATCTGGCGGCGGAAGAGTGGGATCAAGGCCGCGCGCACGATCAGGGTCATGATGATGATCGCGATCCCGATATCGCCGGTGGTCTGCTCGAGCCACACGAGGAGGATGAAGAGCGCCTGGAAGATGGGGTTGAAGATCCAGGCGAGAAGCGACATGGGGTCGCCGCCCGGCTCCGCGGGAGTGAGTGGCGGATGGGGCGTCGCCGTGGCGGATGGGGCGGGGGACCCGCCCGGCACGACGGCCGGTGCCTGCGCACACGCGGCCACGACCAGGACGATCGATGCCAGCAGCGCGAGGAGGAGCAGCTGGTCGCGCCGGATGCGGGGGAGGGTCACGAGGTCCTCGGCTTCATCGCACGGGATCGTAGCCGCCAGGGTGCCAAGGGTGGCACCGGGCGATGCGCTTTGCGCCCATCCAGCTGCCGCGCGCCAGCCCGTACTTCTCGATCGCCTGCTCGGTGTAGTGAGAGCAGGTGGGGTAATAGCGGCAGCTCGAGGGCAGCCACATGAAGACCGTCCGGTACAGGTGAATGAGCCCGATCCCGATCCGCTTCACGCGTTCGCCGGTCCTCCGAGCACCCCTCCCCGCCGGAGGAGCCGCTCCAGCGCCTCGACGAGCGCTTCGTGGTCCGCGTCCACGAGCGCCGGCCGGGCGATGATCAGAACGTCCCAGCCGGGCTGGAACGAGGGCGCCATCGCCCTGAGAGTCTCCCGGAGCCGACGTCGGACCCGGTTCCTGACGACCGCGCCCCCAAGGGCGCGGCTGGTGGCGAGGCCGAATTGGACGCCGTCTGAGCCCGTCCGCAGGCATCGGATGGTCATCAGCGGGTGGGACCGCGAGGTCCCGCTGGCCTGGACCGCCGCGAAGTCCGCGGGCCGGGTGAGCGTCACGAGCCGTCCGCGGGGACGGCCCGGGGCCGGTATCAGACTGCCAGCCGCTTGCGGCCCCGAGCTCGGCGAGCGGCCAGTGTGCGCCGGCCGCCAGGGCTCTTCATTCGGGCGCGGAAGCCGTGCTCCTTCGCGCGATGGCGCTTCTTCGGCTGGTAGGTCTGCTTCATCGGGCGTCGTGTCTTCCTCTATGTGTCGAGCCCCCGGATCAAGTCGCCGCGCGACTCGAAGAGGCACGTAGACGCGCCGGGCGCACAAACGCCGGGCGCGTCACCGCCGGCCGATTATGGAACGCCGTCGCCGGGGTGTCAAAGGAGGGAGGCGCGGGCGGCGCCTACACCCGGCCAGCCCGCCGCGGCGGGGGGCGCGGCGGGGCCTGCGGGACAATGCAGCCACCGCGCTCCGCTCGGGGGCGGGGCCGTATCCTGCTGGCAGCCCCGGGCCCCTGGACTGAGATTTGCGCCCGGAATTCCGTACCTGGACCCGGCGGGGCTGGCTGGCGATTGGGCCGGCCGCGCGGCCCAGAAGGCGCCCCAGGCACGGCCACGCACGATACTCCCCTGGAGTATCGTCATTTGGGGTCCGAATCGCCTTGCGGGGCCCTCCGGGGCGGTGCTACCATGCGGCGGCCCACGGTGCCAGAGCGCCCCGGCGGAGACCTCGGGGGACGTCCTGTCGGACGGCCGGGGGCGGCTCCGGCGGTCCGGGGCCGTAGATGCGCACACTCCGCGAATGCGGTAGTCAGCCCGGTTTCGTTCCCGTTTCCAGCCTCCCATCCGGCGCTTCGGCGCCGGGCAGACAGGGTCCTCATGGACGCGAAGCACATCTGGCGCGCGGCGCTCGGCGAGCTCCAGGTCGCCCTGTCTCCGGCCAACTTCGAGACGTGGCTGCGCCACACCTCGCTGGTCGACGTGGATGACACGCGCTTCCGGATCGCCGTGCCGAATGGCTTCGCGAAGGACTGGCTGGAGACGCGCTACCGCCCGCTCATCTCGCAGACGCTGGCCCGGATCGTCGGCTATAGCGTCCAGGTGGAGTTCATCGTCCGCGAGGACGCGGGGCAGCCGGCAGCCGCGCCCTCAGAGGCGGCTGCGCAGCAGGTCCGCGTCGAGCCGACGCGCGTCGGCGCGGAGGGTGGCTCGTCGAGCCTGAACCCGCGGTATGGGTTCGGCAACTTCATCGTTGGCTCGGCCAACCGGCTCGCCCACGCGGCGGCTCTCTTGGTCGCCGAGCGCCCTGGCCACGCCTATAACCCGCTCTTCCTCTATGGCGGTGTGGGCCTGGGCAAGACCCATCTGATGCATGCGATCGGCGATCGCTGATCAGCGCTGGCTTCCCGCGCAAGAAGGTGGTCTACGGTACTAGCGAGACGTTCACCAACGAGTTGATCACAGGCCATCAGCAGGGCCGCATCGACGACTTCCGCGCCCGGTACCGCCGGATCGATGTGCTCCTGATCGACGACATCCAGTTTATCGCGGCAAGGAGCGGACACAGGAGGAGTTCTTCCACACCTTCAACACCATCCACGAGGACTGGAACAACATCCGTCCTCTCCTCGGATCGGCCGCCCAAGCAGATCACCACGCTCGAGGTAGCGCCTGCGGAGCCGCTTCCGAGTGGGGCCTCATCGCCGATCTCACCGCCCCCGATCTGGAGACCCGGATCGCCATCCTTCGGGCCAAGGCCGAGGAGTCGTCGGTGCCGATCGGCTCGGACGTCGTCGAGTTCATCGCGCGCAAGGTGGTCAGCAACATCCGCGAGCTCGAGGGGGCCCTGAACCGGGTAGTCGCTTACGCGAACATGGGCGCCATGCCGATCACGATCGAGCTCGCCCAGGCGGTCCTCTCGAACGTCCTCTACAACCCCAAGAAACGCCAGGTGACGCCGGAGAAGATCGCTAACGCTGTGTCCGAGTACTACGGGGTCGCGATGGAGCAGCTGCGCGGTCAGAAGCGCGACCGGGCGATCGTCACGCCGCGCCAGATCGCGATGTTCCTGATGCGCGAGGAGACGGAGGTCTCGCTCCTGCGCATCGGCGCGGAGCTGGGGGGCCGGGATCATTCGACCGTCCTGCACGCCTGCGACAAGATCAGTCGGGAGGCCTCGGTCAACGACGAGCTGCGCCGTGACATCGCGGCCGTGCGCGAGCTGATCTACGCCGACTGAGCGTCCGACAGGCGCGTGGCGCATCGCGCGCCCGTCGAGGGCCCCGCTTCGGCGGTGGACATCCCGCCGCCTCGGGGGCCGCGGCGTCGCGCGGCAGGCCCGCGCTGTAGCCAACTCTGGCCGTCCGGACCCTCTCCCCCGCGCGGGCCCTCGCCTCCCCGCTCGGTCCCCTGTCCACTGTCTGATGAATACGGTGATGACGTTCATGCGAAGATGAGACCCACCAAGAACCCACCGGTGGGATTCGCCTCGCCATACCCACCGGACCGTCCCGCCCGCTCACCCGGAGTGACACGTCCGTGAACCTGTCGGTCATCCAGGAGAACCTTGCCCGCGGCCTCTCGGTCGTCAGCCACGCGGTGTCGAGCCGGAGCACCCTGCCGGTGCTCGCCAACGTCCTGCTCCGCACCGAGGACGCCGGGCTCAAGCTCACGGCGACGAACCTCGAGATCGGCATCACGTACTGGGTCCCGGGCAAGATCGAGACCGACGGCGCCATCACCGTGCCGGCCCGGCTCCTCACGGACGTGGTCAACTCGCTCCCGAACGAGCGGATCGACCTGGAGGTTCGCGACGGCGATCGACTCCACCTCCGCTGCGGCCGCTTCGAGACGCACCTCCGCGGGATCGACGCCGACGAGTTCCCGGCGATCCCGGCGGCCGGCGAGCGCCCCACGACCCGGGTGAGCCAGAAGGTCCTGCGGCGCGCCCTGGCCGAGGTCGTCTTCGCCGCCGCGAGCGACGAGGCCCGGCCGATCCTGACCGGCGTCCTCACCCGCTTCGAGGGCGACCGGATCACGCTCGCGGCGGCCGACAACTACCGGATCGCGATCACCACGATCCCGGGTCTCGACTGCCGTCGAGGAGACCAGCGTCGTCGTGCCGGCCCGCTCGTACGCGGAGCTGGCGCGGGTGCTCTCCGACACTGACGATCCCGGTCGAGATCATCCTGTCGGCCCAGAAGAGCCAGGTCCTCTTCCACGTGGACGGCGTCGACCTGCGTCAGCCGCCTCATCGACGGCCAGTTCCCGAACTACCAGCAGGTCCTCCCAGCGACCCACGCGACGCGGGTCGAGCTGGACCGCGACGACCTGCTCAAGGCCGTTCGCCTCGGCGGCTACATCGCGAGCGCGTCGGCCAACATCGTCAAGGTGCAGGTCGCCCCCGACGGGGCGCCGCAGGTGACCGTGGGGGCGGCGGCGGACGTCGGTGATCACCAGGGCGTCGTCGACGCGTGATCGAAGGAGATGGCACCACGATCGCCTTCAACGCCCGGTACCTGGGCGACGTCCTCCAGAACGTCGACGCCGACCGCTTCGTCATCGAGCTGAACGGCCCCCTCTCGCCGGGGGTCTTCCGGCCGGCCGACGGGCGTGACTACACGCACGTCGTGATGCCGGTCCGGACGACCTCCTAGGCGGAGCTCCGGGAGGCCGGGCTCCCGCCCGGCACGACCCTGCTCACGACGCTGCGCCTCGCCGGGTTCCGCGCCTACGACGCCCTCGAGGTGTCGTTCGGGCCGGGCCCCCAGCTGGTCTGGGGCCCGAACGCCGCGGGCAAGACGAGCCTCCTGGAGGCAATCGTGCTGCTCGCCCGCGGCGCCTCGCATCGCACGGGCGCGGACGCCGAGATGATCCGCTGGGGCGCCCCGTTCGCCCGAGTCGACGGGCGGCGGGAAGGCGACGGCCGGTCGGCGGACGTGGACGTGACGCTGGTCCGCGAGGGCCCGTCCGGGGGCCGCAAGCGGATCCGCGTCAACGGTGTTCCGCGACGGAGCGGGGCCCTGGCCGGGGTCCTGCGGACCGTCGTCTTCGCACCCGAGGAGATGCTCCTCGTCGTCGGCCCGCCGAGCCTGCGCCGGAGCGCCCTCGACGCTCTCGCGGCCCAGCGCTTCCCGCCCTACGCCGCGGACCTCTTCCGCGTACGGCCGGGCCCTCACCCAGCGCAACCACCTGCTGCGCGCCATCCGCGAAGAGGAGGCGTCCCGCGACCAGCTCCCGTTCTGGGACGCGAAGCTCGTCGAGGCGGGGGCGGCCCTGCTGGAGGCGCGCCACCTCCTGCTCGCGGAGCTGGCCGCCCCGCTCGCGGCGGCCCACGCCGAGATCGCACCGGAGGAGGGTGCCCTGCGGCTCACCTACCTGACGAATGCCCCGGCCGAGGCCGGCGAGGCGGCCGCGGCGGCGCTGGCCCGGCGCCTGCGCGAGACGGCCGAGAAGGAGCTCTGGAACGGCACCACGCCTGGTCGGACCCCACCGCGACGACCTCGCCTTCGTGCTCGGGGGCCGCGAGCTCTCCTCGTTCGCCTCGCGCGGCAGCAGCGGACGGCAATCCTGGCTCTCAAGCTCGCCGAGCTGGACCTCCTGGCGGCCCGCGACGGCGAGCCGCCGCTCCTCCTCCTCGACGACGTCTTCTCGGAGCTGGATCCGGCGCGCCGGGCGCATCTCGTGCGCCGGATCGCGACGCTGCCCCAGGCCTTCGTGACGACGACGACGCTCGAGGACCTGGACCCCGCGCTTCGGCGGCGGGCGTCGCACCGTGGCGCGTCGACGGCGGCGAGCCCCCGGGCCCCGGGAGCGCCGGCACGGGCGCCGGCTCGTCGAGGCGGCGACATGAGCCCTGCCCGACGCTTCGACGACCCCCGGCTGCCGTCGCGCCGTCCCGTCGGCGCATCGGCGACCTGCTCCCCGAGGCGGCCCTTGAGCTCGGGCTCGTCGAGCAGCTGCGCTGGGCCCGGGCCGGCGCGGCCTGGGACGCGGTCGTCGCGGACCGGGTGCCCACCGCCGCAGGCGGCTCGCGCCCCGGTCCGCCTGGAGGGCGACGCGACCCTGGTCGTCGAGGTGGCGGCGCCCGTGATCGGGCAGGAGCTGCGCATCCGGGCCGAGGATCTCCTCGAGGCCTTCGGCCAGCGACCCGGCGGCATCCGGGCCGAGCGGCTGCGGGTGGTGGTGGGCAGGGGTATGATCCGATCGCCGTAGGCCCGGCGAGCCGGTTCGCGCGCCGCCCCGACCCGGGCGGCCGACGTCACGCCGGCCACCTCTCCAGCGTCGTGTGAGCCGATGGCCGTCCGTTTGCACATGAAGCTCGGCGTGGTCGCCGAGGCGGAGCGCCTCGCAGGACTCCCGCAGACACGGTCGCCGTCGTCGAGCCGACGATCGGGGCGACGACGCGGTCCAAGGGGAGCCTCTACGTTGTCGTCTGCGGAATTGGACGCGCCCGGCGCCTCCAGGAGGCCACGCGGCTCGTCGCAGACACGGTCCAGGGCGAGTACTACTACGACGAGTCGGCGGGACTGATCGCCTGCCTGGAGAAGTCGATCCGGACCGCCAACCGGAAGCTCGCCGCGAACAGCGACCGCCTGGGCCTCGGCGACGCCGCCGGCTCCATCGGGCTGGGTGTCGCGGTGGTGCGCGGCAGCGAGCTCTACGTGACGACGGTGGGCCCAGTGGAGGCCTACCTCGTCCACCAGGCGCATCTGCTGACGCTCCCCGACCCCAACGCTGACAGCGCGCTGCCCGGCGGACGACCTCGCGCCGCACATCTGGCGCGGCGAGGTGGCGGCGGGCGACACGCTCGTCCTCGTCTCGCGCAACATCATGGAGTTGCTCGGCACCGACGAGCTGAAGGATGCGCTCGACACCCTGCATCCCCAGGCGGCGATGGAACGGGCCCACGCGCGCTTCACGGCGGCCGGCGGCACGGGCAGCCGACGGTGCCATCGCCATCGAGGCGGTGGAGGTCTCGTCGACCAGCCAGCGGGCCCGCCTGGTGCCTGTTCGGCCGCCCGAGCCGCTGGCCGGCGCCCCCGATCGCTCGCCGATCCCGCTCGCCGACTCGGTCGGGGGCGGTGTGGCGGCAGTCAGCTCAGGTGCCACCCGCGCCCGCTCGGCTGCCGGCCGCGCCGCCGGGGGCGCCGTCGCCCGCTTCCAGGACCTCCTCCCGCGCCGCGGGCCCCGCTACCGGCGGGTCACGCCCGCGGCGACGCGCCGGGAATCACAGCGACGGGCCGCCGTCGCCGCGCTGGCCTTCATCGCAATCGCTGCGGCGCTGGGCATGGTGCTCTGGGTGGTCGGGGGATCCGGCGGTGGCGGCACCATCGACGAGGTGACCGCCGGCGAGGAGGCGCTCGCGCTCGCCCGCGAGGACCTTCGGCTCGTCTTCCGCAACGGCGCCGACCTCGTGGTCGACGATCCGGTGAAGGCCGAGGAGCTCCTGCGGGACGCCTACGCGCGGCTCGACGAGGCCGCCGCCAACGGCGTTCCAGCCACGACGCTCCGCCCGCTCCGCACCGAGGTCATCGAGGGCCTCGACGATCTCTATGGCGTTGTCGACGTGGCCCCGCGGACGGCCTTCTCGTTCGAGGGCCAGGAGCAACCCTTCGACCTCGGCGCAATGGTGCTGGGGCCGGATGGCGTCCCGTACGTCCTCGATCGGGCCACCAAGACCGTCTATCGGGTCGACCTGCGGGCCAAGAAGGCCACCGCGGTCGTGCGCTCCGGGGCCACCGTGGCGGGCGCGAAGGTCGGCGACCCGAAGCTGCTTGCCATGGGCGGCCCGGACGTCGTCGTCGTCGACTCCAAGAACGCACTGTGGCGGTGGCGACCAGCTGACTCCAAGGGCAAGGGGACGCTGGCCCGCATCCGTGTCGCCGAGTCCGCGACGTGGGGCGCTGACATCCTCGCGATCGGCACGTACGTCCGCAATGCCGACGACGGCCTCTACAACCTCTATGTGCTCGACCCGTCGGAACAGCAGATCCTGCGCTATTCGCCGGCCCAGGACGGCAGCGGCTACCCGGCCCCCGCCTCCGGGTACCTCACGACGCCCCAGGACGTTTCCGCCGTCACGTCGATGTACATCGACGGCGAGGTCTACCTTGCGGACGGCGGAGTCATCGAGCGGTTCGTCTCGGGGCGGAGCGGCGACTGGAGCCCGGAGGCGCCGCCCGATGACCTCCTGAGGCCGGCGCCGGCCTACCGGGTGATCACGTCGCCGGGCACCCGCGGCGAAGGGATCGATGTACGGGTACGACCACGTCAGCGATCGGATCGTCGCCTTCGACAAGGCAAGCGGGAAGTACCAAGCTCAGTACCGCATCGCGGGGCAGGGCAAGGATTGGGCCGACGTGCGGGCGTTCTTCGTCGTGAACCGGGCAAGCGGGCAGGCCCCGATCGTCTACTGGATCGATGCGCAGCGCATCGGCGTCGCGACGCTCCAGGACATCTCGACGCCGCCGACTCCCCCGCCAGCCCCGTCAGGGGCCCCCGGCGCATCCCCGGTGGGCTCGGCCCAAGCCGACCGCGAAGCCCAGGCCGACCGCGACGCCCGCCCCGTAGCATCCCGCGACCGGCGGTGCCCGCCGGCCCGCGCGCGATGTCGCGTGGGATAATCGCCCCATGAGTGGACGCATGGTCGAGATGACCGTCGAGAGCGTACGGGTGCACATGCTCTCGACCCAGCACGTCGTGATCCTCAAGGACCTGGCGCGCCCGCGCTTCCTGCCGATCTGGATCGGGCCGTGGGAGGCGAACGCGATCGCCATGAGGCTCCAGGGGCTCACCGCCGAGCGGCCGCTCACGCACGACCTGTTCGCGGGCGTCCTGGCCGAGCTGGGGGCGACGATCCGCGAGGTCGTCATCGCCGATCTGGCCGACGAGACGTTCCATGCCCGGATCATCCTCGAAGCCGGAGGCCGGGTCGTCGAGGTCGACTCGCGGCCGTCCGACGCGCTGGCGCTCGCGGTTCGGACGGGTGTGCGCATCTTCGCGACGGAAGAGGTCCTCGATCGGGCCGGGGTGGAGGGCGACGGGGACGACGACGAAGAGGCTCCCGACGAAGAGCGCCTCTCGATCTTCCGCGACTTCGTGAACTCGCTCGACGCGGAGCCCGGGTCGAGCGGGCCCCGTGAAGGGCCGCCGCTCGAGTAGGACGGCGGGACTGGGCGTCGGCGATCGTCAGGCTCCGGGGGCGACGACCACGATCGCCTCGCCGCGGCGCAGGGCCCGGGCCCTGTTCGCCCACATGCGGAGCCGGAGCCCCCAGAAGTCCTTGACCGCGCGCCAGATGACCGAGGGGTGGGCGCCCGTCGGGGACCCGGCTGTTCGCGGATAGTGCTGCACCCCCACCTCCACGACTTACCGGCCGGCGGCGCGCATCTTGATGAGCAGCTCGGCCGAGAAGAAGGCGCCGCCCGGATTCGACCCGGACACCTTCGAGCGCGGCACGACGGAAGAGCTTGCAGGCGCAGTCGACGTCGCGGACCCGGAGGCCGAACCAGACGCGATTCGCGAGCTTGTACAGCCGGGCGTAGATCGTGCGAATTGGCGGATCGGCCCGCCTGATGCGGTAGCCGACGACGACGTCTGGGGCATCGGCCTCGGCGAGCCGGGCGACCAGCCGACCGAGGTCGGCAACTCGGAACTGGCGATCCCCGTCGGTGAAGCAGACAAGGTCGTAGCGGGCCGCCCGGAAGCCCGAGCGGAGCGCCGCCCCGTAGCCCAGGTTCACCGCGTGGTGGATCGCGCGGACGATGTCCGGATGGGCGGTCGCGAGGCGATCGGCGATCGCCGGGGTCGCGTCCCTCGAGCCGTCATCCACGATGATGATCTCGAAGCGATCCGCGAGGGCTGGCAGAGCGGCCAGGGCCTCCTCCACGAGCGCCTCGAGATTGGCTTCCTCGTTGTGGGCCGGGAAGAAGTACGAGAGAGCGGCGACGCGGGCCGGAGGGTCAAGGCTCATGGCGCCATCGTAGCGGCCCGAGCCCGGGCCATGCCTGAACGCATGGCCGTCACCCTGCGGACTGCGGGCCGATCACCCGGTAGAGCGGCTGGATGCCACCCGGATCGGGAACGATCTCCAGGATCCACGTCTCCTGGAGCGCGTTGATCTCGGCGGGGTGGCGCACGAGGAAGACCGGCCGCGCCCCGACGTTCGCCCGAATGACATCGTCCACGCTACCCAGACCTTCGTCGAGGCGGTCGCGGTCGTCGACGACCTGGACGTCGGGTCGCTCACCGAGGACGACGGTGCGGTACCAGAGCGGCGTGGAGAAGCTCCACCATGAGACGACCACGGCGTCCGTGCCCATGGCCGCGAGGGCCCAGCGGCTCCACTCCGTCGCCCGTGCGTCGTGGGACATGTCGACCCGCGAGGCAGTCGCGGGAGCAGCCAGGACCGCCGGGAGAGTGAGCGCAACGGCCAGGACGGCCGCGAGGACGTGCGCCCCCAGGCGGCGGCGCCCTTCCGGGGCGGGCACGAGCGCCTCGACGAGAAGCCCGGCCGCAACGCCGAGCCAGGTGATCACGATGAGGGCCGGCCCGAGGTAGTAGCGGTCGATCGCGGCGTTCGTGTACGACGCGGCGAACCAGCAGATGACGAGCAGCCAGGTCACGGTCAGCAGGGCGAACCGGGGGCGGCGGAAGGCCACCAGGAGGAATGCCGCCGGGGCGGCCACAGCCAGGATTCCCAGCTGGTCGCCGGCGACCTTCGCGAGGTCGGCGGCCTTGCGCCCGAGATCCCCGAACGGGTCCACCAGGTCGCCGCGGAACTGCTCAGCCAGGACGACATACCAGAAGCCGTCCCAGGTGTCCGGGTGTCCGTAGACGAGAGGCGCGCCCATCGCGGCGCGGATCGGCAGCTCCAGGTAGACGGCAATCGTGGTGCCGATCAGCGCTCCCGCACAGAGGCCCACCAGGCGCGGGCTGCGGAGGATCCGGCGGTCGACGGCGAGCACGAAGAGGGCGATGCCGGGCGCCAGCAGGATCGTCAGCGTGTGGTTCCCCAGCATCACGCCATACAGGGCGGCCGACGCCACGAGCCAGCGGTCGGCCGTTGGCGCGCCCTGGCGGCGCCGCTGCTCCCAGCCCACGAGCAGGACCAGCAGGGCGGCCATGAGCGCAAGGTGGAGCGTGTGGGGGTCGGCGAAGGCGCCCATCCGCCAGGGGATGGGCGTGAGCGCGAGGAGGAGCCCGGCCCCGACGGCGACGCTGGTTCGGCCCGAGAGCTGCCGCACCAGGACGACCGTGAGACCTGCCGCGACGGCAAGGAGGAGCGCCGACAACAGGTTCATCCGGAGGGCGGCCTCGCCGAGCGGCGTCAGGACGATGGTCGCCAGCCAGCCCAGGATGACGTAGCTGGGGTAGCCGGTAGGGTGGGCCGTACCCAGGACCGGCGGCACGGACTGGAACTCGCCGGTGTCCCAGAACCCCTGGCCGGGCAGGAGGATGCTTCGGGCGAGGCCGAGGGCCACGAATCCCACGAGGGCCGGCGCGGCTGCGGCCGCGAGCCAGATACCCGGGGCGGCCGCGACCCGCGAGCGCGCGGAGGGTCCGGTCACCAGCCGAGGGTCCGGGCCCAGGCCACACCCCAGGCCTGGATCGCGACGGAGGCCGCCACGAGGACGGCCGCGACCGCGAGGCGCCCCGGGCGACGCTCCTCCCGCGGGCCCAGGAATCGCTCTGCCCCCAGCGCCACCGCCACGAGCAGGAAGGGCGCGAAGTCCAGGCTGAACCGATACCCGAATTGGACCCAGCCCTGGCTGAAGTGCATCAGGTTGACGACGGCGATTGCCGCGGTCGCGACGAACGCGCCGACGACCCGCCGATCGCGCAGCTGTCCTAGCGCCGGGATGGCCAGCAGCCAGGCGGGGCTGGCCAGCACGAAGCTCATCCCGCGCTGCTCAGGCACGAGCCAGGAGCAGCCGGACGCGCTCCAGGGCGTACGGGCGACTCCGGGGTCGCAGGGCGGGAGGAGTGTGGGCAGGCCGGTGAGCATGATCCCGAGGAATTCTGGGGGATGTAGCGGAGATCCTGGAGGGACCACGAGGCCCGGTAGCCGAGATCAGGGTAGGCGCCGATCTCGTGCCGGTAGAGTCCCTCGTAGACCGGATTGAAGAGCGTACCCGTCGCCGCCAGGTTGTAGGCAAGGAGCCCGAGGATAGGGACGGCCATGCCGATCGCTGCGGACGATCCCCGCCGCCACCACCCGCCAGCCCCAACGAGCAACAGGAACGGGAACCCGAACGCCACGGTCAGCCGGCTCGTCGCGGCGAGCCCGAGCAGGAAGCCGGCGGCCAGCTGGTGGCTGTCGAGCCATCGCAAGGGGGCTCGCCGGCCCCAGCGCTCCCACGCCCCGCCGGCCGCCCATCGCCGCGCCTCCGCCCGTGCCTGGCCGTCGAGCGCGAGCCCGACCGCCGCCAGCGCGAGCCCGACGGCCACGACGTGGGCGAAGTACCAGGTGGAGCCGAGCGACGCCGCGTACCAGAGCGCCGCGCCCGCCCCCACGAATAGCGTCAGCAGGTTGCGGACCGCGGGGCGCACCGGGAGCCGGCCGAGGAGCCAGAACGCGACCGCCACGTCGAGGGCGCCGATCACGATCGCGAGGAGGGTCTGGTCGGTCGTGAGGCCGAACAGGGCGACGAACGGCAGGAGCACGACCGCCGGGAGCGGCGGGAACGGGATCATCCCACGCCCGGTCGGCGCCCCCCGCTCGTCGACGACCGCGATCACGTCGTTGAAGTAGTCGTTGCCCGGGCCGTCGGCCGACTCGACGACGGGGAACCGAATGGAGAACTGGCCGTCGAGCCAGCCCTCAGCTTGCCAGGCGAAGTGGTTGTAGACGGTCTGGTAGGCCGGCCGCGTGAGCTGGTAGAGCGCGAAGCAGGCCAGCACGAGGCCGAGGCCGACGACCAGAGCGGTCCGGGCCCGGGGGGCGGCCGTCGCGGCAAGGGCACCGCCGGGATCGGGCGGCGGGCCCTGGGCTATACTCCGGTCCACCTCAGCGCTCGTTCCAGGAGGCCGTACCAACACCCGTGCCAGGCCCCGCTGCGGGCGAGAGCGCGCGGGCCGGCGAGCAGGCCCGGGTTCGCATGCGGGACGCGATCGTCCCGCTCGCGGTCCTTCTTGCGCTCGGCCTCGCCCTTCGACTCATCATCGCATACGTCCTGCTGCCCGGCTCCGGGTTCAAGGTCGACCTCGGCAGCTTCGCAGGCTGGGCGATGGAGCTCGCCAAGAACGGGCCATGGGGCCTCTACGACCGCCCGATCTTCGTCGACTACACGCCGGGCTACCTCTACGTCCTGTGGGCGCTCGGTCTCGTCTCGCAGGCATTCGCCATCCCGATTGGGGAGCTGCTCAAGCTGCCCGCGATCGTCGCCGACCTCGCCCTCGCACTGGCAATCTTCTCCCTCGCCGCCGAGCTCGGGGCGAGCCGCCGGGGCGCCATCGTCGCGACGGGCGTCTTCCTGCTCGTGCCCGTGACCTGGTTCGACAGCGCCGTCTGGGCCCAGGTCAATTCCGTGGGAACGCTCTTCCTCGTGCTCGCGGTGCGCGAGCTGTGGCGCGGCAGGTCGGAACGGGCCGCCATCCTGACCACGATCGCGGCGATCATCAAGCCGCAGTTCGGGATCCTGATCCCCCTCGCCGCAGTAGTGATCATCCGTCGCCACTGGGTGGAGCGCCCGAACGACGGCAGCCGGCTGGGCGGCGGCCCGGTCAGGATCGTGACCACGACGCTCGCCGGCCTGGTGACGGCCACGCTCGTCTGCCTGCCCTTCGGGATCACGATCGTGGGCCTGCTGCAGCAGATCGTCCAGACTGCCGGCGGCTACCCGTACCTCACGGTGAACGCATACAACCCGTGGGCCCTCGTCACGATGGACGGCGCCGGGCTCGCCTCCTCGGGGACGTGGATCCGCGACGCGCCCAACCCCGAGAACCCGGCCGATCCGTTCTTCGCGCCGCTCGGCATCCCCGCCGTCCTCGTGGGAACCACGTTCATCGGGGCCGCGATCGTGGCGCTGATGGTGGTCCTGTGGCGGCGGCACGACGATCGCCGCGCACTGCTGGTGGCGCTGGCCGTGATGGCGATCGCGTTCTTCATCCTGCCCACGCGTGTTCACGAGCGCTACCTCTACCCGTTCTTCGCGCTGGGCGCGATCCTGCTTGCCCTCCAGCCGCGCTGGGCGGCGATCTACGCGGTGCTCGCCGCTGCCAACTTCGCCAACCTCTACGCGATCCTGACACTGCCCTTCTACGACAGCCCCGGTCTGGGGTCGATGCTCGACGCGCTCGGCGGCCTCGGGAGGCAGCTCGGGGAGTGGTTCCGCTCGACCGTGGGCGTCACCGCGGCCGCGCTCGCCCACACCGGGGGACTCGTGGCGGCGGCGGCCTTCTTGGCCCGGCCCGCGCCGGGCGAGACGGACCGGACGCCCGACGACGGGGAGGCTTGGGAGGAAGCGACCGACGACGCGGCTGCCGACGATGCAGCTGCTCCGTCGGCGGTCATCGAGACCGCGCCCCGGGCGCCCGCGGCCGCGGCCGTCGCCGTGGCGGCCACGCCTCAAGGGGCCGCCACGGCGCAGCCCTCCCCCGCATGGGCACTTGACCCACCCGACCTGCGCGGCCCGGAGGAGCGTGCGCCCTTCGACCGGTCACGCGCGCTCGCCCGGGAGGGCGGCGGACGTCTTGGCCGCATCGACGTGTGGTTCCTCATCGTTCTCGTCGTCGCGGCGCTCTTCCTCCGGACGTTCCGGCTGGGCGAGCCCATGCGGATGCACTTCGACGAGGTCTACCACGCACGGACGGCGATCGAGTTCCTCCAGCACTGGGAGTACGGCGAGCCGCACGGGATCTACGAGTACACCCATCCCCATCTCGCGAAGTACGCGATGGCCGTGAGCATCGAGCTCCTCGGCAACAACCAGGTCGTCGCTGAGGCCGACCTCGGCACGACGGTCGGCGACGCGGCGGTGGAGCCGCGCTGGGACGAACCCGGCGGGACCGGCCCGGGCGCGATGACCCGCGGGGGTGAGCGCCTGTACCTGGCGACGTCGGACGGCCTGGAGGTGCATGACCTTCGCACGCGCACCCTGATCGTCCGCTACGCCGTGCCGGGCGCCTTGTCGGTCGCCATCGACACGGACTCGCACGTGGCATACGTGGGAACGGCCGAAGGCGCGGTTCTCGTCCTCGCGACGGACGTCTCGACCGACGAGCTGCAGACGGCCGCGGCCGCCCATGCGCCGACCCCCCTCGCCGCGGTCGGCGCCCCAATCGAGCGGTTGTGGGCCGTCGGCGACGGCGACTACCTGGTGGCGGGAACGCCGGACGGGGGCCTCGTGACGCTCGACGCGGCAAGCGGGATCGAGCTCTCGCGGACGACGCTGGCCGGCCGCGCCGAGGTCGTCGACGCGGGGCGGGTCGCCGCCCTGGTTGCCGCGCCCGCGGAGATCCCCGACCCGGCCGCCGCGGCCGCCGAGGTTGTCCTCCTCGTCGGCGGTGAGGAGGAGGCCCATCGCGCCCGGCTGGCGCTGGACCTGCCGCGCGTGATCGTGACCACGGACGTCGCGGCCAACCGCGAGGCGATCGACGCTGCGATCGCGGACGGCTCACTGGTCGGGTTCTCCGTGGAGGACGTGCCGCGGGTCGCCGTCGCCGACGCGGCCGGCGTCACGTTCCTCGAGCCGGCCACGGGGAGCATCACGGGCGCCGTGCCCCTCGCCGATCCCGCGACGGGTCTCGTGGTCGCGACGGGATTGGATGCGCCCACCCTCTACGCGGCGACCGGGAGCACGCTCTCGGTCGTCGAGATCCCCACGGGCGACTCGGCTGCCTCGCTCAAGCAGAGCGTCTGGATGCCGGGCGTCGTCGAGCGGGTCGCGTTCAACGACGCGACGCAGCTCGTCCACGTCCTGGGCCGAACCCCGGACGGCTCCGCCAGCACCGTCTACGTGGTCGAGCCACGCGGCAACTCCGTCTTCGCCGATGCGCCGATCTCCTTCACGCCGGCCGCCTGGGCCATGGACACGGCCGCCGCCTACCCGAGCGAAGACCGCCAGCAGCTCCTGCTGTTTGCGGCGGACGGCTCCAGCGCGTCGGTGGGCCTGGGCCAGAATGCCTTCGCGTGGCGTGTGCCGGGCATGGCCGCCGGCGCCCTGATGGCGGGGCTGCTCTTCCTGCTGGCCCGCGTCCTCTTCCGGCGCCGCTCGATCGCGGTGATCGTCGGCCTGCTGGCCCTCGTCGACGGGATGCTCTTCGCGCAGTCCCGGATCGCGATGAACGACGCCTACGTGGCCTTCTTCATCGTGGCCGCGCTGGTGGTCTTCGCCCCGATCTGGACGGGCGCCTGGCGTTGGCGCGGCGCCTTCTGGGTGGGCCTGCCGCTCGTCGGTCTTCTCCTGGGGCTCGCCCTGGCCTCGAAATGGGTGGGCCTCTACGCCATCGGCGGGATCGCCCTCCTGATCCTGCTCCGCTCCGCCCTCGGCCGGGCGCTCATCGTGGTGGGCCTGGCGGGGATCGCCGCGAGCCTGGGCTACATCGGCATCTCCACTGGTCCGGAGGCGACGAGCAGCGGCAACCTGGCGTTCCTCCTGCTCATGATCGCCCTGACGATGATCGCCTCGGCGGTGGCGGTCCTCCATCCCGTGGCCTGGACGGTGGAGGAGGTCCGGATCGCCGTGGGCGGCCCGGCCGTGGTAGGTGCCCTCATCGGGCTGGCATCCATCCCACTCGGCCTCGGCTCGACCGCCCAGGCCCTGGCCGTCGGCCTGATGGCGATCGGCGGTGCCGCGGCCGGGGCGTTCTGGCTGGCCGCGCGCTTCGGCCTCGGGCCGCTCGCCCCGCCGGCGGCGCCCGACGACCCGGCCGCCCTGCTGGAGCCGGCCGAGCCGGCGCCGGCCGGATGGCTGCGGCCCGGCTGGCTGGCGGGCGTACCGATCGTGTGGGCAGGCCTCTGCCTGCTCGGGATCCCCGCGCTCGTCTACGTCGTCTCCTATCTGCCGTGGGCCGCCCTGGGGAACCAGATCGTGACGGGGTGGCCGCCCGGGCACGACGGCCAGACGCTCGGTGATCTCACCCGCGGCATGTACGACTACCACAACAACCTGCGGGCGACCCACGCCGCGTCGTCGCCGTGGTGGGCCTGGCCGGCCAACCTGAAGCCGGTCTGGTTCTACCAGGAGTCGTTCGCCGGCGGCACGGTCGGCGGCGATCTACGACGGCGGCAACCTGGCGGCCTGGTGGCTCTCGATCCCGGCCATCGCCTTCGCCGCGTGGCAGGCCTTCCGACGGCGCAGCCTGGCCCTGGCCTCGTCGCGATCATGTTCGCGTCGCTCTGGCTGCCCTGGGCGCGGATCGACCGGGCGACGTTCCAGTACCACTACTACACCGCGCTGCCCTTCGTGCTCCTGGCCCTGGCCTATTTCGCGGCCGAGGTCTGGCACGGGCCGAGCCGCCGGACATGGCTCCTGGCCCGCGGAGCCGCCGCGGGCGCCCTCCTGGCCCCGGTCCTCTGTGGCTCTTTCGGGGCCCACTCTGTGCCCTCATCGACGTGGAGAAGGCGAACCCGGGGTCTCAGGCCTGCACGATGGCTGCCGCCCTGCCCATCACCCTCACCCAGCAGGCCGTCGGCCTCGTTCTCGTCATCGCTGTCGCCGGCGCCGCCCTTGTCTGGCAGCTCCTCCGGACAGACCGGGCCGTACGCCGCGGAGCCCGGTCGGAGGAGACCCGCCCCGCGGTCATCCGGATCTGGCTCACCGCCGCGGTCGGCTTCGCGGCCCTCGTCGTGGCGGCCGCGCTCCTTCCCGCGACGCCGCTGATCGAGACCGCGAGCATCCCGGGCGAGCTCCTCGCCCTGCTCCTGCTCGGGGTCCTCGGCCCGCTCGCCTGGGTCGCCTGGCGAGCGACCTCGCCGCGCCGCCACGCCGTGGGCGTCGTCCTCGCGGCCGCCTTCATGTTCGTGCTCTTCTATCCGAACATCGCGGGCCTGCCACTTCCGAGCGCCGTCTACAACTGGTACCAGGGCCTGCTTCCCACCTGGCTCTACCCGTTCCAGTTCCCGGTCAACACCGACCCGGCCGTGAGCGTCTCGCTCCTGGGCCCATGGCCGTTCATCCTGTTCACGGCCGTGCTGGTGGCCGCGGCCGTCGTGGCCTACTCCGCCTGGGTCTGGCGGCTGGCGCTGGCGGAGCGGACGGCGGCGGGCGGCGGCACCGAGAACGAGGCACCCTCCGCCGGCTGATCAGCCGAGAAGACGCCGGTCCGGGGGCACGTCGGCCGTGAAGTGAGCTGGGAGCGCCTCCTGCGCCGCGAGACGACGGACGACGAACCCGTAGTAGGACTCCACGCGAGCAGCGATCCGGTCCCATCCGAATTCCTGGACGCGGACGAGGCTGCTCTCACGCATGCGCTCCCGGAGCCCGGCGTCCGCGAGCAGGCGAAGGATCGCCTTGGCGAGCAGCCGGTGGTCGCCCGGCGGCACGAGGAGGGCCTGCTCGTCGCGCTTCACGACACCCTTGTAGCCGTGGATGTCGCTGCACACGATGGCGGTGCCGGCCGCCATCGCCTCGAGCAGGACGATCCCGAAGCTCTCTCGTCCGGTCGCCGGCGACACGTAGACGTCGGCCGTCTTGTAGAGCTGGATCTTCTCCTGGTCCGAGACGCGCCCCAGGAACTCGACGCCGGCCAGGCGCCGGGTCATCACGTACCGCCGGGCCTCGCGCTCGAGCGGCCCGGAGCCGACGACCAGGAGGCGGGCGTCGCTGCCCGTCCGGCGTACCAATCGGAACGCCTTGAGGAGGTCCAGGAGGCCCTTGCGCGGTTCCAGGCGCCCCACGAAGAGGATGTTCGGCCGGCCATCCTGCCAGCGGGCCAGCGGAACCGCGTGGGCGAAGTGGCGGAGGTCCACGCCGTTCGGGATCACCTTGTAGTCGCCCGGCAGGTAGCGGTCGGCGAAGTGGCGGGCGGCGGCGCTCACGGCGATGCGCCCGTGGAGCCGGCTCGCGGCGACAGGGCCGAGCATCCTGCCGCCGATCTGGTAGCCCGGGGCGTAGCCGGCGAAGGCGTGGAACGTGGCGACATTCACGCTCCTGGATTCACGCAGGGTCATCAGGGTCAGGAACGGGACGAACGGCTCGTGGAAGTGGAGAAGGTCAAATCGCTCGTGATCGAGCACATCCCGGATCTGGGACCGGTAGCGCGGCGAGACCGTCAGGGTGCCGACCGAGCCGTTGGCCGGCACCGAGAAGCCCTTGCCGATCCGGATGACGTCGCCCTCCGATCGGCGCTGCAGGCCGTGGCTGGCGGTCAGGATCCGGACGTCGTGGCCGCGGACGCGCAGGCTCTCGTAGAGGTGGCCGACATGGTCGTTGACGCCGCCCGGAAGCGGGTAGACGTACGGGGTCACCAGGCCGATCTTCACGGCCGCCGCCCTTCTCCGGTGGGGACGATGGCCGACGCATCGAGCCTCGGTGGGCGCCGATCGCCGCCCGGGTAGCCGTGATCCCGGCCGGAGCCGTCGCGCCGGACCCGCCCCGCGATCTCGGCCCGCGCGTCCCGGCTGTACTTGCGCAGCTGCCGCCCGAATGTCGGCAGCTGCGACGAAGTCCGGTGGAAGCTCCCGTGCCAGCCCGACTCGCCCGCCAGGATCGCGGCCCGGAGATCCTCGGCCGTCCGGCCTCGGAACGTCGTCCAGCCCGTGCCCACGGCCGTCGCCTCGTGGGCATCGCTGTTCCCGACGACGGCCAGGCCGTGCTCGGCCGCGAAGGCGACGACGCGGCGGTGCACGGGCCGCCCGAACGTGGTCGGGTTGAACGCTTCGAGGGCGTCGGGCCGGACGCGCGAATCCTTCGCATCCAGGAGCGCCCGCAGCGTCCAGGCCTGGGCGCACAGGGGATAGGGGAAGAGCGGGTGGGCCGGGATGGCCAGGCCACCCTGCTCATGGACGATGCCGATCGATTCGCGCAGCGAGCGGAGCGGAGGCACGGCCTCCTCGATGAAGAGGGCGAGCAAGTGGCCGCCACGGGTGCTCACCTCCTCGCCGATGACCACCTCGAGCGGGAGGTCGCGAACCCGGGCGATCTCCCGGGCGGCGTGCGCCGCGTCGACCCGTTCGTGGTCGGCAATGGCGATCACGTCCAGGTCGGTTTCCGCCACGACGAACGCCAGGATCTCCTCGACCCCGCTCACGCCGTCGGAGGCGAGTGTGTGCACGTGGAGATCGGCGCGGCCGTGCGCGACGTCCGGGTCGGGGCCGGTCACCGAATGGAGGATGGCCGCGGTCATCGCGCCGGCCCGCCGGTGGCCGGTGACCCCGCCATCGTGGCGACGCTCCGACGCGCGCGCGGCCCGACCTCCTCCCAGATCGGGAAGAAGACGGTCCACCACTGTTCCGGAGCGATCGAGATGAACGCCTCGAACGTCTCTGCCTCGGCCTGGAGCAGGGCCTCGATCCGGGCTCGACGGGGCAGGTCGGCGGGCGGGTGCGGCACCGTGATGAGCCCGCCCCGGAACGACTCACCTCTGGCGCGCCAGACGGCAGCGACGTGAAGCGGCGCCCCGTGCTCGAGGGCCAGGTAGGCCGGCCCCATCGGGAGCCTCGTCCGCCGGCCGAAGAGCGGGACCGGCACGCCGCCGCCGGCGATGTCGCGGTCGGCCACGAGCCCGATGCCCTCCCCCCGCGCGAGGGCGTCGCCGAGCTCGCGCCGGGCCTGGTCCAGGCCCACGATCCGCGCCCCGCTGCTCTCACGCGCCCGCAGGAGCAGCCGCTGGAGCTCCGGGTCACGGAGGGTCTCCATCGGCGCGGTGACGGGGACCCGGCAGTGGTCGCCGAGCACGGTCGAGGCGCCGGCCATCGACCCGAAGTGGACCGTCACGAAGATCACCGGGCCCGGCGTCGCGAACGCCGCGTCGACCGGGGCCGGAACCTCGATCAGCAGGCGGCGGCGGAGGTCGCGGGCGCTCGCAGTACCGCGCAGCGTCTCTGCGTACATCCGCACGCCGTGTCGGAAGGCAGCTCGCACGAGTCGCTCGAGGGCCGCCGGATCCGTGGCTGCCGAACGCGCCCGCGCGCTGCCGCCGCCGGTCGCCGCCAGCCAGCCCGCCACGTGGACGAGGTTGCCGCGGGCGCGAGCGGCGCGGCCGGGGCTGGCCCGATACCAGAGCTCGCCGACCGCGTCGCACAGCGCGCCGACCACGGTCGCAGGGAGGTGCGCGAGGACGGCTCCCAGGGCGCCGACCAGGGCTCGCCCGGGCACGCTGCGCGCTCGTGCCGCGCGTCTCTGCCGGCCGGTCCACGCCCGCCCCGGTCATCCGGCGGCTCCCTGCGTGGCCGAGCCAGGGTTGTCGCAACGCGCGCTCGCGAGGAGCGCCTCCTCGGCCGGGTCGTCGGGCCACATCGGCTTGAAGACGCACCACTGCTCCGGCGCCTCGCGGACGGCCACCTCGAGGGCGTCGGCGATCGCCTGCGTCGCCCGCGCGATCTCCGCCGGCTCTGCGGAGGCCACCTGGATGGGGGTCCCGATCTCGCCGAGGAAGGTGCCGTCGGGGCGGCGGATGGTCCAGAAGGGCAGGATGGTCGCCCCGGTCCGCGCGGCCAGGACGGCCGGGCCCGGACGGCAGCGTGGTCCACGCCCCGAGGAAGCGGACCGGCTGCCCGTCCGGGCGGTAGCCCCAGTCGACCAGGAGCCCGAGGATCTCGCGGCTGCGCAGGACGCGGTAGACCTCGCGCAGGTTGCGCCAGCGGATGACCTCGATGCCCCAGGCTCGTCGCTGGGCGACGAACCGCTCGAAGAGCTCCTCGTACGCCGTGTCGTCGGCGAGGATGTGGATCGGCCAGCCCACGGCCGGCCAGCCGGCCGCCGCGGCCTCGCCGTTACCGATGTGGAAGCCCGGCCAGGATCACGCCGCTCGAGGCCTGCCAGACCTCGTGCAGCGCGATCCGGCCCTTCGGCCCGCCGAACTGGGCGACGTGCTCCGCCGGCGACATCCGGACCAGGTGCATCCCCTCGATCACCCAGCGGACCTGGCTGCGGAAGACGGCCCGGCCCAGGGCGTCGACCCGCGGGTCGGTCGGCGGCAGGGCCGAGGATCGCGGGCGGCGTTGGCGCGCACGTAGCGCCGCTTCTCCGGCCAGAGCCGATAGACGGCGACGGCGATCCAGCCGCCGACCCGGACGGTCGGGCCGAAGCGGGAGCCGGCCCAGGATCCAGGAGCCCGCCGCGGTAGGCCGGTCGACCACGACCTTCTCGCGGAAGCGCGACGCCGCCTCCCGCGCGGCGATGGGGCGCCCGGAAGCGCCCCCCGTCGCTCGTTCGTCGCCTCGGTACCCGGCGACGCGGCGGGTGCCGCGTCGGCCGGGGATCCCGGGGCGGATGTCACTTGGCGGCGACCTTGGCCGGCGCCTTGGCGAGCGTCCGGAGCTTGCGCTCGGCCGGCTTCTCGGTCCCGACGAGGGTCTCGTTGTCGTCGCCGCGGATGAACGCCTCGACCCGGTTGAAGGCGATGTCGTCGTGGAGCTGCGTGCGGCGGGCTCTTCATGAAGTAGCTCGACGGGGCGACGAGCGTGCCCTTGAGGCCGCGGTCCAGGCCGAGCTTCAGGCAGCGGATGGCGTCGGTGATGACGCCGGCGCTGTTGGGGCTGTCCCAGACCTCGAGCTTGAGCTCGGCGTTGAGCGGCACGTCGCCGTAGGTCGTGCCCTCCATCTGGATGTAGCAGAACTTGCGGTCGGTCAGCCACGGCACGTGGTCGCTCGGGCCGACGTGGACGTCGTCGGGCTCGAGCTCGTAGTCGAGCATCGAGGTGACCGCGTTCGTCTTGCTGATCTTCTTGCTCTCGAGGCGCTCGCGCTCGAGCATGTTCAGGAAGTCGGTGTTGCCGCCGAAGTTGAGCTGGTAGGTCCGGTCGAGGCGGACGCCGCGATCCATGAAGAGGCGGGTCAGGACGCGGTGGGTGATCGTCGCGCCGACCTGGCTCTTGATGTCGTCGCCGATGACCGGGAGGCCCTCCTCGGCGAAGCGGCGCTGCCAGTAGGGCTCGCGGCCGATGAAGACCGGGATCGCGTTGACGAAGCCGACGCCGGCCTTGAGGGCCTGCTCGGCGTACCACTTCGTGGCCTCCTCGCTCCCGACCGGGAGGTAGGAGACCATCACGTCGACCTCGCGCTCCTTGAGGATCCCGACGATGTCGGCCGTGGGGCCGGGCGCCTTCTCGATGATCTGGCTGAGGTACTTGCCCAGGCCGTCGTGGGTCATCCCGCGATCGACCGTGACGCCCATGTGGGGGACCTGCTGGAAGACGATCGTGTTGTTCGGGTCGGCGTAGATCGCCTCGGAGAGGTCCTTGCCGACCTTCGTCTTGTTGATGTCGAAGGCGGCCACGAACTCGATGTCGCGGACGTGGTAGCCGCCCAGGCTCACGTGCATGAGCCCGGGCACGAAGTCCGTCTCCTTCGCGTTCTCGTAGTAGTAGCGCCCCTGGACGAGGCTGCTGGCGCAGTTGCCGACGCCGACGATGGCGACGCGGATCTTGCCGTCCTTGCGCTTCGACGCCGGCCCAGGCCTGCCCGTCCTCGCGGCGTTCGTGCCGTTTCCGTTGCCGCTCACGCCGTTGCTCCCGTTCTTCTTGGCCATGATGCTGCTCTCCGCTCCTGCTGCTGGTGGGTGGTGGGTGTGGGTTCGTCGGTCAGCTCGCCCGGTCTCGGCCTCCGTGGTGGTGGCGTCGACGGCCGCGTTCATGGCGTCGCGCGCGCCGAGGCGGGCCTGGCCGCGGGTGTGGAGGATGCGCTGGATGACGGTGATGGTGGCGCCGAGGGCGATGATAGCGCGAGGGCGCCCTCGATGCACGAGGATGCCGCGCGGGGAGGCCGGTGGCGCCGGCGGTCCGGTCCGCCGGGAGCCGTGCGAGCAGGCCCGCCGACGACGAGACCGACGCACAGGATGACGAGCCGGACCTCGCGCGGCATGATGCCGATCGCGGCCATGCCGGTCCCGGCGGAGAAGCCGAGGCCCTCGGACTTGGCCCGGGCGTAGCTGACGAGGAAGGCCGAGGCCATCGCCGCGGCGGCGAGGAGCGGCACGTGACGCCCAGCCGCCGAGGTCGAGGCCGGCCGATGAGGCCGACGTAGACGAGCGCCTCGCCCCAGCGGTCGAAGACGGAGTCCATGAAGGCGCCGAGCCTGCTCACCCGGCCGGTCGCCCGCGCCAGGGTGCCGTCGAACATGTCGAAGACGCCTCCGACGAAGACGACGAGGCCGCCGACCAGCCAGAGCTGGTTGGCCGAGCAGGACGGCGCCCGACGGCCGTGATCCCGAAGCCGATGAGGGTGAGCCCGTCGGGGGTGAGGCCCAGGCGGCCGAGGAAGAGGGCGATCGGCTCGCCGACCTTCTTGACCCGGCTCCGGGTGTCGTTCGAGATGGCCACGATCAGCTCATCCCCAGGATGGCCCGCTCGCGCGCGGCGACCTCGCCGAACGCCTCCGGGCGCAGGGAGCAGATCGTCTCGCGGCCGGCGCGGCGGCTGACGACGAGCCCGGCCTCGCGAAGGCGGCGCAGGTGATGGCTGACGAGGGGCTGGCTGAGGCCCACGTGGTCGATGAGGTCGCCGACGCTGGCCGGGCCGTCCGCCAGGCGCCGCACGATGCGGAGCCGGTTCACGTCGGCGAGCGCCTTGTGGAAGATGCGGATCTCGCGGAGGTCGTCCGGCTGGTCGACGATCGAGGCGATCGTGGCGCGGATGCGGGCGGGCGAGGGACTCAGGGGTTCGCTCCGATCGGGGTGGCGCGTCGCCGGGTCGACGGCCGCTGCTCAGCAACGCTCGTTTATATAAAGCGTTGTTGATGGTAGGCGCGTGCCGCGCGGCGTGTCAAGAACCTGGACGTGTGACGCCCACGGCGGCATGGGCGAGGAGGGGGGTGGGACAGGAGGCGGGCATGACGGTCACGGGCGCTTCGAGTCGCCGCCCGGCCTCCGGCGCCGCGGGACGGACTTCCCGTTGGGGGGCGGCAGAACGTCGTCGGTTCCCGACGCGCCGCCGGCCCGGGCCGCGTCGTCGGCGCTCGCCGCCCCGGCTGTCCGGCCGCGCTTCACCTGGGCATCGAGAACCTGCTTGAACTGCTTGGCGAGGCCGGTTCGCATGCCCTTGCGGCCGATCGCGGTGGCGTCGTGATCGCGCCGCCGGGCGCGCGCAGCCTCGGTCGGCGGAAGCTCGTCGGCCCGGTCGTCGGGTGGCCTCGGCGTCATCGGAGGACCGGCGTCCCGAGTCGTCGGCGTGTCAGGCCGGCCCGACGGGAGGCCGGCGCGCAAGCTCGTGGTTCGTGTACGCCGCTTCCGTGCTCACCTCGCGCACCACGAGGGCCGCGATCGCGGGCGGCAGCTCGGGCACGTCCGCGGCGTCGTCGAGCTCCACCTCGAGCAGGACGAGGCCCGGCGGCTCGTCGAACACATCGAGCTCGAGCGTCCAACGACCGCTGGAGAACACGTGCCGCGTCTTGCGGATCACCCGCCGCGCCGGGTCGGCGTCGGCGAGGAGCCGCGCGTACTGGTCGGCCGTCAGGTCCGTCTCCAGCTCCTCGCGCACGATGCCGGCCACGTCGCGCTTGCGCGTGAACACGTGGCGGACGGTCCCACCGCGATCCGTCCGCCGGACGCGGCGCACCCACTCGTCCTCCGCGCGCAGGTAAGCCTGCTCGATGCGGACCTCACGGGCACCGAGCGCCGCGAGGTCGGAGGCGGCCGGCGCGCCCGCCAGGAGGTACTTGCGCTCGATCTCGAGCCCGGCTTCGCTGCCCATGGAGCTGAGTATGCATCGACGGCATGCGGGGGGCTGCCGCCGGCTGGAGCGCTCGACCGCCCTACACTCCGCGCATGGACCGCCGGGTCGCGCTCGTGCTGCTTGCCGTCCTGGCCACCGGCGTCTTCCTGGCCGGGCTCGAGCTGATGATCACCGCGGTCGCGCTCCCGGCGATCATCGCCGACCTGGGCAGCTGGACCGAGCTCCGCCATGCCAGCTGGATCATCAACGCCTACCTCCTCGTCTACGTCGGGACGATGCCCCTTGCGGGTCGCCTGGCCGACGTCTGGGGTGCGCGGCGCCTCTTCCTGGGCGCCTTCGTCTTCTTCACCCTGGGCTCCCTGCTGGCCGGGATGGCCCAGTCGCTCGACCAGCTGATCGCCGCCCGGGCCATCCAGGCGCTGGGGGGTGGCGCCCTGGTCCCGGTGGCCACGGCGGCCGCGTCCCACCTCTTCGAAGGCCACGATCGGCCCCGTGCGCTCGGTGTGATCGGCGCGCTGACCTTCCTGGGGATGGCCGCCGGGCCGTTTCTCGGGGCGGCGATCCTCGACACCGTCCAGCCAGCGACTGCCCTCGCCCGGCTGGGCCTGCTCAACGAGCCCATCGCGGACTTCCTGGCGCCCGCCTGGCGGTACGTCTTCTACATCAACGTGCCCATCGGGCTGGCGGCGCTGGCCATCGGCTGGGCGGCCACCGCCGGCTGGGACACCCCGCGCTCGACGGCGCGGGTGGACGTGCTCGGCGCCGTCCTCTTCACGATCGCCCTCGGGGCGGTCCTGCTCGGAGTCACGCTCCTCGGCGAGGGGGGCGGAGGGCAGGCGGGCGGCCCGGACCCCGCCGCCATCTCGGCCATCCTGATCGGCGTCGGGCTGGCCGCCGGGGCTGCGGCCGTCGTCCTCGGCCTGCGCCGCCGGGATCCGTTCCTCGACCCGCGGCTCTTCGCGGACCGGGTCTTCGCGTCCGCCGCGCTCGTGAGCCTCCTGACCGGCTATGCGTTCGCCACCGCGATCGTCGGGTCGGCCGTCTTCGTGGACCGCGTGCTGTACGGCGGCCCGGACGACCAGCGCCTGGCCCTGGGCGCCCTGGCCGGCGCCACGGCTGTGGGCGCCCTGGCGTCCGGGTGGCTCGTCCGGCACTGGTCGCTGCGCGCCGTCACGGCCGTCGGCCTGGCCGTTCGACAGGCCGGCCTCCTCTGGATGGGCACCTGGGACGCGCACGTGTCCTACCCGATCGTGGCTGGCGCAGCGGCCCTCTTCGGCTTCGGCTTCGGCCTGACCGTGACGCCGCGCAGCACGGCCGCCGTGGAGGCCGTGGGCCGGGCCCGGTTCGGGACGGCCTCGGCGACGGTGACGGTGGCCCGCATGATCGGGATGGCCGTCGGCCTCGCGATCCTGACGGCCTACGGCTCGACGACCATCGACCGCCTCTCGGACCAGGTCTTCGGGTCGCCGGACGCCTACCGCGACATCGTGCCACCGGCGCTCGCGGACCGGCCGCTGCGCGACCCACTCGTCGTCGACGCCCTCGAGGCGTGGGCGGCGGCCCGCGCCGCCGAGACGATGGTCGCCCTCTTCCTCGTGGCCGCCGGGGTCACCGTCGCGGCGTTCCCGGCCGGCGTCGCGCTCGGCGCGCGGCCGCGTATGCTCCACGCCGAGGCGGCCAGGCGCCGCGGTCGCAGCGGGAGGTCCCGATGACGGAGGAGCCGGGCCCGACGGGGAGTCCGAGCCTACCCTCGCCCTCTGACGCGCTCCGCCTCGAGGCCGAGGCATCGCTCCGGATCGAGCACTGGCGCGACGGCGAGCACCGGACGCTGACCGGGCTCGAGGCGCTGCACCACGCCGTCGGTGAGTCGAGCGCGCTCCACTGGGTCGACCTGACGGACCCGTCCCCAGCCCTCGTCGAGGCAGTCGCGGACGAGCTCGGCCTGCACCCCCTGATCGCCGAGGACATCCTGGAGCGCAACCAGCGCCCCAAGCTGGAGCTGACCGACGGCTTCGCGCACCTCGTGGTCTTCGCGGTCGCCTGGGAGCGCGAGCTCGCTCGGTCGACGAGATCGACCTGGTCCTGGGCCGCTCGTTCCTGCTGTTCGGTCCACACGCGCGTTCTGGGATCCGCGCGCGGCGGAGCACCTGCGGGACGGCGTGGAGCCGGTGATCGCGCGCGGGACGGACTACCTGCTGTGGGCGCTCCTCGACCACGTGGTCGACCAGTACTACCCGGTCTTCGACCGGATCGAGGACGTGGTCGACGACCTCGAGGACCGGATCGTCAGCCGGCCGGACAACGACACGCTCGAGCAGCTCTTCGGCCTCAAGCGCCAGCTCGTGGAGCTGCGCCACGTCAGCTCGCCGCAGCGCGAGGTCTTCAACCAGCTGACGAACCGGACGCTCCCGTTCATCGACCCCGAGCACGTCATCTACTTCCGCGACATCTACGACCACGCGGTCCACCTCTCCGACGAGTACGACTCGTTCCGGGAGCTCGTCTCGGCGGCCCTCGACGTCTACCTCTCGACGATCAACAACAACCTGTCGCTGATCATGAAGCGGCTGACCGGCATCACCGTCATCCTGGCCGGGATCGGCGCCTTCGCCGGGATCTTCGGCATGAGCGAGGCGGGCGCGGCGTTCAGGCTCGGCGAGGCGCCCGGCTTCTGGATCGTCACCTTCGGGATCATCGCGCTCGCGCTGGGGCTGGCAGTGGTGCTGCGCCGGATCCGCTGGATCTGACGGGCGCCCCGCGCGGGCAGGGTCGCGCCGACCTACTCGCAGACGAGCGGCTTCGCGATC
This sequence comes from uncultured Chloroflexia bacterium, assembly GCA_963715085.1. Lineage (GTDB taxonomy): Bacteria > Chloroflexota > Limnocylindria > Limnocylindrales > CSP1-4 > CTSoil-043. The sequence continues at coordinate 87,475 of CAVQQU010000002.1, forward strand.
GGGTTGGCGGCCGTTCGGGTCGGCCGGCCCGACGCTCAGCGGTCGAGCCACGACCATCATCACCAGGCCGGTGTAGCCGGGCACGCCCTTCCGGGGACCTTCCGACGTCTGGAGGACGAGCTGCTCCGCCGTCGCCCGGAAGGCGAAGTCGAGGCTGTCCTGGTTGCGCATGACCCGGGTGATCTCGTAGAGGAACAGCTGGTTGTCGTTCGTGTACACCTGGACCAGCATCCCCACCATCTTCGTGTCGGCGGTCCTGAGCAGGGGCAGGAACATCCCCTCGCGGGCATGGGCGAAGAGGTAGGTCGTGCCCGGGGAGCCCGGCTGCTTGAGCTGAGGAAGGTACTCGGCGACGTTGCAGTACGGGAAGTGGTTCGGATCGTCGGGGGGCCGTACGACGGCGAGGTCGATTTGCAGGGCCGGGACGACCACCCGGCTCGCCACGCGGGTCGCCGGGGCGCTCGCCGCTGGCGTGGCCGACGCGGACGGGCGCTCCGGTGGGGAGCGGCGGGAGGCTCGGCCGGGGCGTCCGGGCCACGGGGCCGGACGGATCGGCGGACGGGACCACCGACGGGGCGAGCACCACGGCCTGCGGAGGATCCTGGTAGCTGAGCAGCCCGACCGTGAGCAGCACGACACCGGCCGCCGTCACGAGGGCGGGCAGCAGGCGGCGGGCGATCCAGTCGAGGAGCGAGCGCATCACGTGAAGGCATCCTAGCAAGGGGATCGGGTGAGGCCACCCGGCGGTTTGTCCGGTGCTGGGACGCTGGAGGTCCCGGACCTGTTGCGCGGCCGGAGCGACGCCGGTGACGCGCCGCACATTCGGGGACGGGCGCCCGGCACGGTCCGGGCGCCCGGCCGGGGCGAGCGCCCGGCTGTCCGGCGCGCGCAGCGCGGCGCGCGAGTCGGCTACGCTCCCCGCCGATGCGCTCCTTCGTCGCGATCGCGCTCGGGCTGACCGTCGGCGCCGCGGCCGCCCTCGGGCTGGCCGTCGCCGTCTACTCGATCGTGCCCCGCGCCCCCGCGCCAACGCCGGCTCCCTCGTCGACGCCCGTCGCCGTGCTGCCCTCGTCGACGCCCGTCGCCCGTGCCGCCGCTCGCCGACGCCCGTCGCCCACGCCCGGGCCGACCGCGAGTCGCAGCCCGTCTCCCTTCCCGCTGGTCGGGAAGCCGGCCCCGCCCCTCGTCGCGCCCGGCCTGGACGGCTCCACGATCGACCTCGCCGCCTACCGTGGGCAGCCGGTCTGGATGGTCTTCACCGGCACCTACTGCCCTCCCTGTCGCGACGAGTACCCGCTCATGAACGGGTATGCCGTCCGCTACGCCGAGACGGGCCTGGTCGTCCTTGCCATCCACGTGAAGGAGGACGCGGCGACCGTGAAGCCGTTCGTGGAGGAGCTGAACGTGACCTTCCCGGTCGGGCTGGACGAAGACGGAAGCCGTGCGGCTGCCTGGGACGCGCTCGCACTGCCGCTCCACTACTGGATCGACGAGGCGGGCATCGTGCAGGAAGCGGCGCTCGGCGGGTTGGGGCCGGACCAGATGGCTGCGGGCCTCTCGACGATCCTGCCCGGCGTCACGATCGGCGAGTAGGCCGCGCGGCTACGGCAGCGCCGCACCCACCGCAGCGGCGGCCGAGCCGACGGCCTCGAGGAGCGGGCCCGGGAAGAGGCCCAGGAGAATCGTGCCCACGCCGGTGATCGTCAGCCCCACGCGAAGCAGCATCCCGTGGGCGACGGGCGTCGCGTCGCCCTGCGGCTCGCGCATGTACATGAAGACGATGACGCGCAGGTAGTAGAAGGCGGCGGCCGCGGCGTTGAGGACCGCGATCACCGCGAGCAGGGTCAGCCAGCCACCGCCCTGGACCGCCGCCAGGATCACGTAGGCCTTGCCGAAGAAGCCGGCCGTCGGCGGGATCCCCGTCAGGGAGAGCAGGAAGAGGACCATCAGGACCCCGAGGATCGGCTCGCGGCGGCCCAGGCCGGCGAACGTCTCGAGCCGGCTCGTCACGCCAGGCCGCTTCTGAAGTGCCGAGATGACGGCAAAGGCACCGAGGTTCATGAACGTGTAGGCGGCGGCGTAGAACAGGAGCCCTTCGAGGCCCTCGATCTGGCCCGCGGCGTACGCCGTGAGGCCCACCATCATGTAGCCGGTGTGGGCGATCGAGGAGTACGCGAGCATGCGCTTCACGTTGTCCTGGGTGAGCGCGACGAGGTTGCCCAAGGTCATCGTGAAGGCCGCCAGGACGAAGAAGACGATGGCCCACTCGTCCCGCAGCGGGCCGAGCGCCTCGGCGAAGACGCGCAGGATCACCGCGAAGGCACCGATCTTCGGCAGCACCGAGAGATAGCCCGTGATCGGCGTCGGCGAGCCCTGGTAGGCGTCGGGCGTCCAGTAGTGGAACGGGACGGCCGCGATCTTGAAGGCGACGCCGGTGGTCAGGAAGGCGAGGCCCAGGGCCAGGCCCGGCGAGAGGGCAGCCTGGCCCTCGACGATGGCCTCCAGCGCGGCCGCCACGTCGCCGACCCGGGTGGAGCCGGTGAGCCCCCAGACGAAGGCCAGCCCGAACAGGAAGATCGCGCTCGAGAACGACCCGAGGAGGAAGTACTTGATCGCGCCCTCCGTGGAGAGCGCGTCGCGCTTGTGGTAGCCGGCCAGCATGTAGCCGGGGATCACCATCAGCTCCAGGCCCAGGAAGAGCACCAGGAGATCGGCTGACGCCGCGATGAGCATTGCTCCCGAGAGCGCGAAGACCAGGATGGCGGCGAACTCCGGCACGGGCAGCCCGCGCGCCGCGAGATACTCCGGCCCGAAGAGGATCGTGAGGGCGACGACCGCCACGAAGACGAGGTCGAGGAACGTGGTCAGGTCGTCCACGCGGTAGGAGCCGCCGAAGGCGCTTCCGGGCGTTGCCCCGGTCCACGCGACGAGGGCTGCGACGACCGCCAGGCCCACCAGGCTCACCCCGATGGCGGTCCTCGCATTCGCCGGGGCGACGATGTCGGCCACGATGATGAGCGCGGCGAGCAGGACGACGGCGACGAGCGGCGCGATGACGGCGAGGTCGGCAGTGGACATCGGCGGAGCTCCCGTCAGTTCCCGAGCGCCGTCGCGAGCGACGGGTCGACGGCGGCCAGCGCGGCCTTCACGGAGCCGGCGATGAGATCGAGCACCAGGCCGGGGAAGAGGCCGAAGATCACCGTGAGCGCACCGAGCGGTGCCAGGGTCAGGATCTCCACCGGCCGCATGTCGGTGAGGTGGTGCCCGAGCCCCTTGAGGAAATCCGAGAGTGGCCCGAAGAGGACCCGCTGCTGCATCCAGAGGAGGTAGGCGGCGGCGAGGATCATCACGAAGGTGATCACGACTGCCGTCCACGGGCTGAACGCGAACGTGCCCTGGAAGACGAGGAACTCCCCGACGAAGCCGGCCAGTCCGGGCAGGCCCACCGAGGCGAAGACGAAGAAGCCGAGCGCGGCCGAGAAGACCGGGACCGGAGCGCCGAGGCCGCCCATCTTCGCGATCGTCCGGTCGTGCGTCCGCTCGTAGATGACGCCGACGAGGATGAAGAGGGCGCCCGTGATCAGGCCGTGGTTGACCATCTGGAGGATCGCGCCCTGCATCCCCTGCTCCTGGAAGATGAAGATCCCCAGGGTCACGAAGCCCATGTGGCTGACCGAGCTGTAGGCCACCAGCTTCTTGAGGTCGGGCTGGACGAGGGCCACGATCGCGCCGTAGATGATGGCGATGACCGAGAGCACGATGATCAGGGGAGCGAAGGCCTGTGCCCCCTCCGGGAAGATCGGCAGGGCGAAGCGGATGAACCCGTAGGCGCCCAGCTTGAGGAGGACGCCGGCCAGGATCACCGATCCCGCCGTGGGTGCCTCCACGTGGGCATCGGGCAGCCACGTGTGGAACGGGAACATCGGGACCTTGATCGCGAACGCGAGCGCGAAGGCGGCGAACGCGAACAGCTGGAAGGTGCGGTCGAAGCCGTGGCCGGCCAGGTTCTGCAGGTCGAACGCCCCGTCCCAGCTCCCCGTCGCTGCCTGGTAGGTGAACGCCGTGGCCAGGATCGCCACGAGCATCAGGAGTGACCCCACCAGGGTGTAGAGGACGAACTTGATCGTGGCGTAGACCCGGTTGGCCCCGCCCCAGATCCCGATGATCAGGTACATCGGGACCAGCACGACCTCCCAGAAGATGTAGAAGAGGAACAGGTCGAGCGACACGAAGACGCCCAGCATCCCCACCTCGAGGATCAGGAAGGCGATCATGTATTCCTTCACCCGCTCCCTGATCGGGGAGAAGCTGGCCAGGATGGAGATCCAGGTGAGGGTCGTGGTGAGGACGACCATCGCCACCGAGAGTCCGTCCACGCCGAGCTTGTACTGGATCCCGAAGATGGGGATCCAGTCGAGCTGCTCCACGTACTGGAAGGCCAGCCCGGGGCCTGTCTCGCGGCCCGGCAGGTAGCCCAGGAGGAGCCACAGGCTGACGACCCACGCTGCCAGCGAGAAGACGAGCGCCGTGCCCCGGATCGCGCCCACGTTGCGGCGCGGGATGAGCGCCACGACGAGCGCGCCGACCAGGGGCAGGAAGGTGATGACGCTCAGGATCGGGAAGTCGCCGATGTTCATCGTCGTCCTCCCTACCTGGCCGCGATCGCGAGGTACGCGCCGGCCATGACGATCAGCCCGATCGCGATGCCCAGCGCGTAGTTCTGGACACGCCCGGTCTGCACCCGGCGCAGGCCCCGGCCGGCATCGACCGTGAGGCGGCCCACGCCGTTCACCGTTCCGTCGACGACCGTCCGATCGAACCACCATGTCGCCGCCGCGACGCGGCCGCCGATGACAATGAACAGGAGGTGGTTCAGGTCGTCGAACCACCACTTGTTGAGGCTGGCCCGGTAGAGGAAGCGGGTGGCGCCGTTGGCGTTCGTGATCGCCCGGACGCGCGCCGGGTCGCCGGCGCGGCGGAAGGCGCCGAAGAGCCAGATCCCGAGCGACGAGACCCACCGTGGCGATGGCGACGCTGACGAGGATGAGGACACCGTCGATGCCGAACAGCTCGTAGGCCGGCTTGTCCGGGTGGAGCATCTCCTCCGACTCGGCGAAGACCGGCTCGAGCCAGTGGACGATCCGCGAGTCCCCCAGCGGAGTGCCGAGGAAGATCCCCAGCAGCGCGGATGCGGACGCCAGGAGGACAAGCGGCACGGTCATCGTCCAGGTGGACTCGTGGATCCGGTCCCAGATCCGGCGCACGTACTCCGACGGCTGGCCCGTAGAACGTCTTGCCCATGAGCCGCCACATGTAGAAGGCGGTCATCCCGGCGACCACGAAGCCGATCGCCCAGACCCAGTAGAAGCCGAACTTGAAGCTCTCGGCGAGGATCTCGTCCTTGCTGAAGAAGCCGGCCAGCGGCGGGATCCCGGCGATCGCCAGGGTGCCGATGAGCATCGTCCAGTGGGTGACCGGGATCCTCCGGTGCAGGCCGCCCATGTTGTTCATGTCCTGCTCCTCGTGGACGGCGTGGATGACGCTGCCCGAGCCGAGGAAGAGGAGGCCCTTGAAGAAGCCGTGCGCCATCAGGTGGAAGATCGCGGCCACGAAGGCGCCCACGCCGAGCCCGGCGAACATGAGGCCCAGCTGGGAGAGGGTCGAGTAGGCCAGGACGCGCTTGATGTCGGTCTGAGTGAAGGCGATCGAGGCGGCCAGGATGGCGGTGAAGATGCCGATCGCCGCCACGATCACCATCACACCCGGGGCCAGGGCGAAGATCGGGTTGGCGCGGGCCACGAGGTAGACGCCGGCGTTGACCATCGTGGCGGCATGGATGAGGGCGGAGACCGGGGTCGGGCCCTCCATCGCGTCGGGCAGCCAGACGTGGAGCGGGAACTGGGCGCTCTTGCCCACCGCGCCGCAGAAGACGAGGAACGCGATCGCGGCGATCGTCGCGTCGTCGAGCTCGGCGATCAGCTCGAACGACTCGCGGATGTCGAGAGTCCCCGTGCTGACCCAGATCAGCATGATGCCCAGGGCGAACCCGACGTCGCCCACGCGGTTGACGATGAACGCCTTCTTGGCGGCGAGGGCGGCGGCAGCGCTTCGGGTACCAGAACCCGATGAGGAGGTACGAGCACAGGCCCACCAGCTCCCAGGCGGCGAAGACGCTGAGCCAGCTGTCGCCCAGGACGAGCAGGAGCATGCTGAACATGAAGAGGTTGAGGTAGGCGAAGAAGCGCCAGCGGCCCTGGTCGTGGGCCATGTAGCCCACCGAGTAGAGGTGGACGAGCATGCCGATCGTCGTCACGACGATGAGGAGGCAGGCCGTCAGCTGGTCCACGTAGAGGGCCATCTCCACCTGGAAGGCCCCCGCCGGGATCCAGGTCCACAGCATGATCCCCGCCCCGTGCTCGCCGAAACCGCCGGTGAGCGCCTCGTAGACGACCACCATCGCGATCGCCCAGGTGGCCACGATGAGGAGGAGCGGGACCAGGAAGGCGAAGCGCCCGATCCGCCGCCCGAAGAGCGCCGTGAAGACGAAGCCGGCAAGGGGCAGGACGAGCAGCAGTGGCACGAGGTTGATGACCTCGCTCACTGCCTCGGCTTCCTCGGAGGCGGCGGCCAGGAGCGGCGCGGCGTTCGGGAGAAGGGTTTCGAACACGCGTGTCTCTCGGGTTCCTCGCGGGCTACTGACGCATGGCGTCGTACTCGTCGACGAGCGGCGTTCGCCGGTTGCGGTAGATCGCCATGACGATGGCGAGGCCGACGGTCGCCTCCGCCGCGGCCACCGCCATCACCATGAGGGCAATCACCGAGGCGTCGACGTTGAGCTCCGGCACGAAGGCGCCGAAGGCGACGATGACGAGGTTGACGGCGTTGAGCATCAGCTCGATCGACATGAGCATGCTGATCGCGTTGCGCCGGGCCAGGAAACCGAAGCTCCCCACGGCAAAGAGGAGGCCGGCGAGGATGAGATAGGCGTCGAGCGACTGGCTCATGCGTCCCCGTCCTCCCGCTTCGCGAGGAAGACGCCGCCGATGACGGCCGCCAGCAGGAGCACGCTCACGACCTCGAACGGCAGGATGTACTCGTTGAAGAGGAGGCGCGCCAGGGCGTCGGTGGCGGTCGCGAGCCGCGTGCTCACGTCGCCCCAGTCGGTGGACACGATCGACAGGGCCACGATGATCGCGATCACGACCGCTGCGATTGCCGCGGGGATCGCCTGGGTCTGGAAGACGAGGCGCGTGGGCGCGTTCTTGGCCTGGGTCAGCATGACCGCGAAGAGGATGAGGACCGCGATCGCCCCGATGTAGACGAGGACCTGGGCCGCGGCCACGAGCGGCGCACCGAGCATGACGTAGATGCCGGCCAGGGCGCCGAACGCGACGACCATCGCGATCCCACAACGGATGATGTCGCGCAGGGTGACGACCAGCAGGGCGCTGCCGAGCAGGATGCCCGCGAGGACGACGAAGAGGACGTCGTTCCAGCTGATCCCCAGGAACGGCACCGTGTCCGGGATTGCCACCTCTCGCCTCGCTCAGTCGGTGCCGTGGGATGACGGCGCGTGCGCGGTGTCGTGCGCCCCGCCGCCATGGCCATGGCCGTTGTGCCGGGAGCCGTTGCCGTTCCCGCCGCCCGCGATCGACGCCGGGAGGACGGGCAGCATCCTCGGCCCGATGTCACGCCCCGCGGCGAGCGCCCGCTCGGCCCAGTCGGGCTCGCGCCGGATGTAGGTCATCTCCGTCTCGCGGTCCACGGCGGCGATCGCGATGAGGTCGATCATCGGCTCTTCGCGGCTCGTGTGGGCCAGCTCGAAGTCCGGGCCGCAGCGGAGCGCGTCGTACGGGCAGGCGTCCACGCAGATGCCGCACAGGATGCAGCGACTCTCGTCCACCTCGTACTTCTCGAGGATCCGCGGCTTGGGCATGAGGGCGCCCGTCGGGCACGTCTCGGCGCACCGGCCGCACGAGACGCAGGGCGTGTCGTTGAGGCTCATGTCGAGCGGCGTCGTGACCAGCGTGTCGAAGCCGATCCGCATGAAGTCGTAGCACGCCGCGCCCACCACCTCCGCGCACACGTTGGCGCAGCGGCCACAGTCGATGCAGCGCGAAGGCTCGCGCAGGATGAAGGCGTGGCTGTCGTCGCGGAGGTAGTCGTGGTTGGTGCCGGTGAAGCGGTTCTCGGTGACGCTGCGATAGCCGGCCCCGCGGTTGTACTGCGGTTCCAGCGTTGCGCAGGGTCGTCCCGTACTCGATGCCCAGGCGACGCAGGTCGCAGAACCCGATCGCCTCGCACGTGCACTGGAGGCAGCGCGTGCTCTCCGCGACCGCCGCCTCGCGGCTGTACGGGATCTCGTACTCGATGTACGAGTCGCGCCGTGCCTCGCCGGGCATGCTGGAGAGGCGGTGCCGGGACTCCTTGACCTCGGAGGTGAAGGGGACGATGGACAGGAACTCCGGCTGCGGCTCGGCCAGCGTCTGGCGGGTCCGGATCGCGGCCAGGTCCAGGCCCTGCAGGAAGGCATCCACGGCGTACGCGGCGCGCCGGCCGTCGGCGATCGCCTGGACGACCGTGGCGGCACCGGTGCGGACGTCGCCCGTCCCGAAGATGCCGGGCCGGCCCGTCTCGAAGGTGACCGGATCCACCTTGAGGCGCCACTGCTTCGTCTTCTCCAGCCCCGCGTTGCCGCCCCCGAGCCAGGTCAGGTCCGGCCCCTGGCCGATGGCGAGGAGGACGCGGTCGCACTCGATGACGAACTCGGTCCCGGCCGCCGGTTCGGGGCGCCGGCGGCCCGAGGCGTCGGGCGCGCCGAGCTGCATCCGGATGAACTCCACGCCGGAGACCTTGCCGGTCGCCTCGTCCACCAGGACGCGGGTCGGGCCGGCCTGGAAGATCATGGTGACGCCTTCCTCGATCGCCTCGTGGACCTCGCTGGACGCCGGCATGTCCTTCATGTCGCGGCGGTAGACGAGCGTCACCTCGTCGGCATGCTGGCGAACCGACGTGCGGACGCAGTCCATCGCGGTGAAGCCGCCACCGATCACCACGACGCGGGTCCCGGCGTGGCCCGGGTAGGTCAGGCCGAGCGTGGCGATCTTGAGGTAGGCGAGGCCGTCGATGACGCCGTCCGCGTCCTCGTTCGGGATGCCCAGCGTGTTCGTGTCGTAGCAGCCGATGGCGACCACGACCGCGTCGAACCCCTGGTTCTGCAGGTCGTCGAGGCTGAAGTCCCGCCCCAGGGCCTGGCCGCACACGAAACGCCCGCCCAGGCGGGTGACGCTCTCGTACTCGGGCTCGAGGACGCGCTCCTTCGGCAGGCGGTACTCGGGGATGCCGTAGCGGAGCATGCCGCCGGGGGCCTCGTCCCGCTCGAAGATCGTGACGTCGTGACCCGCGATCAGGAGGTAGTAGGCCGCCGACGCGCCGGCGGGCCCGGAGCCGATCACGGCCACGCGCTTGCCCGTCTTCGGCTGCAGCTCGAAGGGGAGGGGCGGGTCGATGCCCTGCTCGCGCATCTCCTGCAGGACCTGGTCGCCGGCGTAGCGGTGGCTGTCGCGGATCGCGATCGCCTCGTCCACCTCGTCGCGGCGGCAGTGCTCCTCGCAGGGCGCCGGGCAGACGCGGCCCAGGATCGAGGGGAAGGGGATCGTCCGCTTGAAGATCCGGGCAGACTCGCGGAACTCGCCCTCCGCGTTTGCCTTCAGGAAGCCCGGGATGTCGATGTGGCTCGGGCACTTGTTCTGGCAGGGCGGAAGGCAGTACGCGTTGTGGTCGGAGAAGATCAGCTCCAGGTTCGTCCGCCGGATCCGCCGGATCTCCTCGGTCTGGGTCCGGACCACCATCCCGGCCTCGGCTTCGCGCGAGCAGGAGATCGGCGGGTGCTCCTCGCCCTCCACTTCGACGACGCACATCCGGCAGGCCCCGAAGCCGGGCAGCTTGGGCTCGTAGCAGAGGGTCGGGATCTCGATCCCGTTGTCGCGGCAGACCTCCAGGATCGTCTGGCCCTCGCGGCCCTCGACGACGCGACCGTCGACCTCCAGCCGGATCGCGGGCGTCGACTGCGGCCGCTGCGGGCGCCTGGGTCCGGAAGAGGCGCTCGGCGAGGCTGTCGACGGCCGGCTCGGGGCTGGTCGAGGGGGCGATGTCGGCGGGGCGCGAGATCAGGTCGGCCATCGTGCGGTCGTCGCCTACCTTCCGGCGGCGGCGGCTGACAGCGCGATCGGGCTGCAGACGCCGGCGGGGCACACGCCCCGGAGGATGTGGTCGTCGATCTCGGGACCGAAGTATCGCATCGCGGTCCGGAGGGGACCGGACGCCAGCCGCTCGTGGTCGCACAGGGCGCTCGCCGCGCAGTCGTCGGCGAGGTCGGCGAGCAGCTTCGGATCGCCCGGACGGGCCGTGCCGTCGACGTAGCGCTGGCCGATCTCGGCCAGACGGCGCAGGCCGATCCGGCAGGGGATCGTCTTGCCGCAGGCCTCGTCGGCGGCGTAGCGGACGAGCAGCCGGGCCAGGTCCACGACGCAGGCGCGCTCGTCGGCGATCACGACGCCGCCCGACCCGACGTGGGCGCCGGTCGCCCGGAGCGCGTCGAACGAGTAGGGCGTGTCGAGCAGCTCTTCCGGCAGGAGGCCGCCGGTGGGCCCGCCCACGAGGACCGCCTTGAACGTGTGCCCGGCGGCCACGCCACCGGCCAGGTCCACGAGCTCGCGAAGCGTGGTCCCGGTCGGGACCTCGACGATCCCGGGGTTCGCGACCGCGCCCGACACCCCCACGAGGACGGTGCCCGGGGCGTCGGGGTCGCCGATGGCGCGGAACGCGTCGGCGCCGTTGGTGACGATCCAGGGCAGCGACGCGAGGGTGGCCACGTTGTGGACGAGGGTGGGGTGGCCCCACAGGCCGCGCTCCGTGGGATACGGCGGGCGCTGCTCGGGCTGGCCTCGGCGCCCCTCGAGGGCGGCGATGAGGACCGTCTCCTCGCCCAGCATGTAGGCGCCCTGGACGGCACGGACCGTGACGGCCACGTCGCGGCCGGAGCGCAGGATGTCCGTGCCGAGGAACCCGGCCTCCTCGGCGGCGAAGACGGCCGCCTCGCAGGGCCGCCACCGCGTCCGCGTACTCGGCCCGGACCGCGATGATCGCCTCGCGGGCGCCCACTGCGAGGGCCGCGATCGCGATCCCCTCCACCACGGCAAAGGGGCGCGCCTCCATGAGGACCCGGTTCGTGGCCTGGGCCGGGTCGGCCTCGTAGCCGTTGCCCACGACGTACCGGACCGGGTCGGCGGCATCGGCGACGGCCCGCCACTTGGCGCCCGGCCGGGTAGCCGGCCCCGCCCCGGCCGCGGAGGCCGGACGCGACGACCGTCATCAGGGTGCCGGTGGGCCCCAGGTTGCCGACCACGGAGCGCAGCGCGGCGAATGCGCCGCCCGCGATCGCGGTCGCGAGGTCGGGCGCGCCGCCTGGTGCGCGGTCGGGCGCGATCGTCGCCACGGCGTCGCCCAGGATCGGGCGGGGCTGGCCGGCGGGACTGGCGAGGATCGTCGTCATCGGCTCAGTGGACCGTGCGGGTGGCCGGATGCTCCCCGGCGAGCGCCTGCGCCCAGGCGGTGGCGTTGGCGGCCGTCACCTCCGGCTGCGACTCGCCGTCGAGCACCACCAGCGGCGCCGCGGCACCGGACAGGTGCGTCGAGCAGCCAGGCGTAGCGGATCCGCCCGTCGGGCGTGGGCCGGCCCAGCTCCGCCCGGAGCCCGGCGCCGATCGAGTCCGCGAGCCGACCGCCGTCGGCCATGAGGCAGGCCGGGCAGCGGCAGACGGCGACTTCCTTCACGGCCCGCTCGAAGCCGGAGGTGGTGGTAGTAGCTGGCGGTGCCGTAGATCATCGCGTACCAGGCGCCCGTCCGGTGGCTGATCCTCTTGAGCGCCGCGACCGGCAGGTGCCCGAACTCGGCCTGGACGGCCTCGAGGATCGAGAGCATCCGGTGAGGGTCGTGGTCGTGCGCCTCGAGGATCGCGTCGATCGCCGCCAGGTCGACGGGTTCGAAGTGCTCGTACAGCTCGTCCGGAACCTCGCGCCCGGCGCGCCGGAGCGCCAATTCGGTGCGCCGCTCGCCGTACGTCTCGGCTGCGCCCCAGTGGACCGCGTAGCGGCCCTTCGTGTCCCGGCCGCCCATGTCGATGCACTCGATCGGGCAGGCCTGGGCGCACTGGAAGCAGGTCTCGCACTTGAGCGTGCCGTGCTCGTCGTACAGGAGCTGGAGCCGCCCGCGGTACTTCACCGCGATGTCCGGGTCCACCTCGGGGTACTTGATCGTGACTGGGGGCTGGAAGAAGCGGCGCATGGTGAGGGCCATCCCCTTCACCAGCCCGAGACCCGGGATGCTGCTCATCGCCGCCCCCTCACCCGCTGGCCAGCATCGAGACCGCCATGGCGGTCGCGAAGATGTTGAGGAGGGCAGCCGGCAGGAGCCACTTCCAGGCGAAGCCCATGAGCTGGTCCACGCGGACCCGCGGGAACGTTGCCCGCATCTGGACGAAGACGATCACGAAGAGGTAGCTCTTGGCCATCATCCAGAAGAGCCCGGCGACCCAGTCGAGGCTGATGAACGCCCAGCCCAGGAGGGCGCCGACCGCCAGGACGTTGAAGAGGATGAAGCCGATGAGCGAGCGCCTGGAGGGTCGAGACGCGCGAGGAGCCCGAGCCAGAAGGGCAGGGCCAGGAGGAGGGTTCCCAGCAGCGGGACCAGGGCCACGTAGAAGAGGAGGCCCAGCCCCAGGCTTCCCGGGTCGAGGTTCAGCTCGATCGCGAACGGCCAGTCGAACGGGGCGTTCCAGCCGCCGAAGAAGAGGACGGCGATCATCGCCGACATCACGAACACGTTGACGTACTCGGCGAAGAAGAAGAAGCCGAAACGCATCCCGGAATACTCGGTGGCGAAGCCGGCCACGATCTCCTGGTCGGCCTCGGTCATGTCGAGCGGGGTCCGGTTCGTCTCGGCGATGCCGGCGATGAAGAAGATGAGCAGGCCCAGCGGCTGCTTGAAGACGTTCCAGTCCAGGAACGAGCCGGCCTGCTGCTCCACGATGGAGCTCAGGCTCATCGTGCCGGCCAGGATGATGACGCCCACCACCGAGAGAGTGAGCGGGATCTCGTAGCTGATCGCCTGGGCCGCGGCGCGCAGCGCCCCGAGGAGGCTGTACTTGTTGAAGCTGGCCCAGCCGGCCATCATCAGGCCGACCACGTTGAGGCCGCCGATCGCGAAGAAATAGAGCAGGGCGATGTTGAAGTCCTGCGCGACGAGGCCGGGCGCGAACGGGATCACGAGGAAGCTCATGATCGTCGCGAGGAAGACGGCGACCGGGGCGACCGTGAAGATCGGGACGTCCACGCCGCGCGGGGTGTAGTCCTCCTTCGCGAGCACCTTCAGGCCATGGACCACGCTCATCGCGAGCCCGAAGGGCCCGACGCGGTCCGGCCCGACCCGGAGGTTCATCCGGGCGATCACCTTGAGCTCGAGCAGGATGATCAGGAAGGCCGTCGGGATCGTCATCACGATCACGACCGTCGCGGCGATGAGGAAGCGGACGAGGTCGGGTTCGCCGCCAGGAAGTCGACGAGCGGGGGCACGAGCAGGGCGATCGCGACCGTCGCCACCGCCCCCAGCAGGAGGAGCGTCGGCAGGGCGACCAGGACGACTCTCGAGGGAATGGAGAGGCGGTTCCAGTAGGACGTCACGGCGGTCATCGACGGGCGGCCTTCACTTGTCCACGCCGCCCATGACCGGGTCGAGCGAGGCCATGATCGCCATCGTGTCCGGGATGAGATTGCCCGGCATGAGCAGGGTCATCAGCTGGAGGTGGAGGAAGCTGGGGTCGTGGATCCGCATCCTGAAGGGCTGGTCCGTGCCGTCGCTGATCACGTAGGTGGAGTACTGCCCGCGCGGCGCCTCAACCGCGGCAAAGGCACGCCCGGGACGCGGCCGCAGGAGCCGCGGCAGCCGCGCCGAGACGGGCCCGTCGGGCATCTGGTGGAGGCACTGGTCGATGATCCGCAGGCTCTGGCGCACCTCGTCCATCCGGAGCAGGTAGCGGGCCAGCGAGTCGCCCTCGCTCCGCGTCGGGATGTCGAATTCCAGCTCCGGGTAGACGCTGTACGGGTGGGCCCGCCGAAGGTCGAAGGGGACGCCGGACGCTCGCAGGTTGGGGCCGCTCACGCACATCCGGAGGGCCGTCTCGCGATCGATCACGCCCATGCCCCGGGCGCGCCGGACGAAGATCTCGTTCTGGTTGAGGAGGCCCATGCCGGCTTCGATCTGCCCGCCGGCGCGGCTCATCCAGTCGCCCAGGCGGCTCATGAACTCGTGGTTCAGGTCGCCGTTCACGCCGCCGATCCGGAAGTAGTTGAAGAGGAGCTTCTGGCCGGTCAGGGCGGCCAGCATCTCCATGATCTCGTCGCGCTCGGCAAAGCTCCACAGGATCGGGGTGATCCCGCCCAGGTCCAGGGCGAACCAGCCCATGTAGAGCATGTGGCTCGCCACCCGGTTGAGCTCGGCCGAGAGGACCCGGATGTACTCGGCGCGCCGCGGCACCTCGAGGTCGAGGAGCTTCTCGAACGAGAGCACCGCCCCCCACTCGTTGAAGAGCGAGCTGATGTACTCGAGGGGGTCCACCTGGCTGATGACCTGGTGGTAGTCGGCGTTCTCGCAGAGCTTCTCGACGCCGCGATGGAGATAGCCCAGCACGGGGTCAAGGTCGGTGACCTGCTCGCCGTTGATCTTGAGGATCACCCGCAGCACGCCGTGCGTGGACGGATGCTGCGGCCCCATGTTGATGAGCATCTCGCCGTCCCGGAGGGCGAGGAACTCCCGCTGGCGCTCGGTCCGGGCGAGCGGGATCGGGTCGAAGATGCCGGCGTGGTCGATCGGGATCGTGAGCGCCGGGTCGTCGAGGCTGGGCCGCGTCGGCGTCGTCATGTCGCTACGCCCGCGCCCCGGGCGTCGTGCGGCGCAGGGTGGTCTCGTCGGCATCGGTCGGAGCGACCGCCTGCTCCATCGGCCGGATCCCACCGCCCGGCGAGCGCGCGGCATCGTCGGCCAGGTGGAAGTCCTTGCGCAGCGGGAAGCTGACGAACTCATCCGGGAGATAGATCCGGCGCAGGTCGCGGTTCCCCTCGAAGACGAGGCCGAACATGTCGTAGGCCTCGCGCTCCATCCATTCGGCGCCCTTCCAGAGGAAGGTCAGGGACGGGACGCGCGGCTCCTCGCGGGGGATCCCGTCCACCACGACCCGCAGCCAGTCGGGGGTCACGTCGCTCCACAGGTGGAAGACCACCTGGAACGTGGTCCCGGTGTCGACGCCGCACAGGTCGGCGAGGTACTCGAAGCGCAGGTCGGGCTCGTCGTGCAGGATCCGCATGACCTGGGGCAGGTCGCCCGGCCGGATCCGGATCTCGGTCTGGTCCTGGCGCTGGCGGACGGGGCCCTCCATCCAGGATCCCAGCTTCCGCTCCAGGAGCGCCTTGAGCGCACGGTCCACGGTCAGATCCCCTCCGGAACCGTCGGGCCGATGTTGCGCTCGGGCCAGTGTCCGCGGCGGTCCCGGACGAGGTGCTGGAGCTTCATCATCCCGTAGATGAGGCCCTCGGGGCGGGGCGGGCAGCCCGGGATGTAGACGTCCACGGGGAGCACCCGGTCGATCCCCTGGATCGTGCTGTAGCTCCGCTTGTAGCGGCCCCCGGAGCAGGTGCAATCGCCCATCGCGACCACCCACTTCGGCTCCGGCATCTCCTCCCAGAGCCGGATGAGCGGCTCGGCCATCTTCGTCGTCAGGGTGCCGGCCACGATCAGCACGTCGGCCTGGCGGGGCGAGGCCCGGAACGGGAACATGCCCCAGCGATCGATGTCGTTGCGGCTGGTCGCGGTCGACATCATCTCGATCGCACAGCAGGCCAGCCCGGAGAGGAGCGGCCAGAGGCTGTTGAGACGGATCAGGTCCAGGACGTAGTCGGCCTTCGTCGGCACCACGTCAAGGGCGCCCCAGCGGCCGTCGTTCCGGCGCCCCTCGCCGGTCTCGTCGTAGCGCTTGAGGGCGAGCGTCGGCGCCTCGTCGAGAGGGACGCCGCTGTAGGCTTCGGGGTCGGCCGGCGTCCAGAGCATGTTCGGGATGACGACCGGCTCGACGACCGCGTCTGCCGCAGTCGTGGCCGGGATGGGAAGGCGGCTGCCGGGCGTGCCGGGCGGCGGGCCGCCGGCGGGCGGGGCGCTGTCGGCCGGCGGCGGGGTCAGCGCCACGTCAGCACCCCCTTGCGCCACGCGTAGGCCAGCCCCAGGAGCAGGATGCCGACGAAGATCACCATCGAGGTCATCAGGCCCGGGATCGGGTCGCGCACGACGAGGGCCCACAGGAAGATGAAGATGACCTCGATGTCGAAGGCCACGAAGAGCAGCGCGTAGATGTAGTACGACACGCCGAACCGCCCGTGGGTGTCGCCGTACGTCGGGATGCCGCTCTCGTACGGGAGCCCCTTGAGCGGGCTCCCCTTCGTGCGGTGGCTGATCAGCCACGAGGCGCCGATCGTCAGGAAGACGAACGTGACGCCCGCGAAGGCGAAGCCGACGACGTACCAGATGCCTTCCATCGCACCTCTCTGCGGCCGGCGGGTTCACGAATCCGTGGCGGGTCCGCCGGCCTGGCGGGAAGCTCGGGTGAGACGCACGCACGACCGCGCACCGGGGCCCGGACGTGCGCCGGCATCGTAGCAGGGGCGACCGGACGACTGCGCGCCACCCCTCGCGGGCGGAGGGCAGGCCGGAAGCCGTGGCCCGGTCCATGCGCCGCCCCGCTATCGCCGCCCCGGCATCCGGTAGGCGAGCCCCCGCAGGGGCGGCTCGGCGGCGATCCCACGCCCGGCCAGCACGGCCCGAAACCCGCCGAGGTGGCGCGGATCGAGCAGCCTCATCACGGCGCTGCGCAGCTCGAGCGCCTCGGTCGCCGTGGCGAGCCCCGCCTGGCGCCGCTGGACCAGCTCCTCGAGCCCGCAGCCGACGAGCAGCTCCGCCTGGGACGTCTCGCCCAGGAGATCGAGCCCGGCAGCCGCGAGCGCGGCGCCGAGGGCGGTCGTGTCCACGTGGGCGGTGATGTCTCGCTCGCCGATGTCTCGATAGGGCGCCCCCGGGTCACTCTCGGCGACGTGGCCGCGATAGGTCATGAGCGTGCCGGCGGGCCGTCGCGGCCCGTACAGGTCGGCCGCCGGCGCCCCGTAGTCGAGCACGAGCACGAGACCGGCCGCGAGTCGCCGGCCCACCTCGCGCGCCCACGCCCTCCACGGCCGGCCGGATCTCGAGCCGCTGGCCCTCGGCGAGTGCGATCCCCGCGGCGCCGAGGGACTCCAGGCGCGTTGCCACCGCGTCGTCGGACAGCTCGCCGAGCACGTCCTCGAAGGCTCCGTCGCAGCCGATCCCAACGTGGACCTCGCGCGGACGGCCCTCTCGTACCTCGACGACAGGGAGACCGGGAGCGCGTCGAGGAACTCATTCGCCAGGACGACGCCGGCCGACGGGCTGTCGTCGAGCCCGGCCGCGATCGACGACGGTCAGGCCGGCAGCCGCAGCGCGCGCACGGAGCTCCGCCACTCGGTGTCGGTTGAGCTCGACCGGGGCATACGCGAGGGCGTCCGCCAGGGGCGAGCCGTCGTCGCGAAGGCCGGCCAGGATGGCCAGGGCCAGCGTTCCCGCCCCCGCGCCGTACTCGACGAGCGTGAACGGCGACGGCTGGCCGAGCCGCACCCACGCCTCCGCGACCTGGCGGGCCAGCGCCGCCCCGAAGACCGGGTGCAGCTCCGCCGCAGTCAGGAAGTCCCCCGCGCGGGTCGGGCGTGCGACGGCCCCGGTGTAGTAGCCGCCGTCGGGATGGCCGAGCGCGAGCGCCATGAAGTCGGCGAACGGGATCGGCCCGCGCCGGGCGATCTCGGCGCGGATCACGGCCTCGGCAGGGTTGCCGGCGGGGTTCAGAGTGCGTGCCTCGTGGTCACCGTTCGTCCCCGGGCGTCACGGAACGCGCCGCGTCATCAGGCGCAGCCAGGGCCCGACGAGCGTGTGCCCGCCGAGGAGGACCGGGATCGGGGCCTCCACCGCGGACGCCGTGAGGGCCCGCAGCCAGGCGTCTCCGATGCAGTCCGGGAGCAGAAGGTCGGACGCGAACCGATCCTCGGGTGGTGGCCAGGCGCTCTCGTCGGCGCCGAGCCGGTGGGCCAGGAGAACGCGGGTGTCCACGATCGCCCCGTCGCCGAGGCGGGCGAGAACACGCCCGAGCTCTCCGGGGCCCTCGTGGTCGAGCAGCAGGCCCAACGTCGAGGCCGGGGGACGGGTCGGCGCGATCGACGGGCCGGGCTCACCCTGCGCGAGACGCGACGCCGCCCGGAGCCCGCGCTCCTCGATGAGCGCACGTACCCGGCAGGCCGCCCGACGCTCGAGCGCCGCGAGCGTGCCGGAGGACACTCTCCCGGAGACGGTAAGCTCTGCACGACGGTCGGCGAGGACGGACCGAACGGTGGCGAGCCGTCTGATGAACGGCGAATCGGCCGCCGCGGCCGGCAGCGCCCCGCCCGCGAGCACGACGTCGGCCGGTGAATCCAGGTCGAGTCCGAGGCGAGGCCGGCGGCTCAGGTCGTCGACTCGGTAACCGGCGACCTCCTCCAGCCAGCGCGGCAGGGCATTGTCGGCGGGGAGGTCAGGGAGGTCGCGGAAGACACCCGTCCCGGCGACTGCGACCGCGTCCGCCGAGTACCGGTTGTTGGCCAGCGCACCCGGCACGTCGGAGCCGGCCGCGGCCACGAACGCGCGGTGGTCGGCCGGCCGGGCCAGGGCCATGGCGCCAGACCCCAGGACCACGAGCCCAGGTGTGCCCGCGGCGGCTGCGAGGCGCCGGAGCCGCGCCCCGAACGTCTCGGCTTGCTCCTCCTCGACGAAGGCGACCGTCGCGGCGCCGGCCGCTCGGAAGGCGGCCACGTGGCGCGCCCCCAGCTCACGCCGCGCGGCGTCGAGCGCGCTCGCGAGCGGACCGGAACCGGCGGGGAGCGGCGGATGAAGAACCAGGACCGAGACGGCGCCCACGCGCGTATTCTCGGGGCATGGCGGGACGAGAGCGCAGGAGATCGCCGCGTGCGGATTCGGCCATGCCGACGCAGCCGTCCGCAGTGGCCCGGCGCGCCCGCCCGCGCCTGGTCCGCGCCTACGTCGGCCTCGGCGCCAACATCGGCGACGTGGCGGCCACGCTGGCGGCCGGCATCCACGCCCTCGCCGCCCTCCCGGGCGCCCGTCTCGCGGGCGTCTCCCGCCTGTACGCGACGACGCCCGTCGGGGTCACGGACCAGCCGGAGTTTCGCAACGCGGTCGTCGCTCTCGACGTCCCGGCCGGCCCCGACCCGGAGACCGGCGCGCTGGCCCTGCTGCTCGCGCTGAAGATGATCGAGCGCGCCTTCGGGCGACAGGCCCGCGAGCGCTGGGCGCCCCGCGAGCTCGACCTCGACCTCCTCGTCTTTGGCCGCCACAGCATCAGGGTCGAGCGCCCGCCCGCCGCCAGGAGCGACGATCCCGCGAAGCCCGCCCCCCAATGGCTGCGGGTTCCCCACGCGAGCGCCAGGGAGCGGCTGTTCGTTCTCGCCCCGCTGGCCGACCTCGCCCCGGGCCTCCGTCCGCCGGGCTGGGGCGAGACCGTCGCCTCGGCGCGCACCCGGAGGGAGCGCATCGAGGGCTCGGACGCCGTCCGCCCGATCGCGCCCTGGGACTCGGGCGCCGGGACCTGGCGTTCCCGGGCCGGGACGTGACCCCGCTGATGCCCGGGTGCCGTCGCCGGCGCCCACCGGCGAGCTCCACGGGCCGCAGCCGCGGGCATGCCGTGCGCCCCGCGCCGGCCGATCTTCGACCGGTGATCGCGTTGGCCGACGCGAGCTCGCGTCACGCGGCTCGCACGCTGGAGGGCGCATGAGCGACGCTGGGTGGCAGGCGATGCTTCCCGCCGACCCGATTCCGTGGCTGCTCGCGAGCCCTGAACCGGCCGCGCGCTGGGTGACGTTCGTCGAGCTCCTCGACGAGCCCGCCGACGAACCTGGCGTGCGCGCGGCCCACGAAGCGGTTCTCGCCGACATGGGCACACGCGAGCTCCTCGACCGGCTGCCCGACTGGGAGCAGCCGCAACGGATCTCGGGGCATGACGCGCCCGCCTTCGCGCCCAATCTGCTCCACCTGCTCGCCGACATGGGCATCACCGAGGACGACGATGCGCGCATCCGGCAGCTGCTCGACGCGATGCTCGAGCACGTGGACGACGAGGGGCAATTCGCGACGCTGGGCACGCTTCGCGGGAAGAGCGAGCCGCGCTGGGGCGCCCTGCTCTGCGACACCCACGCCATCGCGGACGCGCTCCTGCGCTTCGGGCGCGGCCCGGACCCACGTGTCCGGCGCGCGCTGACCAGGGCGACGAGCGACCTTTGCGACACGGCGCAGGGCCGTGCCTGGCCGTGCCGCCCGGATGACGCGTCCGGCTTCCGCGGTCCTGGCCGCAGAGCCGACTTCTGCCCGCTCGTCACCCTTCAGGCCCTGCGCGCCTTCGCGCGGGTGGCCGAGCCCGATCGGCCGCCCCAGGCTCTCGAGATCGCCCGCGTCTCGCTTCGCGCATGGCACGCCCGGGGCATCGAGAAGCCCTACCTGTTCGGCCACGGCATCCAGTTCAAGACCGTGAAGTGGCCGCCCACCTGGTACGGGGCGTACCTCGTGGTCGACGTCCTTGGTCGCTACCCGGCCCTCTGGCGGGGAGCCGACTCCCGGCCCGACGATCGTCGTGCCATGGCCGAGCTGGCCGCCTGCCTGGTTGCCTACAACGTCTCGCCCGACGGCGTCGTGATCCCCCGCTCCGCCCGGCAGGGCTTCGGGTCCTTCTCGTTCGGCCAGAAGCAGCTGCCTTCCGCATGGGCGACCGCGCGCCTGGCTGTCGCGCTGCGCCGCCTCCAGGGTCTCGCCGCCGACGTCAGCGCGGTCGACGTGGCTGCCCTCGGCAGCTCCGCGCGGCGGCAGCGGCGCGGCGGTGCCGCCTCGGGCTCGAGCCTCGCGCGGCTGAGGGCGGGTGACCGACGGTGCCGGCGCCGTTCGGCGACGCCCGCCGGCGCCCGGCAAGCCTGGCCCGACCGACCGCCCTACAGCCGGACCGCCGGTGGCCGGTTGCGGTCGAACATGTGGACCGTGTCGACGAAGCGGACCTGCTTCGTCTGGTAGGCCATCACGAGCGAGTGCGTTCGGGCTCCCCCGCCGAAGAAGCGGACGCCCTCGAGGAGGTCTCCCTTCGTGACGCCCGTCGCGGCGAAGACGACGTTCTCGCCCGAGGCCAGCTCGTCGGTGTGGTAGACGCGAGCCGGGTCCCCGTGCCCCATCCCCTGCGCCCGCTCGCGTTCGGCGTCGGAGCGGAAGACGAGGCGGGCCTGGATCTCGCCGCCAAGGCAGCGCAGGGCGGCCGCGGTGATCACACCCTCCGGTGCCCCGCCGATCCCCATGACGCCATGGACACCGGTGCCTGAAACCGCGCACGCGATCGCCGCCGAGAGGTCGCCGTCGCTGATCAGCTTGATCCGGGCCCCGGCCGCCCGTACGTCGGCGATGAGGGCATCGTGGCGGGGCCGGTCCAGGATCACGACCGTGATGTCGCTGACTCCGCGGCCAAGCGCCGCGGCAATCCGGCGCACGTTCTCCGCAGGCGGCGCCAGGATGTCCACCTTGCCGGCGACGACGGGACCGACGCAGAGCTTGTCCATGTAGCAGTCGGGGGCGTTCAGGAGCCCGCCCCGCTCGGTCGCCGCGAGGACCGTGATGGATCCGGCCTGGCCGTGGGCCACGAGGTTGGTGCCCTCCAGCGGGTCCACCGCGATATCGATCTCGGGCGCCTCGCCGACGGCGCTCGAGGGATCGCCGACGCGCTCGCCGATGAAGAGCATCGGGGCCTTGTCGCGCTCGCCTTCGCCGATGACGATCCGGGCGTCGATCGGGATCTCGTCGAAGGTGCGTCGCATCGCCTCGACGGCGAGCCGGTCGGCATCCATCGTGTCGCCGCGGCCCATCAGGCGGGCCGACGCGATCGCGGCGGCCTCGGTGACGCGGATCAGCTCAAGTGCGAGCAGGCGTTCCATCGGTCGAATCCCCCTGCTGGATGCCGGATCGGGCGCCGGTGGGACCGGCGATCCTCGCTAGTGCCGGAAGTGCCGCCGCCCGGTGAACACCATCGCGAGGTGGTGCCGGTCGGCTACTTCGATCGCCATCTCGTCGCGGCGCGAGCCGCCCGGTTGGATGATCGCGGTCACGCCCGAGATGGCAGCGTGGGCGATCACGTCGGGGAAGGGGAAGTAGGCGTCCGACGACATCACCGCGGTCTTGGCCCGGTCGCCGGCCCGCCGCAGGGCGATCTCCACGGCCACCTGGCGGCTCACCTGGCCGCCGCCGATCCCTACGGTCTGGAGGTTGCGGGCCAGGACGATCGCATTGGAGCGGACGTGGGCGGCGGCCCGCCAGGCGAACATGAGGTCGGTGAGCTCGTCGAGCGTCGGGCGCCGCTGGGTCACCACCCGCAGCTGGTCCCGGTCGAGCGCCGTCCCGTCGAGCGTCTCGACGAGGAGCCCGCCGCCGACCCGCTTGAAGTCGAGGGCCGCGATCCCATAGTCCCGCAGGCCGTCCGACGGGTTCGGCGGGATCGCGAGGAGCTCGAGCTCCGGGCGCGCGGAGAGGATCCGCACAGCGTCGTCGGAGTAGCCCGGCGCCACGAGCGCCTCGAACGTCCCCTCCACGATCGCGCGTGCGGTCGCCTCGTCCACCGGTCGATTGACGGCGACGGTGCTGCCGAAGGCTGCCGCCGGGTCCGTCTCGAGGGCGCGCCGGAGCGCTCCCGCAAGGGCGTGGCTCGAGGCGATCCCGACAGGGTCCGTGTGGCGCACGACCACGGCGGTCGGGGCGGCGAAATCGGCAGCGATCCGCCACGCGGCATCAAGGTCGAGGAGATCGTTGAACGAGGGCTCGCGGCCCTGCAGGCGCGTCGCGTCGGCCAGCGATCCGTCGCGGTGGGTCGTCTCGCGATAGAAGGCCGCCCGTTGATGCGGGTTCTCGCCGTGGGCAAGGTCCGCCACCTTTTCGAGGACGACGCTGATGTGGGGTGGGAACGTCGTGCCCGTGACCTGGTTCAGGTACGCGGCGACCTGCGCGTCGTAGGCGGCCACGACGGCGAATGCCTCGGCGGCCAGGCGCTGGCGGAGCTCGGAGGAGACGCTGCCCCGGGCCCGGATCTCCGCGACGATCTGCTCGTACGCGGCAGGTGCGGGACCGCGGCGACCCCGGCGCAATTGCGGGCGGCAGCGGAGAGCAGCGCCGTCCCGCCCACATCGATCATCTCGATTGCCTCGTCGACGGGGATGCGGCGCTCGCCGACCTGGGGGGCGAAGGGCGCGACATTGACCACGACGAGGTCGATGAGCCCGATCGCCTGTTCGGCCAGCTCCGCGAGCTGCTCCGGCCGGTCGCGCCGGGCGAGGATCCCGGCGTAGATGGCCGGGTGGAGGGTCTTGATCGTGCCGCCCAACATGGGCGGGACGTTGGTGAGGGCCGCCACCGGAAGCACGTCGATGCCGTCCGCCGCGAGGTGCTCCCGGGTTCCGTCGGTCGCGTAGACCTCGACGCCGAGGGCCAGGAGATCGCGCACGAGGCCGGCCAGTCCCTGGCGGTTGGCGACCGAGAGGAGGGCTCGCACCCGGCTGGGACCTCCGTATGGGCGCGTCGCTGGGCTGCGCGCGCCGATCGCACCACCCGGGGACGCAGGGCGGTGCTCACGCTCCGTCGCCCGAGTATAGCGCGCGACCGTGGCATACTCGCTCGAACGTTTTCCCTGGCGCCCGACCGGGTGCCGCCCGCGGTGCCCGACCGGGTGCCGGCCCGCCGAGGAGGCTTCGCGACCGTGACGCTCCCGCCCTGGGAATACCTCTTCATCTCGTTCAACGACGTCAACTTCCCGGATCTCTTCAACGTGATCTGGGTCTTCTCGCTGATCGGGCTGATCGCAACGGTCGTCCTCTACAACGTGCGATCACGGCAGCTCAAGCGTCACCAGATCTACCTCGACATGTACGAGTGGCTGCTCTGGGCGGGCGTGATCTTCTTCTTCATGCTCCTCACCTACGCCCTCTTCCACTTCGACTTCCTCTTCGTCGTCGTGTCGATCCCGATCGGGGTCGGGATCCTTCTCTGGATCCGTTTCGTGCGTTTCCCGCCCTACCTCGCGGCCTACGAGACGCAGCTGGCCCGCTCCCGCTACTACTCGAAGCAGAAGTTCGCCCACCCCGAGGCGACGATCCGCCCCAAGCGCGCGGCGCGCTCCCGCACGGCGCGGTCACAGCGTCGCCGTCGCTGAGGCCGGAGGAACGGGCGATGGAGATCCGGCGCTTCGGGGTCGGAAACCGACGCCCGGACGGGCCGCCGGGGACGACGGGTGTCGCCGGGCAGGTGATCCACGCCGACGCCCGCGGGACCGTATCGGAGCTCGCGTTCGCCCGACGCGGCTCGATCGAGCTGCACTCCAACCCGAACACGACCTGGTTCGTCGTCATCGAGGGCGGGGGCGTGGTCCAGGTCGGGGACGAACGAGCCCGGGTCGCGGCCGGCGAGGCCGTCCTCTGGCCGGCCGAGGTGCCCCATGCTGCCTGGGCCGAGCTGTCCGAGATGCGGGCCATCGTCGTGGAGCTCTCGGGCGCGGACGACGCGCACCTGCGCGGGATCCTCGACGGCAGGCTTCTGGAGATTGCCGCGGGCGGGTCTGCGCCGGGCGAAGGCGCGGCGGGCGCGCCGGCCCTCACGACCGACGGGGAGCTCGCCGCCTCGCCCGCCGACGCCGCCCAGGCCGCCGCAGAGGGCGAGCCGATCTGACGCTCGGCCCCCGAGCGACCGCCTATCGGCTCCCCAGCACCGCCCCGAGCTGGCCGAGGATTGCGGCCGTGGCGCCCCACACGATCCGCCCCTCGACGATGTAGGCGCCGTAGCGGAGCGGGCGGCCGCGGGGGTCCGGGTCGATGATCTGCGGCTCCACCTCGGGCAGGAACGCCGCCACCCGCGCCTCAAGGATCGCCGCCACCTCACGCGGGTCCGGCACGAAGAGCGGCCGGCGTGCGGCCACGCTCACGATGGGCGTCACGAGGAAATTGCTCGGCGGGATCCAGAGGGCGTCGAGGTCGCCGATGACCTGCACCCCGGCGGCTTCCAGGTCGAGCCCCACCTCCTCCTGGGCCTCGCGCAGCGCGGTCGCGACGGCGTCGGCATCGCCGGGGTCCGACTTTCCGCCCGGCAGGGAAACCTCGCCCGAATGGTGGTCCGTGCCGTATTCGACCCGCTCGGTCAGGACGAGGTGGGCCTCCCCGTCCGGGCCCGGATAGACGAGGACGAGGGCGGCGGCGGGCCGGGCGTCGGACGGGGGTGCCGGCCGCTCGAACGGGATGCCGTCGGGCAGCAGCTCTGGGCGGAGCCAGGCGGGCGGGGGCGGCAAGGGTCGCGGCGCTGCCGCAAACCGGACGCGGACCTCCTCGGGCGTCATCCGCGCATGGTACGGGGGCCGCGGCGGGACGCCGCCGAGGTGTCGCCGCCCGCCGAGATCATCAGGACGCGGGCGGGACCTCCGAGAGCCCGCCGCCCCCATGCGTGAAGTCCCAGGCGTCGATCGCCGGTGGCTCGACGCCGAGCGCCGTGGGCGCGGTGCAGACCCGGCTTCGATGGTCGGTCCCGTGGTGGAGCGCCTGCGCGAGCCGGATCCCCATCGTTGCGTGGCTCGAGGATCCGTCCGGACTCCGGTCCGGCGCCCCCGACGGCGGCCGCGCCTCGGCCTCGGCGCACTGCTAGTTCAGCCGCTCGCCCCCGTCGCCGCCATCCTTCTTCGTCGGCGCGGTCGGGGGCAGGTCCAGGATCGAGGCGGTCGGAACGGCACAGCCCCGGCTCCCACGCCCGCCCCGGATCGCGCGTCGCGCCGCTCCCCGGCCTCCGCGACCACCGTCGCCCCCTCCTGCGTGAAGACGAGCGTGCCGCCCATCGGGTCCGCGTCCACGCCGATGAGTGCCCCGGGACGGAACTCCCCGCGGAGGAGCGCCCGCGCCAGCGGGTTCTCCACGAGGCGCTGGATCGTCCGCTTCAGCGGCCGTGCACCGTAGGTCGGATCGGTCCCCTCGCGGGTGATGACCGCCCGCGCCGCGGGCGTCACCTCGATCTCCAGGTCGTGGCCGGCCAGCCGTCGGCCCAGCTCCGCCAGCAGCAGGTCCACGATCTGCGCGAGGTCCTCGTCGGTGAGGGCGTGGAAGACGATCACCTCGTCCACCCGGTTGAGGAACTCCGGCCGGAAGGTGCCCCGGAGCATCCCGAGGACCTCCCGCTTCATCGCCTCGTAGCCCGCCACCCCGGCCGCCGGCCGCCCCGCGTAGGCCGCGATCGCCTGGCTGCCGACGTTGCTGGTCATGATCACGACCGTGTTCTTGAAGTCGACCGTGCGGCCCTGGCCGTCGGTGAGTCGGCCGTCGTCGAGCACCTGGAGCAGCACGTTGAAGACGTCCGGGTGGGCCTTCTCGATCTCGTCGAGGAGGACGACCTGGTAGGGCCGCCGGCGGACCGCCTCCGTGAGCTGGCCACCCTCGTCGTACCCCACGTAGCCGGGCGGCGCCCCGATGAGCCGCTGCACCGAGAACTTCTCCAGGTACTCGCTCATGTCGATCCGGACCATGGCGTGCTCATCGTCGAAGAGGAACGCGGCCAGGGCGCGGGCCAGCTCCGTCTTGCCGACGCCGGTCGGGCCGAGGAAGAGGAACGAACCGATCGGCCGGCGCGGGTCGCCGAGGCCGGCCCTGGCGCGTCGGACGGCGTCGGCGACGGCTTCGATCGCCTCGTCCTGCCCGACGACGCGCTCGTGGAGGGCCTCCTCCATCCGGACGAGCTTGGCCATCTCGCCCTCCAGCAGGCGCGCCACCGGGATCCCGGTCCATGCCCCGACGATCTCGGCGATGTCGTCGGCGTCGACCTCCTCCTTGAGCAGGCGCGGGGCGCCGTCGGAGGCCGCGAGCGCTTCCTCCTGGGCCCGCATCCGCTCGCCGAGCTCCACGAGCGTGCCGTACTTGAGCTCCGCTGCGGTGGCGTAGTCGGCCTCACGCTCAGCCTGCTCGATGCGCAGCTGAAGCCCCTCCAGCTCCGCCTTCGTCGACCGCAGCCCCGCGATCGCAGCCTTCTCGGTCTCCCAGCGCTGCTTCATGGCGCCGGCCTGCTCGGCGATCGCGCCCAGCTCCGCCTCGAGCGCCACGAGGCGCGCCTTCGATGCCTCGTCCTTCTCCTTCTTCAGCGCCTCGCGCTCGATCTCGAGCTGGACCCGCCTGCGCTCCAGCTCGTCGAGCTCGACCGGCATGGAGTCGATCTCCAGGCGCAGACGGCTGGCGGCCTCGTCCACGAGATCGATCGCCTTGTCCGGGAGGAAGCGCTCCGTGATGTAGCGGTTCGACAGGGTGGCGGCGGCGACGAGCGCCGAGTCCGTGATCCGGACGCCGTGGTGCACCTCGTAGCGCTCGCGCAGGCCGCGCAGGATCGAGATCGTCTCCTCGACCGTCGGCTGGTCCACGAGCACCGGCTGGAAGCGGCGCTCCAGCGCTGCGTCCTTCTCGACGTGCTTGCGGTACTCGTCGAGCGTGGTCGCGCCGATCGTGTGGAGCTCGCCCCGGGCCAGCATCGGCTTGAGCAGGTTGCTGGCGTCCATTGCCCCTTCGGCGGCCCCGGCCCCCACGACCGTGTGCAGCTCGTCGATGAACAGGACGATCCGCCCCTCGCTGTCCTTGATCTCGCGCAGGACCGCCTTGAGGCGCTCCTCGAACTCGCCGCGGTACTTGGCTCCCGCGATGATCGAGCCCAGGTCCAGCACGACGACCCGCTTGTCCTTGAGCCCCTCGGGCACGTCGCCGCGGACGATCCGCTGGGCGAGGCCCTCCGACGATGGCCGTCTTGCCGACGCCGGGCTCGCCGATGAGGACCGGGTTGTTCTTGGTCCGCCGCGAGAGGACCTGGATGACCCGCCGGATCTCCTCGTCGCGCCCCACGATCGGGTCGAGGCTTCCGGCCCGTGCCTCCTGGGTCAGGTCGCGGCCGTACTTCTCGAGGGCCTGGTACGTGCTCTCCGGCGTCGCGGAGGTGACCCGCTGTCCGCCGCGGATCCCGGCCAGGGCGGCCAGGAAGGCCTCGCGCCCGGCCCCGTGACGCTCCAGGAGGGCCTGGCCCTCTCCGCCCACGTCGACGATCGCGAGGAGCAGGTGCTCGGTGGAGACGAACTCGTCGCCGAGGCGGCGGGCTTCGTCCGCGGCGCGCTCGAGCACGCGGCGAGCACGGGCGTCGAGGGCCAGCTGACCGCCGGCCACCTTCGCCCGCCGGGCGAGGAGCGCGGCCAGCTCCCCGCGGAACGCGGCCAGGTCCACGCCCATCCGGCGAAGGGTCTGGGCCGGGATTCCCTCCTCATCCTCGGTGAGCGCCGCGAGGAGGTGCTCGGCATCGAGCACGGGGCTCTGGAGCCGTTCCGCGAGGGCCTGAGCGCCGGCGATCGCCTCCTGGGCCTTCTGGGTGAATCGTTCGAGGTTCATGGCGAGTTCGTGCTCCGGGTGGTCGCGCCGGACTGAGGCGCTGGTGCCGGGCTCAGGCGCCCGGGCGGGGATCGGGCTGATCGATGGCGTCGAGGACGGGGGTCATGGCGGTGCGGGCGGACGCATCGAGGGTGGGCAGGACCACCCGGACGCGGACGAGCAGGTCACCGCGGTCGCCGCCCTTCAGCCGGGGCATCCCCTGGCCGGCGAGGCGGATCACCTGGCCGGGCTGCGTCGCGGCGGGGATCTTGAGGAGGAGTCGCCTCCCGCCGAGCGTGACGACCGGCACCTCCGCCCCGAGGAGCGCTTCCTTGAGCGTCACCGCGAGCTCGCGAACGAGGTTCGCTCCGTCACGCGTGAAGACCGCGTGTGGCCGCAGGGCCATGACGAGAACCAGGTCGCGGGCGTCCGCGCCCGAGCCGCCACCCTGGCCCCGAAGGCGGATCCGACTGCCGCTCTCGACCCCCGCCGGGATCGCCACCTCGAGGCGCCGCCCGTCCACCTCGAGGAGGCGGGTGCCACCGGCGGCAGCGTCCTCGAGGGTGACCTCGACGACGGCCTCCACGGGCGGCAAGGTGACCGGCCGGCGAGGGCTCGAGCGCCGGTGGGTGCCCCCGGGGACGGCGCCCGCTCCCGGCGCGCCGGCGGCTGCCCCCGCCATCCCGCCGGCAAAGAACGTGCGGAAGAAGTCGGAGAAGCCGCCCGGGTCGCCGGCGAACTCGAACCGGACCCCGCCCGGCGCACCGGCGGCCGCCCCCGCAGGGCGAAACCCCGCGAAGGGACCGCCCGGCGCGAACGGGTCGTCGCCCGGGCGGCCCGCGGCGCGCGCGTACTCCTGCCAGTGGGCCCCGAGCTCGTCGTACTGCTTCCGCTTGACGGGGTCGGCGAGGACCTCGTTGGCCTCGTTGACCTCCTTGAAGCGGCGCTCCGCCTCGGCATCGCCCGAGTTGCGATCCGGGTGGTGCTTCCGGGCGAGCGCCCGGAAGGCCTTCTTGATCTCCCCGGTCGAGGCCGTGCGCGGCACGCCCAGGACGGCGTAGTAGTCCTTGTAGTCCACGACAGCCCCCGCGGTCCGGGGTCTCCTCAGCCGCCCGAGGCGATCGCCGGCGGTTGATCGGCCGGGAAGCCGGCGGGCGGCGGGACTGCGAGCGGGACGCTCTTCCGCGAGCCGCCGCCGGACGCCGGTGCCTTCACGACGAGCCCCTTCGGCTTCCGCCGCAGCGCGTGCTCGAGGACCTGGTCCATCGAGTCCACCAGGACGAGCTTGATCTGCTTGCGGATCTCGTCCGGGATGTCCTGGAGGTCCTTCTCGTTCTTCTTCGGGAGGATCACGACGCGCGCGCCGGAGAGGTGCGCGGCCAGGATCTTGCTCTTGAGACCGCCGATGGGCAGGACCCGGCCACGCAGGGTGATCTCGCCGGTCATCGCCACGTCCTTGCGGACCGGGATGCCGGTGAGCGTGCTCACCATGGCGGTCGCCATCGTGATCCCGGCCGACGGTCCGTCCTTGGGAATTGCCCCGGCCGGGACGTGGATGTGCAGGGTGTTCTTCTCGAAGGTCTCGCGGTCGACGCCCAGGCGCGTGGCGTTCGCTCGGATCCAGGAAAGCGCCGCGCGGGCCGACTCCTTCATGACGTCGCCGAGCTGGCCGGTGAGGATGAAGTCCTCGCGGCCCTCCATCTTCGTGACCTCGACCGCGACGACGTCGCCCCCGACCTCGGTGACGACGAGACCCGTGGCGGCCCCGGTCTGGTCCTCCGCCTCCAGCTCCCCGTACTCGAAGCGCGGCGGGCCGAGGAACTCGATGAGCTTGCGATTGTCGACGACGGTCTTGCGCTTGCGCCCCTCGGCGACCCGGCGGGCGACCTTGCGCATGACGTTGGCGATCTCCCGCTCGAGGTTCCGGACGCCGGCCTCGTGCGTGTAGGCCTGGACGAGGGTGACGAAGGCCTCGTCGGTGATCTCGATGTGCTTCGCGGTGAGCCCATGGTTGTGGAGCTGCTTGGGAAGCAGGAAGCGCTTGGCGATCTCGACCTTCTCGAGCTGGGTGTAGCCGGGCAGCCCGATGACCTCCATCCGGTCGCGCAGGGGGGGCGGGATCGGGTCGAGCAGGTTGGCGGTCGTGATGAAGAGCACCTTCGTGAGGTCGAAGGGCACCTCGAGGTAGTTGTCCTGGAACGTGCTGTTCTGCTCCGGGTCGAGGACCTCGAGGAGGGCCGAGGAGGGATCGCCCCGGAAGTCCATCCCGAGCTTGTCGACCTCGTCGAGCATGAAGACGGGGTTGTTCGTGCCGGCCGTCTTGACGTTCTGGATGACCCGACCCGGGAGCGCCCCGATGTAGGTCCGGCGGTGGCCCCGGATCTCTGCCTCGTCGTGGACGCCGCCGAGGCTCATCCGGACGAACTTGCGGCCCATGGCCCGGGCGATGCTCTTGCCGAGCGACGTCTTGCCCACGCCGGGCGGCCCCACGAAGCAGAGGATGGGGCTGCGGATCGTGTCCGCCAGGGCCCGGACGGCGAGGTACTCGAGGATCCGCTCCTTGACCTTCTCGAGCCCGTAGTGATCCTCGTCGAGGATCTTGGCTGCCTCGCGAATGTCCAGGTTGTCGGTCGTGGAGGTGGTCCACGGGAGGCCGACGAGCCAGTCGACGTAGGTCCGGATCACGCCCACCTCCGGGGAGGCAGAGGGGATCCGACTCATCCGGTCGACCTCCTTGAGGGCGCGGGCGCGCACCTCGTCGGGCATGCCCGACGACTCGACCTTCTCGCGCAGCTCGTGGATCTCGGCCTGCTGCGGGTCGTCCTCGCCCAGCTCCCGCTGGATCGCCTTGAGCTGTTCGCGGAGGATGTACTCCCGCTGGGTCTTGTCCATCTCGGACTTGACCTCGCTCTGGATCTTCCCCTTGAGCTCGAGGATCTCGACCTGGCGGGCGAGGAATGCCGAGCAGAGCTTGAGGCGCTCCACGACATCCACGGTCTCGAGCAGCTCCTGGCGCTGCTCCGTCGTCATGTCCGGGCTGTAGGCGACCATGTCGGCCAGCAGCCCGGGCTCGGTGATGTTCCGGGCGGCCACCGCAGCCTCTGGCGGGACGGGCGCGCCGGACTGGACGTACTGCTCGATCTGGCCCTGGACCGTCTTCATGAGCGCTTCGATCTCGACGCCGGTCGGCGCGATGTCCGTCAGCTCTTCGACCCGGGCGAGAAGGTAGGGGCTCGTCTCCGCGAACCCGTGGAGCCGGAGCCGCCCCTGCCCCTGGACGATCGCCCGGACCGTCCCGTCCTGGAGCTGGACGACCTGGGCGATCTTGGCCAGGGTGCCGATCTCGTAGAGCTCGGCCGGGTCCGTGATCTCCTCCTGCTCGGCCCGGCGCTGCGTGACGAGCGCGATGAGGCTCGCGCCGGCGACGGCGGCGTTGAGCGCGTTGACGCTCTTCTCGCGGCCGACCTGGAGCGGCACGATCATCTCCGGGAAGATCACGGTCTCGCGCAGGGCCACGAGCGGCAGCTCGCGGATCGGCGTGGGCGGCCGGCCGGACGTGGCCTTCGACTTCGGCATCTGGCTCTCCTGGGCCTCGGGCCCTGCGGGCCTCCGGGTGCTTGCGGAGGACCGATCGGTCCGCCGGTTCAGGGGATTCGTGGGCTTCTGGGAGGTCCCGGTCTTCGGGGTACGCCGGGGGCGAGAGGGCCGGTCGGGGTCACCTGCCAAGTCGAGCCCCTCCCTCGGTCGTCGCGGCGCCGTCCTCGTGGCCGGCACCCGTTCCTTCGTCGTAGAGGGCCTCGAGGATGCGGACGCCGAGGCGTTCCTCCAGCTCGAAGAGGATGCGGATCCCGGCGAGGTTCGCGCCCCGCTCCTGGGTGAGGTGCCGGATCCACAGGATGCGGCGGATGTCCTCGTCAGAGTAGAGGCGGATGTTCGTGGGCGTGCGGGCCGGCTCGATCAGGCCCTCGTCCTCGTAGATCCGGAGCGTCCGCGGGTGGACCGAGACGATCCGGGCTGCGACCGAGATGACGTAGACCGGGCGAGTCGGGTCCCTGTCGAGCCGGCCGCGGAACACGCGCGTTCGGCCGTCAGCCGGCCGCGCCGGTCCCGACGAGCTCGCGCTCGGGTTGCGCATCGCTGGTCGCCGTGATCCGGATCTGCTTCGGCTTGACTTCCTCGGCCTTCGGAATGCGCAGCGTGAGGATCCCCAGCTCGTACGTCGCGCTGGCGCGGTCGCCGACGAGACCCTCCGGGAGCTCCAGCGTGCGGCTGAAGCTGGCTCGCCGAATCTCGTTGAGGATCCAGGACTCGTCCTCGCGGCGCGCTTCCTCGCGCATCTCCCCCGAGATCGTGAGGGTCGTGCCGGTCAGGGTGAGCTCGACGTCCTCGGGCCGCCAGCCGGGAAGGCTGGCCTTCACGAGCAGCTCGTCCGGCGTGGTCGTGATGTCAAGCGCCGGCTCTGCCCCCAGGCTGACGGTGCGCCAGGTGCGCGGGTGGAAGGCGTCGTCGTCGAAGAGGCGGTCGACGGCGCGGCGAAGGGTGAACAGCTCGTCGAACGGGTTGGCTCTGCGGATGATGGTCATGGTTCGAGCACCTCCGGGTGCGCTGAATGGGTCTTCTTCCGGGCTCCGCCCGGCCGGGTGACCGGATGGGAGGGCGCCGTGCGCCGCCTCACCGGACACGACCGTAGGGTAGAACCATGACAATCATGTTGTCAAGAGTCTGCACATCGACGCGGCAGGGACAGCGAGGGCCGCCCCACACGAAGGCGCTCGTGGGCCCCCGATCCCGGTCGGGTCGTTGGCGCTGGCCACGGTGAGCTTGGCGTGGGAAGCCTGACGGCGCCGCCTCGCCCGCGGCTCGCCGACGCCCCCCGCGGTGCCGCGGCGCGACGCCCCGCTGACGCGCCGCCCGGCCCGCGCCGCCCCGCGGCCCGCGCGATCAGCCGGGGGTCGACACCCCGATCAGGATCTCGTGGAGGGCCGGCTCGCACTCCGATCGCCCCGTCGCGATCACCTTGTCGCCCGCCCGCAGGATCGTGTCGGGCTGGATCGCCTGGGCCACGTCGTCCCGGACGATGGCCACGATGGCGCAGGCCGCCGGCAGCTCGATGTCGCGGGGGTTTCGGCCGGTGGCCGGGGAGGCGTCGTCGAGGAGCGCCTCGACGAGCTCGAAGTCGCCTGACAGCTGGGCCAGGTGAAGGAGCTCGTAGACCGGGATCTCCTGCTCGATCGAGCCCAGGATCATCCGCGTGGGTGACACCAGCTCGTCCACGCCGAGGTGGCTGAACAG
Source organism: uncultured Chloroflexia bacterium (assembly GCA_963715085.1). Lineage (GTDB taxonomy): Bacteria > Chloroflexota > Limnocylindria > Limnocylindrales > CSP1-4 > CTSoil-043. Next base: position 121,414 of record CAVQQU010000002.1, read on the forward strand.
CAGCTCGTTCTTCGGGTTGTTCACCCGGGCGATCGTCTTGGGCACTGCGAAGTGGTGCTTGGCCATCTGGCAGATGACCAGGTTGTCCTCGTCATCGCCGGTGACCGCCGCCACGACATCGGCCCGGTTTGCCCCGGCCTCGGCGAGCGCGCTGCCCTCGCAGCCGTCCTTGGCCACCACGATCGATCCGATCTCGTCGGCGATCTGGTCGGCTCGGACGCGGTCCTTCTCCATCAGGACCACCTCGTGGCCCGACTCGCTCAGCTCCTTGGTGAGGTAGTAGCCGACCTTCCCGCCGCCAACCACCAGCACGAACATGGCTCAGGCCTCCAAGGCGATCGAGTCGGCGGCCGTCGAGTCCGCCGCTGGCCGGGTCGCCGTGGCAACCGCGTGGCCGTGGCTGGTCCCCGCTCGGACGGAGGGATCGCCGCTGGCCGGCTCACCGAGGGCGGTCAGCAGGGCATCCACGATCAGCGTCGTCCGGCACATCGTCCCGATCCCCAGCTCGGCATAGGCCTGCGCCCGGACCGGGTCGTTGATCTTGGCGTAGGCGCGGTGGATGCCGAGCGACTCGAGGGCCAGCTGGGCGGACATGGCGTTGCGGTTGTCGCCCTCGGTCAGGGCCAGGAAGACGTCGGCGCCCTCCGCCCCGATGCGGCGCAGGGTGTCCTCGTCGGTGCCATCGCCCCTGATGGCACTGCCCTGGAAGGTGGCGGGGAGGCGGTCGAATGACCGCGTGAAGAGATCGACGATCGTGACCTCGTGGCCCGTCGCGTCCAGCACCTGCGCCATCCTGGCGCCCACGCGGCCGCAGCCGACGATCACCGCTCTCATGGTCGGTACTCCTCGGGCATCGGCTCGCGTGATACCCAGACGGCGCACGGAGCGTTCTTCAGGACGTACGGCACGGTACGTCCGATCGCGAAGTCACCACCGAACTTCTTGCGATAGGGCAGGCCCACGACCAGCAGATCGGCGGCGCGCTCGACGGCCTCGTCCACGAGGGCGGCGCCGACGTCGCGGGCCTGGACGAGGACCGCCTCGAGCGGCTGGCTGGCGTGCTCGGCCTGCGTCTCGGCCATGTCGAGCACGCGCTGGGCCGCCTCGCTGCTCTCGGGCGACGCTCGCGTCGAGGGGCAGGGTCCAGTCGATCTCGACGACGTGGACCGCGACCACGCTCGGCGCGGGCGGGCTTGGCCAGGTCGAGCACGAGGCGCAGGATCCGCGCGTCTGACGGCCCCCCGTTAAGGGCGACGACGGCTCGCCTGAATGAGGGAACGGACTTCTCGCTCACGGGACTGGACGGTCCTCCGGATCAAGGCTGCGCCTCACACCGAATCGGCGTCACGGAGGCGACCCAGCCTCACACGATAGCACCGCCGCACGCGCCCGTCGGTCCCGCGGGTCAGTCGGCCTCGCTCGCTTCGTCGTCCGGTCGTCGGAAGGCCGCGGGCTCCTCTCGCCGGTACGGGACGTTGGTGACGACCGTGTCGGGTCGACCGAGCAGGGCCCGCCGCAGCTCGTTCGTGGACTGGTTGTAGAGAAGCCGCTCCCACCAGTGGCGCGGCACGAACTCGGGGATCACGACGAAGGTGACAGGGGCCTCCTTGTCGGGCGGCCAGGTCTGGTCGAGGACCTCGAGGTAGGCGAGCAGCGGGCCGGTCAGGGCGCGATACGGGCTCTCGACGACGATGAGCGGCACACCCGGCACCTGGAGATCCCACGCCGTCCGGACCTCCTCCGCGTAGGCTGGCATCCTCCGAAACAAGGACGGCCCGGATGTCGGTCGAGACGGAGCGTCCGACGTTGACGGCCTGGATGACCGCGCGGTTGAGGCCGCTCACCGGGACCACCACGCGCTCGTGGCGGCGGGGCAGTGGGGCGACCTGGTCGGGGCGCAGGGCCACCTGCGCCCGGGATGCGGCGTACTGGCGGTGGATGAACTGGAAGACGAGGATCTGCAGCGGGATCAGGATGATGACCAGCCATGCCCCATCGACGAACTTGACGCTCGCGACGACCGCCAGCACGAGGAGCGTCAGGATCCCGCCGAAGGCGTTGATGCCCGCCCGCCATTGCCAGCCGGGTTCCCGCACGGCTCAGCCAGTGGCGAACCATCCCCGCCTGGGAGAGCGTGAAGCAGACGAAGACGCCCACCGAGTAGAGCGGGATGAGCGCGTGGGTGTCCCCGTCGAAGAGCACGAGGATCGTCCCCGCGACGGTCGCGAGGACGACGATCCCCCAGGAGAAGGCGAGGCGGTCGCCACGGAACCCGAACTGGCGCGGCATGTACTCGTCCTGGGCCAGGATCGCCGCGAGCCGGGGGAACGCGTTGAAGCTGGTGTTCACTGCGAGGAAGAGGATCAGCGCCGTCGCGGCCTGGAAGAGGAGGAACGGGACCGTTCCGTCGCCGAAGACCGCGGCCGCGACCATCGCGACGACCGTCGGTCCGCCCTCCTCGGTTGGCCGGATCCCGAACCCGTCGGCGACGATCGTGATCCCGATGAAGAGGACGCCGAGGAGAATCGCCATCGCCAGCATCGTGTTGGCGGCGTTCTTTGCCTCGGGCGGCTTGAACGCCGGCACCCCGTTGGCGATCGCCTCCACGCCGGTCAGGGCCACCGACCCGGCGGCGAAGGCCCGGAGGATCAGGATGATCCCCAGTGCCTGCGTGCCCAGCGGGACGAGCTGGTCCTCGGGCGGCGACGTGACCGGGGCACCGCCAGTGGCGATCCGAGCAACCCCCAGGGCGATCATCAGGAGCGTCATCCCGACAAAGATGTAGGTCGGGCTGGCGAACAGGAGCCCTGCCTCCCGTAGCCCCCTGAGGTTGGCGACGGTGATCAGGGCAATCGCCGCGAGGGCGATCTCGATGCGGATCTCGTAGAGCTCCGGGACCACCGAGTAGATCTGCGAGACAGCCGACGAAGTCGAGACCGCGACGGTCATGACGTAGTCGATGAGCAGCGCGGCTGCTGCCACGAGACCGGCAAGGTGCGAGATGTTCTCGCGCGCCACCACGTACGCGCCCCCGCCCGACGGGTAGGCGCGGCAGACCTGGCGATAGGAGAGGGAGACGACGGTTAGAAGACCCACGATCGCGAAGGCCATCTCGATCGAGAGGAGCAGGGCCCCCGCCCCGGCGACCACGAAGACCCGCAGGATCTCCTCCGTCGCGTAGGCGGAGGAGCTGATCGCGTCGGAGCTGAAGATCGGGAGGGCGAGCTTCTTCGGCAGCCGCTCGAAGGCCTCCTCCTCGTTGGAGAGCCGCCGCCCGAAGAGGAAGCGGCGGAAGGTCTGCCCCCGTCCGCGCGACGCCGCGGGGGCCAGCGACGCGGACGCCTTCGCGGTCATCATGCCGGGCCCTGTGTACCGGAAATACGCCGAGTGGGGCCGCTCCACGCGTACCCGGCGGTCGGCGACCTTGCGTCCCTGGAGCGGCCGTCGTCCGCCGATCACGGGGCGGCCCGATCCTGGTCGGACAGGCGTGGCCTCGCTCCGGTCCACGTCAGATGCCGGAGCGCCCGCCAGGCCCTCCACGCTCCGGTACGGCACGTCGAGGACGACCGTGTGCACCCGGCCGACGAGCTGCGCCCGGAGCCGACGGGCCCCCTGGTTGTAGAGGAAGCGATCCCACCAGTAGCGGCCGACGTACTCGGGGAGGATCACGACCGTCGTCGGCACCTCCTTGTCGGGCGACCACGTCCGGTCGAGGACGTCGAGGTAGGCCACGACGGGTCCGATCAGGGCACGGTACGGGGACTCCACGACGACGAACGGCACGTCGGGCAGCTGGCGGATCCACCGCTCCCGCAGGGCGTCGCCGGCGTCGGGATCGGCCGTCACGTAGACCGCCCGGATGTCGTCGCTCAGCGTGCGCCCCACGTTGACTGCCTGGACCACCGCCCGGTTGATGCCGTTGACCGTCACAACCACGCGCTGGGTCCGGTGTGGCCGGGGGATCTCGGCGTCGGCGGCCACGAGCAGCTCGGCCTCCTGGCCGCGGTACTGGGCGCGCACCCAGCGCATCAGGCCGACCAGGACGGGGACGGTGATGAGGACGATCCAGGCCCCGTTGGGGACCTTCGACGCGGCGCTGATCACGAAGACGAGCCCGGTGACGATCGCCCCGACGAGGTTCAGGCCGAGCTTCCATCGCCAGCCGCCGCCCCGCTCCTCGTACCAGTGGCGGACCATGCCGGCCTGGGAGATGGCGAACGAAAGGAAGATCCCGATCGAGTAGAGCGGGATCAGGGCCGGGACCGACGCGTCGAAGAGCCAGATGAGCAAGCACGCGAAGCCGGCCAGGATGGCGATCCCCCAGCTGAACGCGAGGCGGTCGCCCACGATCGCGAACTGGCGGGGCATGTACCCGTCGACCGCCAGGATCCGGGCCAGGCGCGGCGCGCCGTTGAAGCCGGTGTTGGCGGCCAGGATGAGGATGAGCGTCGTCACCGCCTGGAAGAGCACGAAGGCCAGCCCGTCCCCGAAGACCTGCTGCGCGACCTGGGCGATGAGGGTGACCTCCTCGGCCGGGTCCGGGACGATGCCGAACGCGAAGGCGAGGACGGACACGCCAACGAAGATCGTCCCGAGCAGGAGCCCCATCGCGGTCATCGTGTTCGCGGCATTGCGCGCTTCGGGTGGCTTGAAGGCGGGCACGCCGTTCGTGATCGCCTCCGTCCCGCTGAGCGCCACCGAGCCGAAGGCGAACGCCCGGACGATGAGGATCACGGACAGAGCCTCGAAGCCACCCTCGGGCGGCACCACGTTCGGGACCGGGAACGTCGCGGCCGGGTCGCCGGTCACGATCCGGGCGACCCCGATGCCGATCAGGGCCAGGGCGCCGACCACGTAGGCGTAGGTCGGGACCGCGAAGAGGTTGCCGGACTCGCGCAGGCCGCGCAGGTTTGCCACCGCGAGGAGGATCGTGGCGAGGATGGACAGCTCTGTCCGGTAGGGCAGGAGCTCCGGGACCACCGAGGTGATCGCCGCGATGCCTGCCGCGATGGAGACCGCCACGGTCATCATGTAATCGAAGAGGAGCGCCGCGGCCGCAAGCAGCGCGACCGGCACCCCGAGGTTCGCCCGGGCCACCGCGTAGGCACCGCCACCCGACGGGTAGGCGTGGCAGACCTGCCGGTAGGACGTGGTCACGATGACGAGCAGGCCTGCGATCGCGAGGGCGATCGGCACCGACCAGACCACCGCCGCGCCCCCGGCGAGGACGAGGATTCGGAGGATCTCCTCCGAGGCATACGCGGAGGAGCTGATGGCGTCGGAGCTGAAGACCGCGAGCGCCTTCGGCTTGGAGAGCCGCTCGCCGATCTCCTCCTCGCTCGCGAGGGGCCGCCCGATGGCGACGGCCTTCACCCTGGCCCAGGCTCGCCCGATCGCCGTCTTCGGGGCGCTGGCCGCCCGCCTCGCGGTGAGCTGGCCGGGGCCGGTGTAGCGGAAGTACGCGCTATGCGGCCGCTCGATCCGGACGCGCCGGTCGCCGACCTTCCGGCCGCTCAGCGGGCGGCGTCCTCCGATCATGATCAGTCGCCCCCGGCCAGGCGATCGGCCAGCCATCCGGGCAGCCCGGCAGCCCGGATGTCGGCCTGGGTCGTCGCGATCGGGTAGGCCACGCGGTGCCAGGTGACGCGCCGCATCTCCGTGTCCAGGACCAGCGCGCTGGCCCGCGGATCGCCGTCGCGCGGCTGCCCCACGCTGCCCGGGTTGAGGAGGAGGCGTCGTCCGTCGAGCGCCAGGGTCGAGCCGTCGGATGGCCCGAGCGCCTCCACGTGCCCATCGCCGTCGCGCCACGCGGCGGGGACGTGGGTGTGCCCGTAGAGGCAGTAGGGCGTCACGAGCACGGCCAGGTTCGCCTGCGCGTCGGGCGTCGTGGTGATGTACTCCCAGGTCGGGTCGCGCGGGCTGCCGTGGACCAGGGTCATCTCCCCCAGCTCGGCCCGCTCGGGAAGGTCGGCCAGCCAGGCCCGGGTCTCGGGGGAGATCCGCCGCGCCGTCCACTCCACGGCCCGGCGGGCGGCCGGGTTGAACCACTCCACGCCCAGGCTGCCGAGGGCCGCGGCATCGTGGTTGCCGCGCACGCCCGTCGCCCCGATCTCCCGCAGGCGCGCCACGACCTCGTCGGGATGGGGCCCGTACCCGACCACGTCGCCCAGCTGCCAGACGGCGTCGACGTCGCCCAGTGCCGCGAGCACGGCGTCGAGCGCCGGGAGGTTCGCATGGATGTCCGACAGGACCGCGACTCGCATCGCCGCGGAGCGTATCGCGGCGCCGCCCGTCGCGTGCGGCCGGTCACCAGGGACGGCGCTTCCGGTCGGCGGGCGGGCGCGGCCACTCTCGTCCCGTGGACCCGCCCTTGCGGACGACGACGAGCCGGTGGTCCTCCAGGCCGTCGATCGTCGCCGGAAGCGGAGCGACTTCCACGCTCCCGCCGCCCAGCGCCGCGACGGCCCGCAGCGCCCGATCCCGCTCATCGCCGAGGCCTGCCCGCTTCCAGGCCAGGAGAATGCCGCCGGGAACGAGGAGGGGGAAGGCGAGCTCGACGAGCTCGGGGAGCGACGCGACGGCGCGGACCGTGACCGCCGGCCAGCGCTCGCGATGGAGGCGATCGGCCGCCAGGTCCTCGGCGCGGACGGCGGCGACCGCCGCCCGGTCGGCAACGCCGGCAGCCGCCACGGCGACCTCCAGGAACGCGGCCTTCTTGACGATCGAGTCGACGAGCAGGGCGCGCTCCGCCGGCAGGGCCAGGGCGAGGGGAAGCCCGGGATAGCCACCCCCGGAGCCGAGGTCGACGAACCGGCGCGCGCCGGCCTCCCGCAGGAGCGGGACCGCCGCAAGGCTGTCGAGCAGGTGGCCCACGACCGCCGCCTCGGGATCGCGGATGGCGGTCAGGTTGATCGCCGCCGTCCACGCCAGGAGAAGGCGGAGGTGCCCGAGGATCCCGTCGCGGGCGCTGTCGGGCAGGTCTCCCAGGCCGAGCGACGCGCAGCCGGCGTCGAACCGGGCGATCGCCGCATCCGGAAGCGCGGGACACAGAGAAGGATCGGCCGGGAGCGGCGCACGGTTGCCCAAGGGACCCTCCGTCGCGTCGTGCGGGCCCCGGGCATCCGGACCGCGCCGCTCCCGGCCGGTGATCGGCTCGCACCGCCCGGACCTGGGAGGACGGTCTCTCGACGCTCGTCCGGTTGGCGGCCCGGGTCTCCCCGTGCCCCTCGCGACCGCCGCCCCCCGTCATCGGGTCCGCTGTCGATGCGGACCGTGATCGTTCGACCGCCGCTCCCGGCCGTCAACGGGGTTATCCACCGGGTTATCCACGATCTGCCGCACGACGCGAGGCGCTGGTGGAAAACCCCGGGTCCGGCCGGCGACCCGGGCTCGCGACGCGTCAGGCGGCGTCGACCGCCGGCATCTCGGCGCTCCGCGGCCCGCCGTCCACCCGCTCGGCACCCCCCGCGGGATCATCCATGCCCCGGCGCGCCGGGTCCTGCTTGTCGGGCGGCGGCGCGACCGCCGATCCCGCCCCCGGCGCGGAGCGCTCGCAGGACGGCCCGCTCCTCGAGCCCGATCTCCTCGGCCTCGGCCGCGCCCCGGATCGCCGCCGCGACCACGCCGCGGGGGATCTCGGCGACGGCCGGGAGGCCGACAACGAACGCCGACCCGCTGGCGGGGACCGATGCCAGCGCCACGTCGCCGCCCATCGCCCGGGCCAGGTCGCGGCTGATCGGCAGCCCGAGGCCGGTTCCCGGGATCCGCTCGTGGCCGTCGAGACGGGCGAACGGCCGGAAGACCCGCTCGAGGTCGCCCCGCTCGATCCCCGGCCCCTCGTCGCGCACGATGATGAGCGCCACGGGGCCGTCGACCCGGGCGCCCAGCTCGACGAGCCCGCCCTCCGGGGAGAACTTGCAGGCGTTGGCCGCGAGGTTCGCCACGATCTGCTCGACCCGGCGCCGGTCGACTCGGGCCGTGCGGATTCGCGGCGGGAGGTCGGTCACCAGTCGGACGCCGCGCCCTGCAGCGAGCGGCGCAAGGGGCGAGATGGCCCGTTCGCAGATCTCCGTGAGCGAGCAGGCCTCGATCTCCAGGCTGAGGCTGCCCGCCTCGATCCGACTGAGCTCGAGGAGGTCGCCGACCAGTGATGCCATGCGCTCGACGATGCCCCGCCCGCGCTCCACGAACTCCCGTCCGATCTCCGGATCGTCCACCGCGCCGCCGGCCAGGAGGTCGAGGTAGCCCCCGAGACCGGCGAGCGGTGTCCGGAGCTCGTGGGCGACCATGGACACGAAACGCTCGCGCTCGCGCTCCCGGGCCCGCAGGGTGGTCCGTTCGGCCTCGTCGGCCGCCCGCGCGGTCGCGGCCGCCAGGGCGGCCAGCACGTGGCGGAGCGTCGCGGCGGGGAGGCGTGCCGCGACGGCCGCCGCGTCGTCCGGGCTCACGAGCTCCAGGCCGAGCTGGACCTTCGCCCCGGGGACGTCGAGGCGGAGGAGACGTTCGGCCAGCGCCGCGGTGGGAGGTTCGAGCGACGATCCCGGCCGGGCTTCGCCGGGCGCGCACGACTGCGACCTCGGCCGGGGCCGCTGCGGCCCGGACCGCGGCAGGTCGGGCCGCGCGGGCGTCGAGCCACGCCGCCAGCTCCAGAGCGTCGCTCGTCTCCTCGCCCGGTTCCGCGTTCACGAGGACCCGGCGCGTCGGGTGGTCGGTCACGATCGCCGCACGTCGCGCCCCGACGACGCGCGCGACCAGGGCCAGGATCTCGGCCACGTGGGTCGCGGCGTCACCCGGGCCGGCGAGCACGTCGAGGGCCCGGGCCAGCAGCGCCCGTTCCTCGTGGGCGGCGAGGTCCTCCTCGCGCCGGAACGTCCGTCGGCGTTCCGTGAACGGGGACGGCGCGGGGACGGCCGGCAGCGATGGTCGGCTGGGGTGGTGCTCCATGCATGTCGGAGGGTGGGCGCGGGCACCGGCGGCGGGCCATCCCCCGAGCGTCGCGCGCGGACGGCCGGAAGTACCGAGCGTCAGGCGCGCGGCACGCTCCGCACCGGGCGACCGAGCGTCCGGCGAACGACGTCGAGCACCTCTTCGACGTACTGGTCGGCCTCGCCCCGCTCCGCCGCCGTCCTGACGCAGCCCTGCACGTGATCCTCCAGGACCATGATCGAGACAGCGTCGATCGCGGCCCGCAGCGCGGCGGTCTGCTGGAGGATGTCCACGCAGTACTCCTCGCGCTCGATCATCCGTCCGATTCCGCGCACCTGGCCCTCGATCCGGCTGAGGCGGCGGATGAGCTGGGCGCGGTCGCGCGTGTAGCTGTGGCGAAAGGCCGCCTCGTCGGCGCCGGCGCCGCCGGCCGTGTCGGCGTGGCGCGTTCCGCTCTGGTCGCCCGGCGTCATGGTCGTCGTTCTCCGGTGGGGTGGGTGGCGGCTCGATGATACTCCCCATGAGTATCGCGCGGCTCGCTGCCGGCGCATCGCCCCGGCGCTCCGGACGGGCACCGACCCGGCGGACTCGGCGCCGTCGGACCGGCTAGACTTGGGCCGATGGATCGCCCGACGCACCGTCCCGAGCCGCTCGCCGCACGGCGAGGTGCGCTCCCGGCGCGCGGCCCCGGGACGCGCAGCCCGGTGACCGACGCCCGTCCCCGGCCCGCGTTCGCCCATGCGAGCGAGGCTGAGCTGGCGCGGATCCTCGACTTCTACGAAGTGGCCTGGGAGTACGAACCACACACGTTCCCGATCCTCTACGATCGAGCCGGGACGGTGCTCGAGAGCTTCAGCCCGGACTTCTACCTGCCCGAGCTGGACCTGTACGTGGAGATCACGACGCTCAAGCAGCGCCTCGTCCGCAAGAAGAACCGCAAGCTGCGCCGCCTCCGCGACCTCTATCCCGGCGTCCGGATCAAGCTCCTCTATGCGCGGGATTTCCGGGCGCTGCTCCTCAAGTACGGCCGGATCAGCCTGGCCGACGCCCTGACCGGCGCGGAGGGACAGTCCACGCCACCCCGGCGCGCCGCGAACGCCGCGGCAGCCGGCGCCGCCCCGTCGGTCGCCCACCACTCCGATGCGTCGCTCGCGCTGCCCGTCCCGTCGCGGGCGGTCCGGGCGCGCCGGACGCGCGCCCAGGCCCGGGCTCGCGCGGCCGCCCGGACCAGCGCCACGCCGACCGTGGAGATGAACGGATGAACGGGACGCCGGATCTCGTCGCGGACGTCGCCGAGGTCCTCCTCTCCGAGGAGCAGATCCAGGCCAAGGTGGTCGAGCTGGGGGCGCGGATCTCGGCCGACTTCGACGGGCGCGAGCTCACGCTCGTCAGCGTCCTGAAGGGCTCCCTGCCATTCATGGCCGATCTCATGCGGGCGATCACGATCCCGGTCCAGATCGACCTCATGGAGGTCTCGTCCTACGGGGGAACCGCCACCGAGTCGTCCGGGCTCGTCCGGATCCTCAAGGACCTCTCGTCGTCGATCGACGGCCGTGACGTGCTCATCGTCGAGGACATCATCGACACCGGCCTCACCCTCAACTACCTCGTCCGCTACCTGCGTGGCAAGAACCCGTCGTCGCTCCGTATCTGCACCCTGCTCGACAAGCCCGCCCGGCGCCTCGTCGAGATCCCCATCGACTACCTGGGCTTCGAGATCCCGGACCGGTTCGTGATCGGCTACGGGCTCGACTACGGCGAGCGCTACCGCAACCTCCGCTTCGTGGGCGTGCTCCGCCCCGAGGTCTACGCGGGCCCGGAATGACGCTCCACCGTCGCCCGCTCGGCCGCGGACGCCTGGTCGCGGCGGCCAGCGCCATCCTCATGCTCGCGGGCTGCCTCCTTCCCTGGTTCCGCGCCGGCGGCAGCGACGGCATTCCGCCGATCGAGGGGAACGCGTTCGAGGGCGCGGGGATCCTCGTCTTCCTGGCCGCCCTGGCGACCCTCGCCCTCGTCGCGCTCCCCTACGCGGCCGGCGACCGGCCTGTCGCGTACGACCGCTGGTGGGCGTATGGAGCCCTGGCGCTGGTGGCGGCCGTGGCGCTCGTCGCGCGCGTCGCCGGGATCGCGGCGGGAGCCGGCGGGCTCGCCACGATGCTGCCCGACCGGGCCCCCGGGCTGTGGCTCACCGCGGCCGGTGTCATCGGCCTCATCTTCGCGACTGCCGAGATCTACGGCTCCAGCGCCGCGAGTCGACCCGTGCGGGCCGTCGGTCGGCACCGGCGGCGACTGGGAGCACGGAGCGTCGCGGCGTCGGGGCCGCCGCGGCGTCGCAGGGGCCGTCGGCGGCACTCCGGGAGCCGGCGTCGAGCCCCCTCCGGCCCGATCCACGGCCCCCGCAGCTCGATCGCGAACCAGGCGGCGTCTGCGGCCGGCCGGCTCGGCGCCCGTGTGCTCGACCTGGAAGACGTACGTGCCGACCGGCCACGCAGCGTTCGCCGAGAGGTCGACTCGGCGCACGTTGGGCGAGATCGGCGGGCCGTAGAGCGCCCCGCGATCGGCGGGCGTGCCACCCGAGACGAGGGCCGGCGCGATCTCCGCGGCGCTCTGCGGGCCGGCCGCGACCGACGCCGGCCGGATCCGCCAGGCGCGCACCTGGAACAGGGCGAGATCGCCTTCCGCCGCCGGCGAGCCGCCAGCGCGCCAGCCACCCCGTGTCCGGGGCACAGAAGCCGATTCGCGGCACGGAGTCGGCGTAGACGTGGGTCCTGGCGATCGGTCGGCATCGAGCGGGTCGGTCGCCGGGACGAGATCCAGGCGCGTCCACGAGCGGGAGTCCGTGGGCCCGTTCACCTGGTCGACGACCGCCAGCCAGCGTGTCCCGGACACGCACGCGACCCGGGGCTCGGCGCCGGTCCAGTCACGGGATGCTGATGTCGGGGCGACGGTCGGCGAGGTCGCCGGCCGTGCCGTCGATATCGCGGCTCCTTCCCGGCCAGGAGGCCCGGCCGGCGGGGCGAGCCAGTCCCAGGGCTTCAGGACGGCGACCACGAGCGCGAGCGCCACGAGGACGACCGCGGTCGAGAAGCCACGGCCCGCTCCTCCGGCCGGCCCGATCCGGGTCGTCAGTGGTCGCTCTGCGTCGTCCCCCCGGTCCATGGAGGGGCGCGGCCTACGACTCTCCGAGGTAGGCCTTGCGGACCATCTCGTCCTCGATCAGCTCCTTGGAGCTCCCGGCCAGCACGACATGGCCGGTCTGCAGGACGTAGCCGCGGTGGGCGACCGAGAGCGCCTGGAGGGCGTTCTGCTCCACGAGCAGGATGGTCATCCCGCCCTCGTTGATCTCCTTGATGATCTGGAAGATCTGCTGGACCAGGATGGGCGAGAGGCCGAGGGACGGCTCGTCGAGGAGCAGGACTCGGGGTCGCGTCATGAGCGCCCGGCCGATGGCGAGCATCTGCTGCTCGCCGCCCGACAGGGTGCCGCCCTTCTGGCCGGCCCGCTCGCGCAGGCGCGGGAAGAGCTGGTAGACGTGCTCGACCTGCTCTGCGTTCTCGGCCTTGCTGCGGGTGAACCCGCCCATCAGCAGGTTCTCGAAGATGGTCAGGCGCGAGAAGATGCGCCGGCCTTCCGGGGCCTGGCCGATGCCGAGCTGGACGAGCTCGTGGGCCGCGACGTGCGAGATGTCGCGGCCCTCGAACTCCACCTTCCCGACCCGCGGGTGGAGGAGCCCGGAGATCGTCTTGAGCGTCGTCGTCTTGCCGGCGCCGTTGGCGCCGATCAGGGTCACGATCTCGCCCCGGTGGACCTCGAGGTCGATCCCGCGCAGGGCGTGGATCGCACCGTAGTACGTGTGGACGTCGGTGAGACGAAGGACGGCCGTCCCGGTCCCGGGATCGGCCGTCGGGCGCATCGGGGCGCTCATGCGGCCGGCTTCCCGAGGTACGCCTCGATGACCCGCGGGTCGCTGCGGACCTCTTCGGGGGTGCCCTCGGCGATCTTGCGCCCGGCGTCGAGGACGGTCACCCGGTCGCTGATGCCCATGACCACCTTCATGTCGTGCTCGATGAGGAGGACGGTCAGGCCGAGCTCGGTGCGAAGACGCGAGATGAGCTTCATCAGGTCCTGCGTCTCCTTGGGGTTCATGCCCGCCGCCGGCTCGTCGAGGAGCAGCAGCTTCGGGCCCGGCGGCAAGCGCGCGCGCGATCTCGAGGCGCCGCTGGTCACCGTAGGGGAGGTTCTTGGCGAGCTCGTTGCCGATCCCGTGCAGCCCGACGTAGGTCAGGAGCTCCTGGGCCCGGCGATCGCAGCGATCCTCCTCGCGGCGCGCCCGGGGCGTGCTCAGGAAGCCGTCCACGAGGTTCGAATGCATCTGGGAGTGCATCCCGATGAGCACGTTCTCCACGGCCGTCATGTTCTTGAAGAGGCGGATGTTCTGGAAGGTGCGGGCGACGCCGGCCTGGACCATGTCGTTCGGCCGGGCGCTGCGGAAGATGCCCAGGCGGGGCAGGAACATCTGGTACCAGAGTGGGCGCACGATCGCGAGGAGGAGCGTCCCGATGAGGAGGCCGATCGCGGCGACGCCGGCGATGGCGATCCCGCCGCCGGCGAGGATCCCCGTGACCCCGAGCGCGAGGCTGACCAGGATGACGAGGATGGACGGGGCGACCCAGACGAGCGACTCCAGGCCGACCCGGCGCGGCCGGGCGATCATCGGCCGCCCGTTGAACTCGACCCGGCCCGCGGTCGGGTCGATGATCCCGAGGAGGACGTTGAAGAACGTCGTCTTGCCAGCGCCGTTGGGGCCGATGAGGCTGACGATCGACCCCTCGGGGATCGTGAAGTCCACCTCGTTCACCGCGACGAGGCCGCCGAAGCGGCGGGTGACCCGCTCGGCCACGAGGATGTTCGCGCGTCTCGCTCACCGTCCGCCCTCCTCGGTCACTTCGGGAAGGGTCATCTCGTCCTGCGCCGGGCTCGGTGACCTCCGCGTGGAGCTCACGTTTGCGCCGGCTGTTCGGGAAGAGGCCTTCCGGCCGCAGCAGCATCATGCCCGACCAGCGCGATGCCGTAGAGCAGGAACTGGAGCTGGATGAAGTCGATGTCCTTGAGGATCGGGATCCCGAGCGTGTCGAAGAACTGGTTGAGCGTCTTGAGGAGGACGTTGTTGATCGTGTAGATCACGAACGCTCCCACGGCGACGCCCCAGAAGTTGCCCATGCCGCCGAGGACGACCATGGCCAGGACCGTGAAGGAGACCACGAACCCGAACTGGTCCGGGCTGACCACGGTCAGCTTCGCCGCGTTGAAGACGCCGGCGATGCCGGCCGTCGAGGCGCCGAGGGCGAAGGCGAGCAGCTTCGTGGTGACCGTGTTGATCCCGTTCGCCGCGGCCGCCAGCTCGTCCTCGCGGATCGCCTCCCAGGCGCGCCCGAGCCGGCTTCCCGCGAGCCGGTAGCAGAAGATCATGACCACGGTGATGATGACCATCATCGTGATGTAGTACGGCCACGGATCGACGGCCGAGAACGATCCGACCCCGGGGAGGTACGGACGGTAGATGCCGCCGATCCCGTTCGTGCCGTTCGTGAGGTCGTCCGAGTTCAGGAAGACGATCGGCACGATCTCGCCGAAGCCGAGCGTCACGATCGCCAGGTAGTCACCTCGCAGGCGCAGGGTCGGGGCGCCCAGGAGGATGCCGAACGTGGCCGCCACGAGAGCGCCGATGATGAGCATCGGCCAGAAGATGAGCCCGGCGGCATCGCCGAGGAGTGCCGCGATGTCGATGCCCAGGATCTCGTTGCCGAACGGCGAGGCGGCATACGCGTAGGCGTAGGCGCCGATCGCGAAGAACGCCGCATAGCCGAGGTCCAGGAGGCCGGCCACGCCGACGACCAGGTTGAGGCCGAGGGCCAGGAGCACGAACACGCCGGCGTTGGTGAAGCCGTCGATCCAGGAGTTCTGGGTCTGGAATGACGAGAAGGGCGGCACGGCTGCCAGCACGGGCAGGACGACCGCCACGATGGCCATCCCGACGATGATGCTCGTGGAGCGGTGGCGGGCGCTCATCTCGGCGATCCGCAACCGGAAAGCGCCCCCGCGTCGACCGCTCGGGGCCGGGAGATCCTGGACGGCGCTCATGCCCGCTCCCCCACCTGCTGGCCGAGGAGACCGGCGGGACGGAAGACAAGGACGATGACCAGCACCCCGAAGACGACGGCGGGACCCCAGCGCCCATAGCCGAAGGCGACCGCAGCCACCTCGATGAAGCCGATGATGAAGCCGCCGAGCGCAGCGCCAACCTGGTTGCCGATGCCGCCCAGGACCGCCGCGGTGAAGGCCTTGAGGCCGGCCTGGAACCCGAGGTCGAAGCGCGTGACGCCGTACTGCAGGCCGTAGGTCACGCCGGCGGCGCCGGCCAGGGCGGAGCCGATGAAGAAGGTGATCGCGATGGTGCGGTTGATGTTGACGCCCATGAGCGCCGCGGCATCACGGTCGAGCGCGGTCGACCGCATGGCGCGCCCGAGGCGCGTGCGCCCGATGAACAGCTGGAGCCCGATCATCATGCCCACCGCCACGGTGATGATGAAGATGCTCAGGACCGGGATCTGGACGTCACCGATCTGGATGAACCAGTCCGTGGGGAAGATCTGGGGCGAGTTGGTCTGGAACGGGCCGTAGAAGATCTGGACGATGTTCTGGAGGATGAACGAGACACCGATGGCCGTGATCAAGGGCGCCAGGCGGGGTGCGTTGCGCAGGGGCCGATAGGCCGAGCGCTCGATCAGGACGCCGACCAGCCCCATCACGATCATCGTGAAGGCAAAGACCGCGACCAGGAGCACGACCAGCAGGAGGGGATCCCGGACGGCGCCGGAGAAGCCCAGCGAGGTCAGGAACGACAAGCTGACGAAGGTGCCCACCATGAACACGTCGCCGTGGGCGAAGTTGATCAGCTCGATGATCCCGTAGACCATCGTGTAGCCGATCGCGACGAGGGCGTAGATCGCCCCGAGCGTCAGGGCGTTGACGAACTGCGCAGGGCCCAGGACCAGGAACGCGATGACGAGCGCAACAGCCACGATGCCGAGCTGGACCAGCGCCGGGCTCGCGGCACCGCGCAGCGAGCGGGCGGGCGGCGCCTCGGCGGTTGCGGCAGGAGCGGTCATCGGGATCCCCTCGCGGCTCGCGGTGGACGGATGGTGCCGATGGAGAGAAGCCGGGGCACCCGGACGGGCGCCCCGGCTTCGGGTTCAGCGCGGGATAGGCAGGGCCTACTCCGCGTAGTCGACCTGCTTCTCGAAGACCCAGTCGCCCGTGCCGTCGCCGGCGGTCATGTCGACCTTGTAGAGCGAGATGATCCTCTGGCTCGTGTCGCCGACGGCGTCGAACGTGATCGGGCCGAGGACGGTCTCGAAGGTGGTGGCGGGGTCCGCGCCGGCGGCGCGGGTGTTCTCGCGGGTGACATCACCCTTGGCCGCCGCCGTCTCGATCGCCTTGAGGACGACCTGGGCACAGGCGTACCCGGAGGCGCTGTAGGCGCCCGGGGCGACCCCGAACTCGGCCTCGTACTTCTTGGCGAAGTCCGCCTGGCCGGGGTACTCCGCGATGGCGGCGACCGAGCTGAACGAGTTCGGCGCGGCATCGCCGGCGATGTTGATGAACGAGCCCGCGGTGTCGCCACGGCCGTCCTGGATGCCGTCGCCGCCCATGTAGGCGAGGTCGCCGAGGCCGGCCTGCGGCATCTGCTTGCGCACGAGGCCGCCGCCGGTCGCCGTCACGCCGCCGTAGAAGACCGCGTCCGGGTTGCCTTCCTTGAACTTGGTGAGGATCGGGAGGTAGTCGGTGGTGCCCTTCGGGGCGCCCTCGCGGCCCACGACCTCGCCGCCGAGCTTCGTCCACTCGGCCTCGAAGGCGTCCGCGAGGCCCTTTCCGTAGGTCTCGGTGTCGTCGACGATCGCGACCTTCTTCAGGCCGAGCACCTGGATGCCGAACTGGGCGACCGCGGGTCCCTGGATGTCGTCGGTGCTCGCGACACGGACGTAGTTGATCCGGTCGGGGAACGAGGCCCGGAGCTGCTTGCCGGGCTCACCCTTGGTCAGGTCCGGGTTCGTGTTGGCCGGGGAGCACTGCAGGAGCCCGGCCTCGTTCGAGACCGGGATCTGGACCTTGGCGACGCTCGAGTTGAAGGGTCCGACCACGGCCATGACCGCGGCGTCGGACACGAGCGTGGTCATGTCCTTGGCGCCCTGCTGCGGGTCGTGCACGCCGTTGACCGAGTGGTCCAGGACGAACGGCTCGACCTTGTAGCCCTCGAGGCTGAACTCCTTGATCGCGAGCAGCGCCCCGTCGCGGGCCGGGCCGGCGCTGGCCAGCGAGCTGCCCGAGAGCGGGAGCGAGATCCCGACCTTGATGACCTTGTCCTCGCCGCCCGTGCCTCCGCACGCAGCAACAACGAGGGATGCGGCGGCGATGGCCGCACCCAGCCGGGTGAGCTTCATGCTTCCTCCTCAATTCCTCCCACGTGACCCGCCCCGGGTCACGTGCCCTCCATCCGAGCCTTGACGGGCGCCGCGGCCTGGGACGCAGCCCGAACGCCGTTTCCCTGTCGGTGGAGCGATGCCGTATATTAGGCGATGGCGACCCGAATGCAACATGGGTTCCTGCGCCCCGGCGTGGCCGGGGAGCGCGAGATCGCGCTCCCCGCCCCGGTGCGGCGCCAGGCACCGGAGCCCGGTCGAGCCCGACCGCCAGCTCCTCACACCGGACCACGAGGTCGCCCTCCTGTGCGAGGTCAGGCCCTCGGAGTGGAATACCAGGTTCGAGCGGCACGGATCACCGACGTCGAGCGCATCGTCGCGCTCGTCGCGTCGGCCGCGCCGGCGGCAGCCGCCGCAACCACCGAAGGGGCGGACCTGCTGCGGCAGCTGGTCTACCTCCCCCAGGCGAGCGTCCTCGTCGCGGAGTCGCAGCGCACGATGGTCGGTGTCGCGGTCCTCACGCTGCGCCCATCCGTGCGGGCCGGCGGCAGCGTCGGGACGATCGACCTTCTCGCCGTCGACGAGCATCACGACGCGGATCGCGTCGTGGGGCTGCTCCTCGCTGGAGCTGCTCCGGTCCGCTCGCAACAAGGGCTGCGCCGTCGTGGACACGGCGGCGCCCACGGACGGCGCCGCGCCGACCGCGTGGGAACGGCACGGCTTCCGGCCGGCCGGGCCCCGCATCGAATGTCAGATCAGGGCGGACCGGGCCTCCGCCGACCAGGGGTGAATGCCGGGGCGCGCGTGGCGCGCGACCGGCGGGCGGACGTCCGGGGATCCGGCGCCCGACCCGATAACAGCTGAGGAGTCACTGTGGGCAAGAACGTCGCCGTCTTCGTGGACGTCGCGAACATCTTCTACGCGGCCAAGGCGGCCGGCGCAGACATCGACTACGTCCTGCTGCTGAAGGCGGCCACCGCCGGACGCGACCTCGTGCGCGCCTACGCGTACACGGGCCTCGACCCGGACAACGAGAACCAGCGCAACTTCCACTCATTCCTGGCCCGCAACGGGTACAAGGTCGTCAGCAAGGACATCCGCAAGTACGGCGACGGGAAGGTCAAGGCGAATCTCGACATCGAGCTGGTCGTCGACATGATGAAGACCTCCCGAAACCTCGACGTCGCCGTCGTCGTCTCCGGCGATGGTGACTTCGCACCGGCGATCCGGGCAGTCCAGGAGATGGGCGTCCGGTGCGAGGTGATCAGCTTCCGGGGCAACACGAGCTCGGACCTGATGGAGGTCGCCGACCGGTTCACGGACATCACCCAGCTGGCGAAGGTCGAGAAGATCTCGACGGCGTCCGGCCGGCGTGTCGCGACGGATGACGAGGACCTCTCGATGACCGAGGTTCCGGACAAGGAGTCCGAAGGGACCGGCCGGGGCCGGGGCCGTGGTCGCGGCCGAACCCGCACCGAACGCGTCGGTGGAGCCGGTCGAGACGATCGAGCCGAGTCGCAGCCGTGGTCGCGCCCGCACGCGCGTCGCCGCCGAGCCGGTCGCCGCCGCGTCCGTCGCGGTCGCCACGGGCGGCGCCCTCGTGGCCCTGCCCGGCGAGAAGCTGTCGAAGGCGGCCGTGGAGAGCCTCGACGAAGCAGCCGCGGCCGAGGACGCGGACGAGGTCAGCGAGGTCACCGAGATCGTCGGCGACGAGGAGGCGACGGGCACGGCCGAGGAGCGCCGCCGCCGCCGCCGGCGTGGCGGTCGCGGTCGCGGTCGCGGTCGCGGCCAGGAACAGGAACACGAGCAGGTGGGCGAGTCCGAGGGGGCGCCCGCCCCCGAGGAGCTCGTCGACGAGCAGGACGAGGAGGTCGGGCGAGCCGGCGCGCCCCGCGCCGCGCCCGGCGGCCTTCGGATCCGTCTGGGACTCCCAGATCGGTGTGCCGAGCGCGCCGCGTGCGGCGGCCTCGGTCACGGACGAGGAGTTCGACGACGAGCCGGCGATTCCCGAGTACCTGCTCGCCGAGCGGCGCGCAGGAAGCCGCGGTGGGCAGCGCGGTGGGCAGCGCGGCGGCGGAGGTGGCCAGCGTGGTCGCGGCGGCGCGTACGCGGCTGCCGTCGATCGAGAGCGGTACGGCGGCGCCGGCCGCGGCTCCCCCGGCAGCGGTCGCGTCTCCGAGCCGTCCGGCCGGGGCGCTCCGAGCGGGGCACCGAGCGGCTCGCAAAGCGGGCAGCGTCCGTCGCATCCCCCGCAGCCGGCCCCCTACCGCGATCGCGCCCCGGAGCGGCGGCCGTCGTCGGAGCCGTGGAGCGAGGTTCCCCCGGAGCTCGAGGAGCTCCTGCGGGCCCAGCTGGCCCAGAAGACCGCTCGCCAGGAGGCCGCTCCGGCCCCCGTCGCCGAGCCGGCCGCGAAGGCCCCGACCCGCACGTCGCGGACCCGGAAGGCGGCGCCCACCGCTGCGGCACCGGTGGAGGCCGCTCCGGCCCCCGTCGCCGAGCCGGCCGCGAAGGCCCCGACCCGCACGTCGCGGACCCGGAAGGCGGCGCCCACCGCTGCGGCACCGGTGGAGGCCGCTCCGGCCCCCGTCGCCGAGCCGGCCGCGAAGGCCCCGACCCGCACGTCGCGGACCCGGAAGGCGGCGCCCACCGCTGCGGCACCGGTGGAGGCCGCTCCGGCCCCCGTCGCCGAGCCGGCCGCGAAGGCCCCGACCCGCACGTCGCGGACCCGGAAGGCGGCGCCCCCCGCTGCGGCACCGGTGGAGGCCGCTCCGGCCCCCGTCGCCGAGCCGGCCGCGAAGGCCCCGACCCGCACGTCGCGGACCCGGAAGGCGGCGCCCACGGAGGGCGCCTGACCCTCGGTCCGTCACCCGACGCCGGTCGATCGCCCGAGGCCGCCCTGATGCCGGTGCCGCGGTCGCGCGGCCGCCAACCGGGCGAGACCCCGGCGCGCGCGCGGCCAGCTCCTCGACTTCGGGCGCCGACCGCCGGACGGTTCGTCACGCGCGGCCAGCCGTCGGCCGTCGCCGCCGTGGAGCGGATGCTGCGCCACGGCGCCCCGCAGGCGCTCCTCCTCGTGGGACCCGCCTCGGTGGGCAAGGCGACGCTCGCCCTCGACCTCGCGGCCGGGATCCTGTGCCACGCGGACGACCCCGACGCCCGGCCGTGCGGGTCGTGTCGATCCTGCCGGCTGGTCGAACACGGGCGCGCACCAGGACCTCCACCGCCTGGTGCCGGAAGGACCCGGGCAGCAGGTGCGGATCGGCGACCACGAGGATCCCGAGCCCGGGACGGTGCGCCACCTGCTGCGCGAGATGGCCCGCCTCCCGGTCGAGGGTGCCCACCGGGTCGCGATCGTCGAGGGTGCCCACCGCCTCAACGAGGACGCCCAGAACGCCCTCCTCAAGACGCTGGAGGAGCCGCCTGCCGGAGCGACCTTGATCCTGTGCGCCGACGAGCCCGAGCGACTGCTTCCGACGGTCCGCTCGCGGGTCGCCGTCCTGCGCCTGGGACCGGTCGGTGTGCGCGTCATGGAGGCGATCCTCGCTGAGCATGGCGTCGAGCCGCCGCGCTCGGCGCAGCTGGCGCGCCTGGCCGACGGTCGCCCCGGCGTCGCGATCGCCCTTGCCACCGCGCCCGAGGCCGTCGCTGCCCGCGAGGAGCTCGCGCGTTCCCTTCTCGACCTGTCTGCGCTCGGAACCGCCGCTCGCCTGGTGGCCGGTCGTGAGCTGCTGGCCCGTTCCGCTGACCTGGTCCGCACCTCGGGAACCCCGGAGGAGGCGGGTGCCCCGGCCTCGCGTGCGGACGTCGCGGCGGTCACGGGTCAGGCGGACGCGGAGGTCGTGCCGCGCCCCGTGCGCGGGACGCCGGCGGAGCGCCGGCAGGCTGCCGCCGCGCTCCTCTCGACGTGGACCGCGGTCGCGCGCGACCTGGCCGTGGTGGCGACGGGCTCGGTCGCGGCGGCCCGCGACATGGCGCTCCTCGACGACCTCCGCGCCGCCGCCGCCGGCGTGGCGCCCGAAGCATGCACCGCATTCCTCGGGCGCCTCGTGCGAGGCGCCGAGCTCCTCGAGGCGAACGCGAACCCGGAGCTCCTCGTCGATACCCTGGTGCTGGCCTGGCCGCGCAGCCGTGCGGCCGGGTCGGCCGCCGGACTCCAGCCGCGCAGCGAAGCACCATGAGCACCGTCTCGCGATGAACGCTGACCCGGACCGCCCCACCGAGACGTGGCGTCTCGACGCGACGGTGATCGGCCGCGTGCAGGGGGTGGGCTTTCGCTGGTTCGTGCTTGACGCGGCGCGCAGCCTGGGCCTGGCGGGCTGGGTTGCCAACGAGGCCGACGGCTCGGTGCGCTGCGTTGCCGAGGGGCCGCGCATCGCCCTCGAGGCCCTGCTTCGCGAGCTGGCCAGCGGCCCCATGAACGCGCACGTGGAGCGTGTCGTCCCGCGCTGGGGCCCCGCCGGCGGGATCAGCGGGCTCTTCGAGATCCGCTCGCGAGCTCACTCCGGCGACTGACCGGGGACCACGCGCGCCGGGACCTTCGGGGGATGGTCGGGGCCCCCTGGGCAGCGGGACCGTGAGGCGATGTCCGAGCTCTCCGTCGCCGAGACCCTGCCGCGCGTCTACCGACGCGTCCTCGATGCCGTGGAGCGGCTCGAGCGAGCTGGGCGGCAGGCAGGAGGCGGCCCGCTTCCGCGCGGCGGCCATCCGCGTCTACTCGGGCTCCTGGGACGCTGCGAGCCACCGCCACCTGGAGGACGTCGCGACCCGCACCGAGGCCGCCGCCCGGAGCCGCGACGAGCCGCGAGCAGGCCCCGCGTCGCCTGACGCGAGCGCCGCGCCCGACTCCGGGTCCCTGCGCGCCCTCGCCGAGCGCCCGCCCCGCGGGGCGCCCCCCGGCGGTACCCTTCGCCCGATGTCCGACACGGATCCCGGGCCTGACCGTCCCACCCCCCAGCACGCGCGGCGCGGCGCTCGACACGGCGCTGGCCGCTCTCGAGGCCCTGGCCGAGCTGGGCGAGACGATCGAGGACGAGTGGCCCTACGTCACGGCCCTCGCCGAGGCTGGCCGCACCCGGCTGGGCTCTGCGGCCGGCCTCGACCCTGGCGGTGCCCCTCGCCCCCGATCGCGCAGCCGCCGTCGCCGCCGCCTGCGACGAGATCGCCCGGATCACGGACCCGCACCGGGCGATCGACTGGCTTTCGACCTTCCCTGCCGTGGTGGAGCTGGCCCTGGTGGCACCCGGCGCCGCGACGCCGACGGCTCCCGCCTCACCTGCACCAGCGGCGAGCTGACGACGATGCGCTTCCAGGACGCCGCGAAGGATGCCCGGGCCGTCGTCTACGCGGGGATCCAGGCCGACCCGCTCGTCGCGCGCCTCGCTCGACTCGCCGCGGACGCGACCCAGCCCCAGCGGCTGATGGCCCGCGCCGTCATGAACGGCGAGTCCGTCGACCCGGAGACCTGGCGGGCGATCTTCCCGACGGTCCTCGGCGCGGATGCCCCCGACCGCGAGCGGGCCGAGGCGATCCTCGCCGCGAGCCTGGAGGTGGCCGGGCGCGGCGAGCAGGCCCGCTCCCAGCTTCGGGGAGCCTTCGTGGAGGAGCTGACCCAGGTCCTCGTCGCGCGCCGCCTCGGACCGTCGGCGGCGCCGGCCGTCCGCCGCGAGCGCCGCGTTCTCTTCGATGGCGTCACCGCCGAGATCCACCCCTACGACCTGACCGTGGAGATCCCCGGGCGGGCCGAGGCGTGGGACTGCAAGTGGGGAGCCCGCGGGATCAACGCCGACGTCCTGAACCAGCTCGACGACGCGCGGCGCCACGCCGCGGACGAGGAGACGGCGCTTCGCGTCGGCCTCGTGGTCTTCGACCTCCGGACGTCCTGCGCCGTTCGCCTCGCCCAGCAGACGGCGCCGAAGCAGGGAACCGTCGTGGTGACCATGGAGTCGCTCGACGCCCTCGCCGGACGGAAGGCGCGATGAGAGCGGCGGACCGGGGCGTGAGCCCGGTCGACCCGGCGCTGCCGCTGCGCCACACGGCGACCTACCGGGTGCGCTTCGACGAGGCGACGCCGCGCGGCCTGCTCCGCGGCTCGGCCCTCCTGGGCTACGTCCAGGACGTCGCCTGGCGCCACTCCGAAGCCCTTGGCTTCTCCCGCGACTGGTACCGCGCAAGGGACGTCGCGTGGCTCGTCCGGGCGGTGGAGGCCCGCGTGCTCGCGCCGATCCCCGATGGCGAGACGGTCGCCGTCACGACGCGCCTCACCGGGTCGCGCAAGGTGATGGCCCGCCGCGAGACCGTGGTGACGGGCCCGGCCGGCGAGCCGTGGGCCGTCGTGCTCATCGACTGGGCCATGACCGACGGCCGCACCCCGGTCCGCATTCCCGCCGAGTTCGCGAGCGCCCCGGTCGACGGCCCCGGGCCGTTCACTCCCGTCCGCGTGGACCTGCCGCCGAGCCCGCCCGACGCGACCGAGCTGCGGCTCTCGCCCCGTCTCCGCGAGCTCGACCCCATGAACCACGCGAACAACGGGGTCTACCTCGACTGGCTCGACGAGACCATCGCCGCCGCGGGCGCTGATGGCGCCGCCGCGATCGCCGAGATTCCGCGCACCTACCGGCTTGAGTACCTGCGGCCCGCCGGCCCCGGCGCGTCTCTCGTGTCGACGGCCTGGCGCGACGGCTCGGGCTGGGCCTACCGCCTGGCCGACACCGGTGGCGTCGAGCTCCTGCGAGGTCGGCTCGCCACGACCTGACGAGCACCGCGGGGGGGCGTTTCCGCAACCCCGGTCCGGTAGACTCATGCTCGCCAGTCACCGCACGTGGCGAGGGCCCGAGAGGAGGCGGGATCGGCGGTCCTGGGCTCGCGCGGAGCACCGTGGGGATGGCGGCCAGGCGGAACCGCATCCAGAGGAGACGCGATGGGAACCCAGTACATCCTCTCTGACCCCAACATGAGTGACGGCACTCATCCCGAGGTCATCGAGGCGATCATGGATCAGCTTCGAAACCGCGAGGGCATGAAGCTGATCGGATACGAGCCCGATCCGGATTTCGATCGTCTGCCCGCCGAGATCCTGGGTCGCCCCGACGTGATGCGGGACGCGATCCTGGACATGGCCGGCAAGGCCTATGAGTTGATCGACATGGAGAAGCAGCACGGCCGCCATCCCCGGGTTGGCGCTGTGGACACGATCGAGGTCTACCCGGCCAAGGGCATCACCATCGAGGAAGTCAGGGAGTTCTGCGAGGATCTCGGCCAGGAGCTGTTCAGGCGCTACGAGGTGCCGATCTACTTCACCGGCACGAACGCGCGCCGCCCGGAGAACTCGGGCTTGACCTTCATCCGCAAGGGCAACTACGAGGGGCTCAAGGAGGCCGTCCTCGTCGATCCCAAGCGCGCTCCCGACATCGGCCCGGCGAGGTTGCATCCCACGGCCGGAGCCACGATCGTCGGGGCCCTCGAGCAGCACGACGCGTACTTCAACGTTGTCCTGGACACGGACGATCTCGAGATCGCGAAGCACTGCGCCAGGGCGATCCGCAACAGGACCGGCGGCTTCACGAACATCCAGGGCACGATCGGCCTGCCCCAGACCCATCGCCGAACGGGCAAGAGGGTCGTGGAGGTCTCAATCGAGATCTCGAACCCTCTCGATACGCCGATCCACCGCGTCTTCAACCTGGTCAGGGATGAGGCAGCCCGCTTTGGGGTGAACGTTCTGTCCGGGCAGATCTGCGGCGTGATCAACGCCGAGGTTCTCGTCCAGACTGCCGAGTGGTACCTCAAGCTCGAGGGGATCAATGGGCCATGGGACTACAAGTCCCAGGTCCTCGAGAACCACATCATGGAGCTCGGATAGGTCCAGCATCGCTGACGTCGCGATGGCCACGAGCCGCAACAGGGCGATGACCCGACATCGAACGCTGGCGAAATGGCGACAGGCCGCTTCGTCAGATCACCGGGCCCATCAGCTTGGAGCCCCCATCGACATCCCCTCAGTCGCGATCGCCGGCTTCGTCGGCGGGCTGGCGGCGGCGTTGGTGGTGTCCGTCGCGGTTGGCCCGGCGCCTGACCAAGGCCGCGCCGGCCCGGTCGCCGCCTGGTCGTCGAGCCGGCCGACCGACTGTCAACCGGCGGGACTACGCCCGGATCCGCTCGTTGTTCGGGTCGTAGAGCGCCCGGAGCGATGCCTGGGCCGAGAATCGCTCGTTCGCGATCTCGAGCTCGTACCGACCGGCATCGATCCATCCAGGGGTCACGGTTGCGCCGCCTGGATCAGCGACGTATCCCAGCCCGACCGACCGACCGACCGTGTGGCCGTAGGCCGCCGACACGATCCGTCCGCAGAGGACGCCGTCTCGCCAGATCGGCTCGTTGTGAACGAGAAGCGGCTCCGGGTCGTCGACGGCGAACACGACGAGCCGGCGCCGGACGCCTGAATCGCGTTGGCGCAGGATTGCGTCTCGTCCGATGAAGCCGCCGGGCTTCTCGAAGTCGTGGGTGAAGCCGAGCCCCGCCTCGAGGGACGAGTCGACCTCGCCGATGTCGTGGCCCCAGCTTCGGTACGCCTTCTCGATCCGGAGCGAATCCATGGCGTGGAACCCGGCGTGGCGAAGGCCGAATCCGTCGCCGGCGGCGACGATCATGTCGTAGACGTGGAGGGCGAGGTCGGACGGGATCCAGAGCTCCCAGCCGAGCTCCCCGACGTACGTCATCCGCGACGCCCGGACGAACGCGAGACCGAGGTCGATCTCGCGGGAGGTCGCGAACGGAAAGGCCTCGTTCGAGAGGTCGCTGTCGGTCAGCGACGAGAGGAGGTCCCGGGATCGCGGGCCCATGATGCCCAGGACCGCGAACGCATTCGAGACGTCGACGACGACTGCGCGCGCATCGGGTGGTATGTGCCGCCGCAACCAGTCCAGGTCGTGGTAGAGCGTCGCTCCACTCGTCGCGACCATGAACTGGGTCTCATCGAGACGCGTGACGGTCACGTCTGCGGCGATCCCGCCCCGGTCGTTGAGCCATTGCGTGTACACGATCCGGCCACGGGCCCCGTCGATCTCCGCCGTGCAGATCACGTTCAGAGCGGCGCATGCGTCCGGACCGGACACGAGGATCTTCCCGAACGTCGATTCATCGATCAGGCCGACGTTCTCGCGGATCATCCGGTGCTCTTCGGCCGAGTACGGGAACCAGTTCTGGCGGGCGTGGCTGTACTCGTATCTCGGCTCGACGCCAGGCGGCGCGTACCAGTTGGGTCGCTCCCAGCCCATGAGCTCTCCGAAGCACGCACCTCGGGCCGCGAGACGATCGTAGAAGGGCGTCTTCCTGGCGCCGCGGGCCGTCTCCACCTGGCGAAATGGCCAGTGCGGCGCATAGAGCAGGCCGACCGACTCCTTGACCCGGTCGTGCAGGTATCGGCGGTTCCCCTGGAAGGGCGCGAACCGCCGGATGTCCATCTCCCACAGGTCCTGCTGCGGGTCACCGTCGACGATCCAGTCCGCCAGCGCCCGCCCCGCCCCGGCGCCGCTCCGCAGGCCGTGCGAGTTGAACCCCGCGGCCACCCAGTAGCCCGGTAGCTCCGGCGCTGGTCCGAGGATCGCCCGGTCGTCCGGCGTGAAGCTCTCGGGTCCGTTGAAGAACAGCATGATGCCGACGTCATTGAGCAGGGGCAGTCGCCGTGCCGCGAGCTCGATGTCCCCGGCGAGATGGTCCCAGTCCTCCGGCAGGCGGATGAACTCGGCGCCCTCCGGAATCCCCATCGTTGCCCAGGGCTTCGCGACGGGCTCGAGGAACCCGACCAGGAGCTTGCCGGTGTCCTCGCGGATGTAGGTCCGCTCGTCGGGACAGCGCAGGACCGGCAGGTTGGCCGCCAGGGACTCGATCGGCTCGGTGACCAGGTAGAAGTGCTCGGCCGCGTGAAGCGGGATCGCCACGCCGGATCGCCGGCCGAGCTCGCGGGCCCACATCCCGGTGCAGTTCACGACCGTCTCGGTGGCGATGTCTCCGCGGCTCGTCCTGACCCGGCCCACCCTTCCGTTCACGCTGTCCACGGCCGTCACGCTCGTGCGCTGGAGGATCCGCGCACCCCCACGGCGGGCGGCCGCGGCGATGGCCTGCGTGAGATCTGTCGCGTTGACGACCGAGTCGTTGGGGAAGTAGGCGGCCCCGGTGATCCCCGAGGCATCCATCAGGGGCCACGCGCGCTTGGCCTCGGCTGGCCCGATCGCGTGCACCTCGACGTCGAACGCGTGCGCCATGGAGATCGATCGTCTGACCTCCTCCCGGCGCGCCTCCGTGCTCGCCATGAGGATCGATCCCGTCCGGCGGTAGCCGGTCCCCAGGCCGGTCAACGCCTCGACCTCGGGGATCAGCTCGTCGTTGTACGTGCCGAACATCGTCGCGGTGCGCGACGACTGCACCTGCATCATCAACCCGGCCGCGTGCCAGGTCGTCCCGGAGGTCAGCTCCGCACGCTCGACGAGGACGACATCACGCCAGCCCCGCTTCGTGAGGTGGTACGCGACCGATGTGCCGAGGATCCCGCCGCCGATGACGACGGCTTGAGCATGCGCCGGAACCGTGTCGGCCATCGCCGTGCAGCCCGCTCCATCTGCGCCGGAGTGGGTCGGCCGGAGTCGCCCGCTCGTCAGGCGCAGCGTCGATCGTAGCAGTCCGCCCGCGGCCCCTTTCTCGGTCGCTGCACCGCGGCCGTTCTGGCCTGCTGTTCGGCGAGGGCGACGGCGGCGGCCGAGGGATCGATCCCGCCTTCACCCCGATCAGCGTCCGGCGGTGTCCCGGAGCCGCTCGAGGCCGTCGAGGATCAGGTCCAGCCCGAACTCGAAGTCGACCGGGACACCGCGCGGGGTCGTCGCCGCCATCTCGGCCATCGCGAGCGAGGTTCGGGTACTCGCCCGCGGGAAGACCTCGCGCGAAGGCCGCCGCCATCTCCGGAGCGTTCTCGGTGTCGAACGACCAGGCCAGCTCCTGGAGCACGAAGCCGTAGGTGTGGCTGTCCAGCGCCATGATCGCGCGAATGACCATCGGCATCGTGAACCCCGCGGCCGAGAGGACGCCGATCACGGCGTCCAGGTAGCGCAGCCTCGCGGGACCGGCGTTGAGGCGCGACTCGATCAGGCTGCTGGCCCAGGGGTGGCCCAGGAGGACCTGGTGGGCCGAGATCGCGCTCCGCCGGATGGCCGTCTTCCAGTCGACGTCCCCCGACGGCACCTCGAAGTCGCCCATGACGAGGTCGGCGATGCCGTCGAGGATGTCGTCCTTGTTGGCCACGTGCTTGTACAGCGACATCGCCTCGACCCGGAGCACCTGGCCGAGCTTGCGCATCGAGACCGACTCGAGGCCGCCTTCGTCCGCCAGGCGGATGGCCGCCCGCAGGACCCGGTCCCGGCTGAGCGGCTTGCGCCGGCGCGTCGCGGTTCGAGCGGGCGGCGTCAGCGGCTTCGTCATCGGATCCTCATCCTCGCACTTGACAGGCTTACGGTGTAGTCGTAGGCTTACGCCGTAGGCTTACAGTGTAGCAGATCGAGCACGCGACCGGCCAAGGAGGCACCGATGTTGATGCAATTGGCGACCCTCGCGGGCGCCCTGTTCGTGGGACTCGCGGCGATCGCGCTCGTCTACCTGCTGGGGATGCGAGCGAAGTCCCCGCTCGTGCTCAGGCCCCCTCATCCGGCTCCAGCGCGCGATCATCAACCCCCGCCAGATGCGATCGGCGGGCACGCCCGGAGCGTACGCGTCCGTGATCCGGCATCGCGGCCGGGTCTCCGGCCGACCGTACGAGACGCCCGTCGGGGCGGTGGCCACCGACGACGGGTTCGTGATCGCGCTCGTGTACGGGTCGCGCACGAACTGGCTGCCAGAACGTGCTGGCGAGCGGGTCCGCGACCATCGTCCACGAGGGGCAGACCTACGAGGTCGATCAGCCCGAGATCGTCCCGATGCAGACGGTTGCGACGCAGTTCACGGCCGGCGATCAGCGAGGCTTCCGTCGGTTCGCCGTCGATCAGGCGCTCCGGGTTCGGCGGGTCGAGCCGGGAGAGGCCGCGAGCGCCGGTCCCCGAGGCCCCAGAGGGCGAAGGCGCCCAGGGGCTCTCGCAGTCGACGCGACCCGGTCGATGGAGGCCCAGCATGTCGCATGACCCGCGCACCGTGGTCAGGGACTTCCGCCCCGAAGATCGCGCTGCGGCCATCGCAGGTGCTGGCCTCGTCATTCCAGGGCTTCGGCCCGCTGGACCAGGTGGTCGGCGATGACGACAAGGCGCAGGACCGACGTCGCCGCATGTTCGAGATGACCCTCAAGGAGGGCACGAAGCAGCACGTCATCGTCGCGGAGCGTGACGGCCGCATCGAGGGCGTCCTGACGTACGCGGATCGGCCCGACTGCATCCCCAGCGCCCGCGACAGTCTCGCCGCCGTGCGCATCGCGGGCCCGCGACTGCTGACCCTCATCCGTGACTTCCGCAAGGTCGACAAGGCCCACCCCAGGACGCCGACATCGCCACCTGCCGATGCTGGGCGTGCGCCCCGAGGCGCAGGGCCGGGTATCGGCGGGCTCCTGATGGCCGAGTACTGCCGCCGCTGTGACGAGGCCGGCCTCGAGGGCTACCTGGAGACGATCCGCTCGGCCGACCCGTCGAGACGCGCCCAGGAGCGCCTGTACGAGCGCCACGGATTTGCCGTGGCCGAGGTGGTGCCGATGACCGACGACTGGTCGATGGTCTCCATGAAGCGGCCTGCGGCCACGACGCCAGGCGGCTGAGTGACGTCCCCGGGGACGTTGAGACTGGCTGGCATGCCGGCCGCCGCGTACCCACGGCCCCGTGCCTCGTGCCCCCCGCCTCG
Source organism: uncultured Chloroflexia bacterium (assembly GCA_963715085.1). Taxonomy (GTDB): domain Bacteria; phylum Chloroflexota; class Limnocylindria; order Limnocylindrales; family CSP1-4; genus CTSoil-043. Next base: position 151,680 of record CAVQQU010000002.1, read on the forward strand.
TGCCTCGTGCCTCGTGCCCGTGCCCCCGCCTCGTGCCCCCCGCCCGGACGGGCACGCCCCCGATGCTGCGCTGGACAATGGAATGACTTGGCACGGACTACCCGCGCCGGTGGTAGGAATCGGCCCGCGCACGCTCCCTGATGCGGCGAAACTGCACATTGGCGTCATCTCGGAGCACGAGACCCCTCCGGACTACCACGCCAGCAGGTACGCCATCGCCACAGGCCCCGCCATGGAGCCGGGCCGAGTTCCTGGAGTCAACGCCCGATCGCTGACCGCTCGCGCGACCTCGTCGGCGCTGGGGCCGCCGGTCATGTTGGAGTGACGTGGCGCTCCGTCACGCGCTGATGCCGAGCCCGTCGTCGGTCCGTGATCCGGCGCGCCCGTTCAGTCCTTCGGATCGAGCTCCAGCGCCGCCGAGTTGATGCAGTAGCGCAGGCCGGTCGGGTTCGGGCCGTCGTCGAAGACGTGGCCCAGGTGCCCGCCGCAGGTGGCGCACATGGCCTCGGTCCGGGTCATGAACAAGGAGCGATCCGTCCGGTGGCGACGGCTCGCCGGGTCGGCCGGGGCGAAGAAGCTCGGCCAGCCCGTGCCGGACTCGAACTTGGTGTCCGATCGGAAGAGCTCGGTGCCGCAGCCGGCGCAGCGGTACGTGCCGGGCCGATGCTCGTCCCAGAGCGCGCCGGTGAAGGCACGCTCGGTGCCCTTCTGGCGGAGGACCCGGTACTGCTCGGGGGTGAGCTCGGCGCGCCAGTCGGCGTCCGACCTGGCGGGCGCGTCGGTGGGCGGGGTCTTGTTGTCGGTCATGGCCGCAGGATACGACGGCTGCGTGGCGTTTCGATGAAAGTGCCCCGCGGGCGCCGCCACCGGCTCCGAGACGACCGTCGGCCACGGGGCGCCAGAAGAGACGGGGTGCCGGAAGAGCGTGACAGTGGCTCGCGTTGTCGTCTACATTACGCGGATCGTCTCGAGCCCTTTCGAGCGGGCGGCACACGGTCTGCTCAAGGGCACGCACTCGCTGGACCGCGAGCTCATGGACAAGGCCGAGGGGCAGATCTCGATCGTGCACCCTTGCCGCGCATAGACGAGGTGGCCACAGACGTCGACGGCTACGAGGACGTGGCCTTCGTTCGAAGGGCCGCGAACGGATGTCCCGGTGCGGAAGGTGCTCAGCGCCTTCGTCGCCGGGAGGAAGTAGCAGGGCTGACGGCCGAGGGTAGGTCGCTGTTGCTCGACTCGCGAGGCGAGCCTCGGATCGAGGTCCGTCGTGGCGCGTCGAACGATCACACGCCTTGGCGCGCACCCCGGGCGGTCGAAGGCCGCATCAGTCCACAGACAGCACTGGAGGATCAGGTGAGACTGACCGTCGCACTGGGCGGCAACGCCATCAAGCAGGCCCACGAGGCGGGGACGGCCGAGGAGCAGTTCGCCAACTGCGCAGTCACCGCCGAGGCGCTGGCCAAGATCGTCGGCGAGTTCAAGCACGGCGACGAGCTCTGCATCACCCACGGCAACGGACCGCAGTCGGGCAACCTGGACGTGCAGCAGGTGGCCGGCAAGGACAAGGTCCCGGCACAGCCGCTCGACGTGGTCGGGGCCATGACCCAGGGCCAGATCGGCTACATGTTCATGAACCAGATGCAGAAGCAGCTGAAGGCGCAGCGGCATCGACCGGGACGTCGTCGCCATCGTCAACCAGGTCGTCGTGGACCCGAACGACCCCGAGTTCCAGGGCGACAACGCCTCCAAGCCGGTCGGCAACTTCTTCAGCGAGGACGAGGCCAAGGCCCTCAAGGCCGCGCACCCGGACTACATCGTCAAGCACGTCAAGCCGTCGGCCGAGAAGGGCTGGCGCCGCGTCGTGCCCTCGCCGATCCCGTCGCGCAACGCCGAGATCCGGGCGATCAACAAGATCATGGACGCCGGCATCATCGTCATCGCCTCCGGCGGCGGCGGGATCCCGGTGATGGAGGACGCGCAGGGCAACTACCAGGGTCTCGAGGCGGTCATCGACAAGGACCGGGCCGGCGAGGTGCTCGCCGAGGGCGTCGGCGCCGACACCCTCATGATCCTGACCGACGTCGAGTTCGCGATCCTGAACTACGGCAAGGAGAACGCTCAGCCGATCGGCAAGGTCAGCCTCGCGGAGATGAAGAAGCACGCCGCCGAGGGCCACTTCCTCGCCGGCAGCATGGGCCCGAAGGTCGCCGCGGCGATGAAGTTCGTCGAGTGGGGCGGCCAGCGGGCGATCATCACCTCGCTGGACAAGGCGGTCGACGCGCTCGCGGGCAAGACCGGGACGATCATCACGAGCTAGGGCACATCCGACCGGGATGTGGCGACACAGTCCCGGTCTCCTCGGCCGCATCCTGCGAACCCCCGCGGATCACCTCCGCGGGGGTTTGTCTGTCGGTGGGGTGGGCGCCTCCCACGTGACCCCCGACGTGGGTGGATCCACGGCTGCACCGATGGTGACACCGCTCCCGACGCTCAGCGGCCCCGGTGGACCTCGCTGTCGGCGGGCGGCGCCGTCAGGTCGCCGGGTGTGTATGCTCGCCTGCCAGCCCACCCGTCCAAGGGTGTCGGCGGAAGCCGGGAGGCGCGGACGGATGGTCGGGATGGGCACGATCCTCAACGTCGTCGCCATCCTGGTCGGCTCCGCGCTCGGCGTCTGGTTCGGTCACCGGCTCCCGGAGCGCACGTCCCGGACGGTGACCGACATCCTGGGCCTGGTGGTGCTCGTGATCGGCGGGCTCAACGTCGCGGCACTCCAGAGCGAGGTCTTCGTCGCGGCGGTCGGCAACGGCCTCACGCTGCTCATCGTGCTGGGTGCACTGCTCGTCGGCGGCATCGCCGGGTCGCTGCTCCGCATCGAGGACCGGCTGGAGGACGTCGGCGGCTGGCTCCAGGCGAAGTTCGTTGGGGATGACTCGTCACCTTCCCGGGCCAAGTTCGTCGAGGGCTTCGTGGACGCCTCGCTGGTCTTCTGCATCGGGCCGCTGGCCATCCTGGGCGCGCTGAGCGACGGCCTTGGGCACGGCATCGACCAGCTCGCCCTCAAGGCCACCCTCGACGGGTTCGCCTCGATGGCCTTCGCCGCCTCCCTGGGTTGGGGGGTGGCCGCGTCAGCGCTCCCGGTCGGGATCTACCAGGGTTCGCTGACCATCCTGGCGGTGATGCTCGGCTCCCTCATGCCTGCTGCCGCCATCGCCTCGATCACCGCGACGGGCGGCATTCTCCTGCTGGGCGTCGGCCTGCGCCTGATGAAGATCCGCGCCGTACCCGTGGGTGACATGCTCCCGGCGCTCGTCGTCGCGCCGGTGCTGACCGCGCTGGTGGCCGCGCTCCAATAGGGCGCCATCGCCATCGCCGGCACCTCCCCCTACAGCCGTCACGGTCTCATCGGACAGCCAGGCTCGACCCGGGCATACTGCGCCGACCAGCCGGACAGGCACGGGTGCCTCCGGGCCCCCACCAGCGCGGCGTCCCCACATGGTCGAGGCGCCGTTCGGGGCCGAGATCGTCAGGCATCGGTACGGCTTCACGCGCTGAAGAACGCCAGGTCGCCTGCCCGGCGGCAGTGGCAGTCCAGGAGATCCGGCCAGCCTGGACCCCCGCGGAGTCCGGCGGTCGTATCGTCGAACCCGTGGCCGAAACGCGAGGAGGACCTCTGATGCGAAGCGTGACCTACTCGATGGGTGTCTCGCTCGACGGCTACATCGTCGGGCCGGACGGCCGCTTCGACTGGACGGCGCCCGACGCGGAGGTCTTCCGCTTCTGGATCGACGAGATCCGAGGGGTCGGCGTCCACCTGATGGGACGACGGCTGTACGAGACGATGCTGTACTGGGAGACCGCCGACCAGGATCCACCGCTCGACGACGCCGAGCTCGAGTGGGCCGCGCTCTGGAAGCCGCTCCCGAAGGTCGTGTTCTCCACCACGCTGTCCGACGGTGCAGGGCAATGCCCGCCTGGCCTCCGGCGGCCTGGCGGCAGGAGATCGAGCGGTTGCGTGCCGAGCCCGGGGAGGGCGAGATCGCCATCGGCGGCGCGACGCTCGCCGCCGAGGCGGCCGCCTTGGATCTGATCGACGAGTACCGGGCCATGGTCTACCCGGTGCTGGTCGGCGGTGGCATTCCCTACTTCCCCCGGCGCGAGCGCCGGGTGGATCTCGAGCTCGTCGAGACGCGCACCTTCAGCTCGCAAGTCGTCTACCTCCGCTACCGCGTGGCGCGCTAGGCGGCCATCCACCGCGCAGCGACGGTCGAGGTCAGCTCGATCCGGTGGGCGGGGCCGGGCCTCCGCTGGCTGCCATCACGTTCCGGATGCAGTGACCGGCATGGCAACGCGTGACCTTCGTCACCCTCGCAGCAGACCGTTGTCACTGACAACGCCCGCAGTCGCGTCATCCTGACCCCGATGGACCGCGGAGAGACCGCGAGTCGACCACGAGACTGGCAAGGGACGAAGATGGTCACTGAGACAGTGGCGGCGGCCCGCGCCGTCGAGTATCGCGTAGAGCGGCTGCCCATCCTGGATCATCCCGAGGCCCACCTCGCGGAGGTCCTCGATCGGCTCAATGACTTCGGCACGCAGGGCTGGCGCGTCGTCAGCATCGACCTTACTCATCACCCTTCGACCAAGGTTGCCGCGGAGCCGGCCACCCCGCTGCCCGCGCTCCTCGAGCGGCCGATCGGCTGGACACGGCCGGTCGAGTACCGGGTCGAGCGCATGCCGTTCCAGGATCACCCGGACGCATGCATTGATGAGCTGCTCAGTCGGCTCAACGAGCTCGGCCAGCAAGGCTGGGACGTGGTGAGCGTGGACCTGACGTACCACCCGGCGTACTACACGCCTGGGCACCCGTGGGCCCTGTATGGGCTCGAGGGTAAGTACGGACTGCCGCTGGACCTCGACGTGGTCAGAGAGGCGTCGGTCGAGGTCCCGGCCGACCCGGTGCCCGTGTTGATGGCACGCGAGGCATGACTGAGGCAGCGCCATCGCAGCCTTCGTACAGCCGAGCCGGCTCGAGCGGAGCATCCGCGTTCAGGCGCGCACCTCCCGTATCGCACCCGCCACGACAGCCGGCTCCTGGAGCTGCGGGAAATGGCCGCTCTCATGGGCGATCACCTGCCGACCCTGCGGCGAGAGCGCGACCCGTCCCCGCTGTGCCTCCTGGTGCGCCGCAAACGCGGCATCGGGGACCATCCGCATGCGCCTGCCGCCGGTCACGACGACGAGCGGGACGTCCGGGAATGGGGGTGCGGTCCGGATCTGGCGGACCGTCTCCGCGATGTTGTCGATCTCGTCCAGCCCGCGCGGTCGTCCCCGCAGGCGATCGATCCCATCGACGACCGCGGTGATCACTCGCGCCAGCCGACCCTGGCGCGGCGGGTCCGTCGCCTCGTCCGGGCTGGCCGCCTCGACGAGCACGATGCCGCGACTTCGTCCGGATGGCGTCGTGCGAAGAGCTCCACGTGGAGGCCGCCCAGCGAGTGCCCCACGAGCACGTACGGCGGCGGGACCCCGGCCTGCGCGAGGAGCGAGCGCAGCGTGGCCACGATGACCTCGCCCGTCTGTGGCTCAGTCGGCCGGTCGCTCTTGCCGACGCCCAGCCGATCGACGGCGATCACGGTCCCGATTGGGATCAGCGACCAGGCGCGGCCGACTCGGCGCGTCTCTTGATGCCCTTCGAGCATCCGGCGCTCCATGGCGAAGTCGCCCATCTCCATCAGGATGAAGTTGAAGAACGCCAGGCCCGGCGTCTCCCACCGGTAGTCCTGCTTCATGCGCGTCACCAGTCGAGTCCCGCCGCCGGGCGTGGCGTCCAGGCGCCAGGTCCAGGTGCTGTCCGGTCGCTCGGTCGGCGTGCGGCCGATGGACCCAGACCATCCACTCGTTCGTCTCGAACGCGGTCACCGTATAGGCGATCGCCAGGCCACCCAGCTCCTTGAACATCGGCATCAGGTCGCCGGCGGCGGGGTGCTGGTACTCCTCGAGGATGCGCTCGGCACTCCACTGCCCGGCGTTGTCGATCAGGTCGTATGTGTAGAACCCGGCCCGGCCGTAGCCGAGCTGCACGATCCACGGCCACACCTGCTCGGGCGGCGCGTCGATGCTGATGGCCCTCGTCGCGGTGAACTGCGCCCTTCGTACGACCTCGTCACCCGGCATCGGGCCGTGCACCTCGGCATGCTGTTGCGCCCCACCGGAGGTGCCAGGGGCGGACCAGCGGCGCGAGCAGGAACCAGGGAACCGCGGTCAGGGTGTCGAGGACCAGGGCGATCGTCCTCCGCTCGCCTGCCTTCGCGAGGCCATCGAGTGACGCGCTTTCCTCCGTTCCGAGGCATGGGGCTCGAGCAGGGGGATCGGCGCTGCTCGATCGCACGCCTTGAGCCCGCGCATGAGCCCTGTTTCCATGTAGGCGTGCAGCGGCTCGTAGACGAGGGCGGCGAACGGCCACTCTCGAGCCCGCCAGACCGCGCGGTCGCGCACGATCAGGCGGGTGTGCTGCTCGTCGATCGGATCAAGCACGAACGCGTAGCTGCCGGCCGGCATGTTCTTGCTCCGACGACGAGCGATCGGGGAGGGTCGACGACGTCACCACGGGCCAGCCCATCGGCTTGCCGCCGATGTCGCGGTTCGTCCGCAGCAGGTCGCCGACGGCCAGGTCTGCCACTGCCGGGTGGATCGCATGGTCATCCGGGATGCCCGACTGGAGGAGCCGCTCCACCCAGTTGTGGGTGTAGAAGCCGGCCCGATCCTGGCCCATCTGGACGAGCCACGGCCAGATGCGGTCGGGCGGCGCATCGATCGTGACGGCGCGGCGTCACGTACCGCCGCTAGCCGCGACGATCGCGCTGGACGAGATCTGGGCGTCGCTCGGGCACCCGAGCGTGACCGAGCGCCGATGCGGGCCCGACCGCGCGGCCGGCCGGCCAGGTCGTCGAGGCTCATCACCATCGGACCGTAACGGCTGCGGTCGTCCGCGGCGCCCGCGGCTGCGGCCGTGGCCCGGCAGGTCCGAGGCGAGCAGTGGAGCCAGGCGATCGCTGCCGGTGGCGGCCGACATGGCGCCCGTGGTGCCGAGCCGGGAGGCACCGACGGGTCTGCGCGCCATCGGGTCCGGCTCGCGCCATCGTTCGGTGAGCCGCCCTGCCGCGCCGGTCGTCGGTCACCGTGCCGATGCCGCCGGACGGCGGTGACCGCCGGAAGCGCGCCGGTGACCATGCCGATCGCGGCGACGAGGATCACGACCGGCAGCGGCACAGCCTCGCCCGCCTGCGCCTGGAGCGCGAACGCCGCGATGATGCCGGCCGAGGTCAGCGCCAGCCAGATCAGCATCGGCACCGCGAACGCGGCCAGCTCCCCCGGCCGCCCACGCCAGACGGCGATCCCGGACGCGATGCACAACGGCAGGAAGATCGCGAGGTCGAGCGCGTAGACCGGGTTGGTCGGCAGCTCGGCCCGCACGAGGTCGACCGGCAGGGTGCCGCTCGTCGTCGCGGTCGCGATCTGGCCGAGCCACATCAGCCCGAACAGCACGCCGACCATGACGAGCACGATGGCGCTCGAGCGTCGCGGGATCCTGCCGTCAAGCGCACCGGCAATCGCACCGAGATCGAGCGCCGGCACGCTGAGCGCCACGCTCCAGACGGCGAGCCCGAGGATGGCGATGTAGACCGCCGTCAGCGGGTTCATCGCCACCGAGAAGGAGAAGATCGCGTAGTTGTAGACGAGGTAGAGCAGCCCGGCCAGGACGGTCAGCCGCCCGACGACTGATCCGGCACGGGCGCGCAGGAGCCCGAAGGCGAGGAGCGGGACGGCGAGGAACAGCGTGGCCACATCCGTCCCGCGGGCCTGCTGGACCCAGAACGGGGCATCGCGGTACACGTCCGGCGCAACCAGCCCGGCCCCCGCTGCGAGGATCGTGAGGCCAGTGGCGGCGGCGGTCAGCCCGTCGGCGATGGTCACGCGGTTCACAGGTCGATCACCTCGTTACGGGAGCAGGAGTGTCGGGGTTCGACCGCCGCCGGAACAGGAGCCCGCGTGGCTGCGGCCTGACCCCCCGGTCGGCTCCAGCGCGAATTCACCGAATGACGCGCCCCGCCGATTCTCGCATCCGTCCCCGAGTCTTGCTTCAGGCGGCCGTCGCCCGCTTCGGAAGCCGGCGACGGAGCGCATCGTGGACCTCGCTCAGGGCGCTCTTGGGGTAGTCGCGCGTTGCCAGCACGGCCAGGCCCACGGCAAGGATCGGGTTCGGGAGCTCCTCCACGCCCAGGGGGGTGATCCCCACCAGGAAGCCGACTCCTGCCCACAGGCCCAGGCGGACGGCCCTCCCGTGCGACAGGATCAGGGCGGCAACCACGAGCTCGAAGGTCAGCATGGAGAGACCGAACGCCACTGGGTTCACCGCGACGATGGCGACCGCGACGTCGCGGTAGAACGGGACCAGCGCGCCGTTCGCGAACGCGAGGTACGTGGACGGGTCGGTCAGCACCGTTGAGCCATGGACACCCACGGCCATGAGCACGAAGAACAGTCCCGACCACGATCCGCATCGGACGGGGCCTGGCGAGGATCGCCAGGGTGAGCACGACGACGAAGACTCCCCAGACTGCCATCCGCTCCATCTATCGGGCTCCCGGCACGAGCTCACCCGAGGCGAGCACCACGATGGCCACATTGATCACCACCGCCACCAGGTACAGGGGGTGGAAGAACAGGGCGAGCAGCCACGAGGCCGGCGGCCGCACCGCCGAGGGCCAGCGGCAACCACACGCCCGAGAGCGCAGGCACTCCGAGCCACCCGAGCCCGGACGCGACGAGCGCCAGGCCAGCCGCGAGCCAGAGTCCACTCCCGACCATCGTCGCGCCCGAGCCGAGGTCCAGGGCGTCGATGAGCCATGACCGCCCGAACGGGCCTGGCCACCAGCCGAACCAGGCTGGCAGCGTCATTGCCGGCGCGTCGGGCTTGGTGACGCCACCCAGCCCGATCATGGTCGTGATCAGGCCATGTGCGACGACGAGACCAGCGACGAGAACCTGGGGCATGTCATTCCTCCGATGCTGCTGTTGGGGCTGGCTCCCCCTCGAGGGTCACCGACACGAGCTCGAGACCGAGATCACGGACGCGTGCCAGCACGCCGTGGAGCGCCGATTGATCGGCCAGCCGGCCCGTGATGGTCGTGTCGCCGCCGGCGGTCTCGCTGACGCTGAGCCCGTCGAACCAGGCAGATCCCTGCGGGCCCAACAGCCCGCGGACCCAGATCTGGTAGGTGCGCGGCTCGTCCATGGCCTGCTGCCCTCCGTGCTTGCCAGCGTCCACCGTCGGCTGACGGAGACCAGCATCGGGAGCAAACCCCCCGCACCACATCGATCGCCGGATCGAGCTGAGGGGTTTATTCGTCGGTGTGCCGGCGAGGACGCCGATGTCCGCGAGGACGCTCAGGTCAGCAGACCGAGCTCCCGAGCCTTCGCGGCCGACTCCACCCGGCTCGCGGCGCCGAGCTTCCCCGCGATCGCGTGGACATGCGTCTTGACCGTTCCCAGCGCGAGGTAGAGCTCGCTCGCGATCTGGCGGTTGGAGCGCCCGGCGGCCAGAAGGCGCAAGACCTCCAGCTCACGCTCAGTGAGCGGCTCGACAAGCCCCGCGTGCCCCGAGGAGCGAGAGGGCCTCGTCCTGACCCGCTCCAGCAGGGTGCGGGCTTCGCCCAGGGTCACGACGTCGCCGCTGCGGCGTGCGAGCTCCAGGGCTCGCTCGGCCGCCTCGGCCGCGTCGGCCTCGCCCATCCGTTCGAGAACCTCGGCCCGGGCGAGATGCACGGGAGCCATCCAGGGCGGGTCGATCTGGGATCCCCCTGCCGCCTCTGCGATCTCCTCGTCGCATGCCGCGAGGGCCGCCCGAAGCCGCCCCCGCCGCATCTCGAGCCGAGCCAGATTGCGGGTGATGTCGGCCTCGCCCAGCCGGTTGCCAGCCACATGCAGCAGTGGTCGCGCCTGCCGGTAGGCATCGATCGCGCGATCCAGCTCGCCGGCGTCGAGCAGGGCGTGACCCAGGATCGCCTGTGCATCCCCGACCAGCAGCGCCGCGCGCTCGCGCGAGAGACCGTCTGGCACCCGCGCCAGGGCCTGTTCCGCGTGGCCGACGGCGGCGGTTCGGTCGTGCTCGAGGCGGGCGACGATCGAGCGGATCATGGCGATGTGGACCGGGACGGTGGCGGCCACCGGGTCGTGCGCCGCTGCGGCCGCCGGGAGGGCAGCCTCCGCATCGGCAAGGCGGCGATCGACGCCATCGCGCTCGCCGGCAAGGGCCAGGGCATAGGCGTAGAAGGTGCTGAGCAGGAGATCGGAGCGGACGACCTCGCCCGGCAGCCCGTCGAGCCAGCCCCGCAGCGTCGCGAACTCCGCGTGATGGATGAGGTCCGGTGCCGCCTTCTTGATCAGGTCGCGCGCCCGGTGCGGAGCCCCGCGAGAGCGGAGCGCGTGCTCGATGGCCTCGCCGGCGAATCCCTCGCGCTCGTACCAGTCAGCCGCGCGACGGTGCAGCTCATCGAGCTCGGCCGGGCGCTCGACCGGCGAGACGGGCACGCAGCAGGTCTGCGAACAGTCGGTGGTAGCGATACCAGCGACGCTCGTCGTCGAGGGGCACGATGAGGAGGTTGGACCTCTCGAGACGCTCGAGCTCGGCCTGGCCATCGGCCCTTCCGGTGAGCGCGTCGCAGAGCGGTCCGGTGAGCCGGTCAAGCACGGACGTCCGCAGGAGGAACTCCCTGACGTCCGGCTCAAGTCGCCCGAGGACCTCCTCGGCGATGAAGTCGAGGACGAACCGGTGCGTCGCGGCGAAGTCACGGACGTAGCTCGAGGCGTCAGCACGACCGGCGAGTGACAGGCCGACCAGCTGGAGCACGGCCGGCCAGCCCTCGGTCTTGGCCACGAGCATCTCGACGTCGGCGTCAGCCAGAGAGAGACCCATGCGCTCGGCGAAGAATGACCGTGCCTCATCGGTGGTGAAGCGGAGCGCGTCGGCCCGCACCTCGAGCAGCTCGCCGCGCGCTCGCAGTCGCGCCAGCGGCAGGGCTGGATCCACCCTGGTCGAGATCGCCAGGTGCACATGGTCTGGCAGGCGGTCGAGCAGGAGCGAGACGGCCCGTTGGACCTCGGCCGAGACGATGAGGTGGTAGTCGTCGAGCACCACGAGCGAGGGCGATCGCTCGGCGAGCATCGCGGCGATCTCGGCGATCACGTCGGGTCCATCCGCAGCTCGTGCATCGGCCACGATCAGGGCCGTTTCGTCCGGTGCCACGTTCGCGACGGCCGCCCACAGGTAGCGCAGGAACCGGGCCGGGTCGTTGTCTGCCTCGTCGAGCGATAGCCATGCGTAGCCGGCGCCCGAGGCCGCCAACCAGTCGACGAGAGCAGTCGTCTTGCCGAACCCGGGCGGTGCTGACAACAGGACGAGCCGGGCCTCGTGGGTTCCGCCGAGCAGGTCCATCAGCCGCGGGCGGCTGATCGGCCGGGGCGGCCGGCGCGGCATCGTGAGCTTCACTTGGAGAAGACGATCCAACTGGCGATCCTTGTGCTCGCACGCAGAATGACCCTTGCGACTCGGGATGCGGCGTGGCCGCCATGCTACGACCGCGGGCCGCCATGGCAGAGGACCCGCTGCCCGCGGACGAGCTCCAGCCTGCCCGCAGGCGTGGCGACGCCAACAGCCGCCAGGCGCTGAAGCCCTGATTGCGAGTGCCCGGGTTCGGACGCCACGCCGTCGTCAGGCGCGGAGGCCTCCGGCGAGCTCGGGAAGCGGGCGGCGCAGCAGGCCGAGACGCGGCGCCGGATCATCGCGGCCGCCCTCGAGCTGTACCAGGAGCAGGGCGTGTCGGCAACGACGATGCTCGACGTCGCCCGGCGAGCCGATGTCGCCCCCGGGACGGTCGCCAACCACTTCGGGTCCCGCCGCCCTTGCGACCGAGGTCACGGGTGAGATCCTCGGTGAACTGCGGATGCCGTCGCCGGAGCTCTTCGACGGGGTCGTCGGGCTTCGTCCCCGGGTCGATCTGCTCGTTCGGGAGTTGTCGGCCTTCTTCGATCGGAGCGAGCCATGGTGGCGCGCGTCGCAGCGCGAAGAACGTGGCGCTTCCTTCTGGGCCGAGGCCGAGGCCCGTTACTACCTGCAGCTCGATGCCCTTGTTCGGGCGGCGCTCGGACCGCTGGCCTCGGACGAGGATGCCGTGGCGGTGGTGATGACCGTGTTCGGTCGGTGGGTCATCGGCTCGCTCCAGGAGGCAGGCCGGACGAGCGAGCAGGCCGTGGGCCTCGTGGCGGACCTGCTCGCCTCATGGCTCGAGACGCGAACGCCACCCGATCGATAGCGGTGCTGGTCACACCGTCCGAGGGCATGGCCCGATCCTCCAGGTGAAACCGCCGCCCGCCGCGGGCGCAAGGGCGTCCGCGGCTCCGCGTCAAGTGCGGAGTGGTCGGAAGAAGTCGCGAATGGCCGCGGCGAGGCGGGTCGGCTGTTCCGTGGCTACGAAGTGCCCCACGGATCCCAGATCGACCCAGCGCCTGATGTCCGGAAAGAACCGCTCCGCCCAGGACCTGGGCGCTCGTTCGATCGGCTGCGAGGTCAGCGCGACGCCAACGGGCACCCGGGCCTGCTCGCCGGCCACCCGGGGGCGCCCGCTCGCGTGGTACAGCCAGTTCGCGGAGTTGATCGTCCGCGTGTGCCAGTAGATCGCGACGTTGGAGAGCACCCGGTCCATTGGGATCGCGTCGTGGAGCTGTCGCCCGCTCGCTGGTGCGACCGTCCAGGACCACCACTTCTCGACGATCCACGCAGCAAGCCCGGCCGGAGAGTCATTGAGCGCGTGCCCGAGAGTCTGTGGCCGGGTCCGCAGCATCGCGACGTACGCCCCTTCGTCCGCGTCCCACTCATCGGCGAGCGCGAGGTACGCGCGCTCCTCGGCTCCGAGCGACGCGCGCTCCGGAACGGGTACGGGCCGGGATGGCGGGCTCGGTCGTGTGATAGCCGATGACGCACGCAGGATCGCTCAGACAGAAGGCCGTCATGGCGCTCGCGGCGACGTCATACGCGTGGATCGCGAAGCGCTCGTATCCGAGAGCCCGCATTACCCGAGCGACAAGGCGGCCGTTGTCGGCCGAGGTCCACCCAGGCGTCCGGGGGACATCGGAGTACGCGAACCCGGGGAGCGACGGGACGACGACGTCGAACGCGTCATGTGCGTCACCTCCCCCCCGGGCCGGATCGGCGAGGAGACTCGCAAGATCGAGCATCTCGACGAACGAGCTTGGCCAGCCGTGCACGAGCACGATCGGGATGGGGCGAACCCCGGAGCCCCGCAGGTGGACACAGTGCATCGCGACGCCGTCCACGACGACCCGGAGCTGCGCGAAGCCGTTCAGGCGCGCCTCCTCGATGCGCCAATCGAACGCGCGTTCCCAATACTCGAGCAGTTCGCGCAGATATGCCACCGGCACGCCAGAGCTCCAGTCGGAGACCGGGGGCGACGCGATGAAGCGGGTCGAGCGCAGCCTGCGGCGCAGGTCCTCGATTTCCTCGTCGCCGACGCGAATTTGGACGGGGTCACCACATCGGGCACTCGCCGCGCCTCGACCATCCCGAGCCTCCAGTTCGCCTGCGAAGAGCGAAGCACCTCGTCTTCATGAGCAAGAAGTCCGTCGCCCATCCGCTCCCCAACGGCCGCGGAGCCCTTGGCCATGACAGAGATCCACTGGTGGCCGCGGAGGGTGCGACGCCGCCGACGCGGTTCGCGTGGATCCTCCCTCCCACCACGACGCGCGGTAGGCTCTCGCAGATCGCTGACAGCCGGGCGCGCCAGCGCCGTCGTTCGCCGCAGCTTGCCGGAGGTGCTCGATGAAGGTCGGATACGTCGTGCTCTACGTGAACGACGCGGAGGCATGCCGCAGGTTCTGGGTCGAGCAGGTCGGCATGGTGGAGAAGCGGCGCGACGAGGTCGGCGTCTTCACGATCGCGCAGGTCGGGTTCGCCGACCAGCCGTTCGCGTTCGAGCTCGTGCCGCTGGAGATGATGAAGGACAATCCGGACGGCCTCGACCTCGCGACGCCGTCGATCTGCTTCCAGGTCGAGGACCTCGAGGCCGCGCGCGCCACCCTCGTCGGACGCGGGGTCCAGGCGACCGAGGTGGGCGAGCATCAGGGGACTGCGGAACTTCGCGTTCTCGGATCCCGAGGGACGCTGGTTCGCGGTCACGCCGTGATGGCCGCGGATACCGGACTCCGGTCACCGTCCCTTCGTGGCGACCGGGAGGCGGCTCGGGATGAGCGGATCGGCTGGGCACCGATCTTCACCACGACCCTGGCCTCGGTCTACCCGCTCTACCTCGCGAAGGTCGAGAAGAAGGGCCGAACCCGGGACGAGCTCGACGCGGTGATCCGCTGGCTGACGGGGTACGACCAGTCCGAACTGGACCAGCACCTCGCCGCCGGCACGACCTTCGCGGACTTCTTCGCAGGGGCGCGCCTGCACCCCAACGCAGCGCTCATCACGGGCGTTGTCTGCGGGGTGCGCGTCGAGTCGATCGAGGACCCGCTCATGCAGCGGATCCGGTACCTCGACAAGCTGGTGGACGAGCTCGCCGAAGGGTCGGGCGCTGGACAAGTTCCTGCGCACCTGATGGCGTTCGCGGACCCGGAAAGGAGGGCACGTGCAGGGCTACCGTCCGGAGCCCGACGGGCCAGGCCCGGTAGCGCGGAACGACGGCATCGGGGTAGCCTCGCCGCGCCGACGAGCTCCGGCGCCTGGGCGCCGGGCAGCGGGGCACGGCCGGTGACGTCAGCGACGGCGCCGCGATAGCGGAGGATCCGACTCACCGAGTCCCGCGAGCCGCTCCCTCCAGAGCCGCTCGATGGCGTGGCACGTCCCCGCGTCGAGACGATCGAACAGCTCGCTGCCCTCCTCCTCCTCCTCCTCCTCGACCGTGCAGCGCACGAGCGCGTCGGTGGTCCACTGGTAGTCCACCGGCGCCTGCGACCGCCTGACCTGCCGACCCGGCACGGCGCACGGCTGCCGCAGCCGACGGCAAGGAGCGGAACGGGCCGGCCACGCGCGGGACGTCGGGCGCTCGATGCCGAGCCCGTCGAGCACCCCGGACAGCTGCATGCGCCGCAGGTGCGCCCATGGATCCAGCAGCCACGTCATCGGGGCGAGGAACAGTTCCCGGGCCCGCGCCGAGCATCGGCGCTGGCGCGCTTCGGGCAGGCGGCCCGCGCCGTGCGGCAGGCGGCTGGAGCAGGCACAGCTTCCAGCAGGCTGGATCGCCGGGCCACCCCAAGCCATGAGGAGCTCGACGCGACCCTGGTCGTACAGGTAGGTCACGCGTAACGAGCCCCATCCCTCGCTTTTCCAGTGCACCGGCAAGCGCCGGGTCGGCGGGGACCACGGTTGCAGAGCTTTTCGGCGGATGCAATCGCCGCCGTGAGCCGGGGTTACGCGTCCCAAGGCGTCAGTGCTGGCCGCCGCGGCGAACCCCATAAAGGTCGGCTTCTCTCGCCGCGCTCCACTCGGTTGCCAATTTCGGCCCTGGGAGCGTTGCGGGCTTCAACGCAGCGTGCTCGACCAGGAATTCGTCGTTGGACCAGGCCAGGGGGTGGCCACGGCGGGAGGGCGCACGGAGCATCCGGATGTTCCTGACCGAGGGAGGCTGGTGCTTCAGATCGCCGCGGTCCTTGTCGCCGGGTCGGAGAGGCAGCTGCTCACCGGCTCGGCCTGTCGCATTCCACGGTCAAGTACCACCTGGCGAGCAGCGGCAAGCGCCTTCAACCTGTCGCTCCCTGGGGCGATCCGGCGGGTTCCCGGGCGTCAGTCGCGCTGAGCGGCCTTCGGGAAGGCCGCCAGGAAGACGTCCCACCCGGCACCGCGCAGCCACGCGTGAGAGGAGTCCGGCATGACGTCGAGCGAGACCGGGTTCCCCTGCGCCTCGAGAACGGAGTACAGGAGCTGCTGCGAATCGGCGAAGCCGATCGTGCCGTCGGCGAACGCCCCGTTCGCCTCGAGCTGCCGGCGCAGGTCGCCCGACGGGTCGCGCACGGCGAGCCACGAGTCGGCGGCCCCGGGGTCGCCCACCGGGCGCTCGACCTCAAAGCCTGGAGACTCGGACCGCAGGGAGGCATTCGGATCCTCGGACACGAGCATCACGACCCTCTGGTCCTTGTGCTCGGCGAGGTGCGTCCATGGCGTCGCCGCGTCGAAGACTCTCGGGTCGGCGGCCAGCGCGGCGTCCCAATCCGGCGCATTCACCGAGAGCAGCCAGTTGCCCTCCCAGGTGACCAGGGCGTCGATCGGGCCCGGTGTGGCGCCCCCGAGGCAGCCAACCGTCGGCGCGGGGCGGGCGAAGGTGGCCATCGCCGCGGCATGGGCGCCTCCCGAGTGGCCGAAGACGATCATCGTCGTCGGGTCGCCGCCATAGTCGGCGGCGCGCGCCCGGGCGAACTCGACCGCGCAGGCGGCCTGGGACCCGACCGCCTCGAGGCCGTCGTAGGTGGGCTGGCCGACATCCCCTCCGGGCTGGTGGCCCCAGGACGCGTTGAAGACGACGAACCCGAGCTCCGCCACCCGCGGGCATTCTCGCTCAAGCCCCCGCGATCCGTCGCTGCGCTGCCGCCGGGGGCGCCGTGAAACATCACGACGACCGGCCACGGGCCAGCCTTGGTCGGTGCATACACGTCGATCGCTCGGCGTCATCGCCGGGTTGGTCGACTGGTCGGCGACACCGTGGTCACGACGACGCTCGGCGTGGCGTCGGGGTCGCGTCGGGGTGGCGGCCGACGCCTCAAGCGCCCGCACCGGAGTCGCGTGCGCCGGGACTGGAGTCGCACTCGTGCCCGAGGCGCATCCGCCGATGATCGCTCCCGACATCCCGTCCCGTCGGACGGTCGGCACGCGCCCGCGCGTTCCTGTCGCTCCTCCCCGGCATCGCTCTCGCTGGTGGTTGATCGGCTCGGGGTCGGCGTGGGCTGCGCCCTCACTCGGTTCGACGAGGACGGTCCACTCGCGGGTCGTTGTGTCGAAGGCCAGGATCGCGTCACCTCGTGCCACCCAGGACGACGAGGCGTCCGTTCACCGGGTCGTACACCATCGACCTGCCCTCGCGGACGGGCGCGCTGGACGCGGCACTCGCCGACGCCTCCGCGTCTGACGAGCCGAGGCTCCGGTGCCGGAGAGCGTCTCCCATCGATCTCCGACGGCGTCGTACCCGAACAGGTATGCCTGCGATGAGCACCACCATCCGCTGGCGTGCTCGTCGTAGGCGATCGCCCTGCCCGCCGGCTCGCTCGTCGCAGTACATCGGGATCATCCAGCCGCACAGGCCGGCCCACGGCGCGACGGTGACTCGTCGACGACCGTGCCCGTGCGCACATCGAAGAGCCGGGTCGGTCACCCCGCTCGCGTCACGGGCGGGTTGGCGACAACACGGTGGCGACAACGCGGTCGACGGAGGCGTCATAGGCGAGGAGATCGACCGGGGTGTTCCCCCACATGAAGCCGCCCAGAACCTCGAGAGCCCCGACCGCAGCCCACGTGTCGGAGTCCACGTCATACGTCCAGATCGTGCCCGGTTCGTTGCTGCCTTCTGCCACCCAAGCCACTGATCTGACCGGAGGCCGGTCATACCCCAGCCACACGACGTGGTGGCGCGGGGCCCCGTCTCGTCCAGGTGTTGGCGTCGAGGTCGTACGCCCAGGCGTGCTGCAGCCGGGACCACTCGGTCCTCGGCGACATCGACGCCAATGGTGAGGTCGCCCTTGGGTCGTACACGAGCGCGAGCCTGGGCTTCAGGTCCGTGCCCGCCGTCGGAATGCATCTGCGTCCAGGTGTTCGAGCAGACGTCGAACGTCCACGTCCCCGTACCGGCCAGCATGACGATCTTGCCGGCCGCGCGATCGAAGGCCATCGCGGCCGCCGCGCCGTCGGCGAACGGCCGGGCCTGGTCGACCGGACCCGGCTCGTCGGGCGTCGACCCGGGCGGGCAGGTGTACAGCTCGCCGATCGGCGGCAGCACGGCCTTCGAGTCCCTGCTCCGGCCTGCGAGCCCACGATGAGCATCCCGCCGACCGTCGCGGCGAGCAGGCCCGCCAGCAGGACCAGGAGCCAGGCGAAGCGCACGACCGCCGGCGGGTGCGCGACGGCGATCGGTCGCCAGGCGCCGAGCAGGGTCCTCCGGTGGGGATACGCCGTGGCGAAGTGCCGGGCGAGCTCGGCAGGGCGCACCCGCGTCGGCGCGGCCTCCGCGTAGGTACGGAGGGCGTCGGCGAGATCCAGCTCGAAGCGCTCCTGCTCAGCCATCGCGGAGCTCCTTCCTGAGACGGTCGACGACCCGTGACAGGCGGGTGCGGGCGGTCGACGGCGAGGTGCCGAGGGCCGCCCCGAGCTCGTCCGATCCGAGGTCGACGACGTAGTGCATGGCCAGGAGGGCGCGAGTCGTCGGGTGAGAGGTGCTCGAGCGCACGACGGAGGTCGAGGCGCTCGATGCCGTCCGATGGGTCGCCCCGGGGGTCGCCGGGGCTTCGAGGTGGATCTGGAGGACCGGTCCGTGGCGGCGGCGCAGGAGCTGGCGCGCCTCGTTGGCGGTCACTGCCAGCAGCCACGGGCGGACGCGGTCCGGGTCGCGCAGCGAGTGGAGCTTCTTCCAGGCCACGAGCCAGGCCGACTGGACGGCGTCCTCGGCCAGCTCCCGGTCGCCACAGGCCACGAAGGCGACGCGGGCCATGTCGGCGTGGTAGGCCGCGACCAGCTGTGAGAAGGCCGCCTCGTCGCCGGCCCCCGCGAGCGCGACCGTGGAGGCGATTGTCGTGGCGCTCACCCCCTCGCCGC
>CAVQQU010000003.1:0-355932 GCA_963715085.1 uncultured Chloroflexia bacterium
GAGGCCAGCGTGAACGCGGCCCGAACGGCCCGCTCGAACCGCGAGACGGAGGAAGCAGCCGAGGAGGAGGCCGACCAGGAGCGCGCCGGCGGCCGCGGCGCCGGCGCCGGCCGCGGCGCGGCAGGGCGGCCGGCGGCGAAGCACCCGAAGAAGGCCGTCGTCCCCGTCGAGGAGAGTCGAGGAGCGCGAGGTCCCGGCGCGCAAGGTCGCGCGCCGGAAGTCAGCCTGATCGGCGCTCGGTCCCCGAGGCGGGCAGACGCTCGTCGCTCGACAATCCGCGCATGACCCGCCTCCCGCCCGGCGAGCAGCTCCCGCTCGAGTTCGGGCCGACGACGTCGCACCTGCCCGAGCGGATCACGCCCATGCGCCCGACCGACGGCGAGGGGCCGTTCGACGACGCCGGCTACTTCTTCGAGCCGTGGTGGCCGGGGATCCGCGCCCTCGTCCTGGTCGAAGGCGGCAACGTGCGCCTGCGTGCCGAGGCCCTCGGCGATCCGACCCCGGCCTTCCCGGAGCTCGCCGGCGTCGCCGAGCTGGTGCGCGGCGACGGAGTCGTCATGGACGCGACGCTCATGGTGCTCGACGCCCGCGGCCGCCCGAGCCGCACGCTCCTCGAGCGGCGGCTGCGCGGCGGCACGACCGGATCGGCAGCCCTCGCGGGAGTCCACGCGCGCGCGGGAGCGGCCGCCCTCGTGGCCTCGGACCTGCTCTATCCTCGAGTGGCGCAAGCCTCGCGGCGCGCCCATTCGGCGAGCGGCGCGGCGAGCTCGCCGGCGCTCCTGGCACCGTCCCCGTGGTGCCTTGCCGGCCGTGGGTTCGTGGGTGACGGCACCACCGTTGCCGACGCCCTCGGAGCGCTCGGCTTCCGGGCCCTCTCGGCCCGACGGCTCAGCGCACCCCTCCGCGCCGGCCCCGCTGGCGATGCCTGGTACCGCGTGCCGGTGGTTGCGCGCCGCGCGAGCTGCCGCCGCTGCTCGCCGTCTTCCGTCGGCTTCCCCTGTAAGCGTCGTTGCACGGACGGGGAGCCGAGACCCACGATGCCGCTCGATCGGTATCGCGCGAAGCGCGACTTCGGACGAACGCCCGAGCCGGCGCCGGGACCCGAGCCGGGCGGCACGGCTGGGTCCGCCTCCGGCACCGGTCAGCCGCCGCGCACGGATGCGCCCGGCGGCTGCGGCCGGTTCGTCGTCCATCGCCACCGCGCAGGGCCGCCTCCACTACGACCTCCGCCTCGAGATCGACGGCGTGCTCGCCTCGTGGGCCCTCCCCAAGGGCCCCACGCGCGATCCCGACGAGCGCCGCTTCGCCGCCCGGACCGAGGATCACCCGATCGAGTACCTCGACTTCGAGGGGGTCATCCCGAAGGGCGAGTACGGCGGCGGCGATTCGATCTGCTGGGACTGGGGCACGTTCGAGCCCGAGCTGACCTGGGACCCCGGCGAGGCCGTCCGGGCGGGCGAGCTGAAGTTCCGGCTGCGCGGGGAGAAGCTGGCCGGGCGGTTCACGCTGGTCCGGACCGGCGACGGCGCAGGGGCCGTCGCGTGGGCCGCGTGGCGAGGACGAGGGTGCCGCCTGGCTCCTCATCGCCAAGGCCGGCCCGGAGGCGTTCCCGGCTGGGATCCCGAGGCTCATCCCGCGTCGGTCAAGACGAGTCGCACGAACGACGAGGTGGCCGCCGGCGTCCCACCGCGCACGGACCACCCGGCGCCGGCCCCCCTGCCGTCGCTCGATCCCGCCGGCTCGCGGCCCGTCGCCCAGCCTCCGTTCGTCGAGCCGATGCTGGCGACACCGGGGACGCGCGCCGTTCGACGGCGACGACTGGCTCTTCGAGCCGAAGTGGGACGGCTATCGCGTCCAGGCGATCGTGGCGGCAGGGAAGGTGAAGCTGCGCACGCGCAACCGGCACGACGCCGGCCGCTACTTCCCGGAGCTGCTCGGCCCGCCGACGTGGCTCGCGGCGCCCGAGGCGATCGTCGACGGCGAGGTCGTCGCCCTCGACGACGAAGGGACGGCCCGACTTCGGCCTCCTCCAGGCCCGGCTCGGGGGCGGCTTCTCGTCGTCGGACCTGCCCGCCAGCCCCGACGCGAAGGCAGCCGGCAAGCGCGCGCCGCTCGTGTTCATGGCCTTCGACCTGCCGTGGTGCGCCGGCCGCTCGTATGTCGACGTGCCGCTCGGAGGAGCGCAAGGAGATCCTCCGGCTCGTCCTGCGCGAGCATTCCCGGGTGCGCTACGCGGGCCACGTTGCGCGCGACGGCGTCGCGTTCTTCGCGGCCGCGGCGGCCCAGGGCCTCGAGGGCGCCATGGCCAAGCACCGCCTGAGCCGCTACGAGGCGGGCCGCCGCTCGTCGGCGTGGCTCAAGCTCAAGGTCCGGCCGACCCAGGAGCTGATCGTGGGCGGATACGTCCGGGGCCAGGGGAGCCACCTCGACCTCGGCGCGCTCGTCGTCGGCGTGATGGAGGACGGCCGGCTCCGGTACGCCGGGCGCGTGGGCAGCGGCCTCGACGCCGCGACGCGGGCGCGCCTCCGGGCGGCGCTCGACGCGCGGTCGCGGCCCGACCACCCGTTCGACGACGCGCCGCCCGATCTCGCCGCCACCGCGGACGCGACGTGGGCCACCCCGGATCTCGTGATCCGGGCCGAGATCGGGGGCTGGTCGCGGGACGGGATCGTGCGCCAGGCAACGTTCGCCCAGGAGGCGCCGGAAGTCGATCCGGCGTCCGTCGAACGCCAGGAGGCAGTCGGTCCCGAGGCTGCCGCCCGCGCCCTGGCGAAGGCCGGCGTGGGCCGGGCGTGCGCCGCGCGCGCGGCCACACATCCTGTGAGCAAGCCGAATGGTTCGCGTCTGTCGAAGGATGAAGCGGGCCGGGCACGCGACCGCGCGCCGCAGGTCGCCCCCGGCGCGCGGCCGCGCGCCGTCGAGCCGCCGACGGCAGGACGAGCTGGCCGCCCTCGACGCGCTGCCTGGGCGGGGCGGGACCTGGCGGATCGGGGGCCGCGACGTGACCCTGACGAACCTCGACAAGGTGCTGGCCCCCGGCGTGGGCGGAGGCGACCGGGTGGCCGCGACCGCGGCCGGCGAGCGCGCCCGCGGCCGACGCGGCACCCGCGGCGACGACCCGCCCGTGACGAAGCGCGACCTCGTT
Organism: uncultured Chloroflexia bacterium; assembly: GCA_963715085.1. GTDB lineage: Bacteria > Chloroflexota > Limnocylindria > Limnocylindrales > CSP1-4 > CTSoil-043. The sequence goes on from CAVQQU010000003.1 coordinate 3,146, forward strand.
CGCTACCTGACCCTGATCGCGCCGGTGATGCTCCCCCACCTCGCCGGGCGGGCCCTGAACCTGGCCCGCTACCCCGACGGCATCGACGGCGACTTCTTCTGGCAGAAGGACGTGGCGAAGGGGACGCCCGACTGGGTGACGCGCTGGCGGGAGCCCGATCCGCCGGATCGACGGCCGCACGCCTACGTGGTCGCCGATGGCATCGCGACCCTGGCCTGGCTCGGCAACCAGGCGGCCATGGAGCTCCACCCCTGGACGTCGCCGACTCGACGCGCCCGCTGAGCCTCGCTGGGCTCTCGTCGACATCGACCCGGGGCCGCGCACGAGCTGGGAGGAGACGCTCGTCCTCGCCCGGCTCTACCGGCGCGCGTTCGACCACCTCGGCGTCATCGGCGTTCCGAAGGTCACCGGCAAGCGCGGCATCCAGGTGTTCATCCCGATCCGGCCCGGCTACACGTTCGAGGAGACGCGGGCGTGGGTCGAGCAGGTCTCCCGCGCGGTCGGCGGGGCGGTGCCCGACCTCGTGAGCTGGGAGTGGTCCAAGGATCGCCGCGACGGGCGGGCGCGCCTGGACTTCACCCAGAACTGGCGCAACCGCACGCTCGTCGGCCCGTACTCGGCCCGGCCGGCGCCCGGGCTGCCGGTCTCCGCCCCGATCACCTGGGACGAGCTGGACGATCCCGCCGCTGCGCCCCGACCGCTGGACCATTCGGACGATCCTGGCCCGGGTCGCCGACCGCGGCGACCTCTTCGCGGCCGCGCTCGGCCCGGGGCAGGAGCTGCCGCTCCTGTAGCTCGCGCGCGTGCGCGGGAGTCGCCGAGCGTCCACTTGGCCGGCCGCGGCCGGGCGGAGCGGCCCCCCAGACTCGGGCGGTGCGGCACCCGTCGCAGCAACGCCGCGATTCTATGATCCGAGGGTCGGGCTCAGGCTCGGCCAATGACTGTGACCTGCGCACCGGTTCGAGGTCGAGCCGGTGCCCCAATCCCTCAGCGCACGGAGACGGCTGATGCCCATCCCGTACACGAAGCCCGCCGCGCCCAGCGACGACAAGCGCTGGAAGATCGTCGAGACCCGGATGCGCCGGCTCGGTGATCGCCCCCATGCCCTCATCGAGGCCCTGCACGCCGCCCAGGAGGCGTTCGGCTACCTCGAGACCGAGGCCCTGGACTACATCGGCGACACCCTCGGGGTGCCCCATTCGCGCGTCTACGGCGTCGCCACGTTCTACTCGTTCTTCACCCTGAAGCCGCAGGGCGAGCACACCTGCGTCGTGTGCACGGGCACCGCCTGCTACATCAACGGCGCCAAGGAGATCCTCGCCGGCCTCGACAAGGGGCTGGGCATCAAGCCGCGGGAGACCACGACCGACGGCAAAGTCTCGCTGCTCACCGCGCGGTGCATCGGCGCCTGCAGCCTGGCGCCGGCCGTGATCGTCGACGGCGACATCGCGGGCAAGGTGAAGGCGGACGACCTCGTGGCGCAGCTGGAGGCGATGTGAGCGAGATGCCTGCCGCGGCGCGGCCCATCCGCCGCCGCGTGATCACGGAGGAAGTCCACGAGGGCCCCGCGCGCGCGTCCGCGTACGTCTGCGAGGCCGCCAGCTGCATGTCGGCCCAGTCCCACGACATCACCGTCCGCCTCGGCGAGCTCGTCGGCGAGGCCGGCCTGGGCGACGTGGTCGTCAAGCGCGTCGGCTGCCTCGGCCTGTGCGCGGCCGGTCCGCTCGTGCAGATCCCCGAGACGGGCCAGCTCTTCGAGCACGTGCGACCCGACGCCGTCGAGCCGATCGTGCAGACCCTCACGAAGCTCAAGCCGACCGACAAGCCGAAGCCGCAGGCCCCCTTCTTCTCGAAGCAGGTCCGCTCCGCGACCGAGAACTTCGGCCTCGTCGACCCCGAGAGCCTCGACGACTACCTCGGGCGTGGCGGGTACGAGGCCCTCCGACGGGTCGTGTCCGAGATGACCTCGGCCGAGGTCCGCGACGAGATCACCCGCAGCGGCCTGCGCGGCCGCGGCGGCGCAGGCTACCCGACGGGCCTCAAGTGGACGACCGTCGCCAAGGCCCAGGGCAACCCGAAGTACGTGATCTGCAACGCGGACGAGGGCGACCCCGGGGCGTTCATGGATCGCAGCGTCCTCGAGAGCGACCCCTACCGGGTCCTCGAGGGGATGGCGATCGCCGCCTTCGCCGTCCATGCCAGCGAGGGCTACATCTACTGCCGCGCGGAGTACCCGCTCGCGGTGGCCCGCCTCCGCACCGCCATCCGGCAGGCGCAGCGGGCCGGGTTCCTCGGCCAGGGCATCGCCGAGACCGGCTTCAGCTTCGACGTCCAGGTCCGCCTGGGTGCCGGCGCCTTCGTCTGCGGCGAGGAGACGGCGCTCATCGCGTCCGTCGAGGGCCGGCGCGGCACGCCGCGGCCGCGCCCCCCTACCCCGCGGTCAGCGGGCTGTGGGGCCAGCCGACGCTGATCAACAACGTCGAGTCGTTCGCCAACGTCCCGACGATCATCCGCCGCGGGCCCGAGTGGTTCGCGGAGATCGGCCACGGCAAGAGCCGCGGCACGAAGGTCTTCGCGCTGGCCGGTCGGATCGTGAACACGGGCCTCGTGGAGGTCCCGATGGGCATGACCCTCCGCGAGATCGTCTACGACATCGGCGGCGGGATCCTCGACGACCGGCCCTTCAAGGCGGTCCAGACCGGCGGCCCCTCCGGCGGCTGCATCCCGGCCCAGTTCCTGGACATGCCGGTCGACTACGAGTCGCTCATCGAGGTCGGCTCGTTCATCGGCTCCGGCGGCCTCATCGTCATGGACGACACCTCGTGCATGGTGGACGTGGCCAAGTACTTCCAGGACTTCTGCCGTGACGAGTCGTGCGGCAAGTGCACGCCCTGCCGGGTCGGCACGACCCAGATGTGGATGCTCCTCGACGAGATCACGCGGGGCGTCGCGACCATGGATGACCTCGCCACGCTGGAGCGCCTGGCGGGCATCGTCCAGAAGACCGCCCTGTGCGGCCTGGGCCAGGGGGCCCCGAACCCGATCTTCAGCACGCTGCGCTACTTCCGGGACGAGTACCTGGCCCACATCGTCGACAGGGTCTGCCCTGCCGGCGTGTGCGCGATCGAGCAGCCGGCGGAGGTGATGGCATGACCACCGTCTACACCCTGCGGATCGACGGCAAGGACGTCGCCGGCTCCGAAGGCTCGAGCGTGCTGGAGGTGGCGCGCGAGAACGGGATCGACATCCCGACGCTCTGCCACCTCGATGGGATCTCCCCGCGCGGCGCCTGCCGCCTGTGCATGGTCGAGATCGCGGGCTCGAACAAGCTCGCCGCGGCCTGCATGACCCGGATCGTCGAGGGGATGGAGGTCACGGCCCACTCCGAGCGCCTGCTCGAGTACCGCCGGGCCATCACGGAGATGCTCTTCGTCGAACGCAACCACGTCTGCGCGGTCTGCGTGGCGAACAACCACTGCGAGCTGCAGGACACGGCCGAGGAGCTGGGGCTCACCCACTTCGACCTGCCGCGAATCAGCCCCAAGGTGGACATCGATGCCAGCCACCGGCTGTTCGCGATCGACCACAACCGCTGCATCCTGTGCCTGCGCTGCGTGCGGGTGTGCGACGAGATCGAGGGCGCCCACACCTGGGACATCATGCACCGCGGCCTCGAGACCCGGGTCCAGACGGACATGGGGATCCCGTGGGGCGAATCCACCACCTGCACGAGCTGCGGGAAGTGCGTCCAGGTCTGCCCGACAGGGGCCCTGTTCGAGAAGGGCCGGGCCGTCGCCCGCGGCAGCAAGACCCGCCGCCCGTTCCTGCCGTGGATGAAGGTCGTTGCCGAGGAGCGTGGGCAGTGAGCAAGCCGCGTGTTGCCACCGTCTGGCTCGACGGCTGCTCGGGCTGCCACATGTCCCTCATCGACATGGACGAGCGGATCCTCGACATCTTCGAGCGGGCCGACCTCGTCTATGGCCCCCTCGTCGACTTCAAGGACTTCCCGGAGGATGTCGACGTCTGCCTCGTGGAGGGCGCCGTCTCGAGCGAGGAGGACCTCCACAAGATCCGGCTGGTCCGTGAGCGCACGAAGACGCTCGTCTCCTTCGGCGACTGCGCCGTGACGTCCAACGTCCCGGGCATGCGGAACCCGATCGGCGTCGCGCCGTTGATGGATCGGGCCTACCGGGAGAACGTCACGCTCAATCCGCAGATGCCGACGAACGTCGTGCCGCCGCTCCTGCCGATGTCAAAGCCGGTCCACCGGGTCGTGAAGGTCGACGTCTTCCTGCCCGGCTGCCCGCCCGACGCCGACCTCATCTACACCATGCTCGATGACCTGCTGGCCGGTCGCGTCCCCGACGCCGCCGGGGCCCGGTTCGGTCGCTGACGGGGGAGCCGCCATGACCCGAACCATCGTCATCGATCCGGTCACCCGGATCGAGGGCCACTCCAAGATCACCATCCAGCTCGACGAGCGCGGCGAGGTTGCCGACGCCCACTTCCACGTCACCCAGTTCCGCGGCTTCGAGCGCATCACCCAGGGCCGGCCGGTCCACGAGATGCCGGCGCTCATGGCCCGCATCTGCGGGATCTGCCCGGTCAGCCACCTCGTCGCGTCGGCCAAGGCGGTCGACGACATCATGGCCGTCGAGCCGACGCCCACCGGCGCCGACCTGCGGCGGGTCATCAACCTGGGCCAGATCGTCCAGTCCAACGCCCTGTCGTTCTTCCACCTCTCGTCGCCGGACCTCCTCTTCGGGTTCGACGCCGATCCGGCGGTCCGCAACATCATCGGCGTGGCGCGCGCCAACCCGGGGCTCGCCAGGGACGGCATCGGGCTGCGCAAGTGGGGCCAGCAGATCATCGAGTGGGTGGCCGGCAAGCGGATCCACCCGGAGGGGATCGTCCCGGGCGGCGTCGCCTGGCCGCTGACCGCCGAGATCCGCGACCGGATCCTGGCCGGCGTCCCCGAGGCGATCGCCTCCGTCGAGCGCGCCATCGCCTGGTACAAGTCCGACATGATGCGCTGGGAGGAGGAGGCCGCCACGTTCGGCAACTTCCGCTCCGCGTTCATGGGCCTCGTCGACCGCGAGGGCAAGGTCGATCACTACGGCGGCTGGCTCCGCGTGGTGGATGCCGACGGCAAGTTCCTCGCCGACCGGGTCGACCCGAAGCTCTTCAACGACTACATCGGCGAGGCCGTGGAGCCGTGGTCCTACCTCAAGTCGACCTACTGGAAGGCGATGGGGTACCCGGACGGCATCTACCGCGTCGGGCCGCTCGCGCGGCTCAACGTCGCCGACCGGACCGGCACGCCGCGCGCCGACGAGGAGCTCGAGAAGTTCCGCTGGCGCGTGGGCCGCGTCGCCGGCTCGTCCTTCCACTACCACTACGCGCGCCTCATCGACACGCTCCACGCGATCGAGAAGATCGAGGAGCTCCTGCGGGGCCCCGACATCCTCGACAAGCACGTGCGTTCCGTTGCCGGCATCAACCGACGCGAGGGCATCGGCGTCTCCGAGGCGCCCGCGGGGCACCCTGATGCACCACTACAAGGTGGACGACGACGGCATCGTCCAGTGGGCGAACCTCGTCATCGCCACGGGCCACAACAACATGGCGATGAACCGCGCCGTCCTCCAGGTGGCGCGCCACCACGTCAAGGGCGAGACGATCACGGAGCCGATGCTCAACCGCGTCGAGGCCGTGATCCGCTGCTACGACCCGTGCCTCTCCTGCTCCACCCATGCCCTGGGCCAGATGGCGCTGCAGATCCAGCTGCTGGCGCCCGACGGGAAGGTGCTGGACGAGCTGGCCCGCTGACGAGGCCTACGGCGTGACGGCGGGCGCGCGGTGACGGTCTGCGCGCCGTGACGTCCGGCCCGCCCGATCCGGCCAGGGTGCTCGTCATCGGGTACGGCAACGCGCTGCGCACCGACGACGGCGTCGGCTGGCACGCCGCGCGACTCCTTGCCGCAGACCCGCGCCTCGCCGATGTCGGCCGTGGTGGCCCTGCACCAGCTGACGCCGGAGCTGGCGTTCGACCTGTCCCTCGCCTCGCTCGTCGTCCTGCTGGACGCGACCACCGAGACGCCGGCGGGCACCGTGACGGTGCGGTCCGATCGCCGAGGCCGGGGCGACCGGCGGCGGGGACGCGGGGACGGACACGTGGCCGCGAGGTCGCGACGAGGCTGCCGGCGCTCCCGCCGGGCGCCTCGTCCCACCACGTCGACCCGGAGATCCTCGTCGTCCTGGCCCGGCAGCTCTACGGGCGTGCCCCGCAGGTCGTGGTGGTGAGCGTGGGGGTCAGCGAGATGGGCCTGGGTGAAGGGCTGACGCCAGCCGTCGAGGCGGCACTTCCCGCGGTCGCGGACATCGTCGCGCGCCTCGTGGCGGAGCACGACGAGCCAGCAGGCGAAGCGGCGCGCCGGCCCGCCTGACGCACACGAGCCGGCCGGGCCGGGCGCCTCGCACGACGAGCGGCCCGGCGGGTCCGTGCCGCACGGCCCTGACACTCGCCCGGCGCCAGCCGCCCGAAACTGGCGGCATGAACGAGTCCGCCGCGCTAATCGCCGCCCTGAACACGTCGTGGTTCGCATCAGGCTTGAGCGAGAAGGCCCAGGCACATCTGGCGGAGCTCGGTCGCCGCTTCACCGCGGAGCCGGGGACCGAGCTCTTCCGGGAAGGAGAGACGAGCGACACGTTCTGCATCCTGGTCCACGGTCGCGTCGCGCTGCGCACGCTCGTCCCCGAGCGAGGCGATGTCACGATCCTGACCGTGGAGCCCGGTGACATCTACCTCTGGTCGGCTCTCGTGCCGCCCTACCGCGCCTCGTCGTCCGGCATCGCCATCGAGCCCATCGAAGCGGTGGTCTTCGAGGGCGCCAGGCTCCGGGCCGCCCTTCGAGAGGACTGCGAGCTGGCCCAGGCACTCTACCCGCGCATGCTCGTGGCGGTCGCCCGCCGCTTGTACGCGACGCGCCTCCAGATGCTGGATCTCTTCGCCTCCGAGCAGGTGAAGACATGGTGACCAGGACCGCACCCCTCCGGGGCCACCGGCCGGCCATCGAGGGACCGGCCTTCCTGGCCCGCCCGGACCTCCAGGTCCTCATCGATCTGCTCCGCGAGGATGGCCGCCGGGTCGTCGGCCCCACCGTCAGCGACGGCGCCATCATCTTCGACGAGATCACCTCCCTGGGCGACCTCCCCCAGGGAGTCGGCGACGAGCAGTCTCCCGGGCCGCTACCGCCTGCGACGGCGCGGCGACGAGCGCCTCTTCGGCTACGTCGTCGGCCCAACCGCCTGGAAGAAGTGGACCTTCCCCTCCTTCGTCCCGCTGACGCGGGCAACCAAGGACGGCCACAAGGTCACGTTCACCCCCGAGCCCATCGACGACCGCCCGGTTGCCTTCCTGGGCGCGCGGGCGTGCGACCTCGCGGCCATCGGCGTCCAGGACGGGGTCTTCACCGGCACGGCCTTCGTGGACCCCGACTACCTGGCTCGCCGAGCGCAGGTCTTCGTCGTCGCCGTCCAGTGCACGACGGCCGCGTCAACGTGCTTCTGCACGTCGATGGGCACGGGACCCGAGGTCAGCGGGGGGCACGACATCGTCCTCACCGAGCTCGACACCGGCTTCCTGGTCGACGCCGATACGACAGCCGGCCAGGCCCTCATGGAGAAGCTCCCCCTGCGGCCCGCGACGGCCGCGGAGCAGTACGGCGCAGCGGCCACGGTCGCCGCCGTGCGGGCGCGGATCGGTGACCCGGTGCCCGCGTCCGGGCTCCACGACCGGCTCATGGCACAGCTGGACCACCCGCAATGGGCACAGGTCGCGGAGCGCTGCATCACGTGCGGCAACTGCACCCTGGCCTGCCCGACCTGCTTCTGCACGACGCTGTCCCAGGTCACCGACCTGGCGGGCCGGGATGCCGTGACGTCGCGCAGCTGGGACAGCTGCTTCAGCCCCGGCTTCGCCAAGGTCGCCGGCGGCAGCTTCCGCTCACGCCCCCGTGATCGCTACCGCCAGTGGCTCACGCACAAGTTCGCCACGTGGTGGGACCAGTTCGGCAGCTCCGGCTGCGTGGGCTGTGGCCGCTGCATCACCTGGTGCCCGGTCGGCATCGACGTCCGCGACGAGCTCAACGCCATCGCACCCGCCGTCCCGCTGGTCCCCGAGACGCCGATCGTCGAGCCGGTGGCGGCCACCCCGAACGACTTCGTCACGGCCCGTGTCGTCGCCTCCCGCCAGGAGACGGTGGACACGACCACGATCTCGCTGACGGGCACCGACCCCGCCTTCGCCCAGGGGAGCACCGGCCAGTTCGCGATGGTCGCGTTGCCGGGCTTCCCGCCGCTCCCGATCTCGATCAGCCGCTTCCTGCCCGACGGGATCGAGCTGACCATCCGCGGCGCCGGCCCCGCCACCAAGGCGATGTGCGCCCTGCAGATCGGCGAGCAGCTGGGCCTGCGGGGCCCGCTCGGCAACAACTGGCCGCTCGATCGCGCCGTCGGGCGCGACCTCGTGATCGTCACCGGCGGCATCGGCCTCGCGCCGCTCCGGCCGGTGCTCCACGCGATCGTGGGCGACCGGCGCCGGTTCGGCGACGTGAAGCTCTTCTATGGCGCCCGCACCCCGGCCGACCTCCTCTACCGCGACGAGCTCGAGCGCTGGGGCAAGCGGGACGGCATCGACGTCAGCCTCACCGTCGACCGCGCCGGACCGGAATGGTCTGGTCGCGTCGGCATCGTCACTCACCTCTTCGACCAGGGCGCCTGGGACGGTGCCAACACGATCGCCTTCGTCTGCGGGCCCGAGCGGATGATGCAGGCGACCTCCACGACCCTGGCGGGCCGGGGGGTCCCCGCCTCCCGCATCTACGTGACGCTGGAGCGCCACATGGAGTGCGGGATCGGCCTGTGCGGGCATTGCCAGATGGGCCAGTACTTCGTCTGCCGCGACGGTCCGGTCTTCTCGATCGGGCAGCTCGGCGACATCTTCGGCCGGGAGGGAATCTGATGGCGTCGAATGCTCCCGTGACCGCACGGCCCCGCGTCGGCGTCGTCAAGTTCGCGTCGTGCGACGGGTGCCAGCTGACGCTCCTCGACCTCGAGGACGAGCTGCTTGCCGTCGTCGACCACTTCGAGATCGTGGACTTCCCGGAGGCGACGTCGTCGCGCTCGCCGGGACCCTACGACGTCCTCTTCGTCGAGGGCTCCGTGTCGGAGCCGGCGCACCTCGAGCGGATCGTGGAGCTCCGGAAGCAGACGCGGCACCTCGTCACGATCGGCGCCTGCGCCACCGCCGGCGGCATCCAGGCGCTGCGCAACTGGGCGGACCACGACGCGTTCCGTGCTGCTGTCTACACCAACCCGGAGTGGATCCACTCGCTGGCCCGCTCCACTCCCATCGCCGAGCACGTCACGGTGGACTTCGAGCTCCGCGGCTGCCCGATCGATCCGGGCCAGCTCGTGGAGCTCCTGACGGCCCTCACGACGGGGCGCCGCCCGCAGCTCCGCGACGAGGCGGTGTGCATGGAGTGCAAGCGCCGCGACGTGGTCTGCGTGATGGTCAGCAAGGGGATCCCCTGCCTCGGGCAGGTGACCCAGACGGGATGCGGGGCGATCTGCCCGCGCTTCGGCCGCGGCTGCTACGGCTGCTTCGGCCCGCGCGAGCAGGCGAACGCGGCCGGGCTCACCCGCCACCTCCAGATGGCCGGCGACCGGCCACGCGAGGAGGTGGGCCGGCTCTTCGCCGGGTTCACCGCGTACAGCGAGCCGTTCCGGAGCATGGTCACCGAGCTCGGGGGCACGCGGACCGGGCGGACCGGGCGGACCGGCGGCGGTCCCGACGCGGCCGCCACGACGGGAGGCAAGCCATGAGCACGGCCACGAAGAAGGTCGTGGACGAGCGCCTGTACGAGGTCGGCGAGCTCACCCGCGTCGAAGGTGAAGGTTCGCTGCGCCTTCGCGTGCGCGACGGCGAGGTCGTGGAGGCGCGCCTGGGGATCTTCGAGACCCCGCGCTACTTCGAGCAGCTGGTCGTCGGCCGGACTCCCGACGAGGTGATCGACATGGTGGCCCGCATCTGCGGGATCTGCCCGGTCGCTTACCAGATGAGCGCGTCGCACGCGTTCGAGGACCTCTTCGGCGTCCACATCGACCCGTCCTCGCGCGCCCTCCGCCGGCTCTTCTACTGCGGCGAGTGGATCGAGAGCCACGCCCTCCACATCTACCTCCTCCATGCCCCGGACTTCCTGGGCTATCCCAGCGCGATCCACATGGCTGCCGACCATCGGCCGCTCGTGGAGCAGGCGCTGCGCATGAAGAAGGCCGGCAACCAGCTGGTCACGATCCTCGGCGGCCGGCCCATCCACCCGGTGAGCGTCCGCGTCGGCGGCTGGAGCCACGCTCCGCGGGTCGCCGAGCTCCGGGATCACCGCCCGGCACTGGAGGAAGGCCTGGCCTTCGCCCAGGAGACGGTGAAGATCGTCGCCGGCTTCACGATGCCGGCGTTCGCCCGCGAGCCGCGGGTCGTCAGCCTGCGCCACGCGGCCGAGTACCCCTTCAGCGACGGCCGGATCGTCTCGTCGGATGGGATCGACCTGGCGCCGTCGGCCTGGCGGGATGCCTTCCAGGAGATCCAGGTGGAAGGGTCGAACGCCCTCCACGCCCGCTCGCTCGACGGCAAGGGACCCTACCTTGTCGGGCCGGCTGCCCGCGTCGCGCTCGCCGGCGACCAGCTCCACCCCCTCGCGCAAGGAGGCGCTGGCTGCCTCCGGCTACGCCAAGCTGATCCGGACGAACATCTACGCCTCGATCGTCGCCCGGGCCGTGGAGCTGGTCCACGCCTTCGCCGAGGCGATCGACGTCATCGACGCCTACCGTCCACCGTCCGAGGCGCTGGTCCCGTGGCAGAGCCGGCCGGGCGTCGCAGCCTGGGCGACGGAGGCGCCGCGCGGCCTTCTCTTCCACCGCTACGAGGTGGACGAGGCCGGCCGGATCAAGTCGGCCCAGATCGTCCCTCCCACCAGCCAGAACCAGGCCGCCATCGAGGCCGACCTCGTGGTCGCCGCGAAGGAGGTCCTGGAGATGCCGCACGAGGCGGCGACGCATCCGCCTCGAGCAGATGATCCGCAGCTACGACCCGTGCATCAGCTGCGCGACGCACTTCCTCGATCTCACCATCGAGGAGGCGTGACGGCGCGATCCATCCCGGCCGCCCCGGCCCGCCGTCGGCGGTGCAGCCCGGTGACCGACCGGATGCCTCCGGCGACGGGCCCGGTGTCCGTCCTGGTGTGCGGCGAGCCCACCCGGGGCGACGACGCGCGCCGGGTTCGCCGCCGTCGAGCTGCTCCCGGCCGATGTGCGCGCGCGCGCCGAGATCCGGGAGGTCGGCCAGCTCGACGTGCTGCTCCTGCTGGACCTGCCCGGCCGAGGAGGCGCTGCGTCGTCGTCGACGCGGTGGCGGGCATCGACACCCGGCGAGGTCTGGGTTCGGCCCTTGCCGGCGCTCGTCGACCGCGCGCGGGCGCTGGCGGACGCGGGGCGGGCACCCGAGCCCCGTTCCTCGCACGAGCTGCCGCTCGAGCAGGTGCTGGCGCTCGCGGCAACGCTGCGCGACGCGCCGCCGGCCGGCACGTTCGTCGGGATCGGCGGTTCCTGCTGGGACGTCGGCACGCCGCTGACGGAGGCCGTCGTCGCGGGCCTGCCCGCGTTCGCCGCGGCCATCGCCGCGGCCGATCGAGGCTCACGCCCGGGGACGCTGAGGCGTGCCCTTCGCCGAGGCTACTCCGGGTAGAGCTCGTCGATCGTGGCGGCGTCGAGCCAGGCCGGCTCGATGAGCAGCTGGGCCTGGACGGACTTGCCGGCGATCAGGTCCAGGATGGCCGGCACGATCGTGGCGCCGTACCGCTCCGGGAAGTAGGCCGCGTCGCCGAGGTAGTGCTCGTTCGTGCGGATCAGGTCGCGCGAGGGCTTCTCGCCGCCCTGCCCGGAGACCCAGACGTCACCCTCGCGGCCGGCGGCCTGGGCCGCGGCCAGGGCGCCGCGCGCGGCGTCGCCGTTGACCCCGACCACGATGATCTTCGTCTTGCCGGCCAGGGTGGCCAGGACGTCGGTCATCGCCGCCTTCGCCAGCGCCTCCGTGTCGATGGCCCGGCCGATCTGCTCGTTCGTGATGGGGCAGACGGCGGAGAAGCCCTGCCGGTAGCCTTCCATCCGCAGTCTGGCTCTTCTTCGCCGCGACCACGGACTCGAACGAGACGTAGGCGTCGTAGGTGCAGCTCCAGCGCTCCTTCACCCACTCCCCGACCGCGCGGCCGGCGATCTGGCCGGCCCGCAGGTCGTCCGCGCCGACGAGCGTCTTGGCGCAGGGATCCTGGGCGAACTCGACGGCGAGGACGGGCACGCCGGTCGGGCGCCATGTCGCAGACGGCGACCGGGTCGACCAGCGTCCCCTGGAACTGGATGATCCCCTTGACGCCGGCGGCTCGGCGAGCTCCTTCATGCAGTCGGGGACCCGCTTCAGGTCCAGGTTGGCGTCGCACTCCACGAGCTCCGCGCCGGCGAGGGTCGCCTGCGCCCGGATCCCCTTCGAGATCTCGGCGACGAACGGGACCAGCTCGCCATAGGAGAGGTAGCCGAGCTTGACCCCCGCACCTGCTCCCTCGGCAACACCGTCATACGGGTTGGCGGATGGGGTCGGCGTCGGGGCGAGGGTCGGCGTGGGCGATGCCTCGTTGCCTGCCCCCGGCACGCAGGCGACCGCCGCCATCGCGGCGACCGCGAGGAGCGCGACGAGGCGGCCGGCGCGAATCGACGACGACGGGCGCGGGTGGAGCACGGGTGACCTCCGGTGGAGCAGGGTCGGGGCCGGCGGCTGGGCCGCCCGGGAGCGGGTGCGTTGCCGGTCAGGGCAAGGATACGGGATCGTCGATCGAGGGTGCTGCCGGGGTCTCGGCGGCGCGGCCGCTCCTCGACCTCGGCCAGGACGGCGTTGACGGGCGCCAGGCGGGCGTGCAGCTCTTCGTACTCCGGGGCGAGCCGGTCGTAGACAGCCTGCGCCGCGGGATCGGGACCGAGCCGCTCGGCCACGCGGACGAGGGCCTCGATCCCGGCTCGCGCGTCGGGCACCAGCCCGATGCCCACCGCCGCGAGGACCGCGGCGCCGGCCACCGACGCCTCGGCGACGCGGGGAACCGCAACCTCGACGCCCACCACGTCGGCCTTCACCTGGTTCCAGAGCCGGCTGGCCGCTGTCCCCCCGGTGACCCGCAGCTCGCGGAACGGGAGGCCGGCCGCGACGGCAGGGGCGGCGACGTGGCGAAGCGCGAAGGCGGCCGCCTCCAGGACGGCCCGCACGAGGTGCGCGCGGCGGTGGCGGAGCGTGAGGCCGACGAACGCCCCGCGGGCAGCCGGATCGTGGAGCGGCCAGCGCTCACCGGCGAGGTAGGGCAGGAAGAGCAGGCCCGCCGGCGCCGGCGGGAGCGGTTGCCGCCTCCGCGAGCAGGTCCGCGAGCGGAGTCGACCCCTCGAGCAGAGTCGCCGGCCAGCCAGTCGAGCGCCTTGCCCGTGCCGGCCATCGCACCGCCGACGTAGTGGAGGCCGGGCAGGGGCGCGGGGCCCGTCCAGAGCGGCGGCACCGCGACGGGGCCCTCGACGTAGAGGCCGAAGCCGCCCGACGTCCCGCCCGTGTCGATGGCCTGCCCCGGCCTCGTGAGCCCGGCGCCCAGGAACGTGGCGATCGCGTCGTTGGCGCCCGCCACCACCGGCAGGTCGAGCGGGAGGCCCAGCTCGGCTGCCGGCCCTGACCGGAGCCTGCCGACGACCGTGCCGGCCCGCGCCGCGGGCGGAGCCATCCGCTCGTCGAGCCCCGCAGCCCGCGCCTCCGCGACGGTGATCGCCTCGACCGGATCCTGGAGCGACGCCGCCGCCACGCCCGTCATCCGGAACGCCAGGTGGTCCCACGCCGCGAGGAGCCAGGCGGCATCCTCGACCACCTCGGGCCGGAGCGTCGCGAGCAGGAGCGCCCGCCCGAGCAGGCCGACCACCCAGCCTCCGCGACCGATCGTCGCGGCTGCGGCGGCCGTCTCACGGCGGCGCGCCGGTCCAGCCACGTGATCGCCGGCGCCAGGGCGCGCCCGTCGGCCGCCGTGGCAACGAGGGTGGGACCCTGGCCCACGACGCAGATGGCCAGCGGGCGCGGCCGGGCCGTCGCTCGCGGCCTGGGCCAGGGCGATGCCGAGCCCGCGGACGAGGGCGGCCCACCAGGCCTCGGCGTCCTGCTCTGCGCGGCCGGGCACACCGTCGAGGAGCAGGGGGTACGGGACCCGGGCGAAGCCACGCAGCCGGCCGTCCGGGGAGAGGACGCCCGCCTTGAGGGCGGAGGTCCCGAGGTCGACGGCGACGAGGACGCGAGGATCAGCAGTCACGGGCGCGATCGTAGGTGACCCTCGGGCAACGTGCCGGGATCGAGGATCCCCAGTGGATCGACGGCCGCCTCGAGGGCGCGCATCACGGGCACGCAGCGGGCCTGCGTGTCGCCTCGAGCCCGTGGGCGGTCGCGAGGCGGACGGCGCCTCCTACCGTTCGCCGGTTCGGCGTCCGACCACCCACCACGCGACGGGGAATGCGATCCCGGCGAGGGCGAGCTTGAGGAGATCGCCGAAGACGAACGGCGCAAAGCCCTTGTCGATGGCCGTCCCGAGGTCGAAGCCGGCCGCGACCATCAGCCACGGGATCCCGACGATGTAGATCAGGAGGTTGCCGATGATCATCGCCACGACCGCCCCGCCGACGTGGCGGTCCCAGCCCAGCTCGGCCAGCCGGCCCACGACCGCGCCCGCCAGCAGGAAGCCCAGCAGGTAGCCGCCGGTGGCGCCGAGGACCCAGCGCCCTTCCTCCCGGCCGATGAAGGTGTCGAGCCCGGAGGCTTGGCCGGCGTAGACGGGAAGGACGAGCCCGACGGCCAGGTAGAGGGCCACCGCGAGGAAGCCGCGCCGCAGGCCCAGCGCGCCACCGACCAGGAGAACGGCGAAGGTCTGGGCAGTGATCGGCACGGGCGAGGTTGGCAGCGTGACCCGGACGTCACCCGGGAGCACGATCGTCTGGCCCCCCAGGACGACCTGGAGGTTCGCCGTCAGGGCGATGAGGAGCGCGCCGGCCACGACGAGGGCGATGTGGCGCGCTCGCGCGCTGAGCCGCTCGCCCACGGCGACCGGGACCAGGAAGTCACCGATCGTGATCCCGCGCTCGGCAGCGGGCAGCCGGTTGAGACGCTCGGTCGCGAGGGACATCGAGGGACATGCTCCCGTGGGGCGGCCCGCGGCCACCGTGCGCAGAGTCTACCAGCGCGCGGGTCAGTCCCGGCCGAGCGCCCCGACGATCTCGACCCGCGACGCCAGGTGGGCCGGGTAGAGCGCCGCGACGACCGCCAGCACGATCCCGCCACCGAGCGCTGCCGCGGCAGCCGCCCAGGGCGCCTGGTAGGGCACCCCGGCACCCCCGGCGAGCTGCACCAGCACCGCGCCCGTGGCGAGGCCCGCCAGGGCGCCCAGGAGCGCACCGACGAGGCCCAGGATCGCGGCCTCGAGCACGATGAGCCGCCATGTCTGCCGGCGCGTCAGGCCCGTGGCCCGCAGGACGGCGAGCTCCCGGACGCGCTCGAGGACGTTCATCGCGAGCGTGTTGACGATGCCCAGGGCGGCCACGAGCAGGGCGACGGCCGCGAGGGCGGCGAACAGGACGGCGCGCCGGTCGATCGAGGCGCCGATCGCCCCGGCCGCGTCGGCCAGTGATGCCGGCTCGAGGGCGTAGGCCCGGGCGGTCTCCTCGACGGCCGGCCGCGCGGCGGCCTCCTGGCCCGGCTCGAACTGGACCGCGAACGCGTCGGCACCCAGGACGCCCAGGCGGCCCGTCGCGTCCGGACCACCCGACGAGGGTCGCCTCCGCCGACGGTGCCCGGGATCGTGTGCTCGGCAATCCCGACGACCTCGAGCTCCAGGGGCCCGGTACCCGACACGAGCATGAGCTGAGATCCCACCACGAGCCCGTTCCGCTCCGCCTCGCTGCGGGGCACGATGGCCGCGCCGCCGGCGTCGAGCGCCGCGAGCGCGGACCCGGGGTCGCCCGCGACGAAGGTCAGACCGCCGTCCGCCGCGAGGTCCGCGCCGACGACGGCCGCGGCGTCGGTCCGCGCTCCGTCGACGGCCAGGGAGAAGCGGGCCATCGGGCTCACCAGGGCGACGCCCGGCAACGCCGCGATCTCGGTGGCGGCGGGCTCGTCCGCGGCGACGGGGCGGATCGAGGTGAGCAGGAGCTGGCCGGGCACCACGTCGACGAGCCAGCTCGTCGCTGCCTGGCGCGTCGAACCGGCCACGCCGGCGAGAGCCACGAGAACGGCGATCGCGACGGCCAGGGCGCCCACCGTGAGCGCCGTCCGGCTCCGGTCGCGGGTCAGGGCACCGCGCGTGAGACGCGCCTCGGTGGGCAGGAGGGGCGCCGCTGCGAGCCCCGCGAGACGGCCGAGCGGCCCGGCCACGAAGGGGGCGGCGAGCGTGATGCCGAGCAGGAGGGCAAAGGCGGCCAAGCGGGCGCACGAGGCCAGCTGCGGCCGGCGGCGGCGCCGGGCCACAGGATGAGCCCCACGAGGCCGACGACGGCGAAGACGAGCAGCAGCCAGCGCAGTCGCGCCCGCAGGATGGCACCCTGGTCGAGGCGAAGGCGCAGGGCCGCAACCGGGGAGATCCGGCCGGCGCGGAGGGCGGGCTCGACCGCCGCGGCGGCCGTCACGACGAACCCCAGGGCCGCTCCGAGCAGCAGGGCGCCCGGCGGCACCGTCAGCTCGGCGAGCGCGGTGCCGGAGCCGCCAGGACCGCCACGGCCGCCGCCGCCAGGCGCGATGCCGACCAGGACGCCCGAGGGCAACGCCGACGACGCCGAGGTGGGCGGCCGAGAGCAGCACCATCTGGGTCACCTGCCGGCGGGTCATGCCGGCCGCCCGCAGCAGGCCCACGTCGCGCGCCCGCTCGGCGACCGTCATCGACAGCGTGTTGAAGATGAGGAACGCGCCCCCGAAGAGGGCCACGGCCGCCACGAGCGCGATCGTCGGCCCGCGATCTCGGCCGTGGCCGCTTCCAGCGCGGCGGCGAGGTCGGAGGGCGTGGCTCAGCGTGTACGGCTCGACGGTCAGCCGCTGCTCGAGCTCGGCGGTCACGCCGGCCGTGTCCGCCCCGTCCGCGACGAGGACGTCGACGGCCGTCACCCGGTCGGTCGCGAAGAGGTGCTGCGCGGCTTCGAGGGCCACGACCACCGACCGCCGGGCGGGGTCGGGTCGGCCGGGGTCGAGGGCGAGGACGCCCACGACCCGGAAGACGGCGGGTCGCGACGGCAGGATCCCCGAGCAGCGTGATCGTGGAGCCGACGCCGAGCCCGTCCTCGCGGGCCAGCTCGGCGGAGACGAGCGCCCCGTCATCGTCGCCGGTGCCCAGCGGCGCGCCCGCCGCCAGGGGGCGGTCGTGGACGGCGGGATCGGCCGCCCGGTCGATGCCGACCACGGTGACCGGCGCCGGCAGCGTTGCGGATGCCCCGCTGGCGAGGGGGTAGGTCCGGCGCTGGAGGCTCGGTGCGACCGTCGCGACGCCCGGGGTCGTGGCCACGGCCGCCACGCTCTCGGGCGAGAGGCCCTGCTCCTCGAACGCGGCGACGCGCACGTCGGCCCGACCCGACGATGTCGGCGACGCTCCGGTCCACGGCGGCGTCGAGGGCGGCGTTGAGGATCAGGCCGGCGACGAGCACGCCGGTCCCGAGCGCGATCCCGATCACGGTCAGGACCGTGCGGACGGGCCGGGCGAGCAGGCTCCGCCGGGCCAGCGCGTTCGCGGCGCGCACGGGTCAGAGCCCCAGCGCGGCGAGGCGAACGATCAGCGGACCCGCGGCGTGGTCCTCGCGGCGCCCGAGCGCGATCTCGTCGAGGACGGTGCCGTCGCGCAGGACGAGGACGCGGTCGGCATAGGCCGCGGCCTTCGCGTCGTGGGTGACGAGGACGACGGTCTGGCCGCGCTCGGCACACAGCCGCCAGAGCATGTCCAGGATCTCGGTCCCGGTCGCGTAGTCGAGGTTGCCGGTCGGCTCGTCGGCGAGGAGGAGGGCCGGACGATGGACGAGGGCCCGGGCGAGCGCCACGCGCTGCTGCTCGCCGGCGGACAGCTCGTCCGGGCGGTGGCGATCCTTGCCCGCGAGGTCAACGGCCGCGAGCACGTCCGCGATCGCGGCCGACTCTTCCCGGCCGCTTGGGGTCCCGGCCGGCCACGATGAAGGGCAGGGCCACGTTCTCGCGCACCGACAGGATCGGGACGAGGTTGAAGAACTGGAAGACGAAGCCGGTCTTGGCCCTGCGGAGCTTCGTGGCCGCGTCGTCGCCGAGCCGGCTCACCAGACCTCGCCGTCCAGCACGACCTCGCCGGAGGTGGGGCGGTCCAGGCCGCCCAGCAGATGGAGAAGCGTGCTCTTGCCCGAGCCCGACGGCCCCATCACGGCCACGAACTCGCCGGGCTCCACGGACAGCGAGACGCCGCGGACCGCGTCCACGTCGGTCCCGCCCATCCGGTGACTCCGGGTGAGGTCGCGCGCCTCGAGGATGGGCGGCATCAGGCGGGTCCTCCGGTCGGGGCGGTGCAGGCACGCACCGCGGCGGGGCGAGTGTAGCGCCGGCCCTGGTCGCGGACGACCGCCGGCGAGGCGGCCGCCGTCACGCGCCGAACAGGAAGTGGAGGATGAGGCCGCCCAGCGCCGCCCAGGCCGGCCAGGCCGTCGAAGAGGCCGGCCGCCGGCGCGACGATGCCGACCGGATCGGCGATGCGGTACGACTGGCCCGGAGGCGGGCCGCCGCCGCTCTGTCCGCCGGCTGCCGTTCGTCACCCCGTTCGGCGCCGCCGGTTGGCGTTGCCGCTGCCACCGGGGCCGATGCCGAGGCCGCGCGGGGCATCGTCGTCCGGCTCATCGCGGTTCGGCAGGTCCGCGCTGCGCGGAGGCGGCGGGCGTTGGGGTCGGCTCCGGGGTCGCCGTCAGGGTCGGTTGCGGAGTCGGCGCGGGCGTGGGCGTGGCGACGGGCTTCGCGATCGGACGCGGCGTCGGCTCGGGCGTGGCTGCCGGCTCGGGCGTCGGGCGGGGCGTGGGGCGCGGGGTCGGGCGAGGCGTCGGCCGTGGCGTCGGGCGAGGCGTCGACGCGGGCGGCGTCGGCGTCGGCTGTGGGCGTCGAGCAGTCGGCAGTCGGCGTCGGCGTCGGGGCCGGCGTCGGGGTCGGCGTCGGCTTGGGCGTGGGGACGGGGGTCGGCTTCGGGGTGGCTGGGAGTCGGCTTCGGCGTGGGGGCAGGAGCGGCCGCGCACGACTGCGACGAAGAGGACCGTGAACATCCGCTTCTCGGTGCCGCCCTGGTAGGCGCCGATCCCGATCCTGTCCCAGGTCTTGCCCATGATGTTCGCCCGGTGCCCGGACGAGTTCATGAACATCGACTGGACGCCCTGCGCGGCGGTCGCGTCGTCGGCCGTGATCCAGCCGATGTTCTCGCCCGCCAGCTTGAAGCAGTACCCCCTGGCCTGGATGATGTCGAACACGCTGGTGCCGCCCGGGATGTCGTGGCTGAAGTAGTCGCGCACGATCATGTCCTTGCTGCGCCCGCGGGCGATCGAGGTCAAGGTCGAATCGACGACGAGGGCGGGCAGCCCGGCGCTCGCGCGGGCCTGGTTGGTCAGCTGGACCAGCTCGGCCTCCGCGGCGGCGCTGTACGCGTTGGGCGTCCACGCGGCGACGGGCGCCGGCGCGGCGAAGGTGCCCACGGTGGTGGCCAGGAAAGCGGCCGCGACGAGCAGCGGCAAGGCGGCCGAGCGGCGTCCGCGGATGGATCGGGGGCGTCACACCCGGACCGTACCGCCGCGGCTCCTCGCCAGTCCGTCGCGCGATGG
Source organism: uncultured Chloroflexia bacterium (assembly GCA_963715085.1). Classification (GTDB taxonomy): domain Bacteria; phylum Chloroflexota; class Limnocylindria; order Limnocylindrales; family CSP1-4; genus CTSoil-043. Next base: position 23,111 of record CAVQQU010000003.1, read on the forward strand.
TCCCGGGAAGGGGCCGGACGGTAGTCCCGGTCGGTCAGCCAGCGGGCTCTTCTGCCAGGTTGGGACCCAGGATGCGGGCAGCGTCCGCGACCGGGATCCCGGCCCGCGCAGCATAGTCCTCCAGCTGGTCGCGACCGATCCGCCCGACGCCGAAGTAGGCGCTCTGGGGATGCCAGAAGTAGTACCCGGAGACCGACGCCCCCGGCAGCATGGCCCAGGATTCCGTCAGCCTGATCCCTGCCCGTGCCTCCGCCTCGAGGAGCGCGAAGAGCGTCCGCTTCTCGGTGTGGTCGGGGCAGGCCGGATAGCCGGGGGCAGGCCGGATCCCCTGGTAGCGCTCCGCCACGAGCTCCGCGTTGGAGAGCGCCTCGCCGGGCGCGTATCCCCACAGCTCCCGTCGGACCCGTTCGTGGAGTCGCTCCGCGAAGGCCTCGGCCAGCCGGTCGGCGAGCGCCTTGGCGAGGATCGCCGAGTAGTCGTCGTGGCTGGCCTCGAAGTGCGCGACGAGCGTGTCGAGGCCGTGGCCTGCCGTGACGGCAAACGCCCCGACGAAGTCGGGCGCGCCGCTCGCGACCGGGGCGACGAAGTCGGCGAGCGCGAGGTTGGGCCGGCCGTCGCGCTTCGCCATCTGCTGGCGGAGCGTCCGGAACGTCGCGCGCGGCTCGGTTCGCGCGTCGTCGCGCCAGATGACGATGTCGTCACCCTCGGCATTCGCCGGCCAGAAGCCGACCACGGCGTCGGCGCGGAGGTCACCGGTCGCCACGATCCGCTCCAGGAGTGCGATGGCGTCGCGGTGGAGGTCGCGGGCGGCGACTCCGACGGTCGGGTCGTCGAGGATCGCCGGGTAGGCGCCGCGAAGCTCCCAGGTCGTGAAGAACGGCGTCCAGTCGATCCGGTCGACGAGCTCCGCCAGCGGGTAGCGCGGAACGTGCGGACACCCACGAACGACGGCGCGGAGGCGCGACGCCGGCCCAGTCGAGGCGGAGCCGGTTGGCCCGCGCCTCGGCCAGGGTCAGCCTGCGCTCGCCGGCCCGGCGGTCGCCCCGCTCGCGGCGCACGGCCTCGTACTCGTCCCGGACCTCGGCAGCGTAGGCATCGCGGCGCGCAGGGTCCAGGAGGGCGCGGACCACGCCCACCGCCCGCGAGGCGTCGGTCACGTGGATGACGGGACCTGAGTACGCCGGTGCGATCTTCACCGCCGTGTGGGCTCGGGACGTGGTCGCCCCGCCGATGAGGAGCGGGATCGTGAAGCCCTCGCGCTCCATCTCCGAGGCGACGTGGACCATCTCGTCGAGGGACGGCGTGATGAGCCCGGACAGCCCCACGAAGTCCGCGCCGATCTCGCGGGCCCGCTCGAGGATCCGCGCCGCCGGCACCATGACGCCGAGGTCGACGATCGTCGTAGTCGTTGCAGCCGAGCACGACGCCGACGATGTTCTTGCCGATGTCGTGCACGTCGCCCTTCACGGTCGCCGTCACGAGCGTCCCGGCCTTGCGCGCGATGCCCTCGCGCTCGGCCTCGAGGTACGGGACCAGGTGGGCGACGGCCTTCTTCATGACGCGGGCGCTCTTCACCACCTGGGGCAGGAACATCCGTCCGGCGCCGAACAGGTCGCCCACGACGTTCATCCCGGCCATCAGCGGACCCTCGATGACCGCGAGCGGACGGCCCATGGTCAGCCGGGCCTCTTCCGTGTCCTCGACGATCCAGGCGTCGATCCCCTCGACGAGGGCGTGCGTGAGCCGCTGCCTCCACCGGCAGCTCCCGCCAGGCCAGGTCCTCGGCCGCCCGCTCCATCCCGCCCACGGCGGCGTAGCGCACGGCGATCTCGGTGAGCCGCTCCGTGGCGTCCGGCCGCCGGTCCAGGACGACGTCCTCGACGCGTTCGCGGAGCTCCGGGTCGATGTCGTCGTAGACGGGCAGGACGCCGGCGTTGACGATCGCCATGTCGAGACCGGCCCGGATGGCGTGGTAGAGGAAGACGGCGTGGATCGCCTCGCGGACGCGGTCGTTGCCGCGGAAGGCGAACGAGACGTTGGACACGCCGCCCGAGGTTCGGGCGCCCGGCAGCTCGGCCTTGAGACGGCGGACGGCCTCGAAGAAGGCGATCGCGTAGCGGTTGTGCTCCTCGATGCCGGTCGCAATGGCGAAGATGTTGGGGTCGAGGATGATGTCCTCGGGGGCGAACCCGACGATCTCCGTGAGGAGGCGATACGCCCGCCTGCAGACCTCCACCCGCCGCTCGACGCTGTCGGCCTGGCCCTGCTCGTCGAACGCCATGACGACGACGGCGGCGCCGTAGGCCCGGCAGAGCCGGGCCTGACGCAGGAACTCCGCCTCGCCCTCCTTGAGCGAGATGGAGTTCACGACCCCGCGGCCCTGGAGCTGGCGCAGGCCCGCCTCGAGGACCGCCCATCTCGAGCTGTCGACCATCACCGGGACGGTCGCGATGTCGGGCTCGACGGCGATCCGGCGCAGGAACCGGGTCATTGCGGCGACCCCGTCGAGCATCGCCTCGTCCATGTTCACGTCGATCAGCTGGGCGCCGTTCGCCACCTGCTCGCGCGCGATGGCGACCGCCTCGTCCTCGCGGCCCTCGGCGATGAGGCGGGCGAACTTGCGCGAGCCGGTGACGTTCGTGCGCTCGCCGATGTTCACGAACGCGTTGCCGGGGGGAGGGATCACGACCGGCACCAGCCCGGCCAGCCTCGTGGCGGGCGCGATCGCCGGGACAGCCGCGCGGCGGGAGCCCGGCGACCGCCTCGGCGATCGCCGCTACGTGCGCGGGCGTCGTTCCGCAGCAGCCACCGGCCACGTTCAGCAGCCCGTGCTCGGCCCATTCCCGCATCGCCGCCGCCATGGCCGCGGGCGTCTCGTCGTAGCCGCCGAGCTCGTTCGGCAGGCCGGCGTTGGGGTACGCCGACACCGGGCGATCGGCGATCCGGCCCAGGACGTCGAGGTGCTCGCGGAGCTGCGCCGGCCCGAGAGCGCAGTTCAGGCCGACGACCACCGGGTCGGCGTGGCGGATGCTGTGCCAGAACGCCTCGACGGTCTGGCCGGAGAGCGTCCGCCCCGACGCGTCGACGATCGTCCCGGAGATCACCAGCGGCACCGGGACGCCCAGCTCCTCGGCCACCGAGTGGACCGCGAAGATGGCGGCCTTCGCGTTGAGCGTGTCGAAGACCGTCTCGACGAGCAGCAGGTCGGCGCCGCCCTCGAGCAGCCCCGCCGCAGCCTCGCGGTAGGCCTCCTCGAGGTCCTCCCATGTGACGTTGCGGGCGGCGGGGTCGTCGACGTCGGGCGAGAGGGAGGCGGTCCGGTTCGTGGGCCCCAGCGATCCCGCGACGAAGCGGGGACGGCCGGGCTCGGCGCGCTCGGCCTCGTCGGCGGCCGCTCGGGCCAGGCGGGCCGCCGCCACGTTGACCTCGCGGACGACGGAGGGCGGGAGTGCGTAGTCGGCCTGCGCGATGCGCGTTGCCGTGAAGGAGTTCGTGCTGATGATGTCCGCGCCGGCGGCGAGGTACGCGGCGTGGACCTCGCGGACCGCGTCGGGCTGGGTGAGGCACAGGAGGTCGTTGTTCCCGCGCAGGTCGCGCGGATGGTCGGCGAACCGGGTGCCCCGGAAGTCCGCCTCGACGAAGCGGTGCGCCTGGAGGAGCGTCCCCATCGCCCCATCCAGGACGAGGATCCGGCCCGCGAGCTCTCCGGGCAGCCTCCCCAGTCGCGCGAGGCGGGTCGGCGCGGCTGGCGCGTTCACCCGACCGCCCTCCCGCATGTCGCTCCCTGATCGCGCGGACCAGGCCGGCGCACTGCTCGTAGCGCCCGAAGCTGGGCATGATGTACGTGCCGGCCACCTCGTCCTCCACGGCCGCGAGGAGCGCGTCGGCCATCTCGATCCCCACCTCCGAGGCCCGCTCGCCCGCCGCGCGCATCGCCGCCCGAGCCTCGTCCGGGATCATGATGCCGGGCACCTCGTGATGGAGGAACTCGGCGTGGCGCGTCGAGACGAGGGGCAGGACGCCCAGGAGGAGCGGCACCGGGAAGCCGCCCGGCCCGAAGCGGCGACGCGCCTCGGCGAGCATCGCCTCCACCTGCGCCACGGAGTAGAGCGGCTGCGTCATGACGAGGTGGGCGCCCGCGGCGAGCTTGCGCTCGAGGCGGTCCCACTCCGTCGTCGCGTCGGCGGCCGTCGGGTCCAGGGCACAGGCGATCGTGAAGCCTGCGCGCTGGCCGATCGGCGAGCCGGCCTGGTCCTCGCCGCGGTTCAGGCGCGCGAGCACCTCCACGAGGCCGACGGAGTCGACGTCCCAGACGCCCGTCCCGGTTGGGTAGTCGCCGACCCGCGGCGGGTCCCCGGTGAGGGCGAGGATGTTGCGGACCCCCAGCGCGTGCGCCCCCAGCAGCTCCGACTCGAGCGCCATGAGGTTCCGGTCGCGCGTCGTGAGGTGGACCACGCACTCGAGGTCGAGGTCGTGCTGGATCCCGAAGGCCACGGCCATGGCACCCATCCGGACCCGCGCCATCGCGGAGTCGCTGATGTTGACGGCGTCGACGCCGGCCGCCTGCAGCAGGCGGGCGGCCTCGATCGTCCGCTCGATCCGGACGGATCTCGGAGGGTCGATCTCCACGGACACCACGAAGCGGCCCTCGGCCACGGCGCCGGCCAGGCGCGTCGGCAGGGGTGCATCACCAACCGCCGTCGACGCGGCCACGGGCTCGATCGCGGCGGACCGAGGCTGGGGCGGGAAGCCGGCGGCCGGGATCGCGACGACCGGGACGGCCGGACCGGGCTCCCGTCCCGGCGTCGAGGACCGCGCGCATCGCCGCGATGTGGGCCGGGGTCGTCCCGCAGCAACCGCCGACGATGCGGGCGCCGGCATCGAGCATCCGGGGGGTCACGTCGGCGAAGTAGTCGGCTCCCGCGGCGTAGACGAAGCGGCCCTCCAGGCGCTGGGGCAGTCCGGCGTTCGGCATGATCGAGAGCGGCGGGGCGTCGGCTCCTCCGTCGCCCAGCATGGTCAGCGCCTCGAGGCAGGCGGCAGGGCCGGCGCCGCAGTTGACGCCGATCGCGTCCACTCCGGCGTCCGACAGGAGCCGAGCCGCACCCGACGGCGTCGTCCCGTCCGGGAGCGTCAGCTCCTCGCCGAACGTGAGGGACGCCAGGATCGGCAGGTCCGCGGCCCGCCGGGCCTCGTCGACCGCCCACAGCAGTGCGTCGATGTCCCCGTGCGTCTCGAGGACGAAGAGGTCGATCCCGCCCTCCAGGAGCCCGTCTATCTGCTCTCGGAACAGGGCCCGGCCGCCGCGCTCGCCGAGCGTGGCCAGCTCGCGGGTCAGGACGCCCAGGGGCCCCACCGAGCCGCCGACAAGGGCGTCGCGGCCGGCGACGTCTCGCGCTTCCCGCGCAACCTGCGCGGCGCGCCGGTTGAGCCGGGCGGCCTCGCCCGCGAGGCCGAACGCCTCGAGCCGGTGTCGGTTGGCGCCCAGCGAGAGGGTGACGATCAGCTCGGCCCCGGCCTCCAGGTACTCGCGATGCGCACCGCCGACCAGCTCCGGACGGGTCGTCGCCAGCTCGTCGAGGCAGGCCCGCTGGGGGACGCCGCGGCTGAAGAGGAGGGTTCCCATGCCGCCATCGGCGAGGAGCGGGCGACCCAGGAGGCGGGCGCGGAGGCGGGCGCGGGGGGCGAGGGACGACACGGGCGGGATTGTCGCACCCGGAAGCGCAGCGAGCACCCAGGGCGACGCGGCGCGTCGTACGCTTTCGCCCATGGACGCCGGATTCGTCGCACTGTTCCGCCATCACGCGTGGGCCACGGATCGCCTCCTCGCCGCGTGCGAGGGCCTCCCCGAGGAGCACCTGGAGTTCGTGACCCAGGGCACCTACGGGGGGCTGGGCGCCACCCTGCGCCACCTGGTCGAGGCCGAGGAGCGCTACGTCTCGCGCCTCCGCGGCGAGGGCGAGCGACCCGGACCCGCGCCCAACGAGCCCGACCCGCCGTCGCCGCCCGAGGCGCTGGCCCCGTCCGTGCGCGTCCTGCGCCGCCGTGCCCGGGCCAGCTCGGAGGCCCTCGTCGAGCTCGCGGCGTCATACGAGCCCGACGCGGTCCTCCACACGACGTTCCGCGGCGAGCCGGTCACGCTCCCGGCGATCGTGCTCTTCGCCCAGGCGCTGGACCACGCGGGCGAGCACCGGACGCAGGTCCGCCACGCCCTGACGATCCTCGGCTACGAGCCGCCCGACATCGATGCCTGGGCCTGGGACGAGGACGGGAAGCCGGTCGAGGAGTAGGCCCCGCGCGACCGACGCCTGGAGGGGGCGGCGGGCCGGACGTGTCGACCGCCGGAAGGGGACCGTGCCGCCCGGCCGGCGCCGTTTCGGCTACACTCGCCTCGCCCACGGCTCCCCGACCGTCGCCACGGCCGGCGCGAGCGCGACGCGCGGTGGCCTTAGCTCAATCGGCAGAGCACTGGATTGTGGCTCCAGAGGTTACGGGTTCAAGCCCCGTAGGCCACCCCATCACCCAGTGGCCGGTTGACCACGTCCCCCACCAGGGGTGATGAGACCCCCCGCGGGCCGTGTACCATCAGCGACGACGCCGCGGGATGACGCGGCCGTGTTGCCGTGGGGCATGCCTGCCACCGCCCCGGAGGACGGGCGCGGATCACATCAGTGGAGGGATCAATGAGTCTCGCATCTGTCCGCTCGGCCCTGAGCCGCCGGGCGCTGCCCCTGGCGATCATCGCCGTGGTGCCGTTCCTCTTCGCGGCCTGCAACGAGGTCGGCGGCGAAGTCGGCTTCTGGGACGTCATCTGGGGGATGGTCTTCTTCTTCTTCTGGTTCATGGCGATCTGGATCTGGATCACCTGCCTGTCGGACATCTTCCGGCGCAATGACATGACCGGCGTCTCGAAGGCGATCTGGATCGTCGCGATCATCATCCTGCCGCTCCTCGGCTGCCTGATCTACATGATCATGCGCCCGAAGATGACCCCCCAGGACGTCCAGATGCTGGCCCAGTCCGAGGCCGCGATGAAGGCCGCGGGCGGCGTCTCGACTGCCGACGAGCTCGCGAAGCTCACCCAGCTCCGGGACTCGGGCGCCCTCACGATCCCCGAGTACGAGGCCCTCAAGGCCAAGCTGCTCGCCTAGCGCCTTCACGGGCGCTCACGCCGCACAGACGCGGGTCGGTTCCCCCGGGGACCGGCCCGCGTCGGCGTCTCCCAGTGGCTTCGCCGGGCGGGCCCGCACGGCGGCAGGCCCCCAGGGAGGGCGCGCTGGCCGAGTGCGAAGGGCTGGCCCCGGGATGAGCCGCGAGCTCGCTACGGATAGAGGCCGCGCAGAACGGTGGCCTCGGCGACGCGGTGCACGGCGATGGCGTGCGCCGCTCGCCGTGGATCGATGCCGTCGGCATCGGCCCGTTCCCAGACAGCCGCGGCGGCCGCCAGGATCGCCTCGCGCAACCGGCCGTTGATGAGCTTCGGAGTCCAGAACAGCGACTCGCGATTCTGGACCCATTCGAAGTAGCTCACGATCACCCCGCCCGCGTTGCAGAGGATGTCCGGGATGACGGTGACGCCGTTCTCCAGGAGGATGGGATCGGCATCCGGCGTCGTCGGGCCGTTCGCGCCTTCCGCCAGGATGCGAGCCCGGATCGTGCCCGGCGTTCGCGGCGGTGATCTGGCCCTCCAGGGCGGCGAGCACCAGGACGTCCACGTCCAGCCCGAAGAGGTCGTCGTTCGTCGATCGGCTCGGTTCCGGGTGCACCGGCCAGCGTGCCTCGCTCCTGCATGTAGCGGCGGAGGAAGGGCACGTCGAGGCCGTCCCCGCGGTAGACGCCGCCGCCGATGTCCGAGATCGCGACGACGCGGACCCCGGCCTGGTGGAGGAGTCGGGCCGTCGCCTCGCCAACGTTGCCGAAGCCCTGGACCGCGGCGGTCGTGCCCGCCAGCGGGAGTCCCGAGCCGTCGCCCGGCCGCCTCCTCGATCATGTACACGACACCCTGCCCCGTGGCGTCGGCGCGACCGTTGGAGCCCCCGATCGCCATCGGCTTGCCGGTGACCACGCCCGGCACCGAGTAGCCCCGGTGCATCGAGACGGTGTCCATGATCCAGGCCATCGTCTGGGCATTGGTGCCGACGTCCGGCGCCGGGATGTCCGAGTCGGGCCCGATCAGCACCTCGAGCTCGGTGGCGAAGCGGCGCGTGAGGGCCTCCGTCTCGCGCGGGCTCATCGCCCGGGGATCGCAGGTGACACCGCCCTTCGCACCGCCGAAGGGGACGTTCACGAGGGCGCACTTCCAGGTCATCCACATCGCCAGCGCGCGGACCTCGTCGAGGTCGGTGGAGGGGTGGTAGCGGAGCCCGCCCTTGGCCGGCCCGCGAGCCACGTTGTGCTGGACCCGGTAGCCGGTGAACACGCGCACGCGGCCGTCGTCCAGCCGGACCGGGAAGCGAACCGTGAGCTCGCGGTGCGGCGCCCGAAGCGTCTCGCGCACTCCCGCGTCGAGGTCAAGGTGGTCGGCAGCAGCGTCGAACTGGGCGAGCGCGGCCGCCAGGGCGCCCGATCCCGGGGAGCCTGAGACGGGGTGCGCGGCGGGGCTGCCGGGCAGGGCCGGAGCCGCGGCCGCGAGGCGCCACTCCTTGGTGAGGGGCGCTCCACCGGCGACGGGGACGGGTGTCATCGGCTTGTTCATCCAGGGGGCTCCGGTGGCGAGCGCGGGTCCGGCCCATGCCGGCACGATCCGCCGCCCTCCTAGGCTCCCGCACCATCACGAATACGGCGATGGACGCGCATGAACGCCGCGTGAATACGAATGCTCGCCGACACCGACGTTCACGCCCTGTTCATGCGCGTTCCCCGTTCGGTTCAGGCCCGCCGCCCAGCATGGTCGACATGGCACTTGCCATCCGTCCAGGGAATGACGTGCGGGAAGGCCCGCGAGTCGTCCCGCCAGCGAGGACTCCGATGCCGACGCAGCCCACCTTCACCTGCGCCACGTGTGACCATCAGATCGCCCACCACCCGGTCTTCCACCTCGGCCTGGCGTTCTGCTGTGCCGGATGCGCCGCGGATGGCCCCTGCATGTGCTCGTACGACGAGGAGGCGGAGCCGGTGACCGAGACGCGCGCGGTCGCCGCGCGGTCGCGTCCACGGCAGCGCGACGACCAGGTCCCGGGCGCCTCTCCCCGCCGACGTCCCGGCAGAGGTCGGGGCGGTGTCGGGCGCCCCCCTTCGCGACGCTCGCCGGCGGGGTGACGGACGTCGAGGGTCGGAGGAGCCGACGCTGGTGGACGTGGGCGGTTGAGCGGTCCCGGCGCAGCGGCGCCCGCGGCCCCGGCCAGCGCCCTGGCGCCGTCCCGGGGGTATCCTCGGGTTGTCATGTTCGGCCACGATCCACTCAGCCAGGCAGGCGCGTCGCCGTCCCCGCTGGCGGGCGCGGCGCTCGCGCTCATCGCCGATGGGGCCACACCAGCCGATCTCGCCGAGCGGTTCGCCGAGGCAGGTGCGACGGTCGAAGCCATCGAGGTCTCCGTCCTCCTCGGTGAGCTGGCCGGCCTCGGCCTTGTCCGGATCGCGCGCCACAACGGCGATCATCGCTTCCACGTCCTCACGAGCCTTGGCCGCCAGGTGCTGGGCGGCAGCCTGGGTACCGACGCGGGGGTCGTCGAGCACCTCGCCGAGCTCGAACGACTGCGGACCGACCTCCTTTCCACGATCGCCCACGAGCTGCGCACGCCGCTGACCGCGGTCCGCACCTGCGTCGGCGTGCTGCGCGACCCGGCAACCTCTCCCTCCCCGGCTGAGATCGATACGCTGCTGGATACGATCGAGCGCAACGCTGATCGCATGCAGCGCGTCGTCGGCGACATCCTGGAGATCGCCCGCTTCCGGACGGGCCAGATCTTCCTCCAGCTGCGCCCCTTCGACGCGTCGGCGCTGGCCCGCGAGGCGGTCGCCTCGCTCGCTCCCCTGGCGGCCAAGCGAGACCAGGCGATCGAGCTCGACGTGCCGGGTGCACCGTCCGGGTCTTCGGCGACCACCGTCGGCTGGAGCAGGCCCTCGTCAACCTCATCTCCAACGCAGTCAAGTACGGCCCCGCGGGTGGCACGATCGCCGTCCGCGTTCGGCAGGTCGCACGGTCCGTCGCCTGGACGGTTGCGGACCAGGGGCCGGGCATCCCATTCGACGAGCAGCCGCACCTCTTCGAGCGCTTCTTCGTCGGCCAGAACGATCGCTCCGGCGGAGGCCGCGGGGTCGGGCTGGGCCTGCCGACGGCGCTCGCGATCGCCCAGGCGCACGGCGGGGCCATCGACGTGAAGAGCGCCCCGGGCTACGGCAGCGTGTTCAGCATCTCGGTGCCCGCCGAGGGTCCGCAGGACGTCGAGTGATGCGTATCCTCGTGGTGGACGACGCGCCGGATGTCGTCGAGTCGGTGCGCCTCGGGTTCACGCTCCAGTGGCGCGACACGGAGGTCCTCGGGGCCGGCACCGGCGAGCAGGCGCTCGAGGTCGTCGAGCAGGCGCGTCCTGACATCGTGCTCCTCGACGTGGGCCTGCCCGGTGTGGACGGCTTCGGGGTGCTCCGCGAGATTCGCCTCTTCTCCGATGTCCCGGTGGTCATGCTGACGGCACGCGACGACTCGATGGACAAGGTCAAGGGCCTGGAGCTCGGCGCCGATGACTACGTCACGAAGCCGTTCAACCACCTGGAGCTCATGGCCCGCGTACGGGCCGTGCTGCGGCGCCACGAGATGCCGCCCCCAACGAGCCGTGCCCCCTCCTTCCGCGCCCTCGACCTCGAAGTCGACTTCGGCGCCCACGAGGCGCGGCTCCGGGGCGTCCGGCTCGACCTGACGCCCACGGAGTACAAGCTCCTCTATCACCTCGTGCGGAACGCAGGGCACGTGCTCCAGCACGGGACCCTGCTCGCCAAGGTCTGGGGCCGCGAGTACCTCGACGAGGTTGACTACCTGCGGGTCTACGTCCGCCGCCTCCGCGACAAGCTCGGCGACGACTCCGACCATCCGCGCTACATCCGGACCGAGAGAGGCCTGGGCTACCGGTTCATCGGCGCAGACCCTGGCTGAACGCCAGGTCCGCTACCGTACCGGCAATGACGCACCCCACCCCTGCCCGTGCGGGGACGACCCCCCAGCTCTGGTTCCCTCGCCAGCACGGGGCCTGGGCCATGCTTGCCCTGCCCCTGCTGCTGGGCGTCGCCGCCACCGTCCCGTCGCCCTGGCAGCTGCTGCTCGGCATCGCCGCCCTGGCCGGCTACCTCGCCGCCGCGACCGCCCAGGCGTGGCTCCGCGCCCGGCGTCGGTCATCGTTCGTCCCGTCGCTGGTCATCTTCGGCGGTCTCTTCACGGTCGCCGGGCTCATCCTGCTGGTGGCCTTCCCCGCCCTTGCCCTCTCGGCGGTCGTGGTCGTCCCCGCCGGCGCGCTCGTGGTCCGCGGAGCGCGCCCGGGAACGCCTCGCGACCTCGCGAACAGCCTCGCCCAGACGGCCGTCGCGCTCGTCCTGGTGCCGGCGGCCGCCTGCGTGTCGGGCGCCTGGGAGACGGAGGCCGTCGTCGGGGCCACCCTCGTGGCGGCGGGCTATCTCGTCGGGAGCGTCCTGGTGGTCCGCTCGGTCATCCGGGAGCGGGGCAACCGCGGCTTCGTCGCATTCTCCGTGGCGTTCCACGCGGCGTTCCTGATCGTCGCGATGGTCGCGCTGCCGTGGCCGTACGCCGCCTGCGCGGCAGGCCTGCTGGCCCGCGCCATCGCTCTGCCACTCGTGGAGCGCAGCCGCGCGGGGACGTCGCGCCCGCTGCGCCCGGTCCAGGTCGGGCTCGTGGAGATGGTGGCCTCGACGGTCCTCGTGATCGTCGCCTTCGTGGTCCCGCTCTAGTCGTCGCTGCGCGCGCCCGCAGCTCCCGGCGCCTCGTCCTCGCTCCATGAACGCCCGGGTCACGAGGGCGTCGGCGATATCCCCTGATCCACCGAGCTGGAGCATCGCCCGGCTGTTCCCGGCCAGCTCCCTGGCCACCCCGAGCCGCGCTGTCTCCCAGTCCCAGCGCGCAGCGTTCGGCGAGGCGGCCAGCCGTTCCTCGAGGCGCGCGAGCCGGATCGCCTCGCCCTCCGCCTCCAGCTCGACCTGGATCCTTCGGACCTCCGCCGCCAGCCGGACCTCCTCCGTCGCCCGGTCGAAGCGCGCCTGCTGCTCCGCGCGAGCCACCGCGTCGCGGTTGGCCTGGACTCCGAGATCGTAGGCTGCCCGCTCGGCCTGCTCGCCCGTCTGGAGCATGGCGAGGCGCCGACCCTCGCGACTGGCCAGGAACTCGGGCGGAGCGTCCAGTCGGACGACGAGGACGCGGGTCACCTCGACGCCGCAGGGCTCGAGCGTCGCGCTGATCAGGGACACGAGCTCGTCGGAGTCGCGCAGGGCGAGGTCGAGCACGGCCTCGGAGCCGATGCCCCGGGCCAGCCGGCGGACCGCAGTCTGGCCCGCTCCCTGGCAGACCGCGTCGAAGTCGGGCGCGGTCGTGTTGAACACGAACTTGTGGGGTTCCGCGATCCGGAAGGTGAAGAGGATCTCGATGTCGACACGCACGTCGTCGGCGGTGGGCACGGCCCGGGCAACCGTGCTGAAGGGGATCTCGCGGGTTGTCACGAGGTGCGTGACCATGACCGTCGGCGGCACCCGCTGCACGCCCGCGCCGGCCGTCTTGAAGTAGCGGCCAGCCTGGACCATGATCGCCTGGGTGCCCTCGGGGACCGGCACCAGGATGGCCCGGGCGCTGCCCCCGATCAGCAGGCCGACCGCCAGGACCAGGCCCATGATCGTGAGCACGGGACCGACGGGCAGCGCCACCGCCGCCGCAGCGACGGCGCCAGCGACGAGCAGCGCCTGGACCTGGAAGCGGCCGCCGGACTTTACGAGCACGATGATCGGGTAGCGGCCGGCGTCGTCGGGTGTCGCGAACGCCTCGGCGGCGCGCCCCAGCCGGACGCGCTGCTGGGTGAGCTGGACGTAGGACGGGGAGGTCACGACCGGGACGTCCTCGTCGTAGCCGGACTCGGGCGGGGCGTGTACGGCTCGGTCACCGGTGCCTACCTCCTGACGGTCATCGGACTGGCTCCGACGACGATGGGCGCGGACGCCCCTGCGCCACTGGGCCGCGAGCTCGCGCTGACAGCCATCGCTGCCGTGGCGGGCACCTCGGACCCGAACCGGTCGGGGCGAGGACGCGGCGCCTCCGGCCTGGCCCTGGCGGGTGCCGCCGGTCGCGTCGCGATACAGGGGCGGCAGCGTCGCCGACGACGCGGGGGATGGACGCCGCTCCGCCCGCTGGCCCGGGAGAACACCCGCGGGCCGGGGCGGCTCGGACATGCGGCCCCGCAGGTAGGCCACGGTGTTGCGGGCGATGACGAGGATCGGCGCCGAGAGCAGCAGCCAGACCAGCCCGATCTGCGAGATCACCGCGAACGCCGGGAGCGCGATCGCGGGCCGGACGTTGAGATCGCGCCCGAGGCGGGCGCCGACGGCCATCTTCACGAGCTGCAGGGCGACGACGTAGACGACGAGGAGCGCGACCGAGGCCGCTGGCTCGTCCTGGCGGGCGAGCGCCAGCAGCCCGATCGGGAGAGCGCCGATGAGGCCACCGAGCTGAGGGATCACCTGGGCGGTCCCCATGAACGCCGCCACGGCGATCGGAGCCTGGTAGCTGGCGATCTCCGCCCGCTCGACCCCCTGGAGGCCGACGTAGACGGCGACGCCGACGGCCCCCGCAGCCGCGAGCTGGACCCGGAGGAAGGTGCCCAGAGCCCGGTGGATGATCGCGAGGAGCGCCATCACGTCGACGCGCAGGGCCGGTGCGAACTGGGAGGCCAGCCGGGCGCGCAGCGAACGCCCGTCTCGAACGACCGAGAGGGTCCAGAGTGGCAGGAGGATGAGGCCGACGACGAAGCCGATCGTGTCGAAGATGCCCACGACGCCGGCGACGACCAGCGACGCGATCGAGTCGAGGAATGCCGAGATCCCATCCCGGGCGATGGCGCCAACCCGCTCGAGGATGCCGACGACGAGCGCCCGGGCGCCCTCGGGCAGCGTGGCCAGGTAGGCGTCGAGCTGGGCGCGGAGATCGGCCAACTGGGAGGAATCGGGCATGTCGCGGAAGAACTGGATGGTGACCGCAACCAGGGGCGGGAGCACCACGGCGACGACGAGGACGAGGACGGCCAGGCCGCCAGCCAGGGCGACCGCGGCCGCGAGCACCCGCGGCATCACGCGGTCGAGGCGATCGACGATGGGGTAGATCGTGTACGCGAGCAGGCCCCCGATGGCGAAGGGCAGCAGCGCGGGCCAGGTCTCCCTCGCCAGCACCACGGCGACGACGACCACGACCGTCGAGAGGACGCCGCGACCCAGGGCCTGGGGCGTGATCGTGCTGAGCCGGGCACGGAGCAGCCGCCACTCCGCCCGGGAGCGGTCGACGGCGGGCGCGAGGCGCTTGATGGCTGCGTCCTGGGATCTGGGCATGGTGTTGGTGCTGATTATGGCGTGGCGTGAGGTGCGTGTGCGAGAGCAACCGCGAACGCCCTTCACGAGGACCTCCCGGGTTTGGAGCTCACCCCCGGTGCTACGATCCGGAGGACCCCGAGCCGGCACCTCGTACGGGGCCCGTCCGCGCCGCTCCGGCGGCCGTGATGCAAGGGCCCGCGATGACCCGACCGGGACGAGGAGACGCGCATGGCCACCGTGACCTTCGACCACGTCACCAAGAAGTACGGCGAGGTGACGGCCGTCGACGACTTCAACCTCGAGATCGCGGACGGCGAGTTCATGGTCTTCGTCGGCCCGTCCGGCTGCGGCAAGACCACGAGCCTGCGGATGATCGCCGGCCTCGAGGACATCACCCGGGCACGCTCTCCATCGGCGACCGGGTCGTCAACGACATCGCGCCCAAGGATCGCGACATCGCGATGGTCTTCCAGAGCTACGCGCTCTACCCCCACATGAACGTCTACGACAACCTGGCCTTCGGCCTGAAGCTGCGCAAGATCGACAAGAAGGAGATCGACCGGCGGGTCAAGGAGGCGGCCGAGACGATCCAGCTCACGACCCTCCTCGAGCGCAAGCCGAAGGAGCTCGTCGGGCGGCCAGCGCCAGCGCGTGGCCCTGGGCCGGGCGATCGTCCGCGAGCCGGCCGTCTTCCTGATGGACGAGCCGCTCTCCAACCTCGACGCCAAGCTGCGGGTCCAGACCCGGGCCGAGATCGCGCGCCTCCACCAGCGCCTCAAGACGACGATCGTCTACGTCACCCACGACCAGGTCGAGGCGATGACGATGGGCCAGCGGATCGCCGTCATGAGCCAGGCCAAGCTCCAGCAGGTCGGCACGCCCCAGGAGCTCTACGACCGCCCGCTCAACAAGTTCGTGGCCGGCTTCATCGGCAGCCCGGCCATGAACTTCATCCCCATGCGCCTCGAAGGGTCGGGCGAGAGCGCGAAGCTCACGTCCGAGGGCGTCGAGATCCCGCTCGGCGCAGCCTTCCGCGAGGGGATCGGAGCGACGACGGGCCGCGACTTCATCGTGGGCGTCCGTCCCGAGCACTGGGACGTCGTGCCAACCGGGACCGAGGTCGCCACCGTCCAGGCGCGGGCGGACGTCGTGGAGTACCTCGGCAACGAGGAGCTCCTCCACATCCAGGTCGACGGGCCAGGACCTCGTCGCGATCGTGTCCTCGGAGCGGGGCGTCCGCCCCGGCGACGTCGTCACGCTCCACATCCCGCTCGAGAAGATGCACCTGTTCGACGCGGAGACCGAGCTCTCCGTGCGGCGCACCCCGGTCAGCTGAGCCCGGGGCGCCGGGTCGCCAGAGGAGCACGACCGTCCGCGAGCCCGGGCCGCCGGGTCGCCGGAGGATCACCCCCAATCTCGGGCCGGCCGGGGCCGGTCCCGGGTCGGTGGCCCAGGCCGCCCAGCTCCATGCAACGAATCCCGGACGACCACGCTCCGTTCGACGCTCAGGGTGCTGTCGGAACCCGGATTTGCTGTCAAACGCAGCGTGGTGGGAGGCGAATCCTTTCACGGAGTCCGCCGCGGCCCGGGCCGCCACTGAGTGTGGTGCGAATGGTCGCCGGGGCGCCGACGAGGCCCATGTCCGCAACGGCGTCCGGACTGCCGTGTGCGAATCGTCGCCGGGGCGCCGACGAGGCCCATGTCCGCAACGGCGTCCGGACTGCCGTCCCGAGCGACATAATCGGGCGATGCCCACCCCCGCGCCCCCCGGCGACCCTGCGCCCCCCGGCGACCCCGCGATGCCAACCCCCGCGCCCCCCGGCGACCCCGCGCCCCCCGGCGACCCGCTCGTCGAGCGCCTCGTCTCGTCCGTGCTCCTCCATCGCGGCCGCTTCCTCGAGTTCCGTGTCGACACGGTCGAGCGCGCCGACGGTCGGCAGGCGCAACGTGACGTCGCCGTCCACCCGGGCGCCGTGGCCATCGTCGCCGTCGATACCGAGGGACGCGTCCTCCTCGTGCGCCAGTACCGTCACCCCGCCGGCCGATCCCTCCTGGAGATCCCGGCCGGGACGCTCGACCGCGACCCAGCCTCCGGCGCGACCGAGGATCCGGACGCGGCCGCGCGGCGCGAGCTGGAGGAGGAGACGGGGTACCGGGCCGCGGGCTGGGAGCGGCTCACGGACTTCTGGACCGCGCCCGGCTTCGCGACCGAGCGGATCTTCCTCTACCTCGCCACCGACCTCGCCGCCGCGGGTCCCGACCGCCGCGCCCCCGACGAGGACGAGTCCCTCGAGCTGGTGCGCCTCCCGTGGCAGGAAGCCGTCGCCGCCGCCGCACGCGGTGACATCCGCGACGCGAAGTCGCTCATCGGGATCACCTGGCTGGAGCGCCGGATGAAGGTGGAACCGACGGGCTGAGCCGTCCGGGCGGCTATGCCCCGGTGCGACCTCTGGTGCGGGCTGCGTCCTGCCGTCGACACGCCGGCTAGTGACGGCCGGCGCCGCGCACCGCCGCCCGGTAGAGCGGGCTGTCCGGGGCCAGCGCCGCGGCGAGGCGGAGATGCGTCCGCCCTTCGGCCACCCGCCCGGTGCGCATCAGCGTCCGGCCAAGGGCGTAGTGGCCATAGTGCGAGGAGGGATCGACCGCCAGCAGCGCCTCGAAGGTCTCGCCAGCCCGCTCGAGCTGGCCGGACATGAAGAGGGCCCGGCCCAGCGGCTCGAGGATGGAGCCGCGGGCGGGCTCGAGGCGTGCCGCCCGCTCGAGCACGATCGCGGCCTGGGCGTGATGCCTCCCGGCCAGCAGCGCCAGGCCCCGCTGCAGCAGCTCGTACGCGCTCTCGGGCTCGCCCGGCGCGGGAGTGTCGGCCGACGCCTCGCTCTCGTCGTTCATGGTCCGATCGTCGCACGGATCGCACATCGACTCGACGCCGCTGGGGCGCCGCCGGCTTCGGCCGGCCGGCCATCACGTCGGCGAGCGCAGCCGAAGCGAGGCGAACGAACGGCAGACGATGGCACGCTCCATGTCGTCGGCCGCCTCCACGAGGAGGCGCCGCAGGCTGGGCAGCTCCGCACCCCGCTCGTCGGCCATCGCCCGGGCGCGCTCAACGAGCGCCGGCTCCGGACGGTAGGCCGGGAAGAGGGCCGTGACGTACGCCCGGAGGAAGGCGTGGTCGCGCTCGACGGCCACCGCCGGCAGCGCGTCGAAGAGGCGGTCGACGTACGGCGCCAGGAGGGCGGCCTGGTGGGCGTGGTTGAAGCCGCGCATCGCCGCCTGGGTGAGGTGGAACGACCCGTAGCCGGCTCCGTGGATCCGCTCCCAGGCAGCTGCCTTCACGGCCGCGTCGGGAGCCCCGGTCTGGGCGCGCAGCATCTCGCGCTCGCCCCGGTCCGTCGGGTCCGCGGCGCGCTCGGCCGCAACGCGCTCGGCCGCTCCGGGCAGGTCGTGGGCGACGGCGAGAGCGGCGACGCCCCAGCGCATCTCGCGGTCCACCGCCACCCGGGGCGCTCCCGGCTCCTGGTCCGCCACGGCGGCCACCGCGGCCACGTCGGAGGGCGCCGCGACGGCCCCGATGGCCGCCCGCAGCCAGAGCGTCCGCAGGTCGCCCTCGGGCAGCGTGCCGATCGTCTCGAGCGCCGTCGCCACGAAGCCGCGCGCCGCGTCCACCCGCCGCTCCGCGGGCACGTAGCTGGCCAGCGCCCCGCGCGCCGCGTCCAGGGCGGCGAGCAGGATCTGGTCGTCGCGCTCCGCGGGCAGGTGGGTCGCGGACCAGCTCCAGGAAGGCGAGGGACGAGTAGCGGGCGCTCCGGATCATCTCCCAGAGGGTGCCCCACAGGAGCTGGCGCAGGAGTGGGTCGTCGATCTGTCCGAGGACGCGCGGGCACGGCGGCCAGCGAGGCGGGGTCGAGCAGGACGCGGGCATACCCGTGATCGCCGTGGTTGGGGAAGACGAGGTCCGGTGCCGGCCGGCCGGCGGCCGCCTCGATCCACGCCTCGGCACCCTCGAGGCGGGCCGGCACCACGTCGACTTCAGCCGGGCCGTCGCCCGCGGCCCGCACGAGGGCCAGCTCGAGGGCATGCGGGCGAAGCGTCGGGTGGTCTTCCGGCGCGTCCTGGGTCAGCTGGAGCCGTTCGACCAGGCCATCGCGCGTCGTCCATGCGGCCTCGATCGTGTTGAGCGACGCCGTCTCCAGCCACCGGCGGCTCCAGTCGTGCAGGGGACGCCCGGCGCCCTCCTCGAGGGCCGCCAGGAAGTCGGCAAGGGTGGCGTTGCCCCACGCATGGCGGCGGAAGTAGGTCCGGAGGCCGGCCCGGAACGCCTCGGGGCCGATCTCGGCCACGAGCTGCTTGATGACCGAGGCGCCCTTTCCGTAGGTGATCCCATCGAAGTTGTAGAAGGTGGCATCCGTGTCCGGGACGACCCCCGAGACGGGGTGGGTGGTGGAGCGCGCGTCGGCCTGGTAGCCCCACCGCTTCATGTCGGCGTGGAAGGCCCGCCACGCCCCGTCGAACCGGGTGGCCTCGGCGAGCGCGAGGTTGGAGACGTAGGTCGCGAAGCTCTCGTTGAGCCAGAGGTCGTCCCACCAGCGCATCGTCGCGAGGTCGCCGAACCACATGTGGGCCAGCTCGTGGAGCGCCGTCTCGGCCCGCATCAGGCGCTGCGTGGCCGTGGGAGGGTCGCGGTAGACGTAGTGCTCGCTGAACGTCACCGCGCCCACGTTCTCCATCGCCCCGGAGTTGAACTCGGGCACGAAGATCTGGTCGTACTTGGCGAACGGGAACGGATGGTCGAAGAGGGCGGCGTAGAAGTCGAGGCCCTGCCTGGTCACCTCGAAGACCTCGTCGGGGTCCATGAACCGGGCCAGCGAGCGCCGCGTCCAGACCCCGAGCGGCGTCCCGCGGTGGCGTGTGTGGACCCCGGCGAACGGCCCGGCGATCACCGCCACCAGGTACGACGAGATCGGCGGGGTCGGCGCGAAGACGGTGCTCGCGGCGCCCGTCGCCCACCGGCACGACGGACCTCGCCGGGGCGTTGGCGATGATCGCCCAGTCGGCGGGCGCGCGAACCGTGACCGCGTAGGTCCCCTTCAGGTCGGGCTGGTCGAAGCAGGGGAAGAGCCGGTGGGCCTCGAAGGGCTCGAAGTTGGAGTAGGCGTACTCCGCCCCGTCCTCCGGGTCGGTGAAGTGGTGGAAGCCGTCGCCGCCGCGGTCGTACTCGTTCTCGTAGGCGACCTCGACCTCGGTCGTGGCGCGCAGCAGGTCGCCCGGCAGGTGGATCCGGTGACCGGGACGCTCCGGCGTCACGTGTCCGT
Source organism: uncultured Chloroflexia bacterium (assembly GCA_963715085.1). Lineage (GTDB taxonomy): Bacteria > Chloroflexota > Limnocylindria > Limnocylindrales > CSP1-4 > CTSoil-043. Next base: position 42,928 of record CAVQQU010000003.1, read on the forward strand.
CCGTTCACGATGAGGCGGGTCACCTCGCCGCCCCGGAAGTCCAGGAAGAGGTCGCCCGCGCCGGTCACCGGGAAGCGCAGCCGGGCGGTGCCGCCATAGGTCCGGCGGCCGGCGCCGAGCTCGATCTCCAGCGCGTAGGCCACGCGGCCGACGCGGGCGGCCCGGGCGACCGCCTCGGCCCGGGTCAGGACGTCGACGCGGGCGGCGGCGCTCAGGTCGCCCTCCGGTCCGAGGGATCGACGGTCAGGATCTCGCGGGAGGGGCCGTGGGGCTGGAGCCGCATCTTCCGATCCTAGCAGGGCAGCTCGGCGTGGACCGGACGGCGACGGCCGGGACGGCCGAACGCGGGCGTCGCGGGCTCAGCGCGGACCGGCCAGCTCGCCGAGGCGGTCCGCGTAGCGCGCGAAGAGCCCGGCCTGACGGCTCGTCCGCCCGCTCCAGTCGGGGATCCGCCCGGCCACCCAGGCCCACCCCGCGATCTCCTCGAGGAGCAGGTCGCAGACCAGGAGGACGCGGGCGACCGCGACGCCCAGCTCGTCGCGGTCGAGGCGGTCGAGCGGGATCTCCACCGTGAGCACCGGGCGGTCGTCGTCGGTGAGCGCGAACTTCACGAACGGGAGCTCGTCGTTCCAGCGCAGCATCCGGCGGTACGAGACGCGGAACGTGTGGGCGATCGGCGGGGCGAGGTGAGCCCAGACGACGGCGGCCGTCGCCGGATCCATGATGACCGTCACCCGGATGTCGAAGCGCCGGCGCCCGTCGAGCGAGAGGTCCCACGAGGCCACGGATTCGCGCTCGAGGCGATCCGGCGGGGCCAGGCCCAGCTCGGCCAGCCAGCGCTCGACCGTCGCCGGCGCAGGCGCGGCCGCGCTCACTCGCTCTCGGCGACCGCCGCCCGGATCCTGCGGCGCGCCGGCGACGTCGTGGCGCACGACCGTCGCCCCCGACTCCACGGTCCGGCCGGTGAAGTCCGACGTGCGGACGTCGGGGTCGATCCGAACGTTGCGGCCGATCCGGATCCCGCGGGGCAGGACGGCCCGCTTGCCGACGATCGTGATGCCGGTGGTGAGGTGGCTCGGGTTGAGCCGGTTCGGCACTCCGAGGTCGGCGCCCTCGCCGACGATGGCGCCGGGCCCGACGGTGACCTCCTTGTCGAGGATCGCCCGGTCGATCACGGCGCCCGGCCGGACCACGGTGTCGAACATGAGGATCGAGTCACGGACCACCGCCCCCACACCGATGACGACGCCGGGCGAGAGGACCGAGTTCACGACCATCCCCTCGACCTGGCAGCCGTGGCTGATGAGGCTCCGGTGGACCTGGGCGGTCGACCCGATCTTGGCCGGGGCACGCTCCTCCGACCGCGTGTGGATGAGCCACTCCTTGTCGTACAGGTCGAGCAGCGGTCGATCATCCAGGAGGGCCATGTTGGCCTCCCAGTAGCTGTGGATCGTCCCCACGTCCTGCCAGTAGCCTTCGAAACGGTAGCCGAAGACCCGGGCGCCGCCCTCGAGCATGGCCGGGATCACGTCGCGGCCGAAGTCGGGGTGGCTCTCGTCCAGCCAGCGGTGGAAGGCCCGCTTGGAGAAGACGTAGACGCCCATGCTGGCAAGGTCCGACTTCGGCTGCTTCGGCTTCTCCTGGAACTCGGTGATGCGGCCCGTCTCGTCCATCGCCAGGATCCCCATCCGGCTCGCCTCGGCGAGCGGGACGCGGCGGACGGCGATCGTCACGTCGGCGCGGCGCTGGCGGTGGAAGTCGACGAAGGGCGAGTAGTCCATCTTGTAGACGTGGTCGCCGGCCAGGACCAGCACCACGTCGCCGGGCGCCTGGTCCACGGCCCGCATGTTCTGGAGGACCGCGTCCGCCGTGCCCCGGTACCACTCGCCGGCCTTGCCCCGCCCGATGTAGGGCGGCAGGATCCGGATCCCGCCCTGGTTGCGGTCCAGGTCCCAGGCGCGCCCCGAGCCGATGTGGTCCGAGAGGGAGCGCGGGTTGTACTGGGTCAGGACGGCCACGTTGTCGATGTCGGAGTTGACGCAGTTCGACAGGGCGAAGTCGATGATCCGGAACTTCCCCCCGAAGGGCACCGCGGGCTTGGCCCGCTCCTCCGACAGGATCGAGAGGCGGGCACCCTCGCCGCCGGCCAGGATCACCGCCAGGGTCCGCTTCATCGGCCTTCCTCACGCCCGGGGCTGGGATGGGTCAGCATGCTCCGCTCGTCCGATGCTACCACGCGCACCCGGCGCCGCCGGGGGCGCTCAGACGAAGAGGCGCGGGTTCACGAACGCGTCGTTGAAGACCACGGCCCAGTGAAGGTGGGGCCCGGTGGACCGGCCGGTCATCCCGACGTAGGCGATGATCTCGCCCCCGACCACGGCGTCGCCGGCCGAGACTGCCGGCAGGCTGACGGCGTTGTCGATGTGGGCGTACCAGGTCTGGAGCGACTCGCTGTGGGCGATGATCACGATCCAGGCCTTCGGGTACGGGTCGTACGGGTTGGGACCGGCGAAGACGACGACGCCGGCGCCCGCGGCGCGGATCGGGGTGTACATCGGGGCTGCCAGGTCGATCCCCTGGTGGAAGTGGGCGCAGCTGCCGATCGACGGCTCCCAGCCGAACCCGGTGCAGCCGAACTCCTGGGTGATCGTGGCGGCCATGGGCCACGAGAGCGTGCCGTTGTACTCCGAGGGGATGTTGCCGAGGCTGCGCTGGCGGGCGACGAGCGACGCGATCTGGCTCGCCAGCTTCTTCTGGGCGGCCACGTCACGGGCGATGGCCACCTGGAGCGCGCCGGCGTTCCGGGCCATCTTGGCGAAGGCGGCGCGCTGGACCGCGAGCGCCCCGGCGGTCTCGGCCTGGAGCTCGACCAGGCGGGCCCTCGCGGCCTTCAGCTCGACCAGCCCGGCATCGAGGTCGCGCTTGCGGGCGAGCGTCTCGTCACGCAGCTCCTGCGCGGGCCGAGCGGGTGTCGACGAGGAGGCCCCGCAGCGCCTCCAGCGTGCGCGCATCCCCCTCGATGCGGGTCGCCAGGGCCCGGTCCTGCTCGCCGAGGTCGAGGTAGGAGCTCACGTCCTGCGAGCAGGTCCGTGAACGTGCCGGACGAGAGGATCGTCTGCACGAGCGGCGTCCGCTCGGTGCGATAGGCCTCGCGCAGGCGCGCGGCGAGGAGGGCCTTGCGCTGGCGCAGCTCCTCGGCCTTCTCGTCCTGCTCCTCCTCGATCGGCCCCCACCTGGCGGTCCAGCAGGCCCACCTGGGCGACGAGGTCGTCGTAGACCGCCCGCGCCGCCTTGATCTTCGTCGCGATGCGGGTGATCTGGGCCCGGGTCTCCTCGAGGTTCGCGTTGATGCCGGCCAGGGCGGTCTTGGTGGAGGCGATCTCCTGGGCGAGGCCGCCCTGGAGATCCCGCAGCTTCGCCACCTGCTCGCGCTGCTCCTTGCACCCGGGCCGCCAGCGCCTTCTGGCGGGCCACCGCGTCGGAGAGCTGGTCGCCGCGAGCAGGCGGGCGGGCCGGCGATGCCGACGACCAGCGGGAGCACGAGGAGCGCGACGAGGAGGCGCCCCGGGATGCCCCGCGGGCGGCCCGGCAGGGCGATGAGCGGGCGGCGCGGTGTCCACCCCGCGGCGCGGGATGGGGCGGGGCCGCGCATCAGGTTGGCGTCGTCATCGTGCGAGCGGTGCTCCGTTGGGCGCGAGGACGCGCCATGGCGGTGTCCTTCCCGCCGGTGCGTCGCCGTCCGAAGGGGCACGCCTCGGGACGACCCGGCTGGCCCGCATTCTACTCCTCGCCTGCCGGGCCACCACCCGGACGACCGGGTCAGAGGGCGACCAGGACTGCCCAGTACGCCCCGATGATGAGGAACGGCCCGAACGGGACGTAGGTCCGGAGCGTGATCCGGCGCGCCAGCGAGGAGGATCGCGAGCACGACGCCGGCGACCAGGGCTCCCACGACGACCCCCGTGACCGCCCGGGCGAGGCCGGCCAGGAGCCCGACCGACACGAGCAGCTTGAGGTCGCCCATCCCGATGGCCCCGGCCCCGAACGGGATCGCCACGGCGAACAGGACGGCCGGGATGGCGACCGCGGCGAGGATGGCGCCGGGCAGCGCCTCGGGCGGGACCAGCGGGTTCGCCCCCGCGACGTCGATCACGAGGGCGATCGGGATCGCGGGCAGGGTGATGACGTCGGGCAGCAGCCGCTGGTCCAGGTCCGTGGCGAGGAGCAGCGTCAGGGCCGCGAAGAAGGCCCCGAAGATCGCGAGCGGGACGGGGTCCGTGAACCGGACGCCGAGGGCACCGAGCGACGCGCTGCCGAGGAGGATGACGACGATCGTCCGCCAGTCGACCGGCCGGACCCAGCCGCCCGGCCTGACGATCGTGCCCGCCTCGTCGATCTCGTCCTCGTGGGCCGGCCAGCGGGCGCCGATCCGGTCGGCGGCGAGTCCCCACGCGGCCCCGGCGATGGCCGAGGCCGGCGACGAGGACGGGCTGCTCCACGCCCTAGCGCGCCCCGGCCAGCGCCAGCTCCACGAGCGTCGCCGTCGCCACGCCCGTGGCGCCGCGGGCGGCCCACGGCGTGGCCTTCCGGAACATGGCCGTGCCGGCGATGTCGAGGTGGACCCAGGGCACCGTCACGAACTGGCGCAGGAAGAGCGCGCTGCGGATCAGGCCGCCCTCGGCCGACGAGCCGACGTTCGACATGTCCGCGTACCAGCTCTCCATCTCCTGCCAGTACTCCTCGACCAGCGGCAGCTGCCAGAGCCGCTCGCCCGCCCGGACCGCGGCGGCCGCGACCTCGTCGTACCAGGCCTGCGGGGCACCGAATCCGCCGCTCACCAGGTGTCCGAACGCCCGGGCGACCGCGCCCGTGAGCGTGGCGACGTCCACGATGTGGGTCGCCCCGAGGCGCTCCGCGTAGGTCATGGCGTCGCCGAGGATGAGGCGCCCCTCGGCGTCCGTGTTGATGACGTCCACGGTCTTGCCGTTGAGGGCGGTGACGATGTCGCCGGGACGGGTGGAATGCGGGCCGGGCATGTTCTCGACCGCGGGGGCCACCGCCAGGAGGGGCGTGCCCGGGGCCAGGCGGGCGACGGTCGCGGCGGCGGCCAGCACGGTGCAGGCCCCCGTCTTGTCCATCTTCATCTCCTCCATCCGGTCGGCCGGCTTGATGGAGATGCCGCCGGAATCGAAGCAGACGCCCTTCCCGACCAGCGCCAGGTGGCGCCCGAGAGCGTCCTTCTCGCCTTCGCCGCCCGAGCGCATGACGATCATGCGCGGCGGGTTGGCGCTGCCGCGGCCGACCGCGAGGAACATGCCCATCCCGAGCTCCGCCGCGCGGACCTCGTCGATGACGTCGATCCAGAGGCCGTGGGCGGCGGCGATCGCGCGGGCCTCGTCCGCGAGGACCTCCGGGCTGACGTCGTTGGCGGCCCGGTTGGCCAGGCTCCGGGTCAGGTTCGACCCCTCACCGATGATGACGCCGCGCGCGGCGGCGGCGGCGAGGGTCGACGGGTCGGCTCCCGGGGCGACGAGGATCAGCTCGTCGAGCGCGGGCGGGGACGCCTCCGGCGCGACGCGGTACTGCGCGGCCGGATCGAAGCTCCCCTCGACGACGCCGCGCGCGAGCAGCTCGGCGACCGCCGCCGCGCCGCCGTCGAAGGCACCGGCGAGGTCGCCGAGCCAGATCGCGAGCGTGCGCACCGGGCGACCGCCGAGGCGGCGCTCGATGGTCGCCCCAAGGTGGACGACGGTCTCCCGGTCCAGGTCGCCGAGCGGGCCCGGTCCCGACGGTGAGCAGGCGTCCGGCGGGCAGGTCGCCGGCCGCGGCAACGGCGGTCGCGAACCGGGTGCCGGTCGAGCTCGCCGAAGGCGGCCTGGGCACGCAGCTCGCCGCCGCTGCGCCGATCGAGCTCGCCGAGCGGCGCCGTCGAAGGCGGGCTCGGGGGTGACGGGGATGGCCAGGACGTCGGCCTTGACGTCCCAGGGCTGGTCGGTGACGACGCGCAGCTGCATGCGAGTGACGGCTCCTGTCGCGACTGGTGGCATGGCGGTGGGGACCGGCCGGAAGCCGGCGGGCTGGGGCCAGTCTACGCGTGCTCAGGGCGCGGGCGAGCCCCCGACGCGAACGCCGGCCTCCAGCAGTCGGCCGCGGGCCTCCTCGATGGCGATGACCGCCTGGTTGAGGCCGCCGCGGGCCACGTCGCCGAGGATCACGACGAGAGCCCGGGCGTCGGGGGGCAGCAGCTCCGCGCGCAGCGCTCTCGCGCGGCGGCGGCGTCGCGGACCGCGTCGGTCACGCGCCCCTTCGAGCGGCGCAGGGCGTCCCACAGGCCGCGCAGGGCATCGTCGTAGGCCACGTTGCGCGCGAGCCACTCGTCGAGCGTGCCGACGTCGATCGTGGCCGCCAGGCGGTCGCGGATCACCCGGGCCGCCGCGAGCTCGGCCGCCGCCTTGTCGATGCGGGCGATCGCCTGGGCGTAGTTGCCCGCTCCGCCGGACTGTGATCGCCGTCGCCGCGATCCTGGTCGTGGGCGAGCAGGTGCTCGGTGAGCTCGGTGGCCGGCACCACGCCGGCGTCGAGGCGCTCCCACGCGGGGCGGAGCGGATCGAGGGACGCCAGGGCCGCGACGGCAGCGTCGTAGCGGGCGAGCATGCCCGGCGAGTACCGCATCGTGCGATCCGCCCCAGCCAGCGGGATCGACGCCAGCCGGTCCGCCAGCCGCGCGGCCGCCGCGTCGACGACGTCGAGCTGGGCCGTGCCCGCGTCGAGCGCCGCGGCGAGCGCCGGAGCGTCGCGACCCACCAGGGTGGCCAGGGCCGTGCGCCCGTGGCCCCCGAGGACGCCGACGGCGTCCGCCAGGGCCGTCAGCTCGGCCGAGGCGGCGTCGAGGTCGTCGGCGACGGCCTGGTCCGCGGTCCAGGTCAGCTCGGGACGACCGGTGCCCCCGGGAAGATGGTCGATCGCCGCGACGAGCCCGGCCGCGCCGAGGGCGACGGCGACCGCGGCCGTGAGCCAGGCGAGGGTGACGAACGTGCGACGGAGCACGAGACCTCCCTGCCCGCCTCACGCGGCGGGCGTCGGGCTCCTGCTGCTGCTTCGGACGGCGCAGGTAGAGGAGCTCGCCCTCCATTGTGCGGGGAGCGAAGCCGAAGGCGCGCTGGACGCCGTCGAGCGGCCCCACGTTGTCGAGCGCGAGCTGGCGCAGCTGGTCGGTCGCGACGGGGAAGAAGCGGAGCTGGAGCGCCTCCATGGTGCCGGCCGCCAGGCGGATGAGGGGCAGGGGCATGGGCACCACGCGACGTCGCTTGCGGAGCGCGCGGGCCACCTCCGCCGGTGATCTCGCGGTACGTCCAGGTCCGCGGGCCGCCCAGCTCGAAGGCCGCGCCGATCGGTCTCGGGGCGCTCGAGGGCCAGGCGCGCACAGCGGGCGAGGTCGCCCACGTGGATCGGCTGGAAGCGGCTCATCCCGTTGCCCGGCACGGGGACGAGCGGAACCGGCACCCGGACCAGGCCGGCCACGATGTTGAAGAAGCCGTCACCCGGCCCGAAGAGGAGCGAGGGCTTCAGGATCGTCCAGTCGAGGCCGCTGGCGCGAACGGCCGTCTCTGCGCGCGCCTTGCTCTTCGCGTAGTTGAGCTCCTCGCGGTCGGCGACGCCGAGGGCGCCGAGATGGACGAGGCGCCGGACGCCGGCCTGCTGCATGGCCGCGAGCATGTTCTCCGTGCCACCGAGGTTGACGCGGAGCAGGTCCGCCCCACCGTTCCAGTCGCGAGGGAGGGCGACGAGGTGCACGACGGCATCGACGCCGACGAGGGCCGCCGGCAGGGTGGCCGGCTCGGTGACGTCCCCGGTGCGCAGCTCGACCTGGGACGCGAGAGCGGCGGGGAGCCGGCGCAGCACGGTCTCGCCGGCCTCCGGCGAGCGGACGAGGGCCAGCCACGCGGTGGCCGCTCGCCAGCAGCTCGGGGAGGACGTGGCTGCCCACGAAGCCGGAGGCGCCCGTGACGAGGATCGTGGGCATGTCTACCTCCTGCGAGTTGTCGCCCGCTGGCCCAGGGTCGCGGCCATGCGGTCGAGGGCAGTCGCCAGCTCGGCCGCGTCATTCGCCATCGCCGCCGGTCGCTCGCTGGCCGACAGTGCCTCCGCCTGGGCCCGGGTCGTGATCCCCGTCAGCATCAGGATGCAGGGGATGCCCAGCCCGTTCGCCGCAGCCAGGTCGGAGGTGATGCTGTCGCCGACCATCACGGCCTCGGCGCGGTCGATGCCGGTCGTCAGGATCGCCATCTCCAGGAGGTGCGGTAGCCGGCTTTCCGATCGAGACCGGGGTCACCTGGCCCCCGGTCTCGACCGCCGCGACGATCGCGCCGGCGCCGGGCACGATCCCGCGCTCGGTGAGATAGACCGGATCGCGATTGGTGGCGACGAACCGTGCGCCGTGCTGGAGGCAGTTCACCGCGACGTCGAGCTTCTGGTAGGTGAACTCGGGGTCGAGGCCGACGACCACGGCATCCGGGCGCCCGGCGGCCTCCCAGCCGTCGATCCCCTCCTGCGCCTGCCGAGAGGCCGCGTCCGCGGCCGTGACGACATCGAGGCCCGCGTCGCGGCACTCGCTCTCGAGGCCCCCGGCCGAGACCGTGAGCACCCGGCGAACCGGCGGATCCATCGCCGGGCCTGCGAGGTAGAGGGCGGTCGCCCGGGAGCTGCTCACGACCCGATCCGCCGTGACGGGCGCGCCGAACGCGGCCAGGCGCGTGACGAAGTCGGCCCTGTAGTGCATCGCGTTGTTCGTCACGTAGACGACGGTGTCGCCGCGAGCGGCGCGATCGGCGAGGACGGCCGCCACGCCCGGGATCGGCGCAGCGCCCCGGTAGACGACGCCGTCGAGGTCGACGAGGAGGAGCATGGCGGAAGCGTACCGTGCCCGGCCGGAGAGGGGCGGCGAGCTCCGCGAGACCGGCGCGATCCGGCCCGGCCGCGTCGATCGGGCCCGGGCCAGCGGGCGCGTACCATCAGCGCATGCCACGCCCCGCGCCCGATCCGCTCGAGGGCACCGCCCGTCTCTTCGTCGACGGCACCAACCTCCTCCACGCCCTCGGCCGCGCCCGCGGAGGCGCGCCGGCCGAGGGCGCGCCGCTCCCGGCGGCCGCCGTGGTCGGACGCCTGCGCGCGCTCGTTCCGGCGGCGACGGCGGTGACGATCGTGCTCGACGGGACGCCGGCCCCGGGAGCGATCGGCCGTCGGGTCACCTCCGGCGTCGAGGTGCGCTACGCGGGCTCCCGGTCGGCCGACGTCCTGCTCCACGACCTGGCCCGGACAACCCCGAACCCCGAGCTGACCCTCGTCGTGACGGACGACATCGAGCTGGGCCGGGCGCTCCGGAGGCTCGGCGCTCGGACGGCCCACGGGTCCTGGCTGGCCGGGCGGCTGGATCGGCAGCGGCTCGTGGCTCCGGCGGCCGGCCGGCCGAAGCCCCCACCGGCCGCCAACTCGCCGGCCGGGACGGGCACCGACCGGGACGGCGACCGTGACGCGCCGCGGTGGAACCCGGGCCGGGGCGCCACGAAGAAGACCGGCAATCCGAAGCGGGGCCATCCGCGCCCCTGAGTCCCGGGGCGGGACACTCGGGCCGGACTGCCGCAGCTCGCGAAACCGCCGTGCCGTCGGCCCCGGCAACGTGGCACGCTAGCGGCGCGCGTCCACGCCTACGGCATCAGCGGCGGAGGTCTTCCGTGAAGCAGCTCAAGGTGCTCCTCGTCGGGGTCGGGACGGTGGGCGAGGCGATCGCCAAGCTCAGTGCCGACGCCCCGTGGCTCGACACGATGGTCCTGGCGGACTACGACGTCGAGCGGGCGCGCCTGGTCCAGGCGCGACTGGGGGGAGGACCGGCGGACGCGCCGGCGACCGCCCGGTTCCCCGCGGCCTTCGTCGACGCCGGGAAGCCGGAGCTGGTGACCCAGCTGGCCCGCGAGCACGGCGTCGACATCGTCGTCAACGGCGCCGATCCGCGCTTCGTCCCGACGATCTTCGACGGCGCCTTCGCCGCCGGCGTCGACTACCTGGACATGGCGGTCAGCCTCTCGGAGCCGCATCCCACGAGCCCGTACACGACGCCGGGCGTGAAGCTGGGCGACTACCAGTTCCCGCAGCATGAGGCGTGGAAGGCCGCGGGGCGCCTGGCGATCCTCGGCCTGGGGATGGATCCCGGGCTGACCGACCTGTTCGCGGCGTACGCCCGCAAGCACCTCTTCGACGAGGTCGACGAGCTCCACGTCCGCGACGGCGGCGACCTCTACATCGAGGGCTACGCGTTCGCCACCGTCTTCAGCATCTGGACGACGATCGAGGAGTGCCTCAACCCGCCGCTCATCTGGGACACGGCGCGCGGCGGCCACTACACGACCGAGCCGTTCTCCGGTGCCGAGGCCTTCGTCTTCCCGGAGGGGATCGGCCCGGTGGAGTGCGTCAACGTCGAGCACGAGGAGGTCGTCCTCATCCCGCGCGGCATCCCCGAGGTCAAGAAGGCGACCTTCAAGTACGCCCTCGGCGCCGACTTCATCAACATCCTGAAGGTCCTCCACACCATCGGCCTCGATTCGACGAAGCCGATCACGGTGAAGGGCGTCGCAGGTCGCCCCGCGCGACCTGGTCATGGCCCTCACGCCCGACCCGGCCAAGCACGGCGAGCGGATGAAGGGCCGGGCCATCGTCGGGACGTGGGCCATCGGCCGCAAGGACGGCGCGCCGCGCGAGGTCTACCTCTACCAGAAGACGGTCGGCGAGGAGTGCTGGGCCACCTTCGGGCTCCAGGCCGTCGGCTACCAGACCGGCTTCAACCCGGTCCTCGGCCTCGAGCTGCTGGCCCGGGGCGAATGGGGCGGCGCCGGCGTCTACGTGCCCGAGCAGCTCGACCCCGACCCGTTCATGGCGGCCATGGACCGCTGGGGCATCCACTGGGCGATCGAGGAGCGCGAGCCGGGAGCCAGCATCCCGACCTGACCCCGAACCTGAGGGACGTCGCCGAGACGGCCAGGCACCTCAAGGAGCATGCCCCGGACGCCCGGGCGGTGACCCTGCCCGACGGGGCCACCTGATCGGGGTGGAGGGGCCGGCCGAGCTCGCCGCGCTGGGCGCCGGCTTCCTGGAGCCACTCCGGCCCTGGGCCCGACAAGGCCGCTAGAATGCCGCGCATGACCGGAGACATCTGGGCGACGCTCGAGCAGGCGTGGACGGAGATCCTCGACTTCCTGGCGAAGATCCTCAGCCCCGACTGGGACGCCCTCATCCTCCTCCTTCCGTTGCTGCTGGCTCCGCTCGTCCTGCTCTACCTGGCGGCGAGTGGCGGGGCCTGGACCCTGTTCGGGATCACGAAGCCACGCCCGCGGGTCACGTGGGAGGTGGGTCCGCGCGCGCTCGAGCGTGACGCGCTGGGCGCGCCGGTCGCGCCTGTCGGCCTCCCGTTCTCGCTGCGCACGGGCCTCGCGTACCCGCCCGGAACAGCCCGCTCGGACGACGGCGAGGACCTCGAGGTCGTCTGCCCGATGTGCCGCGTCGAGCGCCCGGCCCAGGACCCGACCTGCGGGAACTGCGGTCTCGTGCTGAACGTCAAGCAGTCGATGACCGTGGCCCGTCCGGCGGGCCCCCCGAGCGGCGGCGCCTCGGTCGCCTGAGGGGTCTCACAGCACCGCGTCCCGGGGGAACGCTCGCATGGCCACCGCGTCGCACTACCTGTACGTCGTCGCCGGGCTGCTGCTCGTGGGAGCGTTCGCCGCCCACGTCGCGCACACGACGCTCCTCGCGGCCGGGCGGAGCCTCGCCGTCAGCCCTGGCGCCACGCCCTTCGCCCGCGTTCGCCGGCGTCGTCGGGGGCAGCTTCGTCGCCGGGCTCGCCGCCCCGCCGACCGACGCGGCCGGGCCGCGCACGGTCGTCGCCCCGTTCGCGATCGGCCTCGCCTGGGCCGCCGCCGCCTCGCTGGGGATGGCCCTCCTCCTGCGCGGGATCGTGGTGGCCCGGGGGCCCTGGGGCAACATGTTCGAGTTCACGGTCGCGTTCGCCTTCGGGATCGTGGCGGCATATCTCGCCCTGGAGCGCCGGTACCCGGTGCGCTCGATCGGCCTCGTGCCCCTCGGCGTGGCGCTGGGCCTCTTCCTGTACAGCTCGACCCTGCCCCAGGGGATCGAGGCGCTCGTCCCGGCCCTCCAGAACCCGCCGCTGCTCACGATCCACGTCGGGCTGGCAATCATCAGCTACGGGATCCTCGCCATGAGCTTCACGGCGGGCCTGTGCTTCCTCGTCCAAGAGCGACGCCTCGCCGACGGCCGCACGGTCGACCGGTTCGCCTGGCTTCCCACCCGCGAGACGCTCGATGTCGTCGCGTTCCGGGCTGTCATCGTCGGCTTCCCCGTCTTCGCCACGATGATCGTCCTCGGCAGCTGGTGGGCGAGCATCGCGTGGTCCCGCTACTGGGGCTGGGACCCGAAGGAGACGAGCGCCCTCGTGACCTGGCTCGTCTACGCCGTCTACCTCCACCTCCGCAGCCAGCGTGGCTGGCGGGGCCGCCCGGCAGCGCTCGTCCTCATCGTCGGGTTCGTGATGGTCCTCGTGACCTACTCGGGCAACCTCTGGTTCCCCGGGCTTCACAGCTACAGCGGGCTCTGAGGCGGCAGCCCGGCAGCGGGTCCCGAGGCCGCAGCCCGGCGGTGGGTCCCGAGGGCAGCCCGGCAGCGGGTCCCGAGGCCGCAGCCCGGCAGCCGCTCCGGCACGCCTGCGCTGTGCGTTCGGACCCTGACCGCGCCGACCATCAAGAGGCCCGATCCACAACATGTAGTGATGCGCTGGTGCGCGCGACCACAATATCTTGTGGTATGCCGTTGACTGGCCACGTCCCGCGCGATAAAGTACGGGGACCGCCCTCGACCGGGCAGATCGCCTCCGGGATACGCCGGAGGGACCAGGGACCGGGTCGGCGGAGGGCATCACTGCTGGAGGGGCGGGCGGACCGCCTGGAGCAGAGCCCGGCGCATGGCGCCGGTGGCAGGGACCGGGACGGCGAGCGGTCGCCCGGAAGAGGAGCAGGGGCAGCATGGCTCGAGCCGTCCACGACATGGTCCCGGTCATCCCCGCAGACGGCAAGCCCGCCAAGCCCGCCGGACACCGCGGCAAGCAGGGCGCCGGGGGCGCGTCGCGCGCCGCCGCGCGCCAGGCCGCGACCGCGGAGGCGATCGCCGGCGCACGCGAGCAGCGCGTTCTGCCGAGGCGGCAGCCCTGCGCGTCCGGGCCGAGGAGGCCGCCGCGGCAGCCATGGACGCCCTCCGCTTCACCGGCGAGGGGACGCGCGGCCTCACGATCGAGCGCCGCTGGACCCGCCCCGGCGTCCATCCCTACGACGAGATCACCTGGGAGATCCGGACCGCCGCCATCGGCAACGAGTCCGGCAAGCTCGTCTTCGAGCAGAAGGACGTCGAGGTCCCGGCGTCCTGGAGCCAGCTGGCCACGAACGTCGTCGTCAGCAAGTACTTCCGCGGCCACCTCAACACGCCCGAGCGGGAGACCAGCGTCCGCCAGCTGATCGACCGAGTCGTCCTCACGATCGCGGCCTGGGCCGAGACGCAGCACTACTTCGCCACGCCGGAGGACCTGGCCGCGTTCACGGCCGAGCTCACCTACCTCCTCGTCCACCAGAAGATGAGCTTCAACTCGCCGGTCTGGTTCAACGTCGGGATCGAGACCAGGCCGCAGTGCTCGGCCTGCTTCATCAACTCGGTCCAGGACTCGATGACGAGCATCATGGACCTCGCCAAGACCGAGGCGATGCTCTTCAAGTTCGGCTCGGGCGCCGGCAGCAACCTGTCCACCATCCGCTCCAGCCGCGAGAAGATGGCCGGCGGCGGCACCGCCAGCGGCCCGGTGAGCTTCATGAAGGGCTACGACGCCTTTGCCGGCGTCGTGAAGAGCGGAGGCAAGACCCGGCGCGCGGCGAAGATGGTCATCCTCGATGTCGACCACCCGGACATCCTCGACTTCGTCGATTCCAAGAAGCTCGAGGAACAGAAGGCCTGGGCCCTCATCGAGCAGGGCTACGACGCCTCGTTCACGGGCGAGGCCTACGGCTCCGTCGCCTTCCAGAACGCGAACCACTCCGTGCGCGTGACCGACGAGTTCATGCGCGCGGTGGAGACCGGCGGCGACTGGACAACCCACGCGGTCGTGGGCGGGGCAGTCCATGGACACCCGGCCAGCCCGCGACATCTTCCGGCGCATGGCCGAGGCAGCCCACGTCTGCGGTGACCCGGGGATCCAGTACGACACGATCATCAACGACTGGAACCCCGTGGCCAACACGGATCGCCAGTACGCGACGAACCCCTGCAGTGAGTTCAGCTTCCTGAACGACACCAGCTGCAACCTGGCGTCGCTCAACCTGATGACGTTCGTCGGCGAGGACGGCGAGCTCGACGTGGACGCCTTCCGCTACGCCTGCCGGCTGACCATCACGGCCCAGGAGATCCTCGTCGACAACGCCAGCTACCCGACGCCGAAGATCGAGGAGAACAGCCACCGCTTCCGGCCGCTCGGCCTGGGCTACGCGAACCTCGGCGCCCTGCTCATGAGCCGCGGCCTGGCCTACGACTCGCCCGACGGGCAGGCGCTACGCGGCCGCGATCACCTCGATCATGACGGCCGAGGCGTACCGCCAGAGCGCCGTCATCGCCCGCGACCACGGCGGCCCGTTCGTCGAGTTCGCGAAGAACCGGGCCCCGTTCCTGGCGTGATCGCAGAAGCACCGCGACGGCAGCGGCGCAGATCCCCGGCGAAGACGTCCCGGCCGGACCTGCTCGGCGCCGCCCGCGACCTCTGGGACGAGACGCTACGCGCTCGGCGAGCAGCACGGCTACCGCAACGCGCAGACCACGCTCCTCGCGCCCACCGGCTGTCTCGTCGGCGACAGCCTCGTCCTGACCGACCGCGGCCTGGTGCGGCTTCGCGGCCTTGGCAACCCCGACGGCGAGCAAGTGGCAGGACCCTGGATCTCCGGGTCGCCACGGATGACGGCCCACGCGACGGCAACTCGGTTCTACGTCAACGGCGCGGAGCCGGTCGTGACGGTCGGAGACGTCACCGCGGCTACCGCATCCAGGGCACCACGACGCACCGGATCAAGGTGGTCGACGCGCAACGGGGACTGGCAGTGGCGCCGCTTCGGCGACCTGCGCGCCGGCGACCGCGTGCCGCTGATGCTGGGCGGGATGGTCGGCGAGCCCCGCGAGGTCGCGCTGCCCGCCGCTCCCCGAGGCGTACTGGACCTCGGACCATCGGACGTTCGTGCCCGCGCTACCATGACCGCGGACCTGGCCGAGCTGGTCGGCTACTTCATGGGCGACGGCTCGCTCCACGCCAGCGGCCTGCGCTTCTGCGTCGACGGCGAGCGACGCCGACGTCGTCGACCGGATCTGGTCGACCTGGGCCGGCGCCTGTTCGGCCTCGAGGCCGCGGTCGCCGCGAAGGCGGGCTACACGGAGGTCGCCCTACCACTCGGTCCGCCTGACCCTGTGGTGGGAGGCGTGCGGCTTCGCCAAGCACGCCCCGAACGAGCGAGCACCGCGGCAAGGGCTACGAGGCTCACATTCCCGGACGCGGTGCTGTACACGCAACGATGCCGCCGTCTATCGCGCCTTCGTGCGGGGTCTGTTCGAGGCCGACGGCAACGTCAACAGCGGCTATGCGTCGTTCTCGACGGTGTCGGAGCCGCTTCAGCCGCGAGGTCCAGACGCTGCTGCTGGCGCTCGGGTTCGTCGACCACCCGCAAGGTCGACCAGCCGACGCTCGGCCACCGGGGCGCCAATCCCGATCCACGTCCTGCGGCTCCTCAACGCCAGCTCGGGCGGCCGGTTCCTGGAGGAGATCGTCGTTCATCTCCGAGCGCGAAGCGGACGTCGCATCCAGCTCGGCCGACTACCGACAGGCGGCACGCTACGACCACGTGCCGGTGAGCCGGGCGACGCGTGGACCGCCTGGCGCCCGCAGAACGATCCAACTGCGCAGGACGATGCTGCTGTCGCTCTCGCGAACCGGGCCTGGTCAGCCGCCGATCGGCGACGGCGCTGCTGGAGCGGACGGCGGACTCCGGAGCTCGGCCCAGGCACTCGGCTACTTCTACGACGACGATCGCCAGCGCGCGAGCTGGGCGCGGAGCAGCTGACCTACGACCTCTCGGTCCCGGCGAACGTGACCTACGTGGCGAACGGCTTCGTCAGCCACAACACCATCGCGTTCATGATGGATTGCGACACCACCGGCATCGAGCCGGACATCGCCCTCATCAAGTACAAGAAGCTCGTCGGCGAGGGCTACCTCAAGATCGTCAACAACACGGTCCCGGCCGCCCTGCGCCAGCTCGGCTACACGCCGACCCAGGTCGAGGAGATCGTCGCCTACATCGACGAGCGGGAGACGATCGAGGGCGCCCCCGGCCTCAAGCCCGAGCACCTGACCGTCTTCGACTGCGCCTTCAAGCCGCGCAACGGCGTGCGCTCCATCGTGCCGATGGGCCACGTCCGGATGATGGCCGCGGTCCAGCCGTTCCTCTCCGGGGCCATCAGCAAGACCGTCAACATGCCCGAGGCGGCGACGGTCGACGAGATCGAGCAGATCTACCTCGAGGGCTGGCGCCTGGGCCTCAAGGCGATCGCGATCTACCGCGACAACAGCAAGCGCAGCCAGCCCCTCAGCACGACCAAGCTCAAGAGCGACGGCGAGAACAAGGCGGCCGGCGACGTCGCCGCCGAGCTGCGCAAGCAGCTGGCGGCGGCCCAGGCCGAGGCCGTCAAGCCGCACCGCCGCCGGCTCCCGGCCGAGCGCGCCGCGGTCACCCACAAGTTCGAGATCTCCGGCCACGAGGGCTACATCACCGTCGGCCTCTACCCGGACGGCCAGCCGGGCGAGATCTTCCTCAAGATGGCGAAGGAAGGCTCCACGGTGTCCGGCCTGATGGACACCTTCGCCACGGCCATCAGCCTGGCCCTCCAGTACGGCGTGCCGCTGCGCGACCTGGTCAACAAGTTCGCCCACGTCCGGTTCGAGCCATCGGGCTTCACCGGCAACAGCGAGATCCCGATCGCGAAGTCCAGCGTGGACTACATCTTCCGCTGGCTCGGGAGCCGCTTCCTGGTCGGTGACGACCGGGCAGCGCTCGGGATCCAGGATCGCGGCGGGTCCGTGGTGGCCTCGCCCTTCTCGTTCGGTGCTGCGGCCCTCGCGCCGCAGCCGGAGGAGGGTCCGTCGGCGATCGACGAGGCGAAGGAGCCGCCGAAGGCCACGGCCACGGCGGTTGCCACGGCGACGGCCGAGGGTACGAGGCCGGCGGCCAGCGAGCCGGCGGCGGGCCCGCCCGCCGCCTCGGCGAAGCTGGACCTCCCGGTGATCGAGCCGGCGAGGAACGGCCACGCCAACGGCAACGGGAACGGGAACGGTCACGCCAAGAGCAGCGCTTCGTCCGCCCTGGCGGCCTCGCTCGGCGCCGAGCGCACCGCCTTCAAGATCCAGGAGGACGCCCCCTCGTGCGCCGACTGCGGCTCGATCATGGTCCGCAACGGCAGCTGCTACAAGTGCCTCAACTGCGGCAGCACCAGCGGCTGCAGCTGAGCGTCACCGCGCATCGCGAGGGACACCAGCGGAGACTCGCCGCCGAATCCACGCGCGGGACCACCGTCGCCGCCCGTCCGCAAGGATCGGGCCTACGGGACCTCCCACCCCGAAGGTCATCGTGCCCACGGTGGAACGAAGGATCGTGAGCTTCGCGTCGGAGATCTGGTACCGAGCTGCCGACCACAGTCCCTCGAGGAAGGCGTCGGACAGCGAGTCGGGGCCGCACGCAGCCCGATCGTAGGGATCAGGTCGGAGGCGGAGGCCGGTCGACGAGAGCCCGGTTCGCCCGGCCGGGACCGTGCGGTAGGTGCCGGAGACGGTCGTGCAGTCCGACGTGGCCAGAAACGTCCGGTCGGACCTGAACTCGACCGTGTACTTCGTGGGGTCGGGCACGACAACGGGGACGTCACCGGGGCCCGCCGTGGATCCGTTCCACTGCCAGGTCGTCCCCGTCAGGATGCTCCCGGGCGGGGGTGGTGGGGCGACGGCGACGGCAAGCGCCATGATCATGACGACCGCGACGACACTGACGATGGCAACAACGACGATGCGCCGGCCGATCGGCCCTTCCCTCACCCCCCGGAATGCTTCGATGTTCATGACAACTACATCTTCGTACAGCGTCGCTCGGTGGATCTCCACCGATGGTACGTGGCGGCGGGCCGACATCGAATCGACGGCGCAGGACGCGATCGTGCTCCTCCATCAACGGGCGCCGGGCAGCCCCGGTCGAGCGCAGCGCGAACGTCGGGTCCGACGCGAGTCTCCACCAACCTGCTGGCGCTGCGGGCAGCCATCTGATGGGAGGTCATTGCTGCACACCGCGTCCGGACCGGTCCGACCCGCCCCCGTACACTCCCTGTGATGCTCCGGACCGTCGCCGCGACCCGCTACGTCACGCCCTTCCGGGAAGGCGGCTCCCTGCCCGGCCTGTGCGAGGCGGACGACGACGGCCTTTACGTCGTCAAGTTCCACGGCGCCGGCCAGGGCCCCAAGGCGCTCGTCGCCGAGGTGATCGTGGGCGAGCTCGCCCGGGCGCTCGGGCTGCCGGTACCCGAGCTGGTCCTCGTGGAGCTCGACGCCCGCCTTGCCGCCGGCGAGCCGCACTGGGAGGTGAAGGAGCTGCTGGACCGGTCGCCCGGGACGAACCTCGGCGTCGACTTCCTGCCCGGCGCTCTCGGTTTCGCGCCCGCGGTCGGGCCCGCGCCCGACCCGGAGCTGGCTGCCGCCTTCGTCTGGCTCGACGCGTTCGTGCTCAACGTGGACCGGACCCCCCGGAACCCGAACCTCCTCGTCTGGCATCGCCGGCTCTACGGGATCGACCACGGGGCGGCCCTCTACATGCAGCACCGCTGGGAGGACGCGCTGGGCGACGCCGAGCATGCGCGCCGCCCGTTTCCGCAGGTCCGCGACCACGTGCTGCTCCCGTTCGCCGGCTCGATCGCCGACGTCGACGGCCGACCTGGCACCGCAGGTGACCGACACCCTGCTGCGCGAGCTGGCGGATGCCGATCCCGGGGGCCTGGCTGAAGGCCGACCCGGCGTTTGCGTCGGTCGACGACAATCGCGCTGCGTACGTCCACTACCTGCGGCGGCGGCTGGCCGCCCCGCGGGCATTCGTGGAGGAGGCCGAGCGTGCCCGCACCGGCGCCTGAGCCCGCCCGCCACCCCTTCGCCTACGCGATCGTGCGCGTCGTGCCGCGCGTGGACCGCGGCGAGGCCATGAACGTCGGGATCGTGCTCCTGTGCCGGCCCCGCCGGTTCCTCGGCGCCCGGGTGGCCCTGGACGAAGCCCGCCTGCGCGCGCTCGACCCGACCTGCGATCCGGCCGACGTCCGGCCCCACCTCGAGGCGATCGAGCGGATCGCCGCGGGCGATCCCGCCGGCGGCCCGATCGCATCGCTCTCGCAGGCGGAGCGCTACCACTGGCTCGTCGCCCCATCGTCCACGATCATCCAGCCGGCCGAGGCCCACACGGGCCTGACCGCCGACCCGGCCGCAACGCTCGACCATCTGTTCGCGACGCTCGTCGCGCGCGACGACCGCTGACGCCAGCCGCGACAGCGCGACCCACGCACCGCGGAGGAACGCGGATGACCTGGGAACGCGCCGAGGAGGTCGGCGAAGCCCGTCCTGAAGTGCCCGCTGTGCGCCGGCACGCAGTTCGACGAGCAGCAGGGACGGATGGACTCGCGCTGGGGGCATCACGAGCCACAAGCTCGTCCTTCAGATCTGCAGGCAGTGCGGGCTCGTGCTCCAGTTCTCCGCCGGGCGCGGGATCTTCGACTTCGACTGAGCCCGCGCCGACCGACCGCACGGCCGCGACAAGCGGGGCGGATCGCCACGACGTGCTCAGGGGCGGTCACGGCCGCCGCGGTCGTCAGCGACGATGCGCTGGGCCGCAGGGGCGCCAACGCGTCCGTCATCGGGACGTCACCGTGGCGCGAATACCATAGGCACACACTCACAGCACGGAGCGATCCATGGGCATCCTCGACTTCCTGTTCGCCGACCCGGCGAAGTCCACCCTCCCCTCCCCGGCCGACGCCCTGCCCGGCCGCCCCGAGCCCATGCCTGTCGCGGATCGGCACACGGTCCTCGGCACGCCGCTCGCCGGTCCCCTGGCCCGACGGCGCACGAGACTGGCCGTCTTCGGCCTCGGCTGCTTCTGGGGCGCCGAGAAGGACGTTCTGGCAGACGCCGGGCGTGATCTCGACCGCCGTCGGCTACGCCGGCGGCTACACGCCGAACCCGACCTACCAGGAGGTCTGCTCCGGCCGGACCGGCCACGCCGAGGTGGTCCTGGTCGTCTTCGACCCGGCCGGGTCTCGTACGAGCGACCTGCTCAGATCTTCTGGGAGCACCACGACCCGACCCAGGGGATGCGCCAGGGCAACGACCAGGGCACGCAGTACCGCTCGGTCATCCATGTCCTCGACGCCGAGCAGCGGGCCGCCGCCGAGGCGTCACGCGACGCCTACCAGGCCGTCCTCGGCGAAGGCCGGCTTCGGGACGATCACGACCGAGATCGTCGACGCCGCCGCGCGTTCTACTACGCCGAGGACTACCACCAGCAGTACCTCGACAAGAACCCGGACGGCTACTGCCCGGACCACGGGACGGGCGTGCGCGTGCCCGGTCGGGCTCGGGGTCGGCATCGTCACCGACTAGACTCGCACCGTGGGGCCCGAGGAGCTCTTCGCTGGTCATGCGGCTGCGTTGGCGGTCTACTTCAGGGTGCGCTCGATCCTCGAGCAACTCGGACCGGTCGATGTACGCACGACGCAGAGCCAGGTCGCCTTCCGCCGCGCGCGCGGCTTCGCCTACCTCTGGCTGCCCGGCCAGTACCTCGCCAGGCCGGCGGCAGATGTCGTCCTGTCGTTCGCCCTTGGGCGCCACGACCCTTCGCCGCGACTCAAGGAGGTGGTGCATCCATCACCGAGGCACTGGATGCATCACCTGGAGATCAATGACGCCGACGACATCGACGACGAGGTCGTGGGCTGGCTTCGGGAGGCGGCGGAACGCTCCGGCTGAGGGGTCGCTGTCGGCAGTCGTACGGCGCGCAGCAAACAAGCCGCGACCTGGGCCGTCAGGAGTCGTCCGACCCGCTCCAGGAACCGGTGTGGACGGTTGGGGTGCGCCTCCAGGAGTTCGAGGGTGCCGTCCGCCATCGGCGCGAGGTACAGTGCGACCACGCCGACGCCACCTACGTCGGTGGCACTCGCCGCGCATGTACCGCGCGGCGGAGCCTGAGTGGTACTGCGGTGTCCACTCCCGACGACGTGAGGGCGCATCCGGTGCTGTCTCGCGTCCCGCGGCGTCAACGCCGACCCAGCCCATGGCCCGACGGTGATCACGAACGGTCCACGGGGGAGCGTCACGTGGCCGCCACCTCCCTCGGCAGCGGGCCCCTTGGCTCGCGACGATCCCCCTCCACGTCCCGGCCGGCACGGGGGCGCCCGGTGGGCGAAGGATCGCGACCGGGGTCGGCGCGGAAGTGCTCGGTGGGCGCGATCGTGGGCCAGGGTCTCGCTGGATCTCGCGGCCGCCCCGCACCCGCGAGCAGCGCCGCGAGGTGGCCCTCGCGGCGCCGGCAAGGGCTGCGATTCGTGCGTGGACCTCGGGGTCGAGCCGGAGACGCGCTGCGTCCGACGAACAGGCTGATCGGGCCCTGGTCGCCGCCGTGATCCCACACGCACGCGGCGACGATGCCACCTGGCCGGGTCACGCGCGCCATCTCCGTCAGTCCTGCGACCGGATCGCTCATGAAGTGGACGACCAGCTGCGCCAAGGCCGCGTGGAACGCCCGGTCCGGGAAGGGCAGCTGCTCCGCGGACGCCCTGAGCACCTCCACGCCAGGGTTGCGCGCCCGGGCGGCGTCGACGAAGGGTTCGGAGGGGTCGACGGCCGCCACGGCCGCTGCCCCGAGGCGCGCGACGAGCTCGTTCGTGAGCGCCCCGGGTCCGCATCCGACGTCGAGGACCCGATGGCCCCCGCGAACCCGGCCGAAGTCCGCCAGCTGTGGGGAAAGCACGAGGAGTACCTGCCCATGTAGCGGTCGTACGCGTCGGCGGCGACATCAAAGCCCATCGGACGACTTCCACCCTCCCGTCTTTCGTTCCGGCTGCGGCCTGGTGATTGCCTCGGACGACGAGGTTCCGGCCGTCTGCTTCGCGATCTCCCAGGTCCCGCGGGTCGATCGCACCTAGACCTGCCGCACCCTCTCCGCGCTCTCGCTGAACTGGCTCCGCAATCGAACCTCGGTGCCGCGCCGGATGCGAGTTGGGGATCTCGGCGATCTCGTCCACGTGGGCCACGAGGTCGGCGAGCACCTCCTGGGATGCGTCGCCCGAGAGCTCGACCTCGTACTCGATCACCGTCGACGTGGACGGGCTGCCGGCATAGTCGCTGTCGGCCACCACCCGGACGTGGTCAAGCCGGATGCCGCGCCGTGCCGCTTCGCGGAACAAGTCGTTCGAGACGCAGCCGGCGACCGCGAGGTTGAGAAGCTGGCCACCGTTGAAGCCGAGTCCGCGACCGCCAGCCTCAGTCGGCCGATCGATGACGACGGTCACCGACCCGCCCCAGGCAAGTGCCGTCGGGCCGCCATCGACGGACCGGAGGTCCACTCGATACGCATCAGACATCGCCGTTTCCTCCCCGGGCCCCATGCATCCGTGTCCCCTCTGCTCGATCGCCGTGGAAGTGGCCGGCCGGCCTGCATGTTCGCGCTGGAGGCTACCCGCCCAGCGCCGCCTTCCGGCTCGCCTTCCAGGCCCGCTTCTGCTCCTGGTAGCGGGCGAGTGCCTCGGCCGAGTCGACGTCGGCCAGCGTCGGATAGGTCGGGGCGACGCCCTCCCAGCCGGGCGGCCGGACGCCGAACCGCTTCGCGAGCAGCCCGACGAGCGTCTTGGCCTTCATCTCGCCGATCCCCGGCAAGGCCCGCAGGCGCGCGTCGAGGTCGGCCCCGTCGCGGGCCTCGGTCCAGACCCGCGTCGCGTCGCCGCCGAAGTCGCGGGCGACGACGGCGCAGAGCTCCTGCACCCGGGTCGCCATCGCCCCAGGAAAGCGGTGAAGCGCCGGCCGCTCGCGGAACACTGCCTGGAGCGCCTCCGGATCCATCGTGGCAATCGCCGCAGGGTCGAGCGTCCCGACACGGCGACGAAGCTCCAGCGGGCCGGCGAACGCCTTCTGGACGGTCACCTGCTGATCGAGGACGAACCCGACGAGCAGGGCGAGGGGGTCGGCCGCGAGGAGCATGTCGGCCTCGGGGTCACCGGTGAACGGAAGGCTGGCGGGCGGCGTCGCGGCGGTCATGGAGCGATGGTAGCGCGCGCCGGCGCCGCGCTCGTTGGCCGGGGCGGCACGGATGCGCGGCCGCTGCGCGCGGGGAGCGGTCAGGCGGGAACGAGGATCCGGATGGCGTCGGGCACCACCTCGGCCACGAAGCCCCCGCCGCCCACGAGGTCGCCATCGACCTCGACCGGCTCCCCCGCGGGAGCGGCGACCTCGACGTGTCGGCCGGCGAACCGGGCGCCGTACGGACCGATCGCCGTGTGCACGCCGCGACCGAGCAGCAGCTCCAGCGCCGCCCGCGAGCCGCCCACCACACCCCGCCCGCGGGCGAGGAGGACGTCGAGCAGACCGTCGTCGGGGACAAGCGGGGCGCGCGGCCGCAGGAGCCCCGGGATGAGCTCGCCGGCATTCGCGACGAGAACCTCGAGCGCGTCGGTCTCGTGCACGACGCCGTCGACGACCAGGCGCACCGCGAACGGCCGGACCCGCATCGCCACCGCCGTCGCGGTGGCGAAGTACGCGCCAATCCCGAGGGAACGCTTGCGCCGCTCCGTGGTGGCGGCCATGACCCGGGCGTCGAAGCCGACGCCGGCCGCCACGACGAACGGCGTCGGGGTCGCCGCCTCACCGACCCACGCCCGTCCGACGTCGATCGGGCGCTCGCGCGCCGTGACGAGCGCGGCGATGGCCCGGGTGGGCGAGCGCGGGACGCCCAGCGCGGCTGCCAGCAGGTTGCCGGTGCCGCCCGGCACGATCCCGAGGACGATGCCCGTCCCGGCGAGGACCGCCGCGGCCGACCGGACGCTCCCGTCCCCGCCGGCAACGACCAGGAGCGGCGCGCCGGCTGCGGCGGCCTCCTGTGCGGCAGCCTGTCCGGCCTGTGCCGTCGCCGTGACCCGGACCTCCGGATCGGTCCCCGTCCGGGCCAGGATCGCAGCCGTCGCGGCTGCCACGAGCGCGTCGCGCCGGCCCGGATTGACCAGGTGGGAGGCACCTGCGGCAACGAGCAGGAAGGGCGGAGCGGTCGGACGGGCTGACATCGAACCTCCTGTTCGAAGCCTAGCGCCCGGCCACAACCGGCGGGATGGCCCGGCCTCGGCGGGCCGGAGGTCTCTCCCGTCGGCTGCCGGCTCCTCGCATCCTTGGGCCCAGGAACAATGACCGTAGTCCCGATGCGCCCGCCGCACGTTCTCGTCGCCTACGCCAGTCGCCACGAGGCGACCGCGGAGATCGCGGCTGTCATCGCCGGCGAGCTCGACGCGGCCGGCTGCGTCGCCACGCTGACCGAGGCGCGTAGCGTGGCTGGCCTGGCCGACATCGACGCCGCGATCGTGGGCAGTGCCCTCTACGTGGGCCGCTGGGACGAATCCGCCCTCGACTTCCTGCGCCAGGAGCGCGCGGCGCTGGCCAGGATCCCGACCTGGCTGTTCAGCTCCGGCCCCGTGGGCGAAGGGAAGGCCACGGCCCATCCCGAGCGGTTGCCCCAGCCCGCGGACGTCGCCGGCCTGGCCGAGGAGATCGGGGCCCAGGCAACGACCTTCGGGGGCCGCGTGAACGCCGCTGAGGACGGGTTCGACCTCCGGATCATGGCGAGCGCCGGCCTCGCCGGCGACTGGCGCGACTTCCGCCGAATTCGCGCCTGGGCCCGCGAGATCGGCGCCGACATCCTGGCCCGATCCGCCGCGACCGCGCGCCAGGGAGCGCCCGACGAGCGTGACTGACCCGCGCCGGCACGCGCCGCCGGCGGTGGGTCAGGGCCCGGCGGGCTGGCGCGGCCCGCGGAGCAGGGCCAGGCCGGCGACCAGGGAGGCGACCGCCGGCACGAGGAGCCAGGCCACGAGGAGGAGCACGGCCACGACAAGCCATCGGAACGCGTCCACGGCGGCTTCGGACAACGCGAACGTCTCCAGCTCGGTCGCCAGCGTGGTGACCTCGGCGGCGACGGCCTCCATCTCGACGGCGAGGGCGGGGATCTGGCGGGCGATCCGGCCCAGGCTGATCCCGAGCGCATCGAGGTCGGTCGCGATCCCCCGGAGCTGGGCCGCGACCTGCGCCGCATCCTGGGCGAGCGGCTCGAACGGCCTGTTGCCCAAGATCGCGAAGTCGCCGAACGTCGACGACAGGCGGCTGAGCGTGTTCGCCAGCTGGCGACCTGCATCCGCGGACTGGGACGCGATCGCGGCGGCCTGCTGCGCGCCCGCGGCCCCGTCGGCCGCGATCGCGGCGGCATGGTCGAGCGCCGCTGCGCTGTGCTCGAGCGAGGCGACGAGGGCGTCGCGCTGGCGGTCGACGCTCGCCATCGCGGGCTCGAGGCCCGTGCCCACGGCCAGCGTAGCGCCCACGACGAGGATCCCGGCGGCCAGGCCCGCCAGCCCGTACGCGGTGAGCCCGGCGCCGAGCGCTCGCCGGTGGCGATGCACCATCTCGAACATCCCCGGATCGTACCGGGCGAGGGAGACCACGACATGACCGGACAGGCATCGCCGCAGCGGGGCGGACTCATCATCGGACTCGTGCTCATCCTGCTGGGCGGCGGCGCCCTCCTGGTGCAGGTGGGCGGGCTCTCGATCGGCTGGCCGATCTGGATCATCGTCCCAGGACTCGCGCTCATCCTGGGCGCCGTGGCCGTGGGGGGCTCCGGCGGAGCCGGCATCGCGAGCGTCGGCGGGATCGTGCTGATGACCGGCATCGTCCTTGCGGTCCAGGAGGCGAACGATCTCTACCAGACGTGGGCCTACGCGTGGGCCCTCGTGGCGCCCGGCGGCGTCGGGGTCGGCCTCACCGTCTACGGGCTTCTCGCCCGGCGCCGTGACGACCTGCGGGCCGGCCTGACGACGCTCTTCGTCAGCATCGTGCTCTTCCTCGTCGGCTTCCTCTTCTTCGAAGGTGTCGTCGGCCTCTCCGGCGACCGGTTCGCCGAGGTCACGGAGGTTGCCGTGCCCCTGCTCCTCGTGTGCCTCGGCGTCCTCGTCGTCATCGGGGCGTTCGTCCCGGGTCCGTGGCGCCGGCCCGTGATGGTCGTCCACGACGCGAAGGATCGTGACGGCCGCCGAGCGTGGAGAGGGCGGCTCGGGTTGGGCGGCGCCCGTGCCGGAGCGGCTGGCGATCCCCCTCGAGGGCACGGCCGACGCGGAGGTGATGGTCACGTTCGGCGCCGGCCACCTGCGAATCGGCACGGCGGCGGCGGGCCTGCTCGTCGACGGCACGTTCGCCGGCGGCGTCCGGGTGGAGCGCAGCGGCGGGCCGGGCGGGCGCGGCTCACCCCACCGACGCCGCCGACGGGCTGGACCCTCAGCCGCGAGCCCTACACGCTGGGACGATGGGGGTCACCAGCGAGGTGCCCCTCCGCCTGCGCGTCGAGACCGGGCGCTGCCGACGCCGAGCTGGACCTCGCGGGCCTGCGCCTCGCGGAGCTGCGGCTCCGGACGGGCGCCAGCGAGACACGCGTGAGCCTCCCGGCCGCGGCGGGCGTCACCGTCGTCGACGCCGAGGGCGGCGCGACCACGATCCGCTTCCGCGTGCCCGATGGCGTTGCGGCCCGCATTCGCTCCTCGGTCGTCCTCGGCTCGAGCGACATCGACACGGTGCGCTTCCCGCGGACCGCGGCTGGCGACGCCTGGGAGTCACCGGGTTTCGCGACCGCCGCCAACCGCGTCGAGATCTCGGTTCGCGGCGGGATCGGGAGCGTCTCGGTCCGCTGAAGGCGGCTCACGCGGCAGCCGTGTCGGCGCCCCAGCCTGCGACGAGGATCCCGAGCGAGGACCAGGCAGTCGACGGCGACCGAGCCGATCGTGGAGCTGAGCCGGAAGCGCCTGCGGGTAGAGGGCACTCGCCGCCAGCGACGTCGCGGCCGAGGCGACCGCCACCGACCGCCACCAGGGCTGGCCGAGCAGCAGCCCGGCGGCGGCCGCGACGAAGCCGACGGTGGGCACGACGAACAGGCCGACGGCAGCGATCCGGGCGACGCCCTCGCCGGCCGTGGCCGGAGAGCAGCCAGCTGCCGCTCGACACGCCTTCGAAGCGGGCGAGCCCGAGGACGGGCATCCAGCCCATCACGTGGCCCGACGCCATGCGCCCCGAGCACCCCCGCCACGACCACCTTCACGAGCATCACGTCCAACGTTGCCTCCTTCTTCGCCCGGCGCCTGCAGCGAGCGTTCCTGTCTGCGTACATTGTACGCGTTGCGTACGTCGTACGCTAGCGGTAGGATTGTCGCGTGTCAAGCCCCAATTCGGCGGCGTCCTGCGCCCGGCCCGCGCGAGTCCCTCAGCCGGGAGCGGATCGTCGCGGCAGCCGTCGTCGTGCTCGATGCCGATGGCCTGGCCGGGCTCACGATGCGGCGCGTGGCCCGGGAGCTGGGCACCGGGGCCATGTCCCTGTATCGGCACGTGGCGAGTCGCGATGACCTGCTCGACCTCGTCCTGGACGAGCTGGTCGCGGCGGTGCCGGCCTCCCGCCTGACTGGCGAGTGGCGAGTGGACGTGGCGGTCCTCGCCCGCGACGTCCGGGCCGCGCTGTTGCGTCGCCGGGACCTGACCCTTCTCCTCACCGCGCGACTGGGGCAGGGCGCGGGAGGCCTGGCAGCCCTCGACCGCGCCCTCGGCATCTTCCTGCGCGCCGGGTTCTCGCCCCGCGATGCCGTCCGGTCCAACCACGCCCTCGGGGCGTACGTCTCCGGGTCGTGCACGTGGGAGGCGGTCGGGCTTGGCGGCGAGGTCGATCCGGCCGAGCGCGCGAAGCGTGCCGCGGCCGCGGCCGCACGCCTCGCCGACGTGCCGCCGGAGGCCCACCCGCACGTGGCGGCAGCAGCCAGCGAGCTCTTCGCCGGCACCGCCGAGGACCGCTTCGAGTTCGGCCTGGCTCGCCTCCTCGAGGGCTTCGCGGTTGAGCTCGCCTCGACCGCCGGGCATCCGGCCCGGCTCGACCACATGGCCGCAGGGGAGTCGTGATGCGGGCCCTCGTCCTGGAACGCCCGGCGCCCCTCGCCTCGGGGGAGCCCATGCGGCTCGGCGACGTGCCGGAGCCGGAGCCCGGCGCAGGGGAGCTGCTCCTCCGCGTCGGCGCCTGTGCGGTCTGCCGAACCGATCTCCAGCTGGCCGAGGGCGACCTTCCCGCCCATCGCCTGCCGACGATCCCGGGCCACCAGGTCGTGGGCCGCGTGGAGGGCCTCGGCGCAGAGGTGACCGGCTGGTCGGTGGGAGACCGGGCGGCCGTCGGCTGGCTGGCCGGCACCTGCGGGACGTGCCAGTCGTGCCGGGGGGGCCGGGAGAACCTGTGCGCCAGCGCACGCTTCACGGCCTGGGACCGCGACGGCGGGTTTGCCGAGTGGATCGTCGTCGGAGCCGACGTCGCGCTCCGGGTCCCCGACGGGTTCGACGACCCGGCGGCCGCGCCGCTCCTCTGCGGCGGAGTCATCGGATATCGATCGCTGCTGGTCTCCGGGATCCAGCCGCGGAGGTCGGCTGGGCCTCTACGGGTACGGCGCGTCGGCCCGGCTCGCGATCCAGGTCGCCCGCTCACTGGGGATGCGAGGTGCACGTCGCCTCGCGCTCGGCGCCGGAGCGCGAGCGGGCGCTCGCCGCTGGGGCATCGTCCGTGGGCGGCTACGACGATCCCCCGCCGGCTCCGCTCGACGCCGCCGTCACGTTCGCCCCTGCCGGCGCCGTCGTCGTGGCGGCGCTGCGCGCGCTCGACCGCGGCGGCACCGTGGCCATCAACGCGATCCACCTCGACGGGATCCCGGCCTTCGACTACGGGAGCCTCTGGTGGGAGCGGGGCCTGCGCAGCGTCGCCAACTACACGCAGGGACGACGCCCGGGCGTTCCTCGACCTGGCGGCCACGATCCCGATCCGGACGGAGACCGAGCTCTTCGCCCTCGAGGACGGCGTGGCGGCCCTGCGTCGCCTCGCCGCGGGAACCCTGGACGGCACGGCGGTCCTGGTCCCCTGATCGGACCGGCGCCGAGGCCGGCGCGCCGCCCGGTCGCCTGCCGCTGACCGCGGCCCGAGCCCGCGTGTCCGGGCCGCTCAGGCCCGAGCGCGCGATCGGCGCCGAGATCGCGCCGCTGAGGCGGAGCAGGTCGGCCGGTGCGAGCTCGACCTGGAGACCCCTCCGGCCGCCGCTCACGTGGACGGTCGCGAACGCATCGGCCGAGCTGTCCAGGACCGCGGCCAGCCGCCGCCGCATCCCGAGCGGGCTGATCCCGCCGACCACGTAGCCGGTCGCCCGCTCCGCGTCCGCCGGTGCCGCGAGGTCCGCTCGCCGTCCTCCCATGGCGGCGGCCAGGGCCTTGAGGTCGAGCTCGCCCGAGACCGGCACGATGGCCGCGACGAGGACCCCGTCAACGGCTGCGATCAGGGTCTTGAACACGCGCGCAGGGTCGAGCCCCAGCGCGGCCGCGGCGTCGAGCCCGTACTGGGGCCGGCGGTCGTGATCCCGCGGCCCGGCAGGAGGGGAGGCTTCGTACTCGTGCACGGCGTGGGCAACGCCGGCCGCCCGGAGGACCTCCAGCGCCGGCGTGCCGCGACCGCTCACTCGAACTCGCGGTGCCGGGCGACCGCGAGGACGAGCGTGGTCGCGTACAGGGCGGTCAGCCCGAGGAAGGGCCAGCTGATCCGGAGGCCCAGCGGGAAGAGGGTCACGACCGCGAACAGGAGCAGGACCGCGACGACGAGGGGCCAGAACCGCCGGGCGAGCACCAGCCCGCCGAGCACGAAGTGCACCGTGGCGAGGGCGAGGCCCGCCGGGACGACGACGAGGAAGAAGGCGAAGACGCTCGTGTTGCTCCCGGACCAGCCCGGGGCATCGACGAGCCCGAGGTTCGCGGCGACGACGAGGAACGTCGCGGGCAGGAGCACCACGATCACGAGCAGGCCGATCGGTGCCGAGGAGGCGGCCGCAGGTCGTGAGGAGCGCCGAGCGGTCCTCCTCCGCGACGGCCGGTTGCGCCTCGCCCCGCTCGTCCTTCATGCCGGCCGCTCCTTCCGGCGCTGCCGCGCGCCGCCGCGAGGATACCGCGCGAGGGCGGGACCGGCGGCCGGACGGCGGACCGGCTCGCGCCCCGCACGGGCGACTCGCGGCGCGAAGGACGGCTGCCGAGGGCGCCGCGGTCGGCGCTCTCAGTAGGGCTCGGGAATGAAGGTCTGGTCCTCCATCGGCGGCCGCACGTAGCCGGTGTCCTTCTGGCGCGGCGGCAGGACGATCGGCTGGGGTGTCAGGTCCTCGTACGGGACAAGCGAGAGGAGGTGGGTGATGACGTTGAGACGGGCGCGCTTCTTGTTGTCGGAGCGGACGACCCACCAGGGCGCCTGCTTGATGTCGGTGTGGGCGAACATCTCGTCCTTGGCCTTGCTGTAGTCCATCCAGCGGGAGCGGCTCTCGACGTCCATCGGCGAGAGCTTCCAGCGCTTCGTCGGGTCGGTGAGGCGGTCCTGGAAGCGGCGCTCCTGCTCCTCGTCGCTGACGCTGAACCAGTACTTCACGAGGAGGATCCCGCTCCGCACCAGCATCCGCTCGAACTCCGGGCAGGAGCGCAGGAACTCCTGGTACTCGTCGTCGCTGCAGAAGCCCATGACCCGCTCGACCCCGGCGCGGTTGTACCAGCTGCGGTCGAAGAGGACGATCTCGCCCGCGGCCGGCAGATGCGTGACGTAGCGCTGGAAGTACCACTGGGTCTTCTCGCGCTCGGTCGGGCGCCGGCAACGCAGCGACGCGGGCGTAGCGCGGGTTGAGCGGCTCGGTGATCCGCTTGATCGAGCCGCCCTTGCCGGCCGCGTCGCGGCCCTCGAAGATCGCGACGACCTTGAGCCCCTGGTCGCGGATCCACTCCTGCCACTTCACGAGCTCGATGTTGAGGCGCCGCAGCTCGCGCTCGTACTCCTTCTTGCCGAGGGTGCGCGACTGCTCGGGCTCGAGAGGCGCCGACGGCGGGCTGTCGAGGGCCGCCGCCGGGATCCGCAGGCGGCCGCGCTCGGCCCGCTGATTGCGTCCCTTCCGGACGACCGGCGCCTCGTCGCGCGGCGCGTCGCCGTCGGTCTCTTCGTTTCGCCATCGTCGCCTCCTCACCCGCCCTGCGCGGGTCCCACACGGTCCCGGACGCAGCATCGATTATGCTGCGCGGACGTGACGACTTTCGAATCGCTGGGCCTGTCGGCCGAACTGCTCCGCGCGGTGGCGGATGAAGGCTACACCGAACCCACCCCCATCCAGGTGCAGGCAATCCCGCTCATCCTCGCAGGGGCGCGACCTCATGGGCGCCGCCCAGACCGGGACCGGCAAGACCGCCGCCTTCGTCCTGCCGATCTTCGAACGCCTGAAGCCCTACACGAACACCTCGTTCTCCCCGGCCCGCCACCCCGTCCGGGCCCTCGTGCTGACGCCCACCCGCGAGCTGGCGATGCAGGTCGCCGAGATGGCCGCCGCCTACGGGCGCCACGTGCCCCTGCGGTCCGCGGTCGTCTTCGGCGGCGTCCCGCTCGACCCCCAGATCAAGGAGCTGCGCGCCGGCGTCGAGCTCCTCGTCGCGACCCCCGGCCGGCTCCTCGACCTCGTCGGCCAGCGGGCGGCGAACCTGGGCCAGGTCGAGATCCTCGTCCTCGACGAGGGCGACCGGATGCTCGACATGGGCTTCATCCCGGACATCCGCCGGATCCTGGAGCTCCTGCCGAACGCGCAAGCAGACCCTCCTGTTCTCGGCCACGTTCTCCGACGAGATCCGGCGCCTGTCCAAGGAGTTCCTCACCAACCCCGCGACGGTGGAGGTCGCCGCCCGCAACGCAACGGCCTCGGCAGTCCGCGAGGTCCTCTACCCGGTGGACCGGGAGCTCAAGCTCCAGCTCCTCGAGCACCTGGTCCGGGCCCACGATCTCCGCCAGGTCCTCGTCTTCACGCGCACGAAGATCGCCGCCCGGCGGATCGCCTCGGACCTGGACCGCCACGGCTTCGCCGCCACGGCCATCCACTCCGACCGCACGCAGGCCGAGCGGATCCGCGCCCTCGCCGACTTCAAGTCCGGCGTCGTGGAGATCCTGGTGGCGACCGACGTCGCCTCGCGCGGCCTCGACATCGAGGAGCTCCCGGTCGTCGTCAACTTCGACCTCCCGATGAAGGCCGAGGACTACGTCCACCGGATCGGCCGCACCGGGCGCGCGGGTGCGAGCGGCATTGCGATCAGCCTCGCGTGCCCCGACGAGGTTGACTACCTGCGGTCGATCCAGCGCCTCCTGCGGCGGGCGATCCCGGTCGAGGTCGTCGAGGAGTTCCTCCCGGATCCGGAGACCCCGGTGCGGCCCCTCCAGCCCCGCGGCGGCGACCGGATCCCGGCCCACCAGCACAAGGCGAGCCGGGTCCACCACAGCCGCTGACTGCGGACGCGGGCGGAACGGCCCTCCCGCCGCACGCCGGTCGGCCGCCACCGCCGAGGCAGCGGGCCGCTACCATGGCGATGGATTGCAGGCCCGTCACGTCGGCCACCGGCAACCTCCGAGGGAGCACCGCGAGCATGTCGCAGTCACGCCGCATCGGCATCCTCACCGGGGGCGGCGACGTACCCGGCCTCAACTCCGTGATCAAGAGCGTCGTCTACCGCTCCACCGAGCTCGGCTTCGAGGTGACCGGGCTTCGTCGAGGCTGGGAGGCCCTGACCCACATGCGTCCGGGTCCCGAGCCGGACCCCGACTACGTCCGGTCACTGGACCGGGCGAACACGCGGAAGATCGACCGGACGGGCGGCACATTCCTTCACTCCAGCCGCACGAACCCCCGGAAGATGCTGCGCCGGCAAGCTCCCCTCCGTGGTGCCCGCGGAGCGCCTCCCATCGCTGGAGACGGGCGAGGGTGTCTACGACTTCACCCCGGTCGTCCTCGAGAACCTCGAGCGCCTGAAGATCCACACCCTGATCTCGATCGGCGGCGACGACACCCTCTCGTACGCGAAGGTGCTCGCCGACGCGGGCGTCCAGATCATCGCCATCCCCAAGACGATGGACAATGACGTCCAGGGGACGGAGTACTGCATCGGCTTCTCGACCGCGATCACGCGGGCCAAGGACGCCATCAACCGGCAGCGGACGACGCTTGGCTCGCATGAGCGGATCGGCGTCTTCCGGGTCTTCGGGCGCAACGCCGGCTTCACGGCGCTCTACACGGCCTACGTCACGTCCGCGCGGTGCGTCATCCCGGAGTTCCACTTCGACCTCCAGCACCTCGTCGACCTCCTCGTCGAGGATCGAGCCAACAACCCCAGCCGCTACTCGTTCGTGATCGCCTCGGAGGGCGCCCTGCCCGCAGGGAATGAAGGTCCAGGAGGTCGGCGACGCCGACGCCTATGGGCACCGACACAAGGCGAGCATCGGCGAGTTCCTGGCCCACGAGATCAGGCGCCGGACCGGCGTCGAGACCGTCAACTCGGAGCTGACCTACGACCTTCGCTCGGGCGAGCCGGACGCCTTCGACCAGATGGTGGCGATCACCTTCGCGAACGTCGCCATGGAGCTCGTGGTCGACGGCAAGACCGGCGCAGATGACGGCGATCCGCGACGGGCGGTACTCCTACTGCCCCATCCCCGAACCGGGGGCCCGGACCGTGGACGTCGAGCACGCCTACAACGTCGAGCGCTACCGCCCTCACTACGAGAACAAGACTCGGCCTGCCGGTCCTCCTCACGCCCTCGGTCGTCTAGGGCCGGACGCGCACGGCAGAGCCCGACGAGGGCGCCGCGGGGCGACGGGGCACTCGCCGCCCGGCAGGCGCCCCCGTCAGCGTGAAGCGTCGGGGTTCGTGACCGCGACGCGGGAGGCGCGGCGCCGCTCGGCGTACATCCGCTCCTCGGCGGTGCGCACGGCGGTGTCCAGCTCGCCGACGGCGCTCGGGCTTGCCCAGCCCACCGAGAGGCGCAGGGCCACGGCGCCGGCATCGAGCCAGCGGTCGCACTCGCCGCGGATCCGCTCCACGTAGTTGATCGCCTGGATCTCGTCCGTCTCCGGGAGGAGGACGAGGAAGCGACCACCGCCCACGTGGGCGATGTGGTCCGTCCGGCGCGCGCTGCGGCGCATCGCACCGCCAACCGCCGCCACGACCCGGCGCGACGCCTCGGCGCCGAAGCCGTCCTCGAACCGGGTGAAGCCGTCGAGCTCCGCCATCACGATCCCGACGGGACGCCGGTAGCGGACGTAGCGGGCGTTCTCCTCGGCCAGGATCCGCTCCCATGCCGCCCGCGAATCGAGGCCCGTGGCGTCGTCCACGTAGGGGTCGGGCGGGGCGGAGCCCTGGTCGGCGGGAGAGCCCGGCTCGCTGGGCGCCGACACGGCTGCCGTCGCCGTCGGGCCGGCCGGGGCCGCGTAGGCCGCCTCGCGCCGGCGCGGGGCGATCGACAGGAAGCCCTCGATGATCTCCTGCTCCCGCGGATCGTCGACGCGCCGGGCGGCAGCCGCGAGGTCAGCCGACGTGACCGCGGACTCTTCGAGCGGATGGTCGGCGTCCGCGGGCGTGCAAGGGCGGCTCGGGCAGCGGCTCGAGATCGGCGTGGCGGGAGCGGGGCGACGACCGGCGGGGCCGCCGGCGTGGGCGCGGCGACCGGGATCGCCGCCGGAGGCGGCTCGGGGCGGCGGTGGCGGCCGCCGCTGCGACAGGCGCGGCGTCGCGCCGGCCGTCTCGACCGCGCCGGGCGATCAGGGCGCCCACGAGCAGGAGGAGGATCGCGACCCCGGTCACGATGAGCGCGACGAGGACGTAGCTGAGCTGGTCCGACGACACGTGGTTCCTTCGTTCTTCCCCGGCGGTGCGTTCTGCCCGGCGGTGCCCGCGCCGGCGGCTTCGCACGACCGCACCCGCACTCTACACGCGCCGGTGGGCGGTTTGGGACTGCCGGGAGGTCCCGGGTGACCATCTTCCGGTGCCCCGGGTCACCGAGCGGTGGCTCCGGTGCGGTCCGGTGCGGTGGGCCCGTCCGGAGGGAGTCGCGCCCGCGACCGTGACCCGGCGTCGGCACCAGGAGCCGGCGCCCGCTACTCTGTCGCGCATGACCACCCGCAGGGACCTCTGATGACCGACCCGACCACCCCGGGCCCCGAGCCCGCAGCCCGACCGGCCCGACGAGCCCGGTCCACGCCCGAGCGCCGAGCCCGACGCCCGAGCCCGCCCGAGCCGGAGCCGCGACCCCGCCCGAGGCCGCACCCGAGCGCCGGCCCTCCCGCCGCGCACCCGGGGCCCTCCGACGTCGCCGCGGCCGCGGCACCCGGGAACGGCGCCCGCCGTCGCGCCGCCGTCCTCGGCTGGCTGGTCGCGCTCGCGCTCGGCGTCGTCATCGGCGTGGCCGGCTTCGCCATCTCGACGGGCGCGATCGGGAGCGGCGGCGCCGTCGCCGACCCCCGGGCGCCCGCCGGGCCGACGGCCGCCGCCGGGAACACGTTCGGGCGGCCCGACGCCCCGGTGACGATCGAGGTCTGGGCCGACTACCAGTGCCCGTTCTGCCGGCTGGAGGATCTCCTCTTCGGCGGCGCGATCGACCGCGAGTACGTCACGCCGGGCATCGCCCGCGTCGTCTACCGCGACTTCGCCTTCCTGGGCCAGGAATCGATCGACGCGGCCGTCGCGAGCCGCTGCGCAGGAGCCCAGGAGCCGGCCGCCCAGCTCCGCTACCACGACGCCCTCTACACCTTCCAGCAGGGCGAGAACCAGGGCCGCTTTGCGCGCGAGAACCTGGTCCAGCTGGCGGAGATCGCCGGCGTGCCCTCGCAGGACGCCTTCACGGCCTGCCTCGACGACCCCGCCGTGGCGAAGGCCGTCGCCGACGAGACGACGGCCGGCCGCAACGTCGGCGTCACGTCCACGCCGACCCTCCGGCTGCGCGGCCCCGGCGGCGAACGGGTCCTGACCGGCTTCAGCCGGACCTGGCCGCCGGCTGCGCGAAGCCATCGAGGCCGTCCGCGTCGCGCCCCCGGCATCGCCGTCGCCCCCGGGCTCGCCCGTCCCGTCCGCGGTCTGCCGCCCCGTCGCCCATCGCCGTAGGCGGCACCCGGCAGGGCGCCGTGGTCAGCTGGGCGCGGCGAGGTCGCGCCGGGGGAAGATCCAGAGCCCGTACGCGGTGGCCGCGACGGCGACCGCGGCGAGCACGAGCAGGTCCGCGCCGTCGGGCTTGCCCCCGAGGATCTCGGCCGGCTGGAAGTAGTGGAACAGGGACCACGGCAGCAGCCAGGCGAGGTCGGGCCAGATCGCGCCCGAGGAACTCCACGGCGTAGGACGGCGATCGAGAACGGCCAGGATGATCCCGAGCGCGGGGGCCGAGCCGGTCGAACGAGGCCGAGGCCGCAGGGCGAGCGAGCCGAGCGCCGCGAAGAGGACCGACGGCGTTCACCCACGTCAGGGCCAGGCAGGCCGGCGTCCAGCTCGCCGGCGACGCCGAAGAGAAGGGACCCGGCGATCACGCCGGCGGTGTTCGCGACGAGCACCGCGACGACGAAGAGCCACGTGGCCGCCGAGGGCGGTGCCGGTACACGGCCCGTCGCGAGATCGGCCGGGCGAGCAGGACCTCGAGGGTGCCGCGCTGGCGCTCGCCGGCGATGGCGAGCGACCGGGAAGCCCGATCGCGAACACGGCGACCGAGCGCGATCGGCGATCGGGTGGATGAAGCCGAGCGCGACCGACCCGCTCAGGGTGAAGACGCTGCCGCCCGCCGAACGAGGTGAACAGCGTCGAACAGGTCCGCGAAGTAGCCGCTCTCGACAAGCCGCCGGAAGTCGCGCCGAACGTCGCGTAGATGACGGGCAGCAGGAATCCCCAGGTGGCGAGGCCGGCCGCGACCACGAGCAGCCGCCAGCGGTTCGGCGGCCAGGGTGCGGCGGAAGAGGGCGCGCTCATGACGCCGCGTCCTGCCCGGCCACGGCGCGGCCGCCCGCCCCGGCCGTCGGTGCCCGCGTCATCCGTCGTAGAACTCGAGGAACGCCTCCTCGAGCCGGGCCGGCTCGATCGTCAGGTCGCGTGACCGGCCGACCCCGCGATCGCGGCGAGGAACGGCCGCACGTCGCCCTCGAGCTGGCACCGGAGGCGCCCGTCGACCATCACGACGTCGGAGACGCCCGGGACGCCGGCGAGCGACGGCGGCGCGCCGTCGAGCCGCATCTCGACCGTCCGGCGACGCCGGGCCAGGAGCGCGGCGATGTCCTCGAAGCGCGACGAGGCGTCCGCGCCGGACGATCGCGACCCGATCGCAGACCCGCTCGACCTCGGAGAGGATGTGCGACGAGAGGAAGACGGTCCGGCCCGCCGCCCGCAGCTCGTCGAGGATCTCGTAGAAGGCGCGCTGCATCAGGGGGTCGAGGCCCTCCGACGGCTCGTCGAGGATGGCGAGCTCGGGGTCGTGCTGGAGCGCCTGGATGATGCCGAGCTTCTGGCGCATCCCACGGGAGTAGTCGCGGACCGGGCGGGCCAGGTCGCGCGCGGCCAGCTCGAGGCCGTCGAGGAGTCGCTCTCGCAGGACCGGCGGGCGGCGGTAGAACGCCGCCAGGTAGTCGAGGAGGTCGCTCGCCGGTCATCGCGTCGTAGAGCGCGATGCCGCCGGGCAGGTAGCCGACCCGAGCCCGGATCGCGACGCTGTCGCGCCCGACGTCGAGGCCGAGCACGCGCGCCGCGCCTGCCGTCGGGTGGAGGAACCCCAGGAGAAGCCGGATGCAGGTGGTCTTGCCGGCGCCGTTCGGGCCCAGGAAGCCGAAGATCTCGCCGCGATCGGACCGCCAGCGTCACGTCGTCGAGGGCGACGATCCGCTCTCGCCGGTCCGACGGCCGATGGCGCGGCGCGGGAGGCTCGCGCCCGGCCGTCCCGTAGTGCTCACTGCGACAGCCCGTTCCGTCTCGGCATGCGCGCGTTCACAGGCGCGTCCGCCAGGAGCACCCGGAGCGCCTCCGCCAGGTGCCCGTACTCGCCGGCGTCGTTGTGGAGGTGGGCGGAGACGCGGAGGAGCCGGCGGCGGCGCTCCCCGGGAACGGGGTCGCGGGGCCAGGCGTGGAGCGGCACCTCGATCGCGGCCGTCTCCAGGAGGCGCGCCTGCAGCGGATCGGGGTCGGCGGGGCCGCGAGCGGCGAAGCCGCGATCCGGCGGCAGCTCGATCGCGGCCATGCGAGCCGAGCATCGTCTCGGGCGCGAGGACGGGAGGCCGGCCGCCGGCGCCAGCGTCCGGCGCGCGAGCGCGGCGAGGCGCGGTTGCGGGCCATGACGGTCGCCCAGCCGCCGGCGACCATGCCGCCCACGGCGTCGATGGCCGCGGGCACCGCGAGGAAGGGCGTCGGGTCAGCCGTCCCCGTCCAGTCGAACTCCTTGCGGAAGGTCGTCCGACCGGGCCGCGGGTCGTTCGCCCCGTGGCTGATCGCGAGGGGCCGGATCGCCGCCTGGCGGTCGCGCCGCACGTGGAGGAAGGCCGCGCCCTTCGGCGCGCAGACCCACTTGTGGAGATTGCCGGCGTAGAAGCTCGCCCCGAGGGCCGACAGGTCGAGCGGCAGCATCCCCGGCCCGTGGGCGCCGTCCACCAGGACCGGGATCCCGCGACCCTCCAGGGTCGCGACGAGGCGTTCGACCGGGAGGATGAGCGCCGTGGGACTCGTCACGTGGCTCACGAGCACCAGGCGCGTCCGCGGGCCGACGACAGCAAGGATGCGCTCGGCGACCTCGTCGGGCCCAGTCGTCGGCAGGGGGATCCGGGCGACCACGACCCGCGCCCCGTCGCGGGCCGCGGCGAAGCGCGCCATGTTCAGGGCGGCGTTGTACTCGTGATCGGTGGTCACGATCTCGTCGCCGGGGGCGAAACGGAGGCTGCGGAGCACGGAGGCCACGCCGGCCGTGGCATTGGGCACGAAGGCCAGGTCCGCCGGGTCCGCCCCGAGGAACTCGGCCAGTCTCGACCGCGCCTGGTCGAGGCGGTCTTCGAGCGCCCGTCCGAGGAACGCGACCGGGTTCGCCTCCAGCTCGGCCCGAAGGTCGGCCTGGACCGCGAGGACCGCGCGCGGGCAGGCCCCGAACGAGCCGTGGTTCAGGAAGACGAGATCCGGATCGAGCGCCCACGCGTCGGCATGCGGGGCGCGCGGAGGTCGCGACGCCGAGACGCGGAGCCCTCGCCGGCCGTCACGGTGTCGACTCCCTGCGCGGCACACGGGCGTGCCGCACGTTGGGCAGGAGGGCGAACCCGAGGCCGGCGGCGATCGAGGCTGCGCCCATGAGGGCCAGGGTCGCTGCGCCACCGATCGCGTCGAGCAGGATCCCCGCCACCAGGGCGCCGAGCGGCATGAGGCCGACCGAGATCGTCCGCGCCGTCGCCCCGACCCGCCCAAGGAGCGCGTCGGGCGAGAGCTGCGTGCGAAGGGTCAGGTACGAGACGGCGACGTTGGCGTCGAGGAGC
This sequence comes from uncultured Chloroflexia bacterium, assembly GCA_963715085.1. GTDB lineage: Bacteria > Chloroflexota > Limnocylindria > Limnocylindrales > CSP1-4 > CTSoil-043. The sequence continues at coordinate 82,756 of CAVQQU010000003.1, forward strand.
CCTGCCACGAACGCAGCACCCACGAGGACGGGCACCGGAGCGTCGGTCGCGACGATCACCAGCGTGATGCCCATCACGACGGCGCCGACGATCATCACCGGCCCGACGGCGCGGAAGGCCATCCGGGCAGCCACCAGCGACCCGCCGAAGGCGCCAACGGCGAAGGCGGAGAGCACGAGACCGACGACGCTGGAGCCGAGGTCGCGGTCGATCGTGATGTAGAAGATGAGGCCGCTCGTCAGGCCGGCATAGATGACCGAGATCGTGCTCCATAGCGCGATCACGGCCCGCAGCGTGGGCTCGCGGACGACGTACGAAATCCCCTCGCGAATGTCCTCCAGCAGGTGCGTGGGCTCAGTCCGAGCGGCCGGGCGCAGCGGGCGACGCACCAGCAGGATCGCCCCAGCCGAGATCGCGAAGGTCATCGCGTCGAGCGCGATCGTGGGACCCGGGCCGATCGCGGCCGCCAGGAAGCCGGCCAGTGCCGGCCCGATGATCCAACCGATGGTGAAGAAGGCCTCGAAGATGGCGTTCGCCCGCGCGATCAGGCCGCGACCCACCAGGCCCGGGACCGCCGCGGTGAACCCGGCCAGCCAGAGGACCCGCAGGGCGTTGAGGGGAAACGTCACCAGGAGGATGAGGGTCAGGGTCGGCCCGCCGAGCCAGACCGAGATCGGGATGACGGCGGTGAGCACCGCCCGCCCGAGGTCGGCGGAGAACATCATCCTGCGACGGTCCCAGCGGTCGGCGTAGGCGCCGGCGGGCAGGCCGAGCACCAGGTCGGGGAGTGTCGAGAGCACGCCCACGATCCCCATCGCGAGGCCCGATCCGGTGAGCGCCAGGACCAGGATCGGGAGGGCCGTGTTCGTGATCGCGTCACCGAAGGAACTGATCCCCTGGCCCAGGAGGACAACCCAGAAGTCGCGGTTGCCCCGCAGCGGCGCGTCGGCGATCGCCGGCACTGCCGCCGCGGGAGCCAGGTGGATGGGCTCCTCCTCCGCGCCACCCGGGCCGGGCAACAGGGTGGCAGGGGGATGCGCAGCCCTCGCGGGCACGGGGGCACCACCCGCGGGCGTGGTCGTCGTCACCGGCGAAGAGTACGCTCTCCCTCGATGCAGTTCGCGATCCAGATCCCGAACTTCGGGTCCGGCGGTGACCCGCGCGCCCTCGTTGAGCTCGCCAGCCGCGCCGAGGATGCGGGCTGGGACGGGTTCTTCGTGTGGGACCACCTGCTGGTCGATGCGGCCTGGACGCTGGAGATCGCGGACCCCTGGATCGCCCTCGCGGCCATCGCCCAGGCCACCACCCGGATCCGCCTTGGCCCCATGGTCGCGGCGCTACCCCGGCGACGTCCGGCCAAGCTGGCCCGGGAGACGGCCAGCCTCGACCGCCTGAGCGGCGGACGGCTGATCCTGGGTGTCGGCCTGGGCTGGCCGTCCGACGCGGACTTCGGCTGGTTCGGCGACGAGACGGAGCTCGCCCGCCGGGGCGCCATGGTCGATGAGAGCCTGGCGATCCTGGAGGGGCTCTGGAGCGGCGAGCCATTCGCGTTTACCGGGGAGCACTACCGCGTCGCTGAGGCGACCTTCCTGCCGCGCCCGGTCCAGGAGCCTCGGATCCCCGTGTGGGTGGCGGCGCTCCGCCCGGGACCCGATGCGCCGCTGCGCCGCGCGGCGCGCTGGGACGGATTTGCGCCGGCAGTCGAGGACGGCTACCTGCCGCTCGAGATGTTCGCCCGCGATACGGCCCGCGTCCGCGAGCTGCGGGCCATGGCCGGATCGGCCGCCGATGCCACGTACGAGATGGTGGCCGCCGGCGTTACGCCGGGCGATGACCGAGCCGCGGCGGCAGACACCGTCGCCGCCTTCGAGGCCGCCGGCGCAACGTGGTGGCAGGAGATCGTCTCGGACTGGCTCGGCGGCATCGACGCCATCCGGGCCAGGATCGCGCCGGGCGCGCCGGGCGGCTGATCTCGGGGGCGTCGCTACCGACGATCAGGGCGCAGGGATCCTCGTCACCGGGGAGCAGCGCGCGGACGGTCAGCCGCGGGTGGCGCTGGCCGTTGCCGTAGCCACGAACGGGGTCAGCTGCGTCGCCCCGGCGAAGGGTCCGGGAGCGCCGCCCGAGGTCGCCCGCCGCGATCCCGCAGCGGGTCCCCGGCTCGCCGCGCACCGGCGCCCCGAAGGCGCAGGGGAGGATCCGCACGGGCCAGACGACGGGGGTGACGCCCTCCCAGGGCTCCGGGGGCGGTCCGATGATGACTGCGTAGGATGCCGGCACGTGCGGCTGCTCGGGGCCCAGCTCCGGCCCGAGCCAGCCGGCCATGTCCAGGAGCTGGTACCAGAACCGCGCGAACGCCGCCGGGGTCCCCGGGACAGCCCGGGCAGGCTTGCGTCGGCGGGCACGGGACCTGCGGCGTTCGGGTCGCCGACGAGGTCGTGGGTCGACGCCGTCGACGACGATCTGGAGCCGGGCCGCGGCGGCGCCCATCGGCATCGCGCCGCCCGTGAAGTCCGTGCCGGGGTCCAGGATGCCGGCGTCCTTTGCCGCCTGGAGCAGGCGGCAACGCCCTGGGGCTGATCGGCCGCTCGACGAAGGGGGCCACGAGCGGGCCCGGGTAGATCTCCCACGGGCCTGGGGAGGACGCGACCGTCGGCGTGCGACGAGCACCGGCAGGTTGCCGAACAGGGCACGAGGCGGCAGTGCCTGGTCCACGAGCATGGATCACGAAGGCGACCGGTGGCGGCGATGGGGAGGGCAGGACGGGCCGGCGTGGAGGGTGACGCGAGGTGGCGGAGCGCGCCCGAGCAGGCGGCGACGAGGAACGAGCAGGGCGAGCAGCCGACGGCGAGGGCGGAACGAGACCATCGATCGTTCACGGGGGGCTCCGAGTGGTGCGAGGACCGGGCGCCCGGGCGGCCGGCGGTCCATCCTCCGACGCGCGCGCGCGCGGTTCGCGTCTCCGCCGTCGTGCGATGCTTCCGCCATGAACACCTCCGCCCACCCCCACCCCGCGTTCGAAGCGGCGGCCGTCGCAATCGTTGCGGCGGGGCGGCGCCTCGGGGCGCGTCGCCTCGTCAACGGCACCGACAGCAACCTGTCCGTTCGCCTCGGCCCGTTCGCCCTCGCCGTCACCCCCTCGGGCCGGCGCAAGGACGAGCTCGAGCCGGGAGACATCCTGGCGGTGACGCTCGACCAGGACGAGCCGTCCCCGGGCGACATCCGCCGGCGGCCGAGCTCGGACATCGCCGTCCACCGGGCCGCCTACGCCGTGCGTCCCGACGCCGCGGCGATCGCCCACGCCCATCCGTCCGCCGTGCTCGGCTGCCTCCTGGCGGGGCTTCGCCCCGACGCGGCGGTGCTCCCGGAGGCGCAGGCGGTCCTGGGACGGGTGGCGTACGTCCCCGCTCTCCCCTTCGGCGGTCCCGCGGTCACGGCCGCCGTGGCCGAGGCGCTGCGCGATCCGCTGGTCGGCGCCGTACTCCTGGACCGCCATGGAGCGCTCACGATCGGCCGGTCGCTTGATGAGGCGGTCGACCGCCTGGAGGTGCTCGACCTCCTCTGTTCCGTCTGGCAGGCAGCCTGGCTCGCGCGCGTCGACCCGCGCCGGCGGGCTCGCCGGACGCCACGCCCCGGCGCCGCCGGCCGGACGCCACCCCCGATCCGCCGCCGGCCGTGACCCGGGGGGAGGCTGATCCGCGCGACCCAAGGGGCTGCCACGCACCCGCGGCGGGTCGCCGCGGGTGCTCCCCGGCGACGACCCGGCCGCGATCCGCGAGGCGGCCGCCCTCATCCGCTCGGGCGAGCTCGTGGCCTTCCCGACCGAGACGGTCTACGGGCTCGGAGCCCATGCCCTGGACCCGACGGCGGTCGCCCGCGTCTTCGCGGCGAAGGAACGACCGTCGTTCGATCCGCTCATCGTCCACCTTGCTGACCCCGCGGAGCTGGGTGCCTACACCCACCCGGCGGACGCGGCAGACCCGAGAGTTGCCCGGCTCGCTGCGCGCTTCTGGCCCGGGCCGCTCACGATCGTCCTCCGCAGGCGCGACACCATTCCCGGGATCGTCACCGCCGGCCTCTCGACTGTGGGCCTGCGTGTGCCGGACCACCCGGTTGCCCTAGCCCTCATCCGGGCAGCTGATGTGCCGATCGCCGCCCCGTCCGCCAACCGGTTCGGGCGCGTTTCGCCCACGCGGGCGAGTCACGTCGTGCGGGGGCTCGGGTCGCGCGTCCGGCTCGTTCTCGACGGCGGCCCATGCCGGGTGGGCGTCGAGTCCACGGTCGTGCTCCTGGCCGACGGCCGCGCCGCCCTGCTCCGGCCGGGAGGCCTCGCGGCTGAGGCCATCGAGGCCGAGATCGGCCCGCTCGACGTCCCGGTGCCTGGCGCCCCGGGCAGCCCCGCCCTGGCCCCCGGCTCGTCGGGGGCGCACTACGCCCCGGGCGCCCGCCTGGAGATCGTGGACCCGTTCGGGGCCGGCGCCGCAGGGCATCTTCGGGCGGGGCCGGGTGAGCGCCTGGGCTTCCTCGCAACGTCGGCCGCCGGGGCCGAGGCCGCCCTTGCCGCGGGCGGCCCGTTCGCGGCGCTGCAGCTTCTCGCGGCCGACGGCGATCCGGTGACCGTTGCCGCACACCTCTTCGAGGCGCTCCACGACCTCGACGCCGCCGGCGTCGACCGGATCGTGGCCCAGCCCGTGCCGGCGGTCGGAATCGGGCGGGCGGTCATGGACCGTCTCCGACGGGCTGCGCTCGGGGCCTGACGGCAGGGCGGTAGCCGCCCACGCGGTGGCGGCCGTCCGCGCCTGGGCGGCGGCGAGCGGCTGCGGCAGCGCGTCAGTAGACCAGCGGCACCAGCTTGCGGACACGCTGCCGATAGTCCGCGTAGGCGGGGTAGGCACCGAGCAGCCAGGCCTCCTCGCGGCGCGACTTCAGGTCGAAGAACGCACCCAGCCCAAGGGCCACGACGAGCGCCGGCAGGCTCGCCGTCCAGAGCCCCCACCCGAGCAGCGGCCAGGATGATGCCGGTGTAGATCGGGTGGCGAACCAGGCCGTAGACGCCCGTGTCGACGAGCCGGCCACCCTCGACCGGGCGCGGCACCGCGGTCAGGCTCTCGCGGAGGCCCACCAGGCCGAGCCCGGCGAGGACGATCCCGGACGTGATGAGCAGCGCCCCGAGGACGCGCCCGAGGGCCAGCCACGGGTCGCCCCAGGCGGGCCCGGCCGACCCGGCCACGGCCAGCAGGACGAACAGGACGACCTGGATGGCCACCCAGCCCTCGCCGCGCGGGCCGAGGTCGGGGAGACGCGAGGGCGGGGCGGACCGGGGCGTGGACTCGTGCTGCATGGCCGCATGATCGCTCGCTCAGGGCGGGGGGCGGCGCCGGCACGTGCGCGGCTGTCGCGGTCGCGGCGGGGCTCGTCGGCGCGTGAGCGGGGTCGCCGGGCCGCCGCGCGGCGACAGCCGGCGCGCCGATCGCGCGACGGATCCTCCCGACGAGGGTCGCTACTGACAGGAGTCCGAGTGCCCCGGCAACCCTGGTAGCAGTCTCCTCCGCGGATTCGGTCGCGCTGTGCGCGCACACCGTGATGCCGCTTGCCTCGCACTCCCGCAGGATGGTGCTGGTGATCCGCGCATCGAACTCGAGGAACGTGCTCCACGCAGCCTCGGGGTTCGCCAGCTGGCCGAGCTCGTCCTTCATCGAGGCCCGTTCGGCCGTCTCCGTCCAAACCTGCTCGCTCGACCTCCCCGGCCTTGCCAGGCCGACGATCCGGCGAGCGGGGATGACCTGCGCAACGAGCGACGGGTTGCAGATCCCGCCGTCGACGAGCAGGCGCGCGCCCGGTCTCATCGCGAGGAGGTCTTCGCACAGCAGGTCCACGTACTCGGGAAGCGCGCCCCGGTTGAAGGCGTCGAACTCGGCCCAGGACATGTCGAGGAGCCACGCGAGGCCGTCTGGCGATCTCGTCCACGCCGTGTTGACCGGGTGGCGCTCCGGGGTGAAGCGAGCGTGGAACGATCCGTAGACATGCGCGTCCATGTCGTAGACGAGCATCTCGAACCTGGCCGCCAGGATCTCGCACACGGTGGTCTTCCCGGAACCGGCCCCGCCCACGATCCAGAAGAGCCCCTCCCGCTGCCACAGGGCGGCACGGGCGTGCGCGAGCAGGTCGGCGTTCACGGGGAACGACATCAGGGCAGCGTCGCTCCTCGAGGTGAAGGGCAGCATCAGGACAACGGCCCGGCGACCGGCGACGGCCGGAGCCCTCGAGCTGTCGCGCGCAAGCCCACGCGCCAGACCGCGGGCCGCGTTCGGCAGCATGTCAGACGAGGTCGCGTGGGATGCGCTCCTCCCAGGTCCGCTCGAAGACGGTGGCCCCGTCCTCTGTCGCGACGACGCTCGCGGTCACGGTGAAGGCCTCGGCGTCCGAGACGACCGTCCAGGCGGCCGTCGGCCGTCACGGTCGGGACCGCCGGGCCAGGCGACGCGGTAGAGCGCCGAGCCGTGCGCGGCCGCGTGCGCCCAGTCGTCGTGAGCGATGATCCGGAAGCGCTCGTCGGCGGCGAAGACGAGCCCGTCGCGCTCGGGGAAGCGATGGCCGCCCCCGAACTCCGAGACGAGGGTGGTCGTGGCGGCAAGATCGTCGCGTTCCACGCGCCACGTGTCGGCGATGCCGGGCAGGTGCTCGGCAAGGCCCGGGTCCGAGACCCCGGTGCCGAGCTCCTCGGTGGCGGGCGACCAGCCGGCGGGCGTCGGGAGGCGGAGGCGCGACGGGCGCTGCGCGTCGTGGAAGAGGGTCAGGGCGACCGGGACGGGCGGCGGCCAGGCGATGGGGAAGGCGGCGCCGGCGATCGCGATGCGCAGGCGCTGACCGGCCGGCACGCGGGCACCGGTCGCGGTGAGCGGGACCGAGACGGCCATGATCTCGCCGGGCACGATCGGCTCCGGATCCGCGAACGAGTGGCGCCGGGTCAGGTTGAGGAGGCCGCGGGCGAGCAGGGCCGACGCTCCGTCCGGGGCGACCGCCTCCAGCCGCACGGCGACCTGCGCCACCGGCCGGTCGGCAGCCACCCACAGGTCGACGACCGGGATCCCCACGACCAGGACCGGCTCGGCGAGCGGCTCGCCGGTGTACACGAGCGATCCAGCGTCGTCCGGACGCTGGTCCAGCGGCCCGCCCTGGGGCTCGCTGCCGGTGCACGTGAACGGCGCAGTCGAGCGCCACGGCCGGCCCGCCGGCCCAGGTGTCGGCTCGCGGCGCCGCCCGACGGCGGGCGCTCGTCCAGCGTTCCGAGGCCCGCGGATCCGACGCCGCCCAGGTGGAGCGGCGGCGGAGGCGCGATCCGGAGGACGGACGGCCAGCGGCCGATCGCCCACCAGCGGCCCGGGACGTCGGCCGGCGCAACGGCCGTCGGGAAACGGCTGCGCGCCCTCCGGCTCGACCGCGAAGACGGTCAGGGCCGGCCCCTCGTCGACGCCGTTGCGCTCGCCCTTGAGCCAGCGGTCCCACCAGCGGGTCATGAGGCCCACGCCGTCGATCGTCGGTCCCGGGCGCACCGGCATGCGGCCAGGCGTGACCCCAGGGGCCCAGGATTCCTCGCACGGGCGCTCGAACGTTGGCCACGACGGCCAGGACGCTGTCGCGATACGAGTCGTTCAGGCCCCCGAGGGCGAGGGTCGCGGCCTCGATGGAGCCCCAGTCCTCGATCGCCGACCCGTGCCGCCAGTGGGCATCGCGGCGCTGGTGGCGGAGCGAGCTCAGCGGCCACTGGGGCGTCGCGTCGAGGCGTCGGAGCCACTCCTCGCGCCAGCCCTGGCCGAAGCGCTCCGGGTCGGGCGGCAGGGCGTTCTCGCCGACCATCTCCACCGGCCAGTAGACGCTCTCCCCGATGAGCCGGGTGCCGCCCCACCAGTGGACGTCCACGTGGTAGCGATCGTGGCTGAAGCAGGCCGGGATGATCGCCCGCAGGGCCGGGGGACGGCGCATCGCCGCCTGGAGGGCGGAGAAGCCGCCCCAGCTGATCCCGAACATGCCCACCGGCCCGCCCGCCCCGGGCCGATCCGCCAGCCAGTCGATGACCGCCAGGTTGTCGAGGATCTCGCGCTCGGTGTACTCGTCGTCGGCGATCCCGCGGCTGCTGCCCGTGCCCCGGACGTCGAGCCGGCAGCTGACGTAGCCGGCGGCCGCGAACGCCCCGTGGAGCGGCCAGTCGCGCGAGAGCGTCCAGTCGTCCTCGCGATACGGGATCGACTCCAGGAGCGCGGGGAAGGGGCCGTCCCCGGACGCGTCGGGGAGGTAGAGCGTGGCCGCGAGATCGATCCCGTCGTCCATCGGGATCCGGACGTGCTCGGTGCGGACGGGGTAGCCGCGGACCCGTCCGTCCGCCACGTAGCGCCGCACCGCGGGGCCGCCCATCGGAACCTCCATGGCCGCCCCCTCGCCCTGGGAGCCGTCGTCGGCTAGTCTAGGCGCGCCGCCGGCAGGCGCGCCGCGAGACGGGGACGCTGCGGTCGGCCGGCGAGGGAGGGAGGCGTGCCATGGCGAACCCGGTGATCCTCGTCGTCGACGACGAGCCCGCCGTCCTGCGCGCCGTCGAGCGCGAGCTCCGGGGCCACTTCGGGACGGAGTACACGGTCCTCGCCGCCGATTCCGGCACCGCCGCCCTCGACGTCATCCGCCGCCTCGCCCTCCGCGAGACCCCGCTGGCCCTGATCGTCTCCGACCAGCGGATGCCGACGATGACCGGCATCGAGCTCCTGGCCGCCTCGCTGGAGCTGGCCCCGGACGCCCGCCGCGTCCTCCTCACTGCCTATGCGGACACCGACGTGGCGATCCGGGCCATCAACGAGATCCGCCTCGACCAGTACCTCCAGAAGCCGTGGGATCCTCCCGAGGAGCGGCTCTTCCCGGTCCTCGACGACCTGCTCTCCGACTGGCGGGCCACCTTCCGGCCCGCGTTCGAGGGGATCCGCCTCGTGGGGCACCGCTGGTCGGCCCGGGCCCACGAGATCAAGGACTACCTGGCCCGCAACCTCGTGCCGTACCGCTGGGTGGACGTGGAAGTCGGACCCGGAGGCGGATCGCCTGGCGGCCGCGGCGGGGATCGAGCTCGGGCGCGACCCCCTGCTCGTCTTCCCGGACGGCTCGCACCTGCTGGCCCCGGCCAACGCCGCGATCGCCGAGAAGGTCGGGCTGCGCACGCGCGCCGACCTGCGGACCTACGACCTCGTCATCGTCGGCGGCGGCCCGGCCGGCCTCGCGGCGGCGGTCTACGGCGCGTCGGAGGGCCTGAGCACGCTGCTCGTCGAGCGCGAGGCACCCGGCGGCCAGGCGGGCACGACCTCGCGAATCGAGAACTACCTCGGCTTCCCGGCCGGCCTGTCCGGGGCCGACCTGGCGCGGCGCGCGGTGGCCCAGGCGACCCGCCTCGGGGCCGAGCTCCTCACCTCGCGCGAGGCGACGGCGCTCCGCCTGGAGGACCGCTATCGCCTGCTGACCCTCGACGACGGGAGCGAGATCGCCTGCGGCGCGCTCATCGTCGCCTCGGGCGTCCAGTACCGGCGCCTCGAGGTCGAGGGAATCGACCCGCTCGTCGGCGTCGGCGTCTTCTACGGCGCCGCCATCACCGAGGCGCTCGCCACGCGGGGCCAGCGGGTGGCCGTCGTCGGCGGCGGCAACTCCGCCGGGACAGGCCGCGGTCCACCTCGCCCGGTTCGCGGCCAGCGTCCTGCTGCTGGTCCGCGGGGGCAGCATCGAGGCCGGGATGTCCGCCTACCTCGTGGACCAGCTGCGCGCGCTCCCGAACGTCACGATCCGCCTCAATGCCAGTGTCGCCGCCGTGCGCGGGACCGAGGGTCTCGAGGAGATCACGGTGGAGGACTCCGCGGCGGGGACGCGCGCGGCCGAGGCGATGGACGCGCTCTTCCTCTTCATCGGCGCGCTGCCCCGGACCGAGTGGCTGGCCGGCATCGTGGAACGCGACGGCGCCGGCTTCATCGTGACCGGGCCGGCGCTGGCCCGGGCGGCGGACGGCCGGGTGGCCGGCTGGCCGCTCGCCCGGGAGCCGTTCCTCCTCGAGACGAGCGTGCCGGGCATCTTCGCGGCCGGCGACGTCCGCAGCCGGTCGGTCAAGCGGATCGCCTCCGGGGTCGGCGAGGGGTCGATGGCCGTCCAGTTCGTGCACCAGCACCTCGCCGGCCTGTGACGCCGTGACCGCGCCCGGCGCCCGGCCGCCTGCCCCGCCCCGCCTGCCCCCGGATCCGCCGCTCTCCGACGAAGTCGTCGCAGCTCCGTCTCCCCCGGCCGGACGACGCGGAGGCGATCGCGGCGGCCTGCAGCGACCCGGAGATCGCGCGCTGGATCCCGGTGCCCGTCCCCTACACCCTCGCCGACGCGGTCGCCTTCGTCGACGGCGTGGCAGTCGGCTGGGCCACCGGCTCCGAGCTCACGCTTGCCATCGAGGAGCGCAGGAGCGGGGCCCTGGCCGGGATGATCGGCCTCCATGCGGGCCGGCGTACCCGGCCGGGCGTCGGTCGGCTACTGGCTGGCCCCGGGCGCACGCGGCCGGGGCCTCGCGACGCGCGCGGTCCGCCTCCTCGCGACCTGGGCGTTCGCGGATCCGACGCTCGAGCGGCTGGAGCTCACGACGCTCGTCGGCAACGATGCGTCGGGGCGGGTGGCGCTGCGGGCGGGCTTCCGGCGCGAGGGAATCCTGCGCCGATACCTCTCCTTCCGGGACACGCTGGTGGACGCCGTCATGTACGCCATGGTCCGCGAGGACACCGTGGGTCGAGGGCGGGAGCGGCGCGGCCGACGATCCGCTGGCCGGCGTCTCGCTCTTCGCGGACCTCGGGCCCAGGGAGCTGGCCCGGGTACGGGCGGTCGCAACGGAGGTCTCGCTGGCTCCGGGACGACATCCTCATCACGGAGGGAGACCCCGGCGACGCCCTCTTCGTGCTGCTGGAGGGGAACCTCGCCGTCAGCCGGCGCGCGGGATCCGGGGAAGTGTCCCTCACGACGGTCGGGCCGGGCGCGGTCCAGGGCGAGATCGCCGTCCTCGAAGGCGGCCTCCGCCGAGCGACGGTGCGCGCCGCGACGCCCGCCCGCCTCGTGCGCATCGGGCGCGACGACCTCTTCGACGTGCTCGCCCGGGAGCCGGCCGTCCTCCGGTCGCTCGTGGGCACCGTCGCTCGCCGGCTGCGCGATCTCGAGTCGTCGGCCCAGGAGCAGGAGCGGCTCGCCTCGCTCGGGACCCTGGCCGCGGGCCTCGCGCACGAGCTCAACAACCCGGCCGCGGCTGCCCGCAGCAGCGTCGGCCAGCTCGACGCGGCGCTCGACGAATGGGATCGGGCCACGACAGCCCTCGGGACGCTGACGGCCGGCGGGGGACCCGCCGGCGGGGCCGGTGGCTGCCGAGCTGCTCGACACGCTGCGCGAGGAGACGGCCCGCCGCGCCGGCGACCCGCCGACCCTCGACCCGCTCGACGCGGCCGACCGGCGCGACGCGGTGGGAAGGCTGCTGGGCGGCCTCGGCATGGCGGCACCCCACGAGCCGGCGGCGGCGCTCGTCGCCCTCGGCTGGGACGGCAACGAGCTCGACGACCTGCTCGCGCCGTTCGGCGACGACGAGGCGCGGCTCATCGTGGCGGCCTGGCTTGCCGCCACTGCCCTGGTGCGCCAGCTCCTCGCCGAGGTCGCGATCGCCACCGAGCGCATCTCCGAGATCATCGGCGCGGTTCGCGAGTACACGTACCTCGACCGGGCTCCTGTGCAGCGGGTCGCGGTGACGGCGGGCATCGAGAACACCCTCGTGATCCTTCGCTCCCGCTGGAAGGCCGGCGTGGCCATCCAGCGCTCGTACGCGCCGGACCTCCCGGTGATCGACGCCTACGGGAGCGAGCTCAACCAGGTCTGGACCAACCTGATCGCGAACGCGATCGACGCGATGGGCGGGACGGGCGAGCTGACCATCACCGCGATCCCCGCGCCCGCCGCCGACGGAGTGACCGTCGAGATCCGCGACAGCGGCCCCGGGATCCCGGATGACGTGCAGAGGCGGATCTTCGACCCCTTCTTCACGACCAAGGATCTCGGGGCGGGCACCGGGCTGGGCCTCCACATCTCGCGCTCGATCGTCGAGCGCCACGGCGGCCGCCTGGAGCTTGTGTCGGGTGACCCAGGCCGCACCACGTTCCGGGTCACCCTGCCCGCCCACGTTCCGCCGGCTCCGCCTGCCGCGGACAGCCCGCCGGAGGGTCCGCGCGCCCCGGCGGGCGGTTGACAGGCCGCTCCCCGACCCGGGGGAGCGGTCCCGCGGTCGACGGATGCGACGGCTGGGTGCGACGAAGGCCTGGGCTTCGGACGATCGGCCGTCGAGGTGGCGGGCGGCCTCCAACCGGCGACGGCGCGGCGGTACCATGGCCGGCGTGCAGAGACACTCCGGCCGCGCGACGCCGCCGCTCCTCGGGCGGCCGCTCCCTCCGACCAGCCGCCCGGCTGACGCGCGAGGAGGCGTGACGGCCCTTCGGCGGTACGTCCGGAGCTTCACCGGCTTCGAGCGCGACGCCCGGATCTTCCTCCTCACGACCCTCGTCTACGGAGTCGCCTTCAGCCTCTGGTGGGTCGACTTCAACCTCTACCTGGTCGCCCTCGACTTCGATCCCGCGTTCATCGGCGTGGCCGCCACGGCGAGCGCGGCCGCGGGCGTCGTCTTCGCCTTCCCGGCCAGCATCCTCTCCGACCGGATCGGGCGCCGGCTCGTGCTGGCGCTCGGCACCGGCGGGGCGACGCTCGGCATCCTCGGCCTGCTCCTGACCACGGAGCCGGCGGCGATCCTCCTCTGCGCTGCCGTCGTCGGCGCAGCGAACCAGGCCTTCTTCGTCGTCCAGTCGCCCTCGCTGATGGAGCGGAGCCGGCCGGAGCACCGCAACGAGCTCTTCAGCCTCCAGTTCGCCGATCTCGAACGTGACGAACGTCGGGCGCGGCGCTGCTCGGCGGCGCGATCGCGGCGATCCGTGCGGCGGCACTGCCGCCGGGGCCGGCGCGGGCGACCCGTCCGTCTACCGGGTCCTGCTCGTGGTCATGGCCGATCGCCGCCGCCCTCGCGACGCTGACCGTGCTGGCGCTCCGCGACGACCGGCCGCGCCGGCAGCGCGACTGGCGGACGCTGGAGCAGCGGCCGCTCGACGGGTGGGCCGGCGAGCCGATCGCGGCCCGGCCGGACCACCGCCCCACCGCCGCCCGGCGGTCGGCCCGCCTGGGGATCCCGCGCCCGTCGGATCCGCGGACCTTCTGGCGGCTCCTCGTCCCCGGCTTCCTCATCGCCCTCGGGGCGGGCCAGGTGATCCCGTTCCTGAACGTCTTCATCGAGGGCAAGTTCGGCCTCGACCTCGCCGCCCTCAACGTCGTCTTCGCGATCACGAGCGTCGGCACCTTCATCGCCGTCATGCTCCAGCCGGCACTCGCCCGGCGCGTCGGCAAGGTGGCGCTCGGTGACCCTCGTCCAGGCCGCCAGCATCCCGTTCCTCGTCGTCCTGGGCTTCAGCCCGGTCCTGTGGACGGTCATCGCGGCCATGACCGTGCGGAACTCGCTGATGAACGCCGGCAACCCGATCGCCAACGCCTTCGCGATGGAGCAGCTGCGGCCGGGCGAACGGGCCACCTACGCGGCGACGGGCGAGCCTCCTCTGGTCGCTGGGCTGGGTGATCGCCGGGCCCTGGTACAGCATCCTCCAGGACTCGCTGGGCTTCGAGGCCGGCTACACCGTCAACTTCGTGACGATCATCGTCCTCTACTCGCTCGGCACCTGGCTCTACTGGCACTGGTTCCATGGGGTCGAGGCGCGCACGCCGACCGCCGTCGAGCCCGTCTCGGGCTGACGGGCGCGTCTCCGGCCGGGCGACCGCCGCGAGGTGCCCGACGCGCGGCCACCGCTCCCCCCGACCGGCGGGCGGCTATCCTCAGGGCACCATGGCCGACCGCTCGTCCCCGTCGCCGTCGCCCGTCCCCGCTCCCGATCCGGGGGCTGCGGCCGCACGGGCGAAGACCGGGATCCCGCGCAACCCCGGGCGGCGCGACCTCGGGATGAAGGCGACGCTCCTCTTCCCCGACCGGGAGATCGTGGAGCGCTACTACGTCCCGTTGATCTACACCGCCTGCCGGACCTGCTACAGCGAGCTGGAGCCGGGCGAGATCTTCCGCCGTGCCGAGACCGGCGAGATCGACCGGGCCAGGATGCAGAAGCTCATCAGCGGCGTCATCGAGAGCGGCCACGGGAGCACGATCGAGCACGTCGTCTTCACCTTCGGGATCAGCGGCGTGAGCCGCACCCTCTCGCACCAGCTCGTGCGCCACCGCGCCGGCGTCGCGTTCGACCAGCAGAGCCAGCGCTACGTCTCCTTCAAGGGGGCGGCCACCATGCTGCCGGGCACGATCGCCGAGGCGGACCCGACGCTCCGGGCGCGCTTCGAGGAGCAGGTCGACGGCTCGCTGGGCCTGTACGGCGACCTGCTCGCGGCCGGGATCCCCGGCGAGGACGCCCGTTTCGTCTTCCCCAACGCGACCCGGACGAACCTCGTGATGACGGCCAACCTGCGTGCCCTCATCCACATGTCCGGATTGCGGCTCTGCACGATGGCGCAGTGGGAGATCCGGCGGCTCTTCCAGCTCATCCGCCACGAGGTCTTCGCCGTCAGCCCGTTCCTGGGCAGCTTCCTCGCCCCGAAGTGCGTCCCCCTCGGCTACTGCGACGAGATGGGCAACCGCGACGGGCACTGCCCCATCCGCCCCCACAAGGACGCGGTCCTCGCCGCGTGGGCGGACAAGGCCGCCGGCGCGCGAGGCGGCCGGCCGCTCGCTCCCCGTCGTCGACGGATAGGCCGGCGGACCGGCCTTCGCCATGACGATCCACCTCCAGTTCGACCGGATCCCGCCGGGCGCGGAGATCGGGCCGCACCGGCACGGAGCCGAGACTCTCGTCTACCTGGCGGCCGGGGAGATCGTCTTCGAGCACGGCCCGCGGCTGGACCGGCAGACGGTGGTCCGGGCCGGCGACGCCCTCTACGAGGCGCCCGCCGAGTACCACCTCGTGCGCAACGAATCGTCGATCGACGCGCTCGCCCTGCTGGCGACGGTCGAGGTGGACCCGGCGCGGCCCGGCGACGTGCTCCGGACCTGGGAGGCGGAGGGCGAGCCCGTCCGCCGGCGCGAGGAGGCGCGCGTCGTCGACGGGCCTGGCGTCCGGATGCGGGTGCTCGTCGAGCCGGGCGACTTCGGGACCGATGCCTTCTCCCTGGGCGAGGTCGAGATCGAGCCCGGCGCGGGCACGGGCTGGCACCGCCACCAGCGCCTGGAACACGTCATCGTCGTGTTCGAGGGGCGCGGCACGGCGCGCATGGGCTCGCTCGAGGAGACGCTGGAGCCCCTGCGGGGCGTTCGCGTGGAGATGGGGCTGCCGCACGCGATCACGAACACCGGCCGCATGCTGCTCCGCTACTACGTGTGCAGCACCCCGGCCGCGGATCCGCTCACCGACCGCGAGGAGGTCAACCCGCCGACCTGACGCCGGTGCCGGTCCGCCGCAGGCCCCCACGCACTCCACCCCGGTGCGCTGGCGCCGCGCCGCGTTGCGCGGTTCCGCCCCGACCCGCACAGCCCGGCGGGCACGAGAACGCCCGGAGGAACCGAGATCCCGAGCGGCCCCTTGATGTGATCGCGGCACCACTCGGAGGAAGGCTCCCGGGATTGCTCCCAGGCGTCTCGTCGGACCTCGTTGATGTGATCGCCGTGGTCTCGACTCTCGCGGCCCCTCCGGGCACGACAGATCATCGCCGCGCCACCGGCCGGGGACAACCGGGTTGTCCACGAATGTGCGGGCCGGCTCCACTCCTGCATCCACGGGTTTCGGCATGGTGTGGAGAACCCGTGGACAACCGTGGGGCGCACCGGGCCACCCGCGGCAGCCCGGGCGGCGCCGGACGGCAGCTGGGCGCGGTCAGCTCCCGGTTGGCGGCGTCAGGACCTGCGGCGCGCGGCGAGCACGACGACCGTGCCACCCGATCGTGGAGCCCGCGGGGCGACCGCGGCCGCGGCGCGGACGCCGCCACGGCCGCCTCAGCCTCCGATCGCGAACATCTCGACCCTCGGTCCTTGGGCCGTGCCGGCCGCGCGCAGCTCCGAGTAGCGATCCGCGCGGATCGTCCACGTGGCGCGGATTCGCTCGCCGAGCTCTTCGTCCGTGGCCCCGGCGCGCAGTGGTGTCTTGAGGTCCGTGCCGCTCGCAGCGAACAGGCACGTGTAGAGCTCCCCTTCCGCGGACAGGCGGGCGCGGGTGCAGGCGCCGCAGAACGGCTGGGTCACCGACGCGATGACCCCCACCTCGCCCGAGCCGTCGCGGTACCGGAAGCGGCCGGCCACCTCGCCCGCGTAGGTGGCCGGCAGGGCCTCGAGCGGCATCTCGGCGTCGATCCGGGCCAGGATCTCCGCCTGCGGCACCACCTCGTCCATCCGCCACCCGTTCGTGTGGCCCACGTCCATGAACTCGATGAAGCGCAGGATGAGCCCCTCCTCGCGCGCCCAGCGGGCCACGGGAATGATCGACGCCTCGTTCACACCGCGGCGGACGACCATGTTGATCTTGACCGGCGCGAAGGCCGACCCGGACGGCGGTGGCGATCCCGTCGAGAACCCGGTCCACCGGGAAGTCGACCCCGTTCATCCGTCGGAAGACCTCGTCGTCGAGCGAGTCCAGGCTCACGGTGATCCGGCGCAGGCCCGCGTCCGCGAGCGGCGCGGCGAGGCGTCGGAGAGCCGTGCCGTTCGTGGTCAGGGTGAGGTCACGCACGCCGTCGATCGCGGCCAGCATCCGGACGAGGTCGGGCAGGTCGTGGCGCACGGTCGGTTCGCCGCCGGTGATGCGGAGCTTCTCGACGCCGAACGCCACGAAGAGCCGGGCGAGCCGGGCAACCTCCTCGTAGGTGAGGATCTGGCGTCGCGGCAGGAACGCGTAGTCGCGCCCGAAGATCTCGGCCGGCATGCAGTAGCCGCAGCGGAAGTTGCAGCGGTCGGTCACCGAGATGCGCAGGTCGTGCATCCGCCGCCCGAGCCGGTCGAGCGGCAGGGCGGTCATCCCGAGGAGCGCGCCCGGGTCCCCGGACGCGGGCGTCGCGGGTGAGGGCGCCTGCGTCGCGGGTGAGGGCACCTGCGCCGCGGGCGTTGGCGCCGGGGCGGGAGCAGTCGACCGGGGGTCCGTCATGGCCGCCCATGGTAGCCGCGACCGCCCGGTGACGTCGCGGCACCGAGCCGGTGCTGGCCGACACCAATGGGACTCCGGCGGTACCACCGGCGGTGCCCGCTGGTACCACCAGTCAACTCCACCGCACCCCTCCCCGCTCCTAGGATCCGCATCAGGCGTCGACGGCGCCCTGGCCGAACGCGCAGCAGGGGAACGAGCAGCATGGCAACCACCGATACCCGTACCGGATTCCGGCTTCCGTGGAGCACGGATCGCACGGCGTCCCGCGAGGCGTCGGCCGAGACCGCCGAGGAGCTCGCCGCCGGCGCGCCGGCCTCCGACACCGCCGATAGCGCGCCGATGGCGCCGGAACCAGTCGAAACAAGCCCCCAGGATGCGGCCGGGGACGGCGTCCAGGGCCAGGAGGATGCACCCGTGACGATCCTTGCGCCCGACGCGGCCCCCGTCCACGCGCAGGCCGATCCTCCGGCGCCTGCCGACGAGCACGCTGAATCCCCCGACCTCGGGAGCTCCCTCCGGGTGCCGCGCAGCGCCGGCCCACGAAGTTCCTCGCCGACCTGACGCGAGCGATGCAGGCGGCCGCCGAGCAGGCGCGCGCCGCGACGCTCGAGCAGTTCCGGGGCGAGGGCACCGCCGTCATCGAGCAGATCCGCGCCCGGTCGACGGCAGGCGCGACCGAGCTCCGCCGCCACGCCGACGACGACGTCGCGACGGTCAAGGACTGGTCCAAGGCCGAGATCGCCCGCATCCGCGAGGAGACCGAACGGCGGGTGGGCATGAGGCGCGAGCAGCTCGAGGGTCAGCTCGAGCGGCACGCCGCCCTGGTCGAGCACGAGGTCGAGAAGGTCCGCGGCCGCCTGGCCGCCTTCGAGACCGAGATGGGGCAGTTCTTCGACGACCTCGCCCGCGAGGACGACCCGGCGGTCTTCGCGGCCCGAGCCGCGAACCTGCCCGGAGCCGCCATCCTTCGACGACCTCGACGAGGACGCGATGACCGCGCTCCTGAGCGAGCCGGGCCTCGGCGTGCCGGACGCGGTCACCGAGGCGACGGTCGCGGCCATCGCCGTGGCGCCCGAGCCCACCACCGAGCTGGAACAGGTCGCGAACGCCGAAGTCGACGCAGATCGAGCCCACGCCGGCTGCGGACGACGCACCGGTGGACGACGAGGCCGCCATGGCCGCGATCCAGGCAGCCGCCGAGGCCGCCGCCGCGCTCGAGGCCACCGACCTGCAGGCCGAGCCCGCCTCCGAGGGCGACGTCGAGGCGACGACGGACGCCCTGGCCGAGGTCGAGAGCGACCGATGCTGCAGCGCCCGACGCCCCGGCGGCAGCGCAGCAGGATGACCAGGTCGACCCGCGGCTCGCGATGCTCGGGCTGGCGCCCGACTTCGCCGCGGCCGAGGTCGAAGCCGTCGAGATGGCCGCGGCCGAGATCGAGGACGTGCCCGAGATCGGTGGCGACGCCCTGGCGGCCCGCCTCTCCGGCCTCGTGCCGGGCGAGCCCGATGGCGCGGCAGAGGCCGCCGTGACCACCCAGGTCATCGTGACCGGCCTCGTGAGCGTGGCCAGCATCGCCAGCTTCAAGCGCCACATGGGCCGCCTCCCCGGCGTGAGCCACGTCGGCGTCTCGTCCGGCCCCGACGCCGAGTTCGTCTTCGCCGTGACCCACGAACCCGCCACCGCGCTGCGGGACCTGATCCCGACCTCCCCGGCTTCGCGGCCCGCATCACCGGCAGCGGCGACGGCGTGATCCAGGTCAGCGCCCAGGATCCCCAGGACTGACAGAGCTCCGGCCCAGCGCCAGGAAGGAACCACGATGGCTCGTCCCACGATCGCGATCGCGCTGCCCCGCGACGAGCGCGGCCCGGTTGCCGACGCCCTGCGCGAGGCGGACCTCGATCCGATCGTGGTCCAGCGGCCGGACGATCTTGCGGCTCAGCTCGCGGCGGGCCGCCACATCGCCCTCGCCATCCTCGACGGCGAGACCGACTTCGACACCTCGCTCGAGTACTACGAGCTCCTGCGGGACGGCGGGCGCGACATTCCCGCCCTCATGGTCCTCTCCGCCCGCACGCTCGAGCGCGTCAACGGCAGCCTGGCCGGCGTGCGCGACGAGTACTTCACCCGACCCTACTCACCGGAGTCTCTCCGCTGGCGGGTCGAGGCGATGATGATCCGGCGCCTGGCCGTGGACGACGGCAGCGGGGCCGTCCTCCAGAGCGGGCCCGTGAGCCTGGACGACTGGCATCGCAACGGGACGCTCATCGCCGTCTTCAACCCCAAGGGCGGCGTCGGCAAGACGACGGTCGCGGTCAACCTGGCCGCGTCCCTCACGGCCATGGGCCGTCGCGTCCTCCTCGTGGACGCCGACACGGTGACCGGGCACATCGCCAGCTCGCTCGGCCTGGAGCACGTGCGCACCCTCGTCGACGAGGTCGTCGACGCCCACGACGCGGGCGCTCCGCCTCCCGGCACGCTCGACGACCTCCTCTCGGCGCATCCCTCGGGGATGCACGTCATGGTCCTGGCCTCGAGCCCGCTCCGGACGTCCCTCCTCGACCCGGGCCACGTCGCGGCGGCCATCGACGCCGGACGGCGCACGCACGACGTCGTCGTGGTGGACCTGCACCCCGACTACGAGCCGCTCAACCGCGCCATCTTCGAGCGCGCCGACAAGATCCTCGTCCCGGTGACCCCGGACGTGCCCGCCCTTCGGGCCGCCGTCCAGCTCCGCGACGTCGCGGCCGAGCTGGGCTTCGGCGAGAAGCTCTCGATGGTGATCAATCGCGCCAACAGCGGTGTCTCCGTCGCCGACATGGAGCGCACCATCGGGATGCCGTCGCTCGCCCTGATCCGCTCTGCGGGGCTCCAGCTCGTGAAGGCCGCCAATGAGGGGCGCACGGTCATCGACATGTTCCCGAAGGAGAAGGTCAGCGAGGACTTCCGGGTTCTCGCCGAGCGAGTCGTCGGTGCGCCCGCGCCGCGCCGTCCACGCGCGCCGCGCGTCACCGCTCGTGTCCCTCTTCGGCCGCCTCCGGGAATCGGCGCGGACCTGACGGTCAGCCTGCGTCGCGCGGCGGGATCCCGAGGAGCGCCCGGGCCGCGTCCACCGTCCGCCGGTCGACCTGGTCGATGCCGCGCAGGTAGGACCGGTTGACGAGGACCACGTCCACGTCGGGATCGTTGAGCGGCTTGTTCCCCAGCAGCGCCACGGCGTCGGTGACGGGCACGAACAGCTCGGTGCTGCGGTCCAGCAAGTCGCTCCGGCTCCGAGCCCGGGAAGAGGTAGACCGTCCCGACGACGTGGATCGGCGTCACCTCCAGGGCGACGTCGTAGGGCACCTTGTGCAGCTTGTGGGCCGCGCGCTCGGCCTCCGTGAGCGACGGCAGCGAGCCGACGCCGGCGAAGACGGCGATGAGGTCGAACGGATCGACCCGCTCCAGGCCGGGTGCTGGCGTCATCTCCTCGGAGCCATCGAGCGGCGCCCAGTGCATCTCGCTGAGCGCGATGGACTCGCGCCGGTTCAGGACGTCCGAGAGCCGTCCCTCGACCTCCATGCGGCCGACCAGCCGCCACTCCTCGGTCAGGCCGTCGAACGGGATTCCGCGACGCCCGGAGCCGGTGCGGGTGGGGGCTGGGGCGGGGGCGGGCGCGGGCTTCGGGGCGCCGCGGCGAGGAAGGCCGAAGGGCATGTCCCTACTCCTCCGCGGTGCCGGTGTTGTCCCGGATCGTCTCGACCACCGAGGCGTCGTGCGACGGCGGGCGAGCAGAGCCCGGGGACGCGGTAGGCCGCGGGGTGGGCCACCGCGATCCGGAACTGCCAGGCGGCGTCGTGGGCGTCGGGCTGCACGCCGGGCCCTCCGTTGCTCAGCGGGATGGCCGCATCATACGCAGGCCTGGGCCGCTGCCGCCGGGCACGACCGTCGGGCCGGACATCGTGCAGGCTCAGGTGTAGTCGGCGCCACCCTCCGCGTCGGCCGCAGGCCCCGCGTCGGGGCGGGGTTGGCGCGACATCACGAACGTGCGGCCGGTCGCCAGGTCGATCCCGCTGGCCATGAGGGCGTCGAGCGCTCGGCGGCGGAGCTCGCCGGCCATCTCCAGTCGATCGCCGGGTCGGACGGTCGCGGAGACGAGGATCGGGATGCCGGCCTCCCCGGCGGCCGCGGCGTCGACCCGGACGACGCGGGGCGGCTCGACGAACCGGTCGCTCCACTCGTCCGCTGCCGCGAACGCCGCACAGGCCTCGCCCAGGGCTGCCGTGGCACGCGTGATGTCGGTGCCGGCGGCCACGGCAAACCGCTCGTTCAGGCGAGCATAGGTGCGCGTGAAGTTCGAGGCGACGAGGATCTCGCCGTTCGGCACCGAGTGGACGACGCCATCGGCGTCGCGGACGATCGTGCGGCGCAGCCCGACCTCCTCGACCGTCCCGCGGATCCCGGCGAGGGCGACGACGTCGCCCACGCTGAAGGGATTCTCGCCCAGGATGAGGATGCCGTTCAGGTAGTCGCGGACCAGCTGCTGGGCGCCGAAGCCCAGGGCGGCGCCGACGGCCGCGCCCAGCGCCACGCCGAGCGCTCCGAGGCCGCTGATGACCTCGGGGGCGAGCGTCGTGACGGCCGTGAGCGCGATCAGGGCCACCAGCGTCGCCTTGGCCAGGCGCGTGGCGACGAGCACGAGCGTGTCCAGCCGACGGCGACGGACGGCGTCCCGGATCGCGGCGTCCGCGGACGAATTCGTCGCGACCGCCGGGCAGCGGAACCGTGGCGGCTCGCCGGGCGAGGTGTCCGATGATCCAGACCACGACGAGGTAGATGCCGACCAGGGCGAGCGTCACCAGGCCCACGACGAGCACGCGACCCGCCATCTCGACCAGGAACCGCTCCAGGGTGCCGAGGATCTCCTCCATGGCGCCAATCCTAGCGGTCGAGCGGTGGACGGGCGGACCCGAGCTGGACGGCGCGACACGGCTCGCGCCGGGCATCAGGTGCGGACGATCAGGTGAGCACCGGGCGGCGGGCACGGCATGTCCGGAGGACGTCAGGCAGCGGCCCCCCGAGGCGGGCGGCGACAATCACGCGGCATGTCTCGCCGGACCATGCGACCTTGGGGTGCCGTCAGCGACGGGGTGCCCTGAAGGACCGCGGCGCGGGGCGGGGTCGCCGGGCGGGGCGATCCGTGCCGGAGGCGGCGCCGGAGGTGCCTGCCGGGCGGAGGCCGGCGCCCGACGTCGCCCGGCTCGTCTCGCTGGGGCAGGCCGAGCAGCTGGCGCAGGGCTCGCGGGAGGATCTCGGCGTCAACCGCGCCGGGCTCGAGGTAGTGCTGGAGAATGAGCCCGGACCCGATCGCGGAGACGAGGCAGCCGAGCTCCTCGCCGGTGAACGGCGTCTCGATCCCCGCCTCGTCGAGCTTGGCAGCGATGAGCGGCCCGAACTCGGCCGCGCATCTGGCGATAGTCGTGGGCGACGATCGCGCGGAGGGACGGGTCACGCATGGCGGCCAGCCAGACCTCGATCGTCAGGACGTCCCACGCCTCCTCGTTGGCCGCCTGGGCCCGGAGCATCTCCCCCATGCCGTCGACGAACTCGCCGAGGGGAATCGCCGCGAGCTGCTCGCGCGTCGCGTCGACGTTCGCGGCGACGCTCCGCCGCTCGGCCAGGGCCACGAAGAGGTCCGCCTTGGACGCGAAGTTCGAGTAGACCGCGCCCTTCGTGTACCCGGCCGCCTCGGCGACGGCCTCGAGCGAGGCGCCGTGATAGCCAAGCCGGTTGAAGACGTCGGCCGCGGCGTCGATGAGGCGCTCGCGTGTCTGGGCGCGGCGCTCGTCACGCGTGAGGCGCCGGGAAGTCGTTCGGCGGTCTCCACGGACGCAGCATACCACTCGGTATCAAGATGCCGATCCGTCTTGACATACTGCATGGTATATGCATACTGCACGGTATCACCGCTCACAGACCAGCATCGGGAGACCGCAGCGATGCTCCTCGAGATCACCGGCCTCACGAAGACCTACCGGCGAGGCGCCCGCGCCAACGCCGGCATCGACCTCGCGGTCGACGCCGGCGAGGTGTACGGCCTCCTCGGCCACAACGGCGCCGGCAAGACGACGCTCGTCAACCAGGTCGTCGGCCTCTTGCGCCCGGACGCCGGGACGATCACCCTCGACGGCCGCGACGTCGTCGCCGACCCCGCGTTCGCCCGCCTGGCGTGCTCCATCCAGCCGCAGGCGACGCTGCCGATCGACGGGCTCACGCCGAACCAGGCGGTCGAGCTGGTGGGCCGCATCCGCGGCGGCCGCGCGAGCGACGTGCGGAGCGGGCGCGACGCTCTCTCACGGCCCTCGACATCGGCGAGTGGGACCGCGCCGACGGCGGGAAGCTGTCCGGTGGCGTGAAGCGGCTCGTTGGCTTCGCCATGGCCGCCGTCGTTCCCGGCCGTCTCGTCGTCTTCGACGAGCCGACGAACGACGTCGATCCGGTCCGCCGTCGCCTGCTGTGGGACCAGGTCCGGGCCATCGGCGACGAGGGTGCCGCGGTGCTGCTCGTCACCCACAACGTCGTCGAGGCCGAGCGGGCCGTCGACCGCCTGGCGATCCTCGACCACGGCCGCGTCGTCGTCGAGGGGACGCCGGCACCGCTCAAGGAGCGCGTCGCCGACGACATCCGCCTGGAGCTCGTCCTGGAGCCGGGCGCGCCCTCGACGCCGATGCCGGACTTCGTCCTCCACGCGGTCGGCGCCGGCCAGCGCCACGTGGCCACCGTCCAGCCGCGGCCGCGACGGCCCAGGCGGTCGGCTGGGCGGAAGGGCTCAAGCGCGGCGGCGTGGTCGAGGAGTATCGCCTCGGCCCGGCCACCCTCGAGGACGTCTACGTCGAGCTCGTCGGCAGCGCCGACGCCCTCGTGAACGGCAACGGCGGCGCCCCTGCGAGAGCCGACGCTGCAACCGATGCCTGGGGCCCGGCAGGGGCCGCGACCGAAGGAGGTCGCCCGTGTCCGCGCTGCGTAGCTACCTGTTGCTCGTGAAGTGGCAGGGCCTCCGGTCCAAGGGCTTCCTGCCCTTTGCGATCGTCATCCAGGCGCTCTTCTCGCTCGGCATCGTCGTCGGCCTACCGCTCCTCTTCCCGCAGATGGACGAGACGACGATCCTCTACCTCGCGACCGGTGCACCCGCGATCACGCTGATCACGATGGGCCTCGTCGCAGTGCCCCAGATGGTGGCCCGGCCAAGACCGAGGGCACGCTCGACTACATGCGCACGCTCCCCGTCCCGCGGGTGCGTCTACCTGCTGGCGGACCTGCACGGTGCAGCTGGCGATCGTCCTGCCGGGCGTCGTCTTCGGCGTCGTCTCGGGCCGCGCTGTGGTTCGACCTGCCGCTGGCACCCAGCCCCCTCGTCATCCCGTCCGTCGTCCTCGTCGTCCTGACGGCGACCGCGGTCGGCTACGGCATGGCCGCGGTCCTGCCGCCGCTGATGGCCAACCTCATGAGCCAGGTCCTCGTGGTGCTGGTCTTCATGTTCAGCCCGCTCAACTTCCCGGCCGAGCGCCTGCCCGACTGGCTCGCCACCCTGCACTCGGTCCTGCCGATCCAGGCCATGGGCGAGGTGCTTCGCGGGACGCTGGCCCCGCAGGCCTTCCCGCTCACCGTGGGCGTTCGCGCTGCTGGCGCCTGGGCCGTGGGCACCTTCGTCGTCACCTGGCGGATCCTGGCCCGCCGCGGGTAGCTCGCGGGCGCGGCGTGCACCCGGGCCGCGACCGCGGGCCCTCCCCTACCCCGCCCTCGGCGCAACCCAGCGCGGCAGCTCGCGGGCGAGCGTCGCCAGCGGCAGCGACCCGTGGCCCAGCAGCGCGTCGTGGAAGGCGCGGAGGTCGAAGGCGGCGCCGTCGCGCGCGGTCAGCTCGCGCCGCAGTCGCTCGATCTCGCGCTGGCCGACCTTGTAGGTCAGCGCCTGGCCGGGCCAGACGATGTAGCGGTCGGTCTCGATCGTCGCATCGGTCTCCGACAGGCCGGCCTCGGCGGAGCACGTCGATCGCCCCATGTCGCGATCCTTGCGCAGCGCGTGGATCCCGGTGTCGACGACGAGCCGGGCGGCCCGCCAGGCCTGGCCATCGAGCATCCCGAAGCGCTCCGCCTCGTTCCGGTAGAGGCCCATCTCGTCGGCGAGACGCTCCGAGTAGAGGCCCCAGCCCTCGGCGTAGGCGGACCCGACGAGCCGGCGAGCCGAGACGCCGGAACGCGGGCAGCGAGGGTGCTCCATCTCCAGGGCGATCTGGAAGTGATGGCCCGGGACGGCCTCGTGGTAGGTCGTCGTCGGCGAGCTTCGAGAGGTAGGCGGCTCGGCAGGTCGTAGGTGTTGACGAAGTAGATCCCGGGGCGCGAGCCGTCGAGCGTCGGCGGGTAGTAGAAGGCGAGCGGCGCGTCGCGCTCCATGAACGGCTCGACCGGGTGGACTTCGCACGGTGCCACCGGCAGGCGCCCGAACCAGCGCGGCGCCACCGCCATGGCGCGCTCGATGTCCTCGGTTGCCCGGGCCACGAGCTCGTCGGGCCGCTCGACGTGGTTCGCGGGATCCGCGACGAGATGGGCCCGGTAGGCCGCGACGCTGTCGAAGCCGGCTGCAGCGGCGATCGCCCGCCGCTCCACGTCGATCTCGGCCAGCTCGTCGAGGCCGACCTGGTGCAACTCCGCCGGGTCGAGGTCGAGGCTCGTCCAGGCCCGGATCGCGACCCGGTACCGCTCGTCGCCGCCGGGCGCGGACCAGAGGCCGGGCTCGTCGCGCGTCGCCGCCGAGGTAGGCGCCCCGGAGCGCGTCGACGTACCGCGCCAGGGCCGGGTCGACGACGTCCCGCACCGCGCCGATCACCCGCTCCCGGCCGGTCGCGTCGCCGTCCGCGAGGCGCGCCCCGGCGACGATCGGCGACGACTCGGCAGGCACGGCCAGGAGTCGCTCCGCCTGGGCGATCGCCCGCTCGGCGACGATCCGCGGCGCCGTCATCCCGCTCGCCCGCGCCTCGTCGAGGAGGACGAGGTGAGCGTCGATGAGCGGGCCGAACGCGGCGAGGCGGGCCAGCAGGCGCTCGAGGCGCTCGGGCGTGTCGGCCGCCTGGAAGCGGACGAGCTGAGGCAGCAGCGACTGCGGCCCGTCGATGTGGTCGACGAGCCCGACGAGATCCATCCGGAGGTCGTCCGCCTCGTTCCCGAGCTCGCCGACCACGCGCAGCATGTCGTGCGTGATCCGCTGCTCGACGGGCAGGTCCTCGATCCGGGATCGCCGCCAGCTCGGCGAGCGTCTCATTGCGGAGGGCCCGCCCGGCGGCCCGTCCGGCGGCCGAGGGGTCGTCGAGCCGATCGTCCCAGCGCTCGTCGCCGTACACGGTCGCCGTCGTCGGGTGCTGCTCGAGGTACGACTCCCAGAAGCGATCGGCGAGGGCGTCGACGGCGGCAGCGCGGTCGGGGCGGCGGGATCGGTGGGCGTGGCGGTCATCGGGGTCCTCCGGCGGCGATGGGGCGGTGGGCGGGTGCGGCGGCGCGAGCTCGGCTGCCTCAGCCCGACCCGAGCACGACGTCGGCGAGGATGCGCAGGGGCAGCTTCCCGTGGCGCAGGACGTCGTCGTGGAAACGGCGGATGTCGAAGGCGTCGCCCTCGCGGCGTGCGCGCTCGCGCGGAGACGCTCGATCTCGCGGCGCCCGGTCATGTAGGCCAGGGCCTGGCCGGGCCAGGCGATGTAGCGGTCGGTCTCGATCCCGGCGTCGGTCGGGTGGATCCCCGCGGCGACCATCGTCTCGAATGCCTTCGTGCGGCTCCAGCCGAACGCGTGGAGCCCGGTGTCGACGACGAGCCGGACGGCCCGGAGCGCCTGGCTGTCGAGCATCCCGAACCGCTCGGCCTCGCTGCGGAAGAGGCCCGCCTCGTCGGCGACCCGCTCGGTGTAGAGGGCCCAGCCCTCCACGTAGGCCGTGCCCTGGGGCCAGTAGCCCAGGGTCCGGAAGGCGGGCAGCCCCTCGAGCTCCATCTCGAGGGCCAGCTGGAAGTGATGGCCGGGGATGGCCTCGTGGTAGGTGGTCGAGGCCGCCGTCCAGTAGGTCCGGCTGGGGAGGTCGTAGGCGTTCACGAAGTAGATCCCGGGTCGCGAGCCGTCGATCGTCGGCGGGTAGTAGTAGGCGCCGGGGGCGTCCTTCTCGAGGAGGGGCTCGACGCGGCGGACCACGCAGCCCGACTTCGGCACGCGGGAGAACCAGCGCGGCGCCGCGGCGAGCGCCCGCTCGACGTCCTCCTGGCAGCGCGCGACGAGTGCCTCCGGCGTGGGCGGGATCTCCGTCGGGATCGGCGTTGAGGGCGCGGCGATAGGCCGCGGTGTCGTCGCCGAAGCCGGCCGCGCCGGCGATCGCCCGCCGCTCCGCCTCGATCGCCTCCAGCTCCTCGAGGCCGACCCGGTGGAGCTCGGCCGGGCTGACGTCGAGGCTCGTGTAGGCACGCACCTTCGCCGCGTAGCGGGCCTCGCCGTCGGGCAGCGCACAGAGGCCGGGCTCCTCGCGGGTGGCCGGAAGGTAGGCCCGCAGGGCCTCGAGATAGCGGGCGTCGGCCGGGCGGACGTGGCGTTCGACCGCGTCGAGGAGGCGGGCCCGGTCGGCCTCGTCCGCGAGCGCCGGCACGGTGACGATCGGCGAGGCGGCCGCGGGGCCGGCCAGGAGCCGCTCCACCTGGTCGACGACCCGGTCCGCCACCACCCGCGCGGCCGTCAGGCCGGCCGAGCGGCCTTCCGCCAGGAGGTCGATGACGGCGTCGGTCAGGGCCGGGTAGGCCTCGATGCGGGCGAGGAGCCGCTCGAGCCGCTCCGGCGTGTCGGCCCTCTGGAGCTGGACGAGCTGCGGCAGGAGCGACTGGTGGCCCTGCTGCTCGACGGCGCCGACGAGGTCGTCGCGGAGGTCGTCGTCGGCGATCTGCTGGCCGGCGATGAGGGCCAGGAGGTCCCGCGAGATCCGCTCCTCCTCGTCGAGCTCGGCCGGGTCGATGGCCAGCGCGCCCGCGCGTGCCTCCTCCGCGAGCGCGCGGCGGGCGGCCCGTCCGGCGGGCCCCGGGTCGTCCAGCCGGTCGTCGAAGCGCTCGTCGCCGCAGATGGTGGCCAGCGTGGGGTTCAGCTCGAGCGTCCGCTCCCAGGTGCGGGCACAGAGATCGGCAAGCGTCGTCGAGGTGGTCATGCGGGTAGCGTACCGGCGCCGGCGGAGCGCCGCCCGCCGGTCAGGCCTCGAACAGGGGCAGCTGGTCGGGGCGATCCGCCACCGGGTCCAGGCCGAGATAGGGCTCCAGCTCGCCGAGGGCGGGGCTCGGACGCGCCGCGAATCGATCCAGCGCGTCCATCCGCAGCACGTGCCAGTTGGCATCGGCCATGGCCGCGCGGAGGACCGGCGAATGCTCGAGCTTCTGCCGCAGCAGCTCCACTCGCTCCGCGGGGAGCACGAGGAACCGGACGATCCGCTCGTCCGCCGGGATCCCGCGCCCGCGGCGCAGGACCGGCTCGCCCAGCATCGCGGTCCATTCCACCTCGAACAGGAAGGCGAACCGGGGCCGCACGTACCAGCAGCAGTCCACCTGTTCCAGCGCGTCCGCGCCCGAACGGCCGAGGAAGCCGAGGACCGGGTCGCGCTCGTCGGGAAGCAGCCTGGCGCCCAGCGGCCCGGTCCCGGCCCGCCGGCCCTGCTCGCGCGGGGAGATGTACACGTGAACCCCAAGGCGGTGCCCCAGGTCGGCGAGGAGGCCGATCGTCGCCGCGTGCTCGTGCGTCCGGGCCTGGAGGTCGTCGCGGGCGACGAGCCTCCCATCGCCCGGGGCCGGCACGCCGTAGCTGGCCAGGCAGGCGTCCACCAGCCACGGGTCGGGCGCGTCGGGACCCACGAACATCTCCTCGACGCGTGCGCGCACGGCCGCTTCCGGGACTGATGCCCCGGTCCCGAGCAGGCTGTACACGGCCCATTCCAGCCGGTCGGAGAGCGGCACGGCCGCCTCGGCCTCGTCGCGCGGGTCGCGCAGCCAGTAGCGACCGCCCTCGGACGGGGCGATCCTGCGCTGGTCGGGCCGCCCGAGCTCGCCCTCGATGAGCGCCAGGAGCTCGGACGCGGCGCGGCTCGCGGGGGTGCCCGCACCGCTCGTGGGGGCGTCGGGCACGCGGGCCAGCACGTCGCCGAGGGCGAGCGCGTCGCCCGGCGATGCCGCGGCGCTCTCGGCCGGGGCATGCTCCTCCGCGGCCGCTCTCCGCCTGGCGGGCCGCGGCGACGGCATAGCGCCGAAGCTGCCCGCTCCGATCGAGCGCCACGAGCAGCTCGCCGACGAGATGCTGGGCGTCGGCGGGCTCGCCTCGGGCCTGGAGCGCGGCGACTGCCGTCTCGGTGACCACCTTGTTCGCCTCAGACAGAGAGAAGCGCCCGTCGATCGGGACCGGACCGCCGAAGACGCCGCGCGTCGTGACAGTCGCCGGATCGCCGGCCCCGCCCGGAGCCGGGGCCAGGGTGCGGTTGGCCCGGGTCCGGGGCGCCGCGCCCAGGCGGCCGCCGGGAGGAACCATCTCCACGAGGCCGCCCGGCAGACGGCCGGGCTCGGCCAGCCGGGCGCCCGCCACGCGCCAGCCGGCCGTCGCTCCCGCCAGGCTCGTGGCCACCAGGCCGGGTGCCCCGTCGGCGTCCAGGAGCAGCACGCCCCTGCCGTCCGGCCCCATCGCCGGGGCCACCGCGTGGAGGGCGGCTCGCAACGCAACCGCGCGGCTCGGGGGCCGGGCCTCTCGGTCCAGCAGCGACGCATGGGGCACGAGGCGCGCCGCCTCGCTGCCGAGCCCCCAGGCGGTGACGACGAAGGCCTCGGCGAGCCGGCCCGGAGTCCACTCGGGGAGCGGCTGCGACAGGACGAGGCGGACCCGCGCGCGCTGGGCGGCCGTCAGCGCCTCGGCCTCGGCACCGAGCCGCTCCAGGGCATCGCCCCCTCCGATCCGCAGGGCGATCATCGGCGGGCCGTCGAGCAGGCCCTCGAGGGGCTCGGTGAGGCGGGCCTGCACGGCCCCGTACGGGCCGTCGTCGAGCGCCTGCACGAAGGCCCGCACCAGCTGGTAGCCCTCCTCGAAGGCGCGCCACGGGTTGCGTTCGCGCCATCCGGGCGCCCCCGACGGGCGGACTCGGCCGTCGGCGATGCGGAGCGCGCTGGCCCGGCCGGGGTACCCGGTGAGGCGGCTCGACGGGAGGATGGCGTGGATCAGGGCGAGGCGGAGGGCGGAGGTCACCTGGGACGCCCGCAGCTCGCCCTCGATCCGGGCGAGGATCGCCTGGAGGGCGGCGAGCTGGCGAGGTGAGTGCAGGTCGAGCAGCTGCTCGAGCAGGCCGCCGGGCTCGTCCCGAAGCGGGAAGCGGCGGGCGATCTCCTCGCGCGCCACCGGATCGTCGTCCGGCGCCATCGCCAGGGCGAGGTCGGCCTCCTCCGGCGGCCGCGTGGCGCAGCTCGCCGCCCCGACCGCGCCGGTCGAGGCAGGCCGGGCAGCGGAAGGAGCGCCGGGTCGGCCGCAGCGCGCCGGCGGTTCGCGCCGCCGGCCCGGCGGTGGCCGGTGCCGCGGCCGAGGCCCCGAGCCCGGCGGTGGCAGCCACGACCCCGCTGGATATCCTGCGTGCGC
Source organism: uncultured Chloroflexia bacterium (assembly GCA_963715085.1). GTDB lineage: Bacteria > Chloroflexota > Limnocylindria > Limnocylindrales > CSP1-4 > CTSoil-043. The sequence goes on from CAVQQU010000003.1 coordinate 113,652, forward strand.
GCGACCGCCCGGCCCGGCCGTCGGCCGGCTCCCAGACCAGCTCCTCGAGGGCGAGCGTCCGTCCGCACGTCGGGCAGGCGGTGGCGAACCGTTCGTCGATCCACGCCCGGAGGCTCGACGTCCCGAGGGGCGCGGCGGCCACGGCCTGGAATGCGGCGTCGAGATGGCGCAGGTCCGGGGCCCGGACGACCACGTCGGCGAGGAGGCGGCTGAGCGGCGACGTCTCGAGGGAGATGGCCCGGCGGCCGAGGGCGAGCGCGGTGCGGGCCACCCAGCCGCCGCGCCCGAAGAGGTCGATGACGACGTCGTCAGGGGCGGTGGCAGCCTCGATCCGGGCCGCGATCAGCTCCGCGGGCAGGGCGGGGGCGAGCCGCGAGAAGATCGGGAGCGAGAGTGGCTCGGCGGGTCGACCCGCGATGTCCCGGGGGGTCATGGGAGAGGATTCGCACGGCGCACAGGCCCGCGGCTCCGCTCCGGCCGGCAGCGCGGCGGGCGCCGGCCGTTCGGACTACGGCTCGTCGAGCTCGTCCGTCTCCTCCTCGAAGGCCTCGTCGGGGGTGACCTCGGCGGGGATGACGCGATCGAGATCCTCGATCTCCTCGTCCTCGATGTCGTCCTCGAGATCGTCCTCGAGGTCCTCGTCCTCGCGCAGGAGGGTGCCCTTCGTGTACGGGTCGGAGGTCGCCGGACCGGGCGGCCGTCGGGAAGCTCACCTTGCCGTAGTTGCGCGGATCCTGGTAGATCTCGCGGATGATGATCCGGACGTCCTGCGCCCCGAGCGAGGTCACGCCGGCCGCGTACTTGTTGCCGTTGGCCACGAGCTTCAGGAGGCGCGCGGCGACCCTGGGCTCCACCACGCCGACCCGGATCCCGTTCGAGAACGCGATGAGGTGCTTGCCCTCGGCCACGAGCTCGACGGCGTCGCCCGGGTTCACCTGGGCCAGGACCTTCGGGCGGGCGAGCTCCATGAGGTGCGCGAAGCCGGTCTTGCCGGTCTCCTCGACGAAGATGGAGACGGGCGCCTTGCTCGTCGGGTCGGCCGCCACGGTGCGATCGCCGGCCTCGACCATGAGGAGCTTGAGGCGATCGATGTTGCGCTCGGCGATCCGGCTGGTCGGATCGAGCGCGAGCGCCTTCTGGTAGTGCTCGCGGGCGCCGGCAAGGTCGCCCAGCTCCCAGAGCGCCTTGGCGAGGCGGTTCTCGGCCTCGGCCTCGGGCCCGTGCTCGATGAGCTTCCGGTTGATCTCGGCCGCTTCCTCCCAGTCGGCGGCGGTCGCGGCGGCGATCGCCTGCTCGGTCAGCGTCCGCTTGATCCGGGAGAGGCTGGGGGCGCTCGGCGCCGTCTGCTCGAGCTCGGGGAAGGTCACGGGAGGACGAGTCCTTTCGGGTCGGCGCTGGGCGCGCCGGATCGGTCTGCGGACGAGGTGCGCGACTGCCGTTTGTACACCCGAGGCGCGCCGCCGTCAAACGCCCAGCGATGCGGGCACCACCGCGCGCCCCGTCAGCCCTGGGCCAGCAGGTTCCAGAGCACGACGACCAGCCCCAGCGCCACGAGCAGGAGGACCTCCCAGATCCAGCGCGGGTCGCGCCTCGTGCCGCGCGGAACGCCGCGGTAGGCACTCCACAGGTAGAACACGAGCGTCAGGAGCGCGGGACCCACCAGCCGCGGCAGGGCCATGGCGCGCAGCGCCGCGGCCGCGATGGCGATCACGGCCGCGTACGACAGGGCGGCCCCGAGCGCGCCGCGGAGCGTGGGACCCTGGAGAGCCGCCAGTCGGTAGCCCAGGATCCCGGCCACGAGGCCGTCGAGCGCGGCGAGCAGGGCCAGGCCCTCCAGCGGCAGGCCCGGTCACGGTCGCCTCGACGCCGGTCGGCGGCGGCTCCACGAGGGCGCCGGGAATGGCGGCGGCGATCCCGGTGAAGGCCACGAAGGCGACGAGCATGACGAGGCCGAGCAGGGCCGTCCGGTCCGCCGCGGTCGGCCCGCTGGGGCGGGCGAGGATCCGCCGCTCGATCGCGATCGACGAGGCGATCGAGAGATCCCACGGCGACGAGGGCGGGCACGAGCAGGAGCCCGACGGGGACGACGTGGATGCCGACGACCGATGCGATCCCCGTCGCCGCCGGAACGAGCAGCGCCTCCACCGGGACGCCGAGGTCGGCGACGCCCGGCGGCGGGTCCGACAGTGCCCAGGATCTCGAGGGCGGCGAGGCCCAGCGCGAGGCCCGCCACGAACGCGGCGACCCAGAGCGCCGGGCCCTCCGCAAGGCGGCCGATGGCGGCGAGGGTGACTCCGACGATGATGAGCTCCCAGGCGGGGTCGCCGGTCGACATGCGCGTCGACGCCGAACCGGCCGAGGCTCCCGGCACGGCCGGTGGCTCGCGTGTCGGAGCCCGCGCCCGCCGAGGGCGACCCCAGCGGCCGGCCGGGCGCCCCGTGGAGCGCCGGCCCGGGAGCCGGCGTTCGCCCCGTGCGCCGGGGGGCCGGGGGCAGCGGGTGCCCGGGCGCCCCGGTCGCGAGCGGGGGCGGGGCACGGTGGAGCGGATTGCGCAGGCGCGGCATGCGGCTCATGCGGCGCTCTGCGGTGCTGCCGGGGCGGGCCGGGCTGGCGATGCGCTGCGTTCGCGGTCGCCGGTTCGCCGCGTTCGGGCGCCGGTCGCCGCGTTCCGCGGTCGCCGGTTCGCCGCGTTCCGCGGTCGCCGCGATCCGCGCCGGCTTGGCGGCGACCCAGGCGAGGAGATCCTCCCGGGACCACGTGTTGGCCACGACCGACGGCTCCACCCAGGCCCGCCGCGCCTGCGCGACCCCCCAGCCGATCCCGGCCAGCTCCTCGGTCCGGTGCGCGTCCGAGTCGATCGTGAGCAGGCAGCCGGCGGCCACCGCCAGTCGCGCTCGCTCCGGGGCCAGGTCGAGCCGATGGTCCGAGCCGTCGATCTCGAGGAGCGTCCCCGTGGCCGCGGCCGCGGCGAAGATCTCGTCCCAGGCGAGGTCGAGGTCGTCGCGCGATCGCTCCCCGAGCATCCGACCCGCCGGGTGCGCGATGACGTCCACGTGAGGGCTCGCGATCGCGCCGAGCACCCGGGCCGTCAGCTGGGCGCGCGACTGGCGCCGCCCCTGGTGGAGCGCGGCCACGACGAGGTCGAACGAGGCGAGCAGGTCGTCGTCGAAGTCGAGCGAGCCGTCGCCGCGGATCTCCAGCTCGCAGCCGTGCAGGAGCCGGAAGCCGCCGGGCGGGGTCGACGACGGGGCGGTCCCGGCCTCCTCCTCGCGAGCGAAGCGCGCGTTGAGCTCGGCGATGACGCCGCGCTGGGCCGCGACCCGCTCCGGCGTCAGCCCGCGCGCGATGGCCAGGCCGTGCGAGTGATCCGTAAGCACGAGGTAACCGTAACCGCGGGCGCGCGCAGCCTCCGGCCATCTGCTCGATCGTGTGGATCCCGTCGGACCAGTCAGAGTGGGCGTGGCAGTCGCCGCGCAGGTCGGCCAGCTCCACCAGCCGCGGCAGGCCGCCGGCGCGGGCCGCCTCGACCTCCCCGGTGTCCTCGCGCAGCTCCGGCGGGATCTCGGCCAGCCCCAGGAACGCGTAGACCTCGGCCTCGCTGGCGAACGTCCGCAGCTCCGCGTCCGGACCCGTCGCGATCTCGCCATCGTCGCCCAGCCGCGCGAAGCCCTTCTCGGACAGGCTCCAGCCCCGGTCGCGGGCGATCCCCCGCAGCCGGACGTTGTGCTCCTTGCTGCCCGTGAAGTGCACGAGGTAGGTCCCGCACGCCCCGGGCGGCATCGATCATCAGGTCCACCTGCGGGCCGCCGGCCAGCCGGACGGCGGCCTTGTGCGGGCCGGCGTTCACGACCGACTCGACCGCCGGCAGCGTCGTGAAGCGTTCGATGACGGCCTGCGCGTCGTCCGTCTCGACGAGGAGGTCCAGGTCGCCGATCGTCTCGCGCCGGCGCCGGAAGGAGCCCGCCGGCTCGACGCGCAGCACGCCCGGGACGTCGACGAGCAGCGCCGCCACGCCTTCGATGATCCGCTCGGCGGTCCCCAGCGTCATCCGCGTCGATCGGCGATCGACCGCCTCGACGCCCGCCGCGAGTGCCACGAGCCCCTTCTCGGAGAGCCCCGGCACCCCCCGGATCGTGCCTGCCCGGAGGCCCGTTCGCAGGTCGTCGAGCGTCTCGATGCCCAGCCGCTCCCAGAGCAGGCGCACGGTCTTCGGCCCGACGCCCGGCATCTCGAGGAGCTCGACGAGGGTCGGCGGCACCTCGCCGTGGAGCCGGTCGAGGAAGCGGAGATGTCCGGTGGTCGCCAGCTCCGCGATCTTGTCGGAGATCGCGGAGCCCACGCCGGGGATCGCGGGCGGGTGGCCCTCGCGGTAGGCGCGGGCGATCTCGTGCGGGCTGTGGGCGATCGCGTCGGCGGCCCGGTGGTAGGCGACCGTCTTGAAGACGAGCTCGCCCTTGATCTCGAGGAGGCTGCCGATCTCGTGGAAGATCGCCGCCAGCTCGGCGTTGGAGAGGAGCGGAACGGGATCGGCGGGAGCCTGACGCGGTGTCGGCGGGGAGCGGGGCGGCTCCCGGGGGCTGCTCGGCCATCGGGCCGAGTATCGCACGCGGCGTCGGCCGGGCTCGGCCCGCGCGTCGGGTCCGGCTCGGGCCCGTCGGCGTGTCTCTGCCCGCGCCGGTAGCCGGGCCCGCTCACGCGGCGTCCGGCGCGGGCCGGGTCAGCCGGGCTCGACCCGGTTGCGCCCGAAGCGCTTCGCCCGGTAGAGGGCGCGATCGGCGGCCTCCACCAGCTCGGGAACGCGCTCGGATCCCCCGTCACCCACCGCGGCGCCCACCGAGACCGTCACCTTCTCCACGCCCACCGCGTGCAGGTCGATGCGCTCGACTGCCTCCCGGATCCGCTCCCCCACCTCGAGGGCGACCGCCCGGCTGGGGTTCCGCAGGAGGACCACGAACTCCTCGCCGCCGTAGCGCGCGGGCAGGTCCTCGTCCCGGACGGCCGCCCCGATCGTGCGCGCCACGGCGCGCAGCACGACGTCGCCGGTGGCGTGGCCGTGGCGGTCGTTCAGGAGCTTGAAGCGGTCCACGTCGACCATGAGGATCCCCACCGCATCGTCGACCCGCCGGCCGCGGCCCAGCAGCTCCACGTACTCCTCGAAGTAGCGCCGGTTCGGCAGGCCGGTCAGGGCGTCGGTCGTGGCCGCCGCCTCAGCCGCACGGTGCGTCTCGGTTCGCGCGAGGGCCGCCGATGCCTCCGTGGCTGCCGCGTCCAGGAGCCGGCGCGAGGCGTCCGACCACGAGCCGGCGCGCCGCCGCGAGACGAGGATCGCGCCGAGCAGCTCCCCGTGGGCCGTGAGCGGCGCCGCCGAGGACGTTGGTCAGCCCGAAGGCGCGCCGGACGCGGCCGGCGATCCGCTCCAGGGGGGCACCGCCCGGGTCGTCGAGATCGACGGCCGGCAGGACCGTCTCCGCGCGGGGCGCCCCCGGCCGGGTCGGGATGAGCGTGGCGTCCAGGATCGGCGCGCCGGGCCGACGACGGACCACGACCAGGTGGTCCGCCTCGGTGCCCGGGCCCAGCTCGCCCAGGATCGCGTCCACGATCGCGTCGGGCGAGACGGCCCGCGAGAAGCCCTGGAGGATCCGGGCGAAGTTCTCCACCTCCTCGCGCGTCCCCGCCTCGTGCTGCTCCACGGAGCGGCGAGCCCATGCCGCGGCCCCCGCGACGGCCGCCACCGCGACGGCGACGGGAATGCCGAGCGGGAGCCCCGGCAGGACGATCCAGGCGACGACGAGGACGGCGAGGGCGCCGATCGCCACGGCGAGCGCCGGCCCAGGCGAGCCGGACGCGCGCCTCCAGCGGGTCGGGGGGCGAGACCGGGGCTGGCGTCGGGGTGAGGTCCGGGGTCAGGTCGTTCACGTCCAGAACAGGATGGGGTGCGCGGACGGCATGCGTCCACCCGACGGCGCGCCGACGCACCGCCGCGACGGCCCGCCTGGGCCGCGGGGGCGCCGCGGGGCCGGTTCGACGCGCCCCCGTCCGAGTCCATGAAAGGTTCTCGGGGCTCACCACGCTCCGCTTGGTGCGCGAATCCGGCTTCAACAGCGGCCTGAGCACCGAACGGAGCGTGGTCGAGCCGAAATCCTTGCATGGACCGTGCCGGCGGGCGGCGGGCGGCGGCCGGCGGGTGCCGGCGGAGCGGCGGGCGGTCGTGGACGCCAATCGCGTTGAGCCGGTGCTGTGGGTCATCGAGGTCTCAGCCGACACCGCGACCCCCGCAGAGCCGCATCCGATCAGGCCCGGTGGCTCGGCTCCTCGCGCCGATCCGGACCGGCTCACCGCCGGCCGCGGTTGGCGAAGTCCGCGTAGTTGCGATACGGCGGCACGACCCGCCGCGCGTCAAGGGCAGTTGCCCTGAGCCACGCGTGTCGCCGACTTGCCGGATCGAGCGCCGCGAGGCCGAAGCCCCCGGCCAGCGGAGCCCGATGATCCTCGATCCACGCCTGCAGTTCAGCGGCTCGGACCGGGAACGCAGCGTCCACGAGCGTCCGGTTCTCGCGGAGGCGCGCCGCAACATCGGCGGAGTCGAGCACAGTCAGGATCGGGACGACGCGGGCGGGCTTCCACCCGAGATCTCGCGCGGCGCCCCAGGCGTGGTTGGCGTACCAGCGCAGCGTCCTGACGATTGCGCCGGCGTCATGAATCTCGGACTTCGTCTCGTCGCAGATCACGGCTCGGTCGACCGGTCGAAATGCCATGACATCGACGAAGCCTCGGATGCGTCCCTCACCGACCTCGACCTCCAGCGCGGGCTCCCAGCCGAACGCCGACAGACGTCCGGCAAGATGGCCGCACAGCCGGGCGTGAACAGCGTCGTCCTGGGAGCGATCGGCCAGGACCGTCGGACCATCGAGGAACAGGCGGGCATCGGTGCCCAGGGCTTCGAGAACCGCGCAGACTGCCCGGAGGCCGACATGCTCTCCGGATCCGGCCTCGATGCGCGTCATGGTGGCCGCCGAAACGCCGGCCCGTCGCGCCACCTCGGCCTTCGACCAGCCGAGCTCGGCTCGCCCGCGGACGACCGCGGCGGCAATGGCGGAACTGAGGCGCCGTTCGATCTCGCGGGCAGGGCTCGACTGCGTACCCATCTGCACATGGTGAGGACGATCACTCATCGCTCACTCATCGCGTGCGAATCATCAGGTGAGCGTGCGGACGGGGCGCCGCGGGGCCGGTTCGACGCTCCCCGTCCGAGTCCATGAAAGGTTTCGGGGCTCACCACGCTCCGCTTGGTGCGCGAATCCGGCTTCGACAACGGCCTGAGCATCAAACGGAGCGTGGTCGAGCCGGAATCCTTGCATGGACCGTGCCGTCGGGGCGGCGTGGCGGCGGGCGGCGGGCGGCGGGCGGCGGGTGGCGGGCGGCGGGCGGCGGGCGGCGGGCGGCGGGCGGCGGCGGCCGCGGAGCGTGGTCGAGCCGGGATCGCGGCCCGTCTGAGCCTCGCCCCCGCGCCTCGCGGCCCGTCTGAGCCTCGCCCCCGCCCCCTACCCCGCCCGGCGGGCCGGCGGGGCGAGGCGGCGCTGGACCCGGCCCTGGACACCGCGGCCGCCGCTTCCCTTGACCCGGTAGAGGGCGGCGTCGGCACCAGCGATGAGCGCCTGCGCGCTCCGCCCGTCGGCCGGGAACGCGGCTACCCCGACGGACGCGCCCACCGGCACGGGGCCGCGGCCCTCGGCCTGGTAGGGGTGGTCGCGGAGGGCGGCCACGATCCGCTCGCCGACCTCGCGGGCGCCGTCGGCGGACGTGTCCGGCAGGATCACCGCGAACTCGTCGCCGCCATAGCGCGCGGCCACGTCGGAGCCCCGGAGGGCACCCCGGATCTGCTCTGCCGACCAGCGCAGGACCTCGTCGCCGAAGAGGTGGCCGAGCGTGTCGTTGACGAGCTTGAAGTCGTCGAGGTCGATCATCAGGAGCGCGAGCGGAGCACCCGACCGCTGGGCCCGCAGGATCTCCTCGCCCAGGCGCTCGTGCAGGTAGCGGTGGTTGAAGAAGCCGGTCAGCGGGTCGCGGTCGGCGAGCGCCCGCGTCGTCTCGTAGAGCTGGGCGTTGCCGAGGGCCATCGCCGCCTCGTTCGCCATCGCCCGGACCAGGTCCAGGCGGCGGGCCTCCAGGTGGAGGGACCCGACGAAGCAGAGCTCGACGAGCCCGATCGGTCTCGCCCTTGGCGACGAGCGGGATCATCACCAGGGCGCGCTGGCCATCGCGGCGCAGGAGCGCGACCTCGGCCGGGTCCGCGGCCGGGTCGAGGGCGTCGATCGTCGCGATCGCCTGGGTCTCGAGGACCCTGCGCGTCTCGGGATACCCGGCGAGGTCGAAGGCCGGCTCGAGCTCGCTCGATCCGCGTGCGCCGGCCAGTACCCGCGCGTCAGCAGGCGATCGGCCGGCCGGTCCCACGAGGAGACCCCGCACTCGTCGGCCTCGAACGCGCGGCCGACGTGCTGGGCGATCAGGTCCGCCACCTGCCGGGGGTCCAGGCTGCGCGAGAGGGCGCTGCTCATGTCCGCGATCCGGCGCAGGTCCTCGGCGAGGTCCGCCGAGGCGCTGATCGCCCGCGCCGACTCGATCGCCGTGGCGGCCTGGTCGGCCAGGATCGAGAGGATGCGCACGTCTGCCAGGTCGAACTGGTGGAGGCCCAGCTTGGAGAGCGTGATCACGCCCGTGACCCGCTCGTCGTAGCGCATCGGGACCACGAGCATCGACTCCTCGACCTCGTCGGTGCCCGGGATCGTCACCCCGCGCGGATCCGCGTTGGCGTCGGGGACCAGGAGCGGCCGCCCGTTGGCGGCGACCCAGCCGGAGAAGCCCTCGCCCACCTTGAGACGAAGATCCTCGAGGCCGATCGTCTCGTAGCCGTTGTCGCCGGCGGCCACGATCGGGACGAGGTCGTCGGGCTCCTGGACGACGTAGACCCGGCAGGCGTGGTAGTCCACGATCGCCCGGACCTCGTCGGCCACCGTCTCGGCGACGTCGCCGACCGAGGCGCGGCCGGCCATCCGGGCGGCGGCTCGCTGGGCCACCTCGAGCTGGGCGACCCAGCGCTCGGTCGATTCGCGAGCCTCGTCGACCTGTGCGCTCATCGCTCCCAGGTCGGCGGCCACGCGATCGATCTCGGCGCGCCCGTGGCTGAGGCGGACGACGACGAGGCGAAGGGCAGAGGCTGACGACGGCGAACGCGAGGAGCTCGACGATCTCGAGCGCGCCCAGCGCGTGGGTCTCCGACGACGACGTGGGAGACGACGACGGTGCGCTGCCGGTGACCAGCGCGACGACGAGTCCCTGGGCCGGCCGGCATCGTGAGGGCGGCCAGGACAAGGGGCACGATGGCGAACGAGACGGCGACGTCGTCGGCAACGAACGATGGCGGCGACGACGACGTAGAGGACGTGACGGCGGCCGCGAGGAGCGGCCCCCGGGGCCCCAGAAGGCCGCCGGCCAGCTCCCCGGTGATCGCCTCGCGCAGCAGCGCGCCGACCCGCACGGGCGGGGCCGGGCGCGGCGGCAGGGCGGGGCTCACGGGCGGTCGGGGCGCGTCGGGTCCGCGGCTTCGGCCATGGCCGGATCGTCCCATCGGCGGTGCGCGACCGCGCCGGGGCGGAAGTACCGCGCGGGCGTGCTGCTGGTACCCCTCGCGACGCGAGCCCCACAGATACGACTTGACTTATTAGCACTCTGGTCGTATATCTTTGGCGTGACCATCGAGCGGCCAGCCGCACTCTTTGACCGCGTGACGGAATGGGACGACCTGGTCCGGTTCGCCACCGAGCCGACCGCCTCGTTTCGCATCGGCATCGTCTCCGGGCGTCGCCGCCAGGGGAAGAGCTTCATCCTCGACGCGATCGCCCGGCAGGTGGGCGGCCTGTACCACCAGGCCCTCGAGGAGGAGCGGTCGCCAGCCCTCGCGCGGCTTGGGGCCGCAATGGCGACGGACCGGGGCCTGCCGGGAAGCTCACTGACCTTCGCTGACTGGGCAGCCCTGCTGCGGGCCCTTGCGGAGTCGGCGCCGCTGTCATCCACAGCTCCGTCTCCGCGCTTTGTGGTGATCGACGAATTCCCCTACCTGCTCGCGAAGTCGCCCGACATCGCGTCCGCGATTCAGCTCGCGCATGACAGTTCGCGGCTGGGCGGCCAGCCGCCCCTGCGCCTGATCCTGTGCGGATCGGCGATGTCAGTGATGGCCGGGCTGCTCTCCGGTCAACGGGCACTCCGGGGGCGCGCCGTCCTCGACCTCGTCATCGATCCGTTCGACTACCGGGAGGCAGCGGCGTTCTGGGGAGTCCAGGCCGATCCGAGGCTTGCGTTTCTCCTGTTCTGTGTCGTCGGTGGCACACCGGGCTACCGGGACCTCCTCGAGATGGGGCCGCCTGCCTCGGTCGCCGACTTCCCCGCCTGGCTGGCGCGTGGGGTCCTCAATCCGTCGCACGCCATGTTCCGTGAGTCAGACTACCTGCTGGCCGAGGAGCCGAGCCTCACGGACCGGGCGATCTACCAGTCCGCGCTCGGGGCGATCGCTGCGGGTCGAACAACCGCAGGCGCGGTGGCGGGCGCGCTCGGTCGGCCGGAGACCTCGGTGACGCACATCATCGATGGCCTCGAGCGGGCACGATTCATCGAGCGAGCCGACGACGTCCTCCGATCGCGCCGGCCGACGCTGCGGATCGCAGACGCCGTGCTTCGGTTCCAGCACGCCGTCGTCCGCCCGGACTCCCGCCGGTTCGAGTCCCGCCAGACGCTGCCGGCGTGGTCGGACGCCCGCGCGCGCTTCGAGTCCGGGGTGGTCGGGCCGGCCTTCGAAGAAGTGGCGCGGGCCTGGACGTCGCGGTACGCGGGGGCGCGCACCCTGGGCGGAACCCCCAGCCGCGTCGGGTCCACGGTGGTCAACGACAGCTCGGGTCGCTCGCGGCTCGAGATCGACGTGGTCGCGGTCGAAGCCCGGTCCAATGACGACGCGATCCCGACTGTTCTCCTGATCGGCGAAGCCAAGAGCGGGCCAGATCGACGAGGCATGGCGGACCTGCACCGGCTCGAGCGCGCAAGGGAGCTACTCGCCGGCAGGGCGCACATGCAACAGACCCGCTTGGCGATCTTCGCGGGCGGGGGCTTCAGCGTCGAGCTGGCTGACGAAGCCAAACGCCGTTCCGACGTGGTGCTCGTGGATCTGGAGCGTCTCTACACCGGCGACTGACGCGGCCCACCCTCAGGATTCAGGTGGTCACCGCCGCGAGGCCCGCGGCGGCGAGCCCGCGTCGAACGCGAATGCCCGCCCGATCCCGTGGCGCGCCGCGAACGCGAGGGTGACGCGGTCCACCAGGCTAATGCCACCGCCGATCCGGCGGAAGTCCACCGACGACGCCTCGTGGAGCGGCCGATCCACCATCTCGACGCGGGTCGCCGGCAGGATGTCGTCGATGAGCGCCGCGACCGCCGTGGGCCCGAGGCGCGACTGGACCAGAGCCACGCTCTCGACCACAACGGACTACGCGCGGCGACAGGCCACGCCGGACTCCGACGTCGACCTCCTCCTGGTGCTGCGGAGATCGGTGACCGCAGCGCTGCGGGATGGACGCCGGGTCGGGGCCGAAGCGTGACAGGACCCGCCCGGCGTGGCCGGGCGGGCCCTGTCGATCTCAGCGACGGCCGTTCGACGGCCGTCAGTCGAGCTGGCGCAGGCGTCAGTTGACGCTGTACCGCTCGATCGTGCTCATGACGCTGTTGGCGTTGTACGGCGTGGGGTTCGCCATGGACCTGACGTACCACTGGCCGCTGGTCGAGAACTTGAACGTGGTCGCCGCTCGCCCGTCGGCGGCCGCGGTGACGGTGCGCTGGGTCGAGAGGACCCAGGTGGAGCCGCTCAGCCGGTAGAAGGAGAACGTCACCTTCGCCGGCGTCAGCTCGGGTCGAGACGGCCGAACCACCGTGAAGAACGTGATCGAGGTGTTGCGGCTGATCGACTTCATGGCGCCGCCGTTCGTCGGTCGCAGGAGGGCGATCTGGCGGACAACGGTGCGCACAGACGCGCTCGTCCCGGCGGCGAGATCGGGCGTCCCGGCGAAGACCGCCCGGTAGAAGAAGTTCGTCGACGGCCGGAAGGCAAACTGGTTGCGGCCGGACGCGTTGGTCGTCAGGAGTGGCCCGATGTCGAACCAGGTGACGTTGTCGCGCGTCGCCTGCATCTTGAACGTCTTGTTCCCCCCGTTCGTGCCGAACTGGGTCGTCAGGATGATCCCGCCGCCCCAGGTGATCGTCGGCAGGCCGCCGGCTCCGATCGGCGCCGACGTGGTCAGCGTGATCGTGGTCGGAGCGGCCGTCCACGTGACCGTGTTGTCGGTGCTCGTGGAGGCGACGTTCGGCCGGGAGCCTCCGTCGATGGCGACGCTCTGAGGAATGGCTGCGATGACGGTGCCAGCCGTCGTCATGCCGGTGACGGCGACGTTGTACGTCGTGCCGCTGCCGGTCACGGTCGCCGTCTTCGTCCCGCCGGCCGTGCCGGTGATCGTCACGTCGCCGGTCGCGAAGTCGGTCACCGACGTCGCTGAAGACGACCGTGAAGTTGATCGGCGAGGTCTCGGTCGGATCGGCCTGGCCGCCCGCCTGGTTGATCGTGACCGTCGGCGCCGTCTGGCGCCCACGTCACGATGTTGTCGCGTGCACGTCGAGGCGAGGTTCGGGTTGCCCGCCGCGTCGCTGGCCACGCCGGCCGCCGACCGACGCGATGACCGTGCCGCCGCGTCGTCATGCCGCTGACGGCGACGTTGTAGGTCGTGCCGCTGCCGGTGACGGTACCGACGTGCGTCGCCGCCGGCCGTGCCGCGACAGCGTCACGTCGCCGGTGGCGAAGTCGGTGACGGACTCGCTGAAGACGACCGTGAAGTTGATCGGCGAAGTTCCGGTCGGATCGGCTTGGCCGACCGCCTGGTTGATCGTGACCGAGGGCGGCGTGACGTCGTCCCAGGTGACCGTGTTGTCGGTGCTGGTCGAGGCGACGTTCGGCCGGGCGCTGTCCGTCGATGGCGACGCTCTGCCGGAATGGTCGCGATGACCGTGCCGTCTGTCGTCATGCCGGTGACGGCGACGTTGTACGTCGTGCCGCTGCCGGTCACGGTGCCGACGAGCGTCGCCGCCGGCCGTGCCGCTGAGCGTCGACGTCGCCGGTGGCGAAGTCGGTCACCGACTCGCTGAAGACGACCGTGAAGTTGATCGGCGAGCGTTCCGTCGGGATCGGCCTGGCCGGCCGCCTGGTTGATCGTGACCGTCGGCGCCGCCTGGCGTCCCAGGTCACGGTGTTGTCGCTGCGACGTCGACGCGACGTTTGGGTTCCCGGCGAGCGTCCGTGGCCACGCTCGCCGGCGATCGTCGCGATGACCGTGCCGCCCGTCGTCATGCCGGTGACGGCGACGTTGTAGGTCGTGCCGCTGCCGGTGACGGTACCGACGAGCGTCCCGCCGGCCGTGCCGGCGGACAGCGTCACGTCGCCGGTCGCGAAGTCGGTGACGGACTCGCTGAAGACGACCGTGAAGTTGATCGGCGAAGTTCCGGTCGGGTCGGCCTGGCCGACCGCCTGGTTGATCGTGACGGTGGGCGGCGTCGACGTCCCACGTGACCGTGTTGTCGGTGCTCGTGGAGGCGAGGTTCGGTTCCGACGCCGCGTTCAGGGCGACCCCGGCCGGCACACTCGCGATGACCGTGCCGGTCGTCGTCATGCCGGTGACGGCGACGTTGTACGTCGTGCCGCTGCCGGTCACAGCGCCGGTCGTTGCCCCGGCCGTGCCGCTGAGCGTGACGTCGCCAGTCGCGAAGTCGGTGACGGATTCGCTGAAGACGACCGTGAAGTTGATCGGGGAGATCCCAGTGGGATCCGCCTGGCCTACCGCCTGGTTGATCGTCACGGTCGGGCTCGCCGCGAGCACGGCGCCGGGCAGCAGCATCGCGACCAGGAATAGGCTGGCCAGGATCGCTCCCACCTTGCTCGAGCCCCGCGTCATGCGGTTGAGTGTTGGCATCTGATACCCCTCCTAGATTGCCGACGCCGCCACCAGCGGGATCAGCGCGATCTTGGTCGCTCCTTCGATACGACCATCGTCATGGCCGAGTGTGCGCCCGGTGTGCGGCATCTGTCCATCCTCGCACGGGCGGTTTCACCGCCGCTTACTCACGGGGCGCGCGCGGATGGTGCGCCGCCACGGGCCCGTGACGCCTCGGGGGCGCGTTCGGTTCCGCGAGCGATCCCCCACGAGCACGCTACGCGGGTCTCGGCTACGGTTGCGGAGCCGCGCGACCCACAAGATGCCGCCTGCCGGCCTGTGAAGGTGCTCCCATCGACCGCTTCGGCCCACTCGCACTTCTGCTGGCCCTCGCCCTGGTGGGAGCCGCATGCACGAGCGTCGAGCCCACGAGCCCCCCGCCGACCGCAGCACCGACGACCACGCCGGTCACCGCGGGGAGCCCGCGCCCGTCGGCGACGACGCCCGCGGCGACCGTCCAGCAGACGCCCGAGCCACCACCCGAGACACCCCCTCCTCCACCGTGCGGCGAGGCCGACCCCGACTGCCTGTCCGTCAACGTCGTGATGACCCGCGACATCGACGTCACCACCCCGGTCCCCTGCGGCGGCGACGCCGCGTGCCTGCTCAAGGTGGACTCCTTCGCGCTCCCGCGCGTCGCGAATGAGCCGGGCAGCAGGGCCCGACGTCCCGTCGTCGTGATGATCCCGGGCGGGCCCCTGCCTCCCGGCAACCGCGACTACCTGTGGAGCCTCGCCCGGATCGTGGCCGGCCGCGGCGCCGTCGTTTTCACGGCCGACTACCGCTCGTCGCCGGCCTATGGCGGCGGGTACCCGTCCACGTTCGCCGACGTCGCCTGCGCCATCCGCTTCGCCCGTCAGCGGGCACCGCAGCTCGGCGGCGACCCGAGCCGGGTGACCCTCGTTGGCCATTCGTTCGGTGGCTACCCGGCCGTCGTCCTGGCCCTCTCGGCGACCGACTACGCGGCGAAGGGCACGGGGTGTCTCGCGACGAGCGGCGACGGCCGACCAGACGCGTTCGTGGGCATCGCCGGGGTCTACACGCTCGATCACATCGGCCAGCAGTTCCTCGTGGACCTCTTCGGCGGCGACCGGGCCACGGCACCGGCAGCATGGGGCGCGGGAGACGTCGCGGTCCTCGCCAGCCGGAAGAACCGCCGGATGCTGCCGGTCCGCCTGGTGGCGGGCACGAACGACTTCGTCGCCGCACCCGCCAAGACGGAGGACCTCGCGTCGATCCTGGAGGCGGCCGGCTACGACGTCGAGACAACCGTGGAGGACGGACGCGACCCACGACACGGTGCTCGACAAGCTCGCGACCGTCGACGCGATCGTGGACGCCTACACGGCGGCAGCCTCCGCTGACCGGATCGCGCGGCCAGCCCCTGGCTCAGGGGCTGACGGACCAGCGGTAGAGCGGCGACAGGTTGTTCGCGTAGTCGGCGGTCGACGACACCGCGACGCGCCAGGCGAAGCGACCGGCGGACGGCGTCCACGTGAGTCGCGCCCGACCGAGCACGTCGGTCGTACGACCGAAGCTCCGCGAGAGGACGTAGGCCCGCCGTGCCGCGTCGTAGCGGTAGAGCCGGAACGAGACCGGGGCCACGCCGGCGGGGCCAACCTGCGCGGTGAGCGTCACGGACTCTGCCGGCCACTGCGCGTCCGCGTGACCGAAGATCCGGGACCGAGCAGCGCCACCTTCCGCCGCACGAGCACCTGGACGGACGCGGATGCGGCCTGCGTGGTCGCGGAGCCCGCGTAGCTCACTCGGTAGACCGTGTTCCGCGCCGGCGTCAGCGTGACGCCGTAGCGGCCGCCGCTCGGGACGATCGTGCGGATCGGTGCGTAGTCGGTCGCGCCGCCCTCACGGGCATCGAGCGCCAGCGACTCCCCTGCCGGGATCGACGCGGAGCCGGCCAGCGCGACCGACGAGCCGACGACCAGCGACGCTGGGCGTCGCGGCCACGGTCACGGAGGCCGGCAGCAGACGCTTGAGAGTCCACGAGCTGCCGACGACCCGGTTCCCGGCCAGGTCGCGCACGTCGCCCACGGTGACGAAGTAGACGTAGCCCGGGGCGAGGTCGGCGACGGAACGAACGTGCCGGTCCGGATCGACGGGTAGTACAGGTAGGCTGCCCGGCAGGATCCCTCCGGAGCGCCGACTGGACGATCAGGCCGCCAGTGGACCACGAGGCCGCGTCGATCGGCTCGCTGAACTGGACCGAGATCGTCGGCCGGGCGACGGTGACCGTGGCACCATTGGCCGGCGTCGCCGTGGTGACCGTCGGCCCCGCCGTGTCGAGCTGAACCGTGACGCTCGCCGGTGCCGAGGCCAGCCCGACACCGTTGATCACCTTCACCCAGATCGACTTCGGCCCGTCACCCGCGGACAGCGTCCACTCGAACTGGTTCCGAAGCGGCTCCGCGGGTAGGTAGCTCAGCCCGTCGTAGCTGAGGGCTCATCTCGGTGACGCCGGAGAGATCGTCGAACCCCGCCAGCAGGAGCGTCACCTGCGGCGTGTTCACGCGGGTCAGCGCCGCCGGCCACGAGGAGCGACGCCTGCGGAGGTGTCGGGTCGGGCACGACTCGCACGGAGAGCGTGTAGGTGCCCTCCACGTCGGTGGCGCCGTTGAGGTCGAGGTAGAACGTGCCGCCGATCCGCGTCGGCCAGGACACCTGCTCGCTGCTCGCTGGGCCGGTCGACTTCGTGAGGAGGCCCACTGGGCGATAGGACCGTCGTTGCGCTCGCGTCGAAGAGGTAGAGGTCGAAGTCCGTGCCTGCGGTCCCGGTCAGGCCCGGCCACCAGCACATGCCCGGCCGGCACCTCGACGCGGTAGACCACGTCGTAGATCGGGCCGCCGAGCCGTCCGGTGACCACCGGCCCGGGGAGGGCAATCCCTGGGATGTCCGATTCGGCCGGCGTCGCCGCGGTCGGCCGCAGATGCCCAGGGCACGACGGCGCCCGCAACGATCAAGGCGAGCGAGAGAAGTCCCGATGCAGCGAGCCGGCGGATGTCCATCGGGCTCGAGGATACCCCCAACGAAACAAGAAGAGGGCCGGGGCATTGCCCCGACCCTCTTCTTCACCGGTGGGACACCCCGGAGGGTGCCCCACCAGACTCTACGGAGTTACTGCCAGCGGCCCTGGACAGGCGGGGTCGAGCGGGCGTCGCCGAGGCCACCCCGGATCGACACCCACATGGCACTGGTGCCCTTCCAGCTGAAGTAGGCGTTGCCCGAGGAGTCCGCGACACGCGCGGAGAACCGGACGGGCGCCGACCAGACGCCGTTGGCGTCCTTCGTCTGGAGGAAGACGCCGATGGTCTTGCCAGCGTTGGCAACACCCGCGGCGAACCGCCAGGTGATGAACTCGCCGACCTTGGCGACCTTGGTCGACGTGCTCCACGAGCCGCCTGGAGGCGCCACGCCGAGCGTCGAGGCGGTCGAGCCGAGCGTCGTGACGACGGTCGGGACGCCGACGTTGATCGACGCCGACTTGGAGCGGACGTCGATGCCGTGTCATCGGTGACGAGGACCGTGACGGTGCCGAAGTTGAACGGGGCGAGGTACGTGCAAGATCGCGTCGCCGTTCTTGGTGGACTTCCGCGGGAGCGGCTGATCGCGCCCGAGCTCGACGAGGAGCGCGGCCGTGGACCGCGGGAGCCGGCGCGGCCGTCTCGTCGAGAACCTTCACGGTGAGCGATGGTGCTGCCGCCAGCAGCCACGACCGTCGCGCGCCGAAGGCGACGGTGAAGGTGTCGGCGCGCGTTCGAGCAGTAGATCGTGATCGCGTTCGACGTGAAGCCGTTGTCCTTCACGGCAATCGGTGCCGGATCCGGCCGTGCCACCGCACGTCGACGTCGACCGAGGCCGGCGGTGCCGCAGCCGTCGGCCGTGACGGCGCGCCGTTCACGGGGCCGTGAAGACGGTGCCGGTCGTGACGACGCGTGGCTGCGCTCGAGGTCTCGTTGCCGCCGGACGTCCTTCGTGACGAACGTGACCGCACCTGCCAGTTGGCGCGGCGTGTACAGCCAGCGCCGTGTGCACGCCGGTCGCTGTGACGCTGCGCCGGGGCCGGAGAAGATGAGGTGCCACGGGCGGCAGCTCGGTCGGCGCGCCGTTGGTTAGTGGTGACGGACACGGCCATGGCCCCGTGCCGGCGAGACCGCTGCCGCTGACCGCGAAGAGCGCGAGCCGTCGACGGTGACGCCGTGGCAGCCTGGCGATGCCCGCAGCCGCCTATTCACGGCCGACCAGGCCGACCGTGCGGTGATCGTGACCGCAACACTCGCCGTGTTCGGAGCCGGCGTTCACGTTGCCATCCTTGACATTGACGCAGCGGTCGGCGGAGACAGCGTTGGCCTTGTCGGCCGCTGAGGTCGTCGTGATGGCCGTGCCGGCGCAGTTCCGCCGTGGCGACAACGACGGTCGAGTTGCGCGGCTGAGACCGTCAGGCCGGACGAAGCGAGCCAAGTGACCGAGAAGCGTGCCCCTGGCCGCATCGACGGCCGTTCCGTGACGAATGGTGACGACGGTGACCGTCGACGTGCCGGTTGCGGCGGCGCGACCACGCGTCACGAAGTCGGTCGGCGCAATCGCCGGCCGCCGGCGCGTGATGGTCTGCCGTGGCTGCGAGTTGGTGGCAGCGAACCCGCCGGTCGGCGCCGCAGTGCTAAAGGTCGCGCCGGAGATCAACGGTGATGACATAGGCGCCAGATGCGCGCAGCGATGGCTTCACCGGTCAGGCCTTCGTAGCTGACGCCGATGCCGATCTGCGAACCACGTTGCACGACGTCCGGCGATGCACGGTGGTGCAGTTAAGCAGGTCAGTCTGATCCGAGTCGGCCGAACGCCGCCGAGGGCAACGCCAGTGGCGAGAAGCGAAGCGAGGAGAGCGGCGCTAGTGACCGCGCTGATCGCCTTCTTCCAGATAGTCAAGTGAGTTCCTCCCAATGGGGATTTATGGACTGGTGCGTAGACCGGGGCTATCGGCTCCCGGGTTCGGATCGGCCCCTCAGCTCCTTTCGTGTGCATCCGATCCGACTGACTGTTTCCGTTTCCTACGCCTTGCGCAAGGCCCGAAACGACGAGACGGGCACTGCCCGCCCCGTTGTTACGGCAATGGAGGGGACGGCGTCGCGGACGGCGCCGGGCTGGGGGTCGGCGACGGGCTGGCCGAGGGCGGAGGCGTCCGCCGCGGCTTCTCCGTCGGGACCGGGGTGGGGAGTGGATCGGGGGTCGGCTCCGCGGTCGCCTGGGGCGTGGGAGCCGGGGTGGGTTCAGGCGTGGCCGTGACGGCCGGGGTGGGCTCGGGGGTTGCCGTCGGGACGACGGTGGGAGCCGGGGTGGGCTCGGGGGTGGGCGCTTCGGTCGGCTGGGTAGAGACCACCGGGTGCGAGGTCTGGGGCGCGGCGGTCTGGACCAGCGTCGGCGCGGGCGTCGGCGTCATGTCGGGAGGAAGCGTAGCACGCGTACCCGGGTGCCAGCGCAACCTGCGTGATCATCCCGGCGGCGAACACGAACGCGGCGCCGAGGAACGCCACGGTCACGATCGCCACGACGAGGGTGCCCGTCGTGCGGACGGCGCCCCGGAAGATGACGACCGGGAGGGTGGCCAGCCAGGAACGATTCTCGTGGCGGCGGTCGCGGTCGCGCAGCGCGGCGAGCAGGATCCGCTCGTCGACGTCCGGCGTGGCCGGCGGGACCGGGAGGCTGCCGAGCAGTGCGAGCAGCCGGGTGGCACCGCCCAGCTCCGCCTGGCAGGCGGGGCAGATCTCGACGTGGGCCGCGAGCTGCTCGGCGTCGAGCGGGGCGAGCTCGTCCGCGAGGTACGCGTCGATCAGGCGGCGCGCGTGGGCGTGCTCAAGGGGCTCGCGACCGGCAGGCGGGTTGCTCACATCCTGTACATGGCAGGAAGGACCGGGAAAGTTGCAGGGGTTGTCAGGTGGCGCTGCGCCCCGCGCCGACCAGGTGCGCGCGCGCTTTGCGCGGGTAGGCGCCTGAGGCCGACGTCAGCGGGCGCCCTCGAGGATGCGGAAGGCGACCGACTGCATCACCCGGGCGACATCTGCCCTGAACGGCAGGCCGTCGAGCCGGACCCCTTTGCGCCGTGGCGAGAGGATCTCGATTCCGATGACGGAACCGTCTGCGGCGTAGTCGATCCCACGGGAGTCATCGAGGCGCACCTGGTGATCCCAGGGAGCGTCGCTCACCTTCAGATAGGCCGCGTCGACCGACTCGTCGTACTCCAGCAGCAGATCGATCATGACTTCCCACCCTTCCGCCACACGGTCACGACGCGCTTGTCGTAGACATCGACCACGACTTCGATCCCCTGCTCGCCGAACCACCGCGTCCGGATCTCGCGCAGCTCATCATCGTTCGATGGTCTGCTCGTGTCGGGATCTTCGTACGTCTCCTTGATCACCTCAAGGGGGATCTTCTCACGGCGCGCCTCACGGAAGGCGTGACGGCTCATCAGGCCCGGGCTGAAGCTGTCCGACATCCGCCAATCCCCATCCCCTTGCTGCCGCGTTCAGCCGGTCTCGGTGGGCTCGGGCGTTTGAGACGCGCCTGGGCGGACTCGCCGGCCATCGTCAGATCGTCCTCGCCCGCGAGGCTGAGATCCGAGCGCAAGGATCGTCGCCGGCGCTCACCTGCCCCTTACCTGAGGCTTCGACGGGTCCGCGGTTCGGCGTCAGCCGCCGGCCGTGCGCTTCGCGGCCTTCCGTTCGGTAGTCGTTCGGGTCTCTCCCGGCAGCCGCCCGTTCGGCCCGTCGTCCGCTGCGGTCATCGCCGCCGTTGTCATCGCCGCCGTGCCGGCCAGCTCGGGGCCGCCCGTAGCTGTCGCCGGCCCCGCCATCTCGGTCGGGGTCACCTTCGCGCCGGCGCCTCCCGGCGCCTCCAGCTCGGCCGCGAGCGCCTCGCGCAGCTGCTTCGTGCCCCGCAGGAGGTGGCTCTTGAACGTGTTGAGCGGGATGTCGAGGGCGCGGGCGGCCTCCGCGTAGTCGAGGCCCATGACGTGGCGCAGCACGACGGCCGCGCGGTACTTGAACGGCAGGGCGGCGATGGCGGCCCCGACGGCCCGGCGGAGGTCGGCGGCCTCGACGGCGGCGTGCGGGTCGGCGGTCGGGTCGGGGTCGGCCAGGGCCAGCGCGTCGCCGTCCCAGTCGCCGGCGTCGGCTGCGTGGCCGGCCGGTGCGTCGAGCGACGTCTTCGGGCGGGCGCGCTGGCGAGAAGCGGCTCGGCTCGCGGTGCGGAGGGCGATGGTGTTCAGCCAGGCGGCGACCGACGGCCGCGGCTCGAAGCGCTCGATCTGGCGGAAGGCCGACAGGAAGGTCTCCTGGACGACGTCCTCGGCGGCCTCGCGGTCGAGCAGCAGGCGGTAGGCGAGCGCGTAGAGGCGGGGTCGATGCTGGCGCACGAGCGCGGCGTACGCCGCCTCCGAGCCCTCCCTGCAGCGCCGGACGAGCTCTACCTCGTCCCGACCCCACTCGTCCACGTCTCCTCCGAGCGGTCGAACGGCCGCGTCGGGCCCCGCGTGGCACTCAGCCCGCCGTTGCGGGCACATGCTCACGCAGGCGCCGGGCGCCCGTTGGCGTGAGTCTGCCACACGGGATCGAGCGGCGGGGTCACCAATGAGTCGCGGTGCAGTTGGCGTGCAGCGGTGGTGCAGCCCGGGTGCAGCCGCGGATGCGTGGGCGATGAGCGGCACTCGCCATCATCGGCTCGTGCGCGATCAGCAGGTCGGGGCCCTGTTCCGCGTGGTGCGGGTCCGAAGTCGGAAGCGACAGGAGGACGTTGCGGCGGGCGCCGGCGTCGCCCGGTGGCGCGTGTCGGCGCTCGAGCGCGGCCACCTCGACGCAATCTCGATCGGCCAATTGCGCTCGATCGCATCAGAGCTGGAGATCCGGGTCGAGATCGGCGCATCGTGGCGCGGCAGTGACGGGGTACGGCTCGTCAACGAGCGCCACTCGCGGATGCACGAGATGGTCGGGGCGCGACTGGCCGCAACGCCCGGCTGGGAGTTCGCGACTGAGGTCTCGTTCTCGGAGTGGGGCGAGCGCGGATCGGTTGACATCCTTGCCTGGCACGCGGCATCGCGCACGCTCCTGGTCATCGAACTGAAGACGGAGCTCCCGGACCCGGCCGGGCTCGTCGCCCAGGTCGACCGCTATCGGCGGCTTGCCCCGAAGTTCGGTCGTGACCGAGGCTGGGATCCGCTGAACGTCGCGAGCTGGGTTCTCGTCGCCGAGTCGGACCTCAACCGGGATCAGCTCGCGCGCCACCGGCTGATGCTGCGCAACGCGTTTCCCCTCGACGGCCGGTTCCTGCGACGATGGCTCGCCGATCCATCGCGCAGCTCGCAACCGGACACGGCGCGGCCGAGTGGCGGCGGCGCGGGTGGCGGCGCGGCGGGTGGCGGCGGGGCGGCGCGGGTGGCGGCGCGGTCAACGGGCTCAGTTTCCTCGCCAATGTCACAGTGGGCAGCACTAGCGGGAGACTCGGCCCGACGAAGCGGGTCAGGAGGCCTCGGCGGCAGTCCGTGAAGCTCGATTCCCTCGTCAGTGATCAGCAGGCGGCGCACAAGTGAGGGAATCGGGCGTCACCAAGCGGCGGCGCAGCCTGCGAGGCGACTCGCCCCGCCGGCGAACATCGGTAGTGCTGTGGAGCGGCACATTGGTGAGAGAAGTGGCGGCGGGTTGGGGCGACCCGCGGGCCGCGGGTTGGGGCGGCGGGCGGCGGGGCGACGCGGCGGGGCCGCGGGTCGGCGGCGGGGCGGCGACGGGGATCGGCGCGGGCGGTGGGGCGGCGGGCCGGGCAGGGGCGGCGGGGCGGCGACGGGGATCGGCGCGGGGCGGTGAGATCGGGCGGCGGGCCGGGCAGGCGGCGGCGGGGCGGCGGGCTGGGGCAACGCCCTGGAAGCGGAGCGCTCGCGAGCGGGCGATCGCGGGCATCGGCGCAGGGCCCGAAGCCGCGCGCTGCGTGCGGCGGGCGGCGCCCCGGCCCTGCCAGCCCGCGGCTCGCGGCTCCTACATCATCGCGAGGCCGCCGTCGACCCCCAGCACCTGGCCCGTGATGTAGCCGGCCTCGTCGGAGGCGAGGAACGTGACCGCGGCCGCGATCTCGTCGGCGGTGGCGAAGCGGCCCAGCGGCGTGGCGCCCTTGATCGCGTCCTTGACGTTGTCCGGCAGGCCCTCGGTGAGCTCGGTGAGGACGAAGCCCGGGCGCCACGGCGTTGACGGTGATCCCGCGCGATGCGACCTCGCGCGCGAGCGCCTTGGTGAGCCCGATCAGCCCCGCCTTCGAGGCCGAGTAGTTGGCCTGGCCCGCGTTTCCCATCTGCCCCGACACGCTCGACATGTTGATGATCCGCCCCGAGCGCTGCTTGAGCATAGGCCGGAGCACCGCCCTGGCCATGTAGAACGACCCGGTCAGGTTCACGTTGAGGACGTCCGCCCAGGCCTGGTCGGTCATCCGCATCGCCAGGTCGTCGCGCGTGATGCCGGCGTTGTTGACGAGGATGTCGATCCGGCCGAACGCCTTGAGGGTCTCCTCGACGGTCTCGGCGCAGGAGGCCGGGTCGGTCACGTCACCGCCCACGCAGATGGAGCGCCGGCCGAGGGCCTCGACGTCGCCCTTCGTGTGGTCGTCGAGCAGGCAGGCGGCGCGGTCGATGAACGCGACGTCGGCGCCCTGCCGGCCGAGCATGAGCGAGACGGCCCGGCCGATGCCGCGCGAGCCGCCGGTGACGATGGCGACCTTGCCGGTGAGATCGATCATGCTGCTCATCCTTTCGGCTGGGGGTCGCCGGTCAGGTGGCGCCGAACGGCTTCCACGAGGACCGGGAGATCGTCTTCGAGAGCGGAGGCGATGATTCCTACCACGACCGCCGGGTAGTTGTGAGCCAGGAAGTCGCGCAGCCCCTTGAGGCCGCGCCAGTCCACCTCGGGCATCGCGAGGAGCAGCTCCGGCGAGAGCAGCTTCGCCTGCTCACCGGTCTCCTCGAGGCGCTTTGCGATGGCATCGACGGCCATGTCGTCGTCCTGCCAGTCGGGTCCGGCAGCAGCGACGTACGACTCGATCTTCGCGCAGTGCTCGAGGATCGCCTCGAGCGCGCGCCTATGCCGCGGGTCCATGGAGGACCACGCCCTCGCGGGCGATCCGTTCGGCGAGCGCGGTTAGAACCTCGCCGGCGGCCACGAGATCCACGTCGCGCCCGAAAAGCATCTCGGCGTCGGCAATGAGGGCCGCGCGCTCGCGCAGGCCGAGGCGGCGACCGGCGGCCGGCTCAACGAGCAGATCCAGGTCGGAGTCAGGTCGGAAGTCGGCGCGGGTCGCGGAGCCGAACGCCACCAGGCGGCGCAGGCCGTGACTGCGCGCGAGAGCGTGGAGGCGGCGATCGCTCGGGACGACGACGCCGTCGTGCAGGCGCCGCAGGAGCCGGGCGTGTTCGTCGCCGTGCCGCGACCGGTCCGGGAACGAGCGATCGACGGATCCGGCCAGGACGCGCATCCCGAGGGCACGGTCGCGCGGCGCCCGATCGTCGAGCAGGCGCTCGCGCAGGGTGGACTTGTCGAGAAGCTCGATGCGCACGGCGCCGTGAAGGGCGCCCAGGTCGGCGAGGGCTGCGTGGAGGAGCGCCTCGGCGGCGGGCTCGGCGAAGCGCCGGATCACGAGGACGGCGCCGCCTGCGTCGACGCCGGCGAACTCGACGGCGGGGTTGGAGCGGGCAAGGACGGCCAGCGTCTCGGCCGGCTCGATCATCGCGAGCGCGAAGCGGACCGCAGCGTCGCAGCGGGCGTTCGCGAGAAGCCTGAACCGGCGATCGCGATGCTCGATGAGCCCGTCGTGGACCAGCACGCGGAGGGCTCGCTCGGCGCTCGAGAACGGGATCGCCAGGGTCGCCGCGACCTCAGCGGGGCGCAGACCCTCCGGTCTCTGCAACAGGGCTACAAGGGCGCGCAAGCCGTGTTCGGACGCAACGAGACGACTCATGAGCGGATAATGACGCTGTCAGCGTGATTCGTCAACGACCAGCGGCGCGGCGCGCCGGACTCCATGAAAGGATTCGTCTCCCACCACGTAGCGCTCGGCGCCGAATCCAGGCCAAGGCGGCATTCCGGGCTTCGAACGGAGCGCGCTCGACCGGGATTCCTTTCATGGACCCCGGCGGCTGCCGGCGGCACCTCAGCGGCCGGGCGCGTGGGCCGGCTCCGGCTCGCCCGGGACCACGTCGTCGAGAGGAACGTCCACGGGACCCGGGCTGGCCAGGACGTCGGCGAGCTGCGGTGGGATCGGGTCGACCGAATCCCAGTCGACCGGCAGGCGGACCCGGATCGCCTCGGGGTCGATCGGACGACGGCGCGGGCGCCGTTGGCCGGGTCGACCGACCACTCCATCGCCACGGCGCCGGAGGTGAAGCCGGCCCCGAAGGCGACGAAGACGATCTTGTCGCCCACCTTGATGCGGCCCGTGTCGACCGCCTCGGCGAGGGCCAGCGGCACCGAGGCCGCCGAGGTGTTCCCGTAGCGGTCCACGTTGACGAAGATCCGCTCCATCGGGAAGCCCAGGCCCTTGGCCACGGCCTCGATGATCCGGACGTTGGCCTGGTGGGGGATGACGAGGTCGATCTCGTCGGGGTGGAGGCCGGCCCGCTCGATCGCCGCCAGCGCCGTCGACGCCAGGGTCTTCGTCGCGAAGCGGTAGGTCTCCTTGCCCTCCATCCGGATGAAGTGCTCGCCGCGGGCCACCGTCTCGGCCGACGACGGGCTCTTCGAGCCGCCCGCCGGGAGCCAGATCATGTAGGCGCCCTGGGGCTCGGTCGTGAGCTCGATCCCGTGCGGCCCGGTCGGCTCGTCCGACGCGGAGACGACGACCGCGCCGGCGCCGTCGCCGAAGAGGATGCAGGTGCCCCGGTCCGTGTAGTCGAGGAAGCGGGTGAGGAGCTCGGCGCCCACGACGAGCACGTGGCGGGCCATCCCGCTCGTCACGTAGGCGTACGCGGTGGAGTACGCGTAGACGAAGCCGGAGCAGGCCGCCGCCACGTCCATCGCCGCCGCCCGGCGGTTGCCGATCGCCTCCTTGACGAGCGCCGCGGTCGACGGCATCCAGTAGTCGGGGGTCAGGGTGGCCACGAGGATCAGGTCGATCTCGTCGGGGTCGAGGCCCGCCACGGCGATCGCCCGGGCGCCGGCGACCGCGGCCATCGAGGCGGTCGTCTCGTGGGCGGCCGCCACGCGCCGCTCGCGGATCCCGGTCCGGGAGACGATCCACTCGTCGTTGGTGTCGACGATCCGCTCGAGATCGGCGTTGGTGAGGACGGCGCTGGGGACGTAGCTGCCCCAGCCGCTGATGCGAGCGAAGCGGCTGACGGGGGCGGGCGAGGCCGGCCCGGGTCGGGCGCCGGAGACGAGCCGGGAACGCGCGGCGGAAGCGTCACAGTGGCTCCACCTCGATGAGCGGGTGCTTGGCCTTGACCAGGGCGCCGTTCTCGGGCACGACCCGGACCACGCGGCCCGCCTTGTCGGACTTGATCTCGTTGAACAGCTTCATGGCCTCGATGAGGCCGATCACCTGGCCCACGACCACCTCGCGGCCGACCTCCACGAAGGGCGGCGAGCCGGGGGTGGGCGAGGCGTAGAAGATCCCCGTGAGGGGCGCGAGGACGGCGGCGCGGGTCGAAGTGGGGCTGCGGCGTCGGCGGGGGCGACGCCGGCCGGCCCGGCGGCAGCTGCGCGTCGAGGCGAGGGCGGGCGCGGCAGCGTCGGCGGTCGCGGAAGCGAATGCCGGCGCCGACGGCCCGGGCGCGGCCGCCTTGCGCAGGATGATGCCGGTCCCGCCGGCCTCGACCTCGAGCTCGGTCAGGTCGCTCCGCTCGAGGAGCGCGGCCAGGCGGTCCACGAGCGCGAGGAGCGACGCATCTGCTGCCGGCAGGGCCGCGGGATCTGCTGCAGGCGGGGCCGGCGCGTCGGCCGGGGGCACGATCGCGGGATCCAAGGCGGGCACGGCCGCGGGATCGACGGTCACCGGGGCGGGGTTGGTCACCAGGGGCATGCGCTCGTCGGTCATGGCTCCCACCGCCGGAAGACGAGGGCGCTGTTCTGGCCGCCGAAGCCGAAGGAGCTGCTGACGGCGACCCGGATCGGGCGCGCCGCGGGCGACGTTCGGGGTCAGGTCCAGCCCGGCCGCCGGCCTCGTCGGGATCGTCCAGGTTGATCGTCGGCGGGATCACGCCGTGACGCAGGCTCAGGATCGTGATCGCGGCCTCGATGGAGCCCGCCGCGCCCAGGGTGTGGCCGAGCATGCTCTTGTTGGCCGTGACGCTGACCTCGCCGGCCCGCGCGCCGAAGAGCGCCGCGGAGCATCTCCAGCTCGGTCCGGTCGCCCTCGGGCGTGGAGGTCGCGTGGGCGTTGACGTGCTCCACGTCGTCCACCGACAGGCCGGCCTTCTCCAGCGCCCGGCCGACGGCCCGGGCGGCGCCGGCTCCGCCGGGCGCGGGGAGCGTGATGTGGTGGGCGTCGGCCGAGGCGCCGTAGCCGACCAGCTCGGCGAGCGGCACGCGCGCCGCGGGCCCGGGCGTGCTCGAGCTCCTCCAGGATGACGACGCCGGCACCTTCGCCGATGACGAACCCGTCGCGGCCCCGGTCGAAGGGGCGCGAGGCGGCCGCGGGATCGTCGTTGCGGGTGGAGAGGGCGCGCATCGCCGCGAAGCCGCCCACGAGGACCTCGTTGATCCCGGCCTCGGACGAGCCGGCGATCATCACGTCGGCGTCGCCGCGCCGGATCGATCTCCCACGCCTCGCCGAGCGCGTGGCCGCCCGTGGCGCAGGCCGACGAGACCGCGAAGTTGGGACCCAGGGCGCCGAAGACGATGGCGGCCTGGCCGGCCGCGAGGTTGGGGATCGCCATGGGGATGAAGAACGGGCTGATCCGGTCGGGCCCCTTCGTCGACGGAGATCGCGGCCTGCTCGGCGAACGTGAGGCCGCCGCCGATCCCGGTCCCCAGGATGATCCCGGTCCGCTCGGCGAGCGAGCCCGTCGAGCCGCTCCGGGAGGCCGGCGTCGGCGAGCGCCTCGCGCGTCGCCACGAGGGCGAGCTGCGTGTAGCGGTCGTTGCGGCGCTGCTCCTTGCGATCCAGGACCGCCGACGGGTCGAAGTCGGGGACCTCGCCGGCGATCCGCGATGCCACGCGCGACGGGTCGAAGGCGGTGATCGGGCCGATGCCCGAGCGGCCGGCGATGAGCCCGTCCCAGGTGGAGGCGACGTCGCCGCCGAGGGCGGTCACCATCCCCAGCCCGGTGACGACCACCCGGCGGGGACCCGCGCCGAAGCCTCCCGCGCCGGGCCGCCCGCCGCGGCGCGCGCCTGCCCTCGCCGCCCGTCGCTCACCGGACCAGCTTGCCCGTGCGGATCGTGGCCGCCCGGTAGACGTCGCCGGGCAGCCCGCGGTTCGAGACCGCGTCGGACGCAGCGAGCGCGTCGAACTCGACCCGCTTGATCTCGGCGGTCACGTGGCCGTCCACCACGTCGATGAGCGCCCACGACGCGGTCGGGTCGCCGTCGAAGACGTAGCCCGCGCTCCCGCCGTTGACGACCACCTTCCAGCCGAAGTCGCGGACCTCGGGGACGTGGGTGTGGCCGCAGCAGATGACCCGCGCGTCGGTCCGCCCCAGGCGCTCGGTGAAGACGCTCTCGTCGAGCCCCTTGTCGAAGCCGGCGGTCTGGGAGCCGGGCGAGGCATGGGTGACCAGGACGAGCGTCCCGTCGTCGCACCGGACGCGGCGCTCGGCCGGCAGGCGGCGGAG
Source organism: uncultured Chloroflexia bacterium (assembly GCA_963715085.1). Classification (GTDB taxonomy): domain Bacteria; phylum Chloroflexota; class Limnocylindria; order Limnocylindrales; family CSP1-4; genus CTSoil-043. The sequence goes on from CAVQQU010000003.1 coordinate 142,537, forward strand.
CCAGTCGACACGCTCCGGGCCCAGGGCCTCGTGGGCCCAGATCGCGGCCGCCTTCATCGACTCGGGCACGCGCGTCGTCGAACCACGGGAAGGCCGCGGCATAGTCGAAGTCGGCGACGGCGATGTCCGTGTTGCCGGCCACCACGAGGGCTCCGGCGGCCTCGAGCTCGCGGATCCCGTCGACCGCCGCGGCCGGATCGCCGCCGTTCATGGCCAGGTCGCCGGCCACGGCGATCACGTCGGGCGCCGCGCGCCGCGATGGCGGTGCGGACCGCGTCGAGGGCCTGGGCGACACCGTGGACGTCGGAGAAGAGGGCGATGCGGGTCATCAGCGCAGCACGGATGCGTCGGGGATGATGAACGAGAGCGTCGCCTCGCAGCAGACCTCGCCGTCCACGCTGGCGACCGCCTTGCCGCGCCCGAAGCGGCGGCCGAGCTTCTCCATCGTGACCTCGAGCCGGAGGACGTCGCCGGGCTTGACGACCCGCTTGAAGCGGCACTCGTCGATCCCGGCGAAGAGGCCGATCCGGTCGCCGAAGCCCTCCTGCTTCGCCACGTAGACGCCCATCGTCTGGGCCAGCGCCTCCACCTGGAGGACGCCGGGCATCACGGGCATGCCCCGGGAAGTGGCCCCCGAAGAACCACTCGGTGGCGGTGACGGCCTTGATCCCGACGATCCGCTGGGCCTCCGGGTCGTACTCGTCGATCCGGTCGACGAGGAGGAACGGCCAGCGATGCGGGAGCAGCTGCTCGATCTCGCGGGTGGTATGGATCGGCTCGGTCACGGCGTCACTCCGGTTCGGGGGTCAGTGTCGCGCGGCGGGGGCGCGCCGAGCGGGTGGATGGATGCAGGAGTGCACGGGTCGCCTCAGCTCCGCGGGGCGAGGAAGGCGGCCCCGCCGACCCGGTCGACGAGGTTCGTCGTCACGCGCCCCTCGATGAAGGCGGGGTTGTCCAGCATGGCGCGGTGGAAGGCGCGGTTCGTGATCACGCCGTCGACGACGAGCTCGTCGAGGGCGGCGCGGCCGCGGGCGATCGCCGACGGCCGGTCGGGCCCCCAGACGATGAGCTTGCCGAGCAGGGAGTCGTAGTAGGTCGGGACCTCGTAGCCCGCGTAGAGGTGGGAGTCCATCCGCACGCCGGGGCCGCCCGGGGCGTAGAACCGCTCCACGGTCCCGGCCTGGGACCGGAAGTCGCGGGCGGCATCCTCGGCGTTGATCCGGAACTCGATGGCGTGACCCGCGAAGGTGACGTCGGCCTGGCTGAAGCCGAGCGGCTCGCCTGCGGCGATCCGGAGCTGGGTCGCCACGAGGTCGATCCCGGTCCGCATCTCCGTCACCGGGTGCTCCACCTGGATCCGGCAGTTGATCTCGATGAAGTAGAAGCTGGCGTCCCGGTCCACGAGGAACTCCAGGGTGCCAGGTTCTCGTACCCGGCGGCCACGACGGCCCGGATCGCCCGCTCCGCGAGCTCCTCGCGGGCGGCCTCCGACAGGGCCGGGCGTGGGCGCCTCCTCGATCAGCTTCTGGTGGCGGCGCTGGACGGAGCAGTCGCGCTCGCCGAGGTGGATGCCGTGGCCGTAGCGGTCCACCACGACCTGGACCTCGACGTGCCGGTTGTCCTCCAGCCACTTCTCGAGGTAGAGCGAGTCGTCGCCGAAGGCGGCGCGGGCCTCGGACCGGCAGACCTGGAGGGCGGCCACGCAGCTCGCGGGGCGTGCGGACCATCCGCATCCCCTTGCCGCCGCCGCCGGCCGACGGCTTGACGAGGACCGGGTAGCCGGTCCGCTCGGCCTCGGCGAGGGCGTGCTCGTCGTCGCGGAGCATCCCGTCGGAGCCGGGAATCGTGGGCAGGCCGTGCGACGCGAGCAGGCGCCGCGTCCCTTCCTTGGAGGCGAAGCGCTCGAGCACCTCGGCCGAGGGGCCGACGAAGGTGAGGCCGTGGGCAGTGACCGCCTCGGCGAAGCCGGCGTCCTCCGAGAGGAAGCCGTAGCCCGGGTGGATGGCGTCGCAGCCGGTCACGATGGCGGCCGAGATGACGGCCGAGGCCGAGAGGTAGCTCCGCCGGGCGTCGGCCGGACCGATGCAGATCGCCTCGTCGGCGAGCTGGGCGGCCAGGGAGTCGCGGTCGGCCTCGCTGTAGGCAAGGACGGCGCCGATCCCCATGGTCCGGCAGGCGCGCAGGATCCGGAGGGCGATCTCGCCGCGGTTGGCGATGAGGACACGCTCGAACATCAGCCGGCCTCCGGGCGGCGTGGCGGTGGCGGGCGCGGCGGCGGCGCCGGCGCGGCGGCGGGCGGTCGCGCGGCCGGCGCTTCCAGCAGCTCGATCTCGACGACGTCCTGGCCGTACTCCACCGGGTCGCCCGGCTCCACCAGGCTCGCCCCGACGATCCCGTCGGCCGGCGAGGTCAGCTCCTGGGGAACTCCCAGCACGTCGATCGCGCCAAGGGGATCGCCGGCGCGCACGCGGGCCCCCGCGGCCTTGTCCGGGCGTGGGCGGTAGAAGCCCACGGCGGGAGAGGTGGCCACCGCGCGCGTCGGCGGGCCCGGATCAGGCGCGGGCTCGAGCGGCCGGGGAGGAGGAACGGGTGGACGGTGCCGCGTGAGCGGCGGGGCCGCGTGCGACGGAGGGCGGCTGGTGCCCCCCTCGGCTCGATCCGCCCGCCCGGCGCGCCGCGCGCCCGTCGGCCGGCATCCGGAGCCGGACCCGCCACGCTCCCTCGCGGACGTCCAGCTCGCCGAGGCCGCTGGCGCCCGAGCTTGGCAACCAGGGCGGGCAGGAGCTCGTCGGCCAGGCGGTCGATCGCGGCGTGATCCGCCCGGCGCTCCTCGGGCGTGCGCTCGGTCATCCTGGCGTCGTTCGCGCCGTGGTCCCTGGCCACGCGTCAGACCTCCTCTCGCGCCGGGGGCTCGTCGCGGCCCTCGCGTGACGCCGAGATTGCCGATCCGGGTCCCCATCGGCTCCAGGGCGCGGCGGAGCCGGTCCGCCAGGCCGGGCCGCTCGGCCGGCTCGGGGACCTCGGGGCCGCCGAGATCGTCGAACGCGCCGAAGTCCCGGTAGCGGCGCACGCGGGCGGCCATGAGCTCGTCGGCGGGCATCGCGGCCAGGCGGTCGAGCTGCTCCACGATGACCCCGCGCAGGCGGCGCGCCGTCTCGGCCGGGTCGGCGTGGGCACCCTCGCCGGGCTCGGGGACGACCTGGTCGATGACGCCGAGCTCGAGCTGGTCGGCCGCCGACATCCGCATCGCCAGGGCCGCGTCGGGCGCCTTCTCCGCGGTCCGCCACAGGATCGAGGCGCAGCCCTCGGGGCTGATCACGGCATAGACGGCGTTCTCCAGGGCGATGACCACGTCACCGGCGGCGATGGCCAGCGCGCCTCCGGAGCCACCCTCGCCGGTGATGACGGTCACGATCGGGACGCGGATCCGGCACATGACCATGATCGCGCGGGCGATCGCCTCGGCCACGCCGCGCTCCTCGGCCTCGGCGCCGGGGTAGGCGCCCGGCGTGTCGACGAGGGTGACGACGGGGATCCCGAAGCGGTCGGCCAGCTCGAAGAGCCGGATCGCCTTGCGGAAGCCCTCGGGCTTGCCCATCCCGAAGTTGCGCCGGATGTTCTCGTCGGTGTCGGCGCCCTTCTGGTGACCCACGATCACGACCCGCCGGCCGTCGATCCGGCCGAGACCGCCGACGATCGCCCCGTCGTCGCCGAAGAGACGGTCGCCGTGGAGCTCCGTGAAGCGGTCGGCGATCCCGGCGATGAGCTCCAGGGTGTGGGGCCGGCGGGCGTTGCGCGCCAGGAGGACGCGGGCCCAGACAGCGTCACGCGGGCTCGCCGCCTCCTCGACCGGGGCGGGTCGTCCTCGGCGTCGCATCGCGGCCCTTTGTGCGTCCACAGCAGACGGTCAACCACGACGCACGCTCCCCGGATCGTCGTTCGCGGCCGCGGGCGGCGAGAGCACGTCGAGGATCGCGGCCAGCTCGTCGCGGAGCTCGGCGCGGGTGGCGATCCGGTCCACGAAGCCGTGGGCGAAGAGGAACTCGGCGCGCTGGAAGCCGGGCGGCAGCTCCTCGGCGATCGTTCCGGCCGAGACGCGGGCGCCGGCAAAGCCGATGAGCGCGTTCGGCTCGGCCACGTTGACGTCGCCCAGCGCCGCGAACGAGGCGAAGACGCCCCCCGTCGTGGGATCTGCCAGGACCGAGATGAAGGGGAGGCCGGCCGCCCGGAGGGCCTCGAGTGGCCGCGATCGTCTTGACCAGCTGCATGAGGGCCAGCGTCCCCTCCTGCATCCGCGCCCCGCCCGAGGCGCTGACGACGACGAGCGGGATCCCCTCGGCCAGGGCGCCTTCGGCGGCCCGGGTCACCTTCTCGCCGACCACCGAGCCCATGGAGCCGCCCATGAAGCCGAAGTCGAGGGCGCAGATGGCGATCCGCCGTCCGGCGAGGGTCCCGAAGCCCCAGATGGCCGCGTCGCGCCGCCCGGTGGCCGTCTGGGCCGCCGACGATCCGGTCCGGGTACGGTCTTGCTGTCGACGAAGCCGAGCGGATCGCGGGAGACGAGCCCGGGGTCGCGCTCGCGGAACGAGCCCGTGGTCGAGGAGCTGGGCGAGGCGGGTCGGGGCCGAGACCCGGAAGTGGTGGCCGCACGACGGTGCAGACGCGCATGCGCCTTGTCGAGGTGCTTGTTGAAGAGCATCTCGTGGCAGCCGGGGCACTGCGTCCACATGTCGGGCGGGTAGCTCTCCCGGCGGGGGCGGAAGGGCAGCGTGATCGGCATCAGTGGAGCTCCGGGGCGAGTCCCGTCGCGCACGGCACGGGCGGCGCGGGCGAGGCGGATGGCGCGGGCCATCGGGTCGGTGGGGGCTCCGCGCGTCCGGCGCCAGGCGACGAAGGCGGCACCGGCCAGGCCCAGCGCGGCCGACGTGACGGCGCCGCCGAAGAGGAGCGGCCGGCGGGGCACGGGACGCGCGGTGTCGGGCGCGGCGCCGGGGAACGGCAGGATCGTGCCCTCGCCGCCGACCGCGGTCGCGAGGCGCATGCCGGCGGCGGCCTCGGCGAGGCGCCGCGCCAGGCGCTCCTCGAAGCGGAACGAGGGATGGACGCGCACGAGCTCGTCGCGGAGACGGAGCGCGGCGCCGCGGAGGGCCGGGTCCAGGGCCGGATCCGCCGGGGCGTCGGGCGCGCGGCGCTCGGCGGCGGCCAGGAGCGCGTCGAGGTAGCGGTCCGTGACGAGGGCCTCGATCTCGACGCTGTCGAGCGCGGCCGGGGTCGTCACGGCGCCTCCCCGCGCTCGCCGAGGTCGCGGGCCACGGTGCGCAGCGCCCGGTGGAGCAGGACGCGCACCGCGCCCTCGGAGCGGCCGAGAACGCCGGCGATCTCGGCCGTGCTCATCTCCTCGACGAAGCGCAGGACGACGGCGCGCCGCCGGTCGCCGGGAAGGCGGGCCACGGCGGCCCACGCGGCGGAGGCGTCGGCACGGGCCAGCACGGCGCGCTCGGGATCGTCGGGGGCGGCGGCCTCCCCGACGGCGTCGAGGGGCGTGGCCGGATGACGGCGCAGCGTGCGGCGCTGGTTGGCAATCGCGTTCCGGGCGATCCGCAGGAGCCAGACGCGGAACGTGGAAGCCTCGGGCCCGGCCTCGTCCGGCGCCTCCTCGCGGAAGCGCGGCAGGGCGTCGAGGGCAAGGAGGAACGTCCGCTCCGTCACGTCCTCCGCCTCGTGGTGGTTGCCGAGCTCGTGGTAGGCAAAGCTGTAGACCTGTGCGAGGTACTTCCGGTAGAGGACATCGAAGCGGGCCGGGTCGACCTGGGCCGCCGTGACCAGGCTCCGGTCCGGGTCGAGCGGGACCACCCGCCCGGCCGCACCGGCCGCCTCCCCTCCCCTGCCTCGTCCAAACACCGCTCGGCCCGTTCCGTTACACGCCGGCCGCGGACGCGCGGCTGGCAGCGCGAGGGGCGGCCGCTCGATCGGCACCGGCCGCGCCCGCCAGGCGGACGTGGACCACGTCGCCGGCGTGGACCGCGCGCTCGCCGCCCGGGACGGTCGGGTCGGCCACCAGCAGGGCACCGGTCGCCGGGTCGAGGCCGAGCGCGCGCACGTCCTCGGGCTCGGAGCCGTGGCCCTCCAGGCGGACGATCCGGCCCGTCGTGACCTGGCGTGTCGTCCAGTCGTCCATCGGGAAGCGCCCCGCGCGCAGCGCCTCCACGCGCGCCTCCAGGCGCGAGAGGAAGCCGTCGAGCAGCAGGGCCCGCTCGATCGGCCGGCCGCCGCTCGCCTCCGCCAGGCTCGTCATCGCCGGCGCGATCTCGGCCGGGAAGTCCGGCGCGAGCCCAGCCGGCGTTGAGGCCGATCCCGACCACGACGCGCGGGTCGTCGGTCCCGAGGCCGTCGGCCTCGCCCAGGACGCCGCCGAGCTTGCGGATCGGGCCGCCGCCCAGCCCGGTCACGGGTTCGGCCGCGACGTCGAGGGCCCACGCGTCGCCTCGTCGTCCTCGGGCGCGTCGCGCCTCGATCACGAGGTCGTTCGGCCACTTCAGGCGGACGGCGCCGATCCGGAGGCCCGCGACGTCCTCGGCCGTGTCGGCCATCGCCAGGCTGGTCACGGCGGCCAGGCGCCAGGCGTGGCCGGGCGCGAGCCAGGCCGGTCGGAAGCCGAGGGAGAGGAGCAGGGCCGCGCCCGGCGGAGCCGTCCAGGTGCGCCCGGCACGACCGCGGCCGGCAGTCTGCTCGTCGGCAACGGCAAGGCAGACCTCGGGCGTGCCGGCGTCGAGCCACGCGCGGACCGCGTCGTTCGTCGACCCGATCCGCTCGAACCGTTCCTGCCGCGCGAGGAACGCCGTCACCGGCTCGCGGCCGCCCCTGGATCCGTGTCGACCGGGTCCGCCGTCGCCAGCTCGAAGGCGGCGTGGAGAGCCCGGACGGCGGCCTCCAGGTCGTGCTCGGCGATCGTGCAGGTGATCCGGACCTCGGAGGTGGAGATCATCTCGATGTTGACGCCGGCGTCGGACAGGGTGCCGAACATCCGGGCGGCGTAGCCCGGCGCGTTGTGGAGGCCGGCCCCGACGATCGAGACCTTGGCGATCGAGGCGTCCGTCGTCATCTCCCGGAAGCCGAGCTCGCGGACGAGCGGCTCCAGGACCCGCTTCGCCTTCGCGAGCTCGACCCGGGGGACCGTGAAGCTCATGTCGGTCGTGCCGCCGTGGCCCACGTTCTGGACGATCATGTCGACGATGATGCCGCCGTCGGCCAGCGGGGCGAAGACGGCGTGGGCGACGCCGGGGCGATCCGGGACCTCGACGAGGGTGACCTTGGCGACGTTCCGGTCCTGGGCGATGCCCCGCACCTTGTTGCGCTGCTCCACGAGCGGGTCCTCCTTGATGAGGGTGCCGGGCGCGTCCTCGAACGAGCTGAGGACCTCGATGACGACGTCGTTCACCCAGCCGAGCTCGACGGCGCGGACCTGCATCACCTGGGCGCCCTGGTGGGCGAGCTCCAGCATCTCCTCGTAGCCGATGACGGGGAGCTGGCGCGCGTCGGGCACCAGGCGCGGGTCGGCCGTGTAGATGCCCTTCACGTCGGTGTAGATCTGGCAGCGGTCGGCGCGCAGGGCGGCGGCCAGGGCGACGGCGGTCGTGTCGGAGCCGCCGCGACCCAGGGTCGTGGTCTCCGCCAGCTCGAACGCCTTCGCGCTCAGGCCCTGGAAGCCGGCCACGATGACGACCTTGCCGTCGGCCATCTCGGCCCGGATCCGGACCGGGTCGATCCCGGCGATGCGCGCGCGGCCGTACGTGCCGTCGGTGACGATGCCGGCCTGGGCGCCGGTCAGGCTGATGGCGGGCAGCCCCAGGGCGTGGAGGGCCATCGACATCAGGGTCGCGCTCTGGTGCTCGCCGGTCGCGAGGAGCATGTCCAGCTCGCGCGGCTCGGGCTCGTCGGTGATGGCCGCGGCGAGCGAGAGGAGCTCGTCGGTGGTGTCGCCCATGGCCGAGACCACGACGCACAGGTCGGCGCCCTCGGCGCGGGCACGGGCGATCCGGCGGGCGACGCGGCGGATCCGCTCGGCATTCGCGACGCGAGCTGCCGCCGAACTTCATGACGACGAGGGGATGCGACATCGGGGCGGATTGTACCGTGCGGGGCGAACGGGCCCGTTCGGGAGACGGGGCGCGCGGGGTGTGGCGGGCGGATCCGACGCCCAGGCAGCGAATCGCCGGCGACCGCGCTCCGTTCGAGGCCCGGAGTGCGGCCCGGGCCGGAATTCGTCTTCGAGCGCAGCGTCGGTCGAGCGCGGATCCTGTGATGGACCCGGCCGTGGCCATACCGCTAGGATGGCGGCCGACGCTCCGTCCAGCGCCGCGCCGCTGCGCCAGATCCGCCGCGCCATCCAGGAGCCACCCGCCCATGTGCTTCGACCTCGACAGCCGGCCGCCGATCGAGCCGATGGCCGGCAGCGCAGTCGATTGCGAGGAGGTGATCCTCCGGGCCGGCGATGGCGGGCGCTTCGCCGGGCTGCTTGCCCGCGCCGAGACCCCCTCGGGGGCGGCCATCATCGTCCTGCCGGACGTCCGCGGCCTGCACCCGTACTACGAGGAGCTGGCGCTGCGCTTCGCCGAGGCGGGCGTGGACGCGCTGGCGATCGACTACTTCGGGCGGACCGCCGGGATCGGGATCCGCGAGCGGCCGACCGACTTCGACTTCATGGCCCACGTGGGCGAGACGCGCTTCTCGAACCTGTCCTGGGACGTCGAGGCGGCCGTCGACATGCTCCGGGCCCTCGGGCAGGCCGGTCCCAGTCGGGCTCCGCCGGCGGCCCTGCCGCCGACCGGGCCGGCGGCGCCAAGCGCCGCGTCCGGGCGGTCTTCACGATCGGCTTCTGCTTCGGCGGGCGACTCTCCTTCCTCGCCAACACGCTGGGACTCGACCTCGCCGGGTCGATCGGCTTCTACGGCTGGCCTGTTGGCGCCCGCGGCGACATCCCGGCTCCGGCCGACTCCACGGGCCTCATGACCGGCCCCGTCCTGGGGATCTTCGGCGGCGCCGATCGCGGGATCCCGCCAGAGGCGGTCGAGACGTTCCGGGATGCCCTGGCGGCCACCGGCCTCCCCCACGACGTCGTCACCTACCCGGCAGCCCCGCACTCCTTCTTCGACCGCAAGGCCGAGGACTTCGGCGATGCCTCGGCCGACGCCTGGGAGCGGGTGCTGGCGTTCATCCGGACGAACACGCCGGCCTGACCGCGCGGCCCGGGCCACAGCGCCCAGCGAGGGCGCGGCCGCAGGCGCGCGCGCCGGGTGCCTTCGGCGACGAGCCGCGCGGCTGCTCTACGAGCCGAGCGGCTGCTCCACGCGGGCGCCCGTGTTGCGCGGCGCGACGAGCTCGACGCGCCCCGGCAGGTCGACGTCGGCCGCGGCGGCCCGGAAGGCGCCCTCGACCCGGGTGAGCCCGGAGAGCGAGTCGGCGAAGGCGATCACCGTCGAGCCGGCCCCGGAGAGGCACGCCCCCAGCGCCCCGGCGTCGCGGGCCGCGGCCACGAGGGCCGGGAGCTGCGGGAAGACGACCGCCCGGTACGGCTCGTGGAGGCGGTCCACGGTCAGGTGGCGCAGGCCCTCGGCGCTGCCCGTGGCGAGCGCGGCCACGCCGAGTGCGACCCGCTGCAGGTTCGCCACGGCGTCGACGAGGGGCACGTCGCTCGGGGAGCGCGTCGCGCATCTCGGGGGTGGCGAGGCGCAGGTCGGGGATGAACAGGACCGTCCGCAGGTCGCGCGGGATGTCGAAGCGGATCGCGGTCGGCGGGTCGCCGTGGGCCGCGACCGTGAAGCCGCCGAGGAGAGCCGCGGCGGCGTTGTCGGGGTGGCCCTCGAGCTCCGTCGCGAGGGCCAGCGCCCGCTCCACGCCGAGCGACTCCCCCGCCAGGGCCGCCCCCGCCAGCAGCCCACCGACCGTCGCCGCCGCCGACGACCCGAGCCCGCGAGCCAGCGGGATCCGGTTGCGCATCTGGATCCGCCAGCCCAGCTCCCCGGCACCGTCGCCACGAACCTCCGCCAGGCCGCGCTCGAGGGCGACCACGAACGCGTTCGAGCGGTCTCCGGGCAGCTCGCCGGCGCCCTCGCCCTCCACCGCGATCTCGACACCGGCGCCCGGACGGGCCAGGCACTCCACCTCGATGCGGTTGACGATCTCGAGGGCGACGGCCAGGCAGTCGTAGCCGGCGCCGAGATTGGCGCTGGTGGCCGGGATCTCGACGGCGATCCAGCGGCCGTCCAGGTCGGCAAAGCGGCTCATCGACACGTTGCATCCTCCACCGGAACCCTCATCGCCATCCGAGCGCCTCCATGACAGCCGGGAGCGTCGCCTCGGCCTCCAGCGGCGGCTCCACGAGACGTGCCCCGCTGTCGGGATCCTTCAGGCCGTGTCCCGTCAGCACGCAGACCACCGTGGCATCGGCATCGAGCCGCCCGTCGGCGCGCAGCTTTCGCACCCCGGCCAGGCTCGCCGCCGAGGCCGGCTCGCAGAAGATGCCGGCGAGCCGGACGACGTCCCGGTAGGCGGCGAAGATCTCGTCGTCGGTCACCGCCTCGATCAGGCCCGCCGCTCTCGTCACGGGCGGCCGTCGCCTTCTCCCACGACGCGGGATTGCCGATCCGGATCGCGGTCGCGAACGTCTCCGGGTGCTCGATCGGGTGGCCGGCCACGATCGGTGCGGCCCCCGCGGCCTGGAAGCCCCACATCCGGGGCAGGCGGTCGATCACGCCGGCCTCGCGATAGGCGCGGAAGCCCATCCAGTAGGCGCTGATGTTGCCGGCGTTGCCGACCGGGATCGCGAGGACGTCGGGCGGGCCGCCGAGGTCGTCGCAGACCTCGAAGGCCGCGGTCTTCTGGCCCTCGAGACGGTACGGGTTGACCGAGTTGACGAGGGTGATCGGGCGCTCGTCCTGGTCAGCCAGCTCGCGGACCGCCGCGAGGGCGGCGTCGAAGTTGCCCCGGACGGCGAGCACCCGCGCCCCGGCCGCCTGCGCCTGCAGGAGCTTGCCGGCGGCGATCTTGCCGGCCGGCAGGACCACGACGACCTCGAGCCCGGCGGCCGCCCCGTACGCGGCGGCGGAGGCGGAGGTGTTGCCGGTCGAGGCGCAGACGATGGAGCGGGCGCCCGCTTCGAGCGCCTTCGAGACGGCCATCACCATCCCGCGGTCCTTGAAGGAGCCGGTCGGGTTGGCCCCCTCGAACTTCAGGTGCAGGTTGCGCAGGCCCCACGCCTCGCCGAGGCGATCGGCACGGACGAGCGGCGTGGCGCCCTCGCCCAGGGTGAGGCGCGGGGTGGCGTCGGTGATCGGCAGGAAGCGGCGCGTAGCGGTCGAGGAGGCGAGGGCGCGCCGGGTGGGATCGCCGCTGCGTGCCCGGACGGGGCCGCGGCGGCGACCGGACCGGCGGCCCCGCGACCCGCCCGGTCCGTCATCAGTCGGTGACCGGGTAGAGCGTGACGTCCACGCCGTCCGGCAGGTGGGGCGCGATGGCCGCGCGGACCCGCTCGAGCGGGAGTGGGCCGGTCCGGACGGCGGTGCCGCCCTGGATCTCCTCGATCGCGGCGGTCTCGCCCAGCTCCACGCCCTCGGGCGCGATCCCGGGCAGGAACGCGAACCACGGGCGCGCGGCGGCGAAGGGGTCGACGAGGTTGGCGCCGACGCGGCGTCTCGTCGGCGGGCGCGAGGCCGGCCCACGTGCTGCCGCCGTGGCGGGCGATCGCGAGGAGGTCGCCGATCACGGCGCTGCTCGTCGGCGTCGCCGCCGGCGCCCGGGCCGGAGAACGCGACGTCGCCGACCGGCTCGCCCCGGACCTCGACGCGGTTGAGGACGCCGTCCGTGCCGCCCAGGGCGCCGTTCGCGGGCACGGCGGTGGGGAGGACCGTGGCCTCCACGGTCCCCGCCGGGCCGCGCTCGGCCACGGCCAGCAGCTTCATGGCGAGGCCGAGGCAGCCTGGCCCCCTCGATCTCCGTCGGAGGTGACGCCGGTGACCCCCGGCCTGCCCTGGCCGCGGACCGACGGCGGGGCGCGCAGGACGCTGGCCGGGTCGATCCATGTCCCGAACGCGAGGCGGGCCAGGATGACCACCTTGTTGACCGCGTCGTCGCCTTCGACGTCGCCGCGCGGGTCGGCCTCCGCGTAGCCGTGCGCCTGGGCCTCGGCAAGCACCTCGTCGTAGGTCTGGCCGAGCTCGCCCATCGAGGTCAGGATGAAGTTGGTCGTCCCGTTCACGATGCCGCGCACGCGCGAGACGGTGTTGGCCGCGAGGTCGGCGGCCAGCGGCGCGAGGATGGGGATCCCGCCGCCGACGGCGGCCTCGAAGCGGAGCGCGCCGCCGCTCCGACGGGCGATCGCCTCCAGCTCCGGGCCGTGGTGGGCGATGACGTGCTTGTTCGCGGTGACCACCGCCTTGCCTGCCCCGAGCGCCGCGGCGATGAGGGTCCGGGCCGGCTCGTCGCCGCCCATCAGCTCCACGATGATCTCGATCTCGGGGTCCGCGACCAGGTGGGCGGGCGCGTCGGTCAGCAGCTCGGCCGGGATCCCCACGGCCTCGGCCCGCGCGATGTCCTCTCGGCGACACCGGCGAGGACGAGGCGCGATCCGTCGAACGGGGCGAGCCTCTCGGGGCGATCCAGGATGGCGCGCACGACGGAGCCGCCGACGGTGCCGGCGCCGAGCACCGCGACGCGGAGGGGGGTTCGAGTGGACATCGGAGCAGATCGTAGCCGACGCGCGCCCGCCTCGGGCCGCCGCGCCGGCCCCCTGGATCGCCCGCGGCGGGCCGCCCGCGTGCCGCTCCGCTGCCGGCGACGATGTCCGACCGCCCCCTGCCCCCGGCCGACCGACCTGCCCCGCCGATGGCGAGCACGCTTCCGTCCGAGGGTCCGCTGCTTCAGCGGGATCCAGCCGTCCGGCGCCGTCGCACATCGGCAACGACCTCGGCGCGATCCGCAACTACGTCGCGCTGCAGGACACGTACGAGTCGATCTACTGCATCGTCGACTTCCACGCGCTCACGAGCCGCACGACCCCGACCGCGATGCGGCAGCCAGACGCGCGAGATGGCGGCGGCGCTGCTCGCCCTCGGCCTCGACCCGACACGCTGCACGCTGTTCGTGCAGAGCCATCGGCCCGAGGTGACGGAGCTGATGTGGCTCTTCGCCACGGTGACGCCGGTCAGCTGGCTCCTGCGCACGCCGACGTACAAGGAGAAGCGGGCGAACCAGCCCGACGATGTCAACCACGGGCTCCTCACCTACCCCGTCCTCCAGGCGGCCGACATCGTCCTCTACAAGGCGTCCGTCGTGCCGGTGGGCAAGGATCAGGCGGCGCACCTCGAGCTCTCCCGCGAGATCGCCCGCGCGTTCAACGACGCGCTACGGCGAGACGTTCCCCGAGCCCCAGGCAGTCTACACCGAGGCACCGGTCGTCCTCGGGACCGACGGCGCGAAGAAGATGTCGAAGTCGATCGGGAACACGATCGAGATCTTCGCCCCCGAAGACGAGATCCGGCGCCAGGTCATGGGGATGGTCACGGACACGCTGCGCGTCAAGCGCACCGATCCCGGCCACCCCGAGCGCTGCAACGTCTGCCAGCTCCACCGCTTCTTCGGCGACGACTACGCGGAGATCTGGGAGGGCGAGCGGACGGCGCGCACGGGCTGCGTCGACACGAAGAAGCTCCTCGTGGAGCGGCTGCTCCGCGCCTACGCCGAGCCCGCGAGCGCTACGCCGAGCTGCTCGCGCACCCGCAGCGGGTGGACGCGGTCCTCGAGGAGGGGGCGGCGCGCCTGAAGCCGATCGTCGATGCGACGCTCGCCGAGGTCCACGAGAAGATGGGCCTGCGGTAGGGCGCGCGTCCGCCGCGCGCCACCCGGATCACGGCCGTGATGCGGGTGCTGGTGCTGCCGTGATGCGGGTGCTGCCGGTCCCGTCCCCCCGTCAGCAGTCCGCACGGCGCCCAGAGCCAGATCGTGACCGTTCCATGAGCAGATCCGCACCAGGCCGGCCGCCAACGCCACGGCGCGCCCTGGGCGACCGTCCCGGCCTCGGTCTTCGATCCTGAACTGCTCTTGGAGCGGGCACCGGTAGCCCTACCCGGCCTGTGGACGGCGGATCGTGCGCTGCCCCGGCCCCTGGGCGCCCGCGAGGTCCCATCCTGCTCATGCAGTGAGCGCCGGCCGCAGCATGGCGGAGGAGGCGGCGCAGGGTGGGCACTGGACGGCTCCGCGGGGTTGGGCAGCCCTGCTACGATCGGTCGCACCAGGCCCGCCCGGGCTTGGCGTGACCGGCACGGCCGGACGACCGAGGATCACCCCACGGACGTGGATCAGCCCGCCGCGCAGCCACCCGCCGCACGGGAGCCGGGGCCGTCCACGTCCGCCCTCTCGCCGCGCGAGCACCGCTGGCTGGAGGTCGTCCTCGTCCTCGGCGCGATCGCCCTCCTCTTCATCGTCCTGGGGCAGCTCGCGGGCGTCTGGGCTCTCTTCTCCGACCTGATCCTGATCTTCTTCTTCGCCTGGCTCCTGGGGTTCATCCTGGAGCCGATCGCGGCCCGGCTTGCCCTCTACATGCCGCGGGTCCTCGCCGTGACGATCGCCTACGGCTCGGTCGCCATCGTCGCGTTCGGCCTGGTGGTCGTCGCTGCATCCGCCCTGTTCGCCTCGACCACCGAGTTCCTGAAGAACCTGGACCAGTTCCAGCAGGACCTCGTGGCCCTCATCGAGCCCATCTCCGACTGGCTTCGATCGCTCGGCTTCGACCAGCTGGACATCTCGACCCAGATCGGCTCGATCCTGACGAGCCTCGCCACCCAGGCCCAGACCTTCCTCGGGCCCCTGCAGGACGTGGCCGTCGCGAGCGTCGGGTTCATCGGCAACCTCCTGATCGTCTTCTTCCTGGCCATCTTCATCTCCATCGATCGCGCGGCGATCGGCTCGTTCCTCCTGCGCCTGGTCCCGCCGGCCTACGGCAACGAGGCGCACCTGCTCACGGAGAGCGTGGGCCGCTCGTTCGGGGGCTTCATCCGGGGCATGGTCGTCATCGGCGGCACCTACGCCCTCATCGCTCTCGCCTGCAACCTGGTCCTGGGGCTCGAGTACGCCGCCCTCACCACCACGGCCTCCGGCATCCTGATGGCGATCCCGTTCTTCGGGCCCTTCGTCGCCTGGGCTCCCGCCGGTGATCGTGGCGGCGGTGACCAAGCCCGACGCCCTCCTGCCCGCGCTCGCGATCATGGGCGTGGGCTGGTTCGTCGTCCAGAACGTCATCCAGCCGCGGATCCTGGCCGGCGCCGTGGGCCTCCACCCGGTCGTGGTCCTCGCCTCGGTCCTGGTCGGGATGAAGCTGTTCGGCATCGCGGGCGCCCTCTTCGGCCTGCCCGTCGCGGCCGTCATCTCGTCGTTCTTCTTCTACTTCCTCCGCCGGACCGCGAACCCGGACGAGCGCTCGGTGGCGGCCCGGGCGGCGCGCCGCCTCGCCGAGCGCGACGGGCGGCCCACGCGGGTGCTGCGCGAGCCGCGGCCCGGCGAGGCGGAGGAGATCGAGGACGAGATCGACGCGGGCGGGCCGGTCGCCGGACGGCCCGGCCGGTGGCGCAGGGTCGCTCGCCGCCGACGAGCACCCCGCCGGCCGGAACGATGACCGCCCGGCCGCGGATCCTGGTCACCAACGACGACGGGATCGAGTCGCGCGGGCTCCTCGCCCTCAAGCAGGCACTGGAGCCGCTGGGCGAGGTCCTGGTCATCGCGCCCGAGACGAACCAGAGCGCGGTGGGCCACTCGCGGACCATGTGGCGTCCACTCCGCGTCCGCGAGCGGACGCTGGCCGACGGCTCGCCGGCCTGGTCGATCGACGGCTCGCCGTCGGACGCGGTGGGCCTCGTCTTCCTCGGCCTGCTGCCCGGGCCGATCGACCTCGTGGCAAGCGGAATCAACCACGGCGCGAACCTGGGCAACGACATCACCTACTCCGGCACGGTCAGCGCGGCGATGGAAGCGGTCCTGAACGGCTGCCCGGCCTTCGCCATCAGCCACGACGACTACAAGCCGGACGACTTCGAGCTGGCGATGGCCGCGGCGCGCGTGGTGGCCCGTGCCATCCTGGCCCGCGGCCTCGAACCGGAGCAGCTCCTGAACGTGAACGTCCCGGCGATTCCCCTGGCTGCCTGCGAGGGCTTCGAGGTCGCGCGCCTCGGCAAGCGCACCTACCAGGACGAGCTCATTCGTCGCGACGACCCCCGGGGCGTCCCCTACTACTGGGTGGGCGGCTCGCCACCGATGGGCGATGCGATCCCCGGGACGGATGTCAATGCGGTGCTGCACAACCGGGTGGCGATCACGCCGATCCAGCTGGACCTGACGGCGAACCGCTTCCTGGAGCGCCTGCGCGGCTGGGAGCTGACGCTCGCGGAATAGCGGCGCGGCGACGGAGCGCGGCCGTGGCGACGCGATCCCGTCGAACTGGCGACAAACGGCCCCTCACGTGACGACCTCCGACCGCTCCACGGGGGGTGTCGCCGGGGTAGGCTGCGGCGAGAAGGACCACGGCGCGGTGCGCGCGACCCGTGCGGAGGCAGGCGATGGGCAACGTGCTCGCGGTCGTGCTGGCGGGCGGCGCCGGCGAGCGGCTCTCCATCCTGTCGACCATCCGCTCCAAGCCGGCCGTGCCCTTCGGCGGCAAGTTCCGGCTCATCGACTTCAGCCTGTCCAACTGCGCGAACTCGGGCATCGACGACGTGCTCGTCCTCACGCAGTACAACCCGCGCTCACTCAACGATCACGTCGGCACGGGACGTCCGTGGGGCTTCGACCGGCCGCGCGGCCTGGGCATCAAGCTCCTGCAGCCCTACGTGTCGGCCCAGACCAGCGGCTGGTACCTGGGCACGGCGGATGCGGTCCGCTACAACCTCCACGAGATCGACCAGAGCGGCGCAGACACGGTCCTCATCCTCAGCGGCGATCACGTCTACAAGATGGACTACCGGGTGATGGTCGCGGCCCACCAGGCGAACGACGCCGACGTGACGATCGCCGTGCTCCCGGTGCCCCCGGGCGAGGCGACGCGGATGGGGATCTGCGAGCTCGACAGCGCCGGGCGGGTGGTCGACTGGGAGGAGAAGCCCGCCGAGCCCAGGAGCGACCTCGGCCTCGATGGGCGTGTACGTCTTCTCCCGGCGCGCCCTCCATGCCTGGCTGTCGGCCGAGCGGAGCGACTTCGGGCACGACGTGATCCCGGCCATGCTGGCCGGCGGAGCCCGGGTCTTCGGCCACCGGTTCGAGGGCTACTGGCGGGACGTCGGCACCATCGAGGCGTACTGGAAGGCGAACCTCGACCAGGTGGGGCTGATCCCGCCGTTCGATCTCTTCGACCGGACCTGGCTCATCCACACGCGCTCGGAGGAGCGTTCGCCCGCGAAGCTCGGCCCCGAGGCGCTCGCCCGCCACTCGCTGATCAGCCACGGCTGCATCATCAACGGCACGGTCCTCAACTCGGTGCTCTCGCCGGGCGTGCGCGTCTACGAGGGAGCAGTCGTGCGTGACTCGGTCATCCTGCTCGACACGGAGATCGGACCCGGCGCCGTGGTCGACACGGCCATCATCGACAAGTTCGTGCACGTGGGAGCCGGCGCCGTGGTCGGCACCGGCAACGACCGGGGGATCCCGAACGCCGACGAGCCCGAGCGGCTCCACACCGGCATCACCGTGGTCGGAGAGCGGTCGCAGATCCCGCCGGGGGCCCAGGTCGGCCGCAACTGCCTCGTCGCGCCGCGGACCGACGAGTCCGACTTCTCCGCGTTCCCCGACCTCGTTGTCCCGTCGGGCGCGTCGGTCAGGCGACGGGAGAAGTCCGCCGGGCCGCCGCCCGCAACGCCCGCCTGAGGGCCGCCTGCCGCCGGCGCGGCTGCGCGCTGCTAGCGCCGCTTCCGCCGGTCCGCGAGGATCTCCTTCACCGCGTTGTGCGCGGGCGCGCCCGTCACCCCGCCGCCCGGATGGGCGCCCGGGCCCACGAGGTAGAGCCCCTCGACCGGCATCCGGTAGCGGGCCCAGCCGACGAGCGGCCGCCACGCGAACCAGGCGTCGAGGCCCGGCTCCTGGTGGTAGGGGTGGCCGCCGGTCAGGCCGTACTCCGCTTCGAGATCGAGCGGCGTCAGCACCTCGCGGGCGGTGACGAGCGAGCCGATTCCCGGCGCCACCTCCTCGAGCGCGGCCACGACCTTGTCGCCGAGCGCGGCCCGGGCGGCGTCGTCCCAGGCGCCGTCGCGCAGGCGGTACGGCACGTACTGGGCGATGACGCTCACCACGTGACCGCCCTCGTGCGCGGCCAGCGACGGGTCCACGAGCGTGGGGATCGTCGCCTCCAGGACGAGCCGATCCGAGATCTGCCCGTACTTCGCCGCGTCGAAGGCCCGCTCCAGGTCGTCGATCCCGGTCGCCCCGACGAGGATCCGGCCCCGCAGCCGCTTCGCGCCCTCGTCACCGTCGCCGGCCGCGGGGAGGCGGGGCAGCGCGGAAAGGGCCAGGTTGACCTTGGCCACGGTCCCCGGCTGGCGGATGTTGCCGGCCCGCCAGCGCAGGTGCGGGCCCAGGTCGAGCGGCCCGAGGAGCCCGAGGAGCGTCCGCTTCGGGTCGAGGCCGGAGGCGACGATCGGCGTCGCGATCTCCTCGCCCGAGGCGAGGGCCACCCCCGTCACGCGGCCGTCGGCGGAGGTCACCGCGACCACCTCGCTCCCGGTCCGCAGCTCCGCGCCGAACGCGCGCGCCGCGGCCGCGAGGGCGTCGCTCACGCGCGCCGGGCCCGCCGCGGGCGAAGACCGCCTGGCCCGCGGCGCCGCCGTCGTTGCCGGCAGAGTCGGCGAGGAGCGTCGCGGTGGTCCCCATCGACCAGGCACCCAGGCCGGTGAACAGGAGCGCCCGCGCGGCCACCGTCGCGCGGATCGCGTCGGTCTCGAACGCGTCGCCCACGAAGTCGGCCACGGCCATCGGGAGGACCCGGAGCAGGTTGCGGGCGTCCTCCTTCGAGAGCTTCTTGTAGGCCCGGCCGAGGAGGAGCCCCGTGATCGCGTCGCCCAGGCCGGCGCCCATGGTCGGCGGCGGGGTCTGCTCGCCGAGCGCGGCGAGGAAGCCCGCCAGCGCCCGCACCTGGCGGTCGAAGCCGGACCAGGCGAGCGCGTCGGCGCCGGACCAGGTCGCGAGCTCGGCCTCGGTTCGCTCGGCGTCCGCCCAGAGCGTGACCGCGCGGCCGTCGGGCTGCGGAGCGAACGCCCGCACTTCGGGCGCGACGAGGGCGAGCCCGTGGTCGGCCAGGCCCAGCTCCCGCACGACCGCCGGGCGCAGCCGGCCGACCGTGTGGAAGAGGCCGGGCGCTCGGGAGCCGTCGTCGAGCGTCCGCGTCTCGACCGTCCCGCCGAGCGTCGCCCGCTTCTCGAGCAGGAGCGTCCGGAGCCCGGACTTGGCGAGATACGCCGCGGCGACGAGGCCGTTGTGGCCGCCGCCGACGACGATCGCGTCGTAGCTGGTGGAAGGCTGCGTGTTCCCGGCCATCTACGCCACCTTCCCCTTCTTCGCCTTGAGGAGCTCGAGCGCGGCGAGGCGGCCGTTGGCGGCCATGATCCCGCCCCCGGGGTGGGTGGAGGAGCCGGCCATCCAGTAGTCCCGGATCGGCGTGCGGTAGCGCGACCAGCCGGGGATCGGCCGGCTGAAGAAGAGCTGCTCGAGGCTCAGCTCGCCGTGGAAGATGTTGCCCTCGGTGAGGCCCCAGTCCTTCTCCATGTCCCAGGGCGTCACCACGTACTTGTCGACGATCACGTCGCGCAGGTTCGGGGCGTACTCGCTGATCGTGTCGATGACGGTGTTGCCGAAGGCCTCGCGCTGGTTCTCCCAGTCGGCCGGCCCCTCGGCCAGGTTGTACGGGGCGTACTGGACGAAGCAGCTCATCATGTGCTTGCCGGGCGGCGCCACGGACGGGTCCACGAGCGAGGGGATGACGATGTCGACGTACGGCCGGCGGCTGAAGCGGCCGTACTTGGCGTCGTCGTAGGCGCGCTCCATGTACTCGACCGACGGGCTGATGCTCATCGCCCCGCGCAGGTACTCGGTCCCCCCGGGGTTGTTGGTGAAGGTCGGCAGCGCGTCGAGCGCCAGGTTCACCTTCCCGGAGCTCCCGCGGAACTTGAAGCGGCGAACCTGGGCCTCGAAGTCCTCGGGCAGGACGCCGGGCTCCAGGAGCTGGAGGAAGGTCCGCCGAACGTCGGCGGACGAGACGACGACGCCCGCGTCGATCTCCTCGCCGGTGCTGAGGACGACGCCCGTCGCCCGGTCGCCAGAGGCGGAGAGCTTCACCTGGGCCACGTCGGCGTCCGTGCGAATCTCGGCGCCGAGCGCGCGCGCCGCGTTGGCGATCGCGTAGGCGATGGCGCCGGTGCCGCCCTTGTGGAGGCCCCAGGCCCGGAAGGCGCCGTCGATCTCGCCCATGTAGTGGTGGAGAAGGACGTAGGCCGTGCCCGGCGAGCGGACGCCCAGGAACGTCCCGATGATCCCCGAGGCCGACATCGTGGCCTTGAGCGGATCGGTCTCGAACCACTGGTCCAGGAAGTCGGCGGCGCTCATCGTCATGAGCCCGATGAAGGCGGCCTGCTGGCGCTCGGGGAGCTTCGCGAAGTCGCGGGCCAGGCCCATGACGCCCAGCCAGTCGCGCGGGTCGATCGAGGTCGGGTCGGGCGGCACGAGGCCGAGGATCGGCTTGATGAAGCGGGCCATCTCCGCCATGAGCTGGCCGTACTCCTCGTAGGCGTCGGCGTCGCTCTTCGACCAGCGGCGGATCTCGCGCATGGTCGCCGCATGGTCGTCGCGGCGCCAGAGGTAGTCGCCGGGGACCGCGGTGTAGGTCCCGTCGAGGGGCAGGATCTCGAGGCCGTGCTTGGGCAGCTCGAGCTCGCGAATGATCTCCGGGCGCAGCAGGCTGACCACGTAGGAGAGGACGCTGAACGTGTAGCCGGGGACGATCTCGTCGCTCGTGGTGGCGCCGCCCAGGATGTGGCGCTTCTCGAGGACCAGCGTCTTCCAGCCGGCCTTCGCCAGGTAGGCGGCGGTCGTCAGGCCGTTGTGGCCCCCGCCGATGATCACCGCGTCGTAGCGCTCGGCCACCCGCGTCTCCTCCTTCGTCGTGCGCTTCGGGTTCGGTTCGGGCGGCCCGCTACGCGCGCTTGCGCGGCGGGTCGAGGAAGGGCAGGTCCACCACGGTCGCCGAGACGAGCTTCCGCTTCGCCTCCACGGTCCACTCGACCTGGACGCGGGTCCCGGTCCGGGCGTGCGCGACGGCCACGGATGCCAGGGCGATCATCTTCTTGAGCAGCGGGCTCCAGCCGGTGCTCGTGACCTTGCCCACCTGGCGCCCCCCCGCGTGGAGCGGGACGTGGGTTCGGCTGACGGTGGGCGGCGCGTACGGCGCCAGGCCCTCCGCGGCGTAGAGCGCCTCGATCTCGGTCCAGGCGATGTCGAGCCCGACGAGGCGGCGCGCCGGCCCGCCGTCCGCGATCTCGGCGAGCAGGGCGCGCTTCCCGACGTAGTCGGCCTTCGCGAGGTCCACGAGCCGGCCCATCCCGATCTCGTAGGGGCTGAAGTTCTGGGCGGGGATGTGCGAGTGGACCGCGCCCGTGTAGTCCACCTCGATGAGGACGAGGCCGGCCTCGAGGCGGGTCACGTCGAGGGCGAGCATCCCCGCCGGCCGGATCCGGTACGGCTCACCGGCCGCGACGAGGACGTCCCAGGCCTTGACAGCGCGCTTCGCCGGGATCCACAGCTCGTAGCCCAGGTCGCCCGTGTACCCGGTGCGCGAGACGTCGACCGGGATGCCGGCCAGGCTCGCTGTCCGGCGGCGGAAGTAGCCGAGGTCGGCGAAGTCGTCGCCGGTGGCGGCCTCCAGCACCTTCCGGGCCAGGGGGCCCTGGAGGGCGATCGCCGCGTCGCGCTCGCTCACGTCGTCCACGTCGACGTCGAGGCCGTGGGCGTTCATCCGGAGCCAGCGGTACTGCGGATCGGCGGCAGTCCAGCGGATCACCTGGCCGCCGTCGGCGTCGTCGAGGCGATGGATCGTGCCGTCGTCGATGACCTTGCCGTGCTCGTCGCACCAGGGCGTGTAGAAGACCCGGCCCGGGGTCAGCTTCGTCGCGTCACGGGTGATGAGCCGATCGACGAGGCGGAGGGCGTCGGGTCCGCGCAGCTCGTACTTGAAGAGCGGGCTGATGTCGATGAGCGCGGCCGCTTCGCGGATCGCGTTGTACTCGATGACGTGGCTGTCGTGGTACTCGCTGGCGGCGTAGAACCCGGACCACTCGCGCCACTGCATGCGGGCGTTGAGGGGCGCGGTCCGCGGGTGCAGGGCGGTTCCGACCGTCACGTCAGGTGCTCCTCCGCTGGCTTCCGGCCGGCGCACGGCCGGGTCGTCTGGTTGTGGCCGCACATTGTCCACGAAACCGTCGCCGGCCGGGATCGGAGGCCGCAGTGTCCGGGGCTCGACACCTCCGCACAGGGCGGCGGTGAGGCGGGGGTCGATGCGCTCGCGGACCGTGCGACGGGCCGTCATCGTGCCGGCGAGCCAGGGTTCCGGACTACTCGCCGACGGGGACGAAGGCGGCCGTGTGGCTCGCGAGCGTCGGGCCGTCCATGCCGAGGCCCTTCGCCTCCCAGTTGACGTCCCCGCCCTCCGCGACGACGAGCCAGGTGCCGCCACCCGTGTCGACGAGCCGGGCCGGCCGGGCGCCGTAGGAGGCGGGGCCGGCATCTGGCCCCGTCGGGATGCAGCCCTCGACACCGGCGCAGTAGGTGCCCTGGCGCATCTCGATCCGCTGCCCGCCCGGACCCTTGTAGGAGATCTCCAGCTTGCCGCCGCCGGCGAGGCGGAATGACCCGGCGTCGACGAACCAGCCGGCAGGAAGCACCGCGCAGTACACGTCCCAGGTCACGTCGCCGGCGACCGCCTCGTAGAAGGCGCGGTTCTCGTCGTTCCCGCTGCAGGCGTCGGCGCTGCCCGCGGACGGGGCCGGCGTGTCGGTCGGCGCGCCGGACGGGCTGCCGGTCGGGGGCTCGGTCACCTCGCCCGTGGGCTGCTCCGTCGGACCGCCGGTCGAGCCCGGTGTGCTGCTGGAGCCCGGGGTCGTGGAACCTGCCGACGGCGCCGGGCTGGGCGACTCGGTCGAGCCGCAGGCCGCGACGAGGAGGGCCAGGACGGCGAGGGCGAAGAGAGCGACGGGGCCCGTCCGGGCCCGGCGCGTTCCGGACGTGGGGATCACGGCACCAGCCTAGTCGTCCGCCGATGCGCGGTCAACGCGGGCCGAGGTGGCCGGGGATCGGGGTGGGAGCCGCTGTGCCGGCCGGGCCGGCCGAGTCATCGTGGCGCGTCGGAGTGGCCGGGCCGCCCGTCAGCGCGACGTCGACCCCGAAGACCGCCTGCACGCGATCGGCGGTCAGCACGGCCGCCGGCGGCCCGTCGGCGACGATCTGCCCGCCCTCGAGCACGACGAGGCGTGGGAAGAAGTGACGGGCCAGGGTCAGGTCGTGCAGGACGGCGAGGATCGTCGTGCCGTCTCGTGCGTTCAGGTCGGCGAGCAGCTCCATGACGGCGACCTGGTGGCGGAGGTCGAGGTGGGCCGTCGGCTCGTCGAGGACGAGGAGGGGCGCCGCCTGGGCGACGGCCAGTGCCACGAGGACGAGCTGACGCTCGCCAAGCGAGAGCTCGCGGGCGTCCCGACCCCGGAGGCGGTCGATCCCGACCCGCGAGATCGCCG
Organism: uncultured Chloroflexia bacterium; assembly: GCA_963715085.1. Classification (GTDB taxonomy): domain Bacteria; phylum Chloroflexota; class Limnocylindria; order Limnocylindrales; family CSP1-4; genus CTSoil-043. The sequence continues at coordinate 166,341 of CAVQQU010000003.1, forward strand.
CGTCAACGGCGGCGCGGTCGGCGGCCCGCGGACCGCGAAACGGGTCCTCGTGGGGCAGCCGGCCCAGCGCCACCACGTCCTCGACGCGCGCCGAGAAGGGGAGCGTCGCCTGGCCCGGCACGGCAGCCAGCCGCCGGGCGATTGCCGGCCGGTCGAGCGAGGCGACCGGGTCCCCGCCGAGGAGGACCCGCCCACTGCGCGGGCACGACGAGGCCGGCCAGGGACCTGAGAAGGGTGGACTTGCCGGCGCCGTTCGGGCCCCACCAGGGCCACGCGCTCGCCGGGCGCGATCGCGAGGCTCACGCCGCGGATGATCGTGCGCTCGCGGTACGCGACGACGACGTCCTCGAACTCGGCCTGGGCCCGGCGGGAGACAGGCCGGCTCCGGGTCGGGGGCAGGTCGTGCGGCCGCAGCGATCACGGTCACAGCTCGTACCCTCCGCGCGCGGTCCGCAGCAGGGCGAGGAAGAAGGGCGCCCCGATGACGGCCGTGACGACCCCCACGGGGATCTCGCCGAGCAGGCGTGCGACCAGGTCGGCGACCACGAGGAGAACGGCGCCGAGGATCGCCGCCAGGGGGACCACGTTGCGCGCGTTCGGGCCCGACGACGAGGCGGACGAGGTGCGGCGCGACCAGCCCGACGAAGCCGATCAGGCCCGATACGGCGACCGCCGCCGCGGTGACCAGGGTCGCGAGGCCGAGCAGGATCCCGCGCTCGCGCCGGACGTCCACGCCCAGGTGCGCGGCCGCCTCCTCGCCGAGCAGGAGCCCGTTCAGGGCGCGCGCCCTGGCCAGGATGGCGATGCTCCCGCCGATGACGAGCGGCGCGGCGATGGCGAGGCTCATCCACGAGGACCCCTCGAGGCCTCCCAGCAGGAAGGCGAAGATCTGGCGCAGGTTCGAGCCGGACAGGTACATGGTCATGGCCAGGCCGGCCGCCAGCAGCGAGCCGACCGCGTAGCCCGTGAGGAGCAGCCCGGTGAGTGGCGCCAGCGGGCCGCCGCGCCCCAGGCGGTAGACGACGGCGACGGCGGCGAGCCCGCCGGCAAACGCGAGCACGTTGACCAGGCCCAGCCCGAGCAGCGCAACGCGGACCGGGATCAGGACCGCGATCGCCGCCCCGAGCGCTGCGCCCGAGGCCGTCCCCAGGACGTAGGGGTCGGCGAGCGGGTTGCGCAGGAGCCCCTGGAACGTCGCCCCGGCGACGGCCAGGCCGGCCCCGACCACGACCGCGGTCAGGACGCGCGGGAGGCGCAGCTCCAGGACGATCGTCTCCGCCGTGGCCGCCCAGGTGCGCTCGAGGGGTAAGCCCAGCGCCCGGAGGAGGATCCCGATCGTGTCGCCGGGCGCGACCGCCACGCTCCCGGCGGCGACGCCGAGAACGACGACGACCGCCAGGGCGGCGACGCCGAGGATGGCCAGGGCGGCCGGGCGCGGCACTCCCGTTGGGCGACGAGGACGAGCCCGCGAAAGGGCGAGCGCCCGACCGCCGATGGTCACGGCCGGTCCGTCACGGCACGGCCGTCGGGGCGGGCGACAAGGAGGCGGTCGGGTCGATCGCCAGCGCCAGGGCGCGCAGCCCCTCGACGAGGCGCGGCCCGGGCCGCGTCACCACGACGTCGTTCACGGGTCGAACGGCGCCGCTCGCGACCGCGGCCATCCCGCCCCAGCCGGGGCGCGCAGCCACGATCTCGGGCGTCATGCCGTACGCGGCGTCGCCGAGGACGATGACCTGGGGGTCGGCGGCGAGGAGCGTCTCGAGGGGGATGGAGAAGACGGTCGGGCTGCCGGTGGTGATCGGGTCGCCGCCGGCGAGGGTGATCATCTCGGCGAGGAAGGAGTCGTCGGCGGGGCCGTAGATGTCCTTCGTGGCGTCGAGCTCGTAGAAGACGCCGGGGGGGCGTTCGGTCGTCCGCGGTCAGTGCCGCACCGATGGCGCCGATCTCGGCTCCCATCTGCGCCGTCATCACCGCGCCGGCCTCCGGCTCACCGGCCGCGCTCGGCGACGAGCTCGATGTCCCTGAGCACGCCTGCCACGTCGGGCGCGTAGACCACGAGCGACCGGGATGCCGAGGCCGCGGAGCTTCGCGATCGCGTCCGGGCTGTTGAAGCCGTTGCCGCCGGCCACCACGAGGTCGGCCTCGAGGTCGACGATCTTCTCCACGTCCACGCCCTGGAACGAGGCCACGTCGGGCAGGGCGACCGCCTCGGGCGGGTAGTCGTCGAAGTCGGTCGTGGCGACGACGCGCGGGCCCGCGCCGATCGCGAAGAGGATCTCGGTCGTGGCCGGCGTGAGCGAGACGATCCGCTCCGGCCGCGACGGGATCGTGACCGAGGTGCCCTCGTCGTCGACGAGCGTGAGCGGGAACGCCGCGCCGGGCGTGGGCGCCGGCGTGGCCACGGCCGCCGCGCTCGCTGTCGGAGCCACCGCGGACGGCGGCGCAGCGGTCGGGGCGGTGGCCGCGCTGCAGGCAGCCAGGAGCGCGGCCAGGAGGGCAATGGCCGCGACGGATCGGGCGATGCGGGCGGCGCGGGACGGGTCGAGACGCACGGGAACCTCGCTGGCTGGGGTTGGGCGGGCGCCGCGGGCGGACGTGACGGCCGCGGGCACGCAGCGACGGACGCGAGGGCCCTAGGTGACGGGAATCATGCCTGCCAACCCCTTTCTCTCGAGGGTTCGAGCGGCTGCACCGTGGGGCCGGCGACCGGACTTCCATCCCGGAGGGGACGGTCACCGTAGCGGGACTGTGCCGGAGTCGCACCGGCTTCGCGGCCACGCGGTGGGTCTTGTGACGGGCGGAGCGTAGCACGCGGAGCCGCGCCGCGGGGGGAGCCGAACGGCCCGGAATCCGCCGTCCGGCGCGACCCGGCCATTCGGTCCGGGCGAGCTCGCCGACGTCCGACCGGCGTTCGACCGGCTGCGCGATAAGGGGCGGATAAGCGCCACCGGGCAGACTCCGGGCAGCGGCGTCGACCCTGTCGTCGCCGACCCGCCTCCTCCCGCCACGGTCACCCGCCGGAGGAGGTCACCCCGGATGTCTCCCGGACGGAGGGCTCGCCAGCTTGCCGTGCTCCTCGCGATGATGGTCCTCGCGGCCGTCGCGGCGGGACCGGCCCGCGCCGCCTACCAGGCCACCGTCGACACGAACGTCTCGGCGTTCTCGTTCGACTGCCTGAAGATCAACGACACCTACCCGTCGAAGATGCGGGCCGCGGCGGTCGCCGGCTTCCGCAACCTCGGGTTCGCCACCACCAGCTACAGCGGGGCCGTCTTCACGCGGGCCCACGTGCTGGCCCGGACCGTCGCCGATTGGGGCTACTACGTCCACTCCCACGGCGATCACTACGCCCACCCGGACGGCAAGCGGTACGCGGGCTTCAAGGAGGATGCCGGGCTCTGCTCGGGCGCCAAGACCGTCTACTCCAAGGAGATCGCGACGGCCCGGGCGACGCAGAAGGCCAACCTCGTGATCATGTCGACCTGCCATCTCGGCGAGTCCGTGACCACGATGCCCGGAGCCTTCGGCATCCCGAAGGTGAAGGCGGGAGTGGGCGCCTGGGCAGGTCCGAACTTCTACTTCGGGTACCTGGGCGCCGCGTGGGACAGCGACGAGTTCACTCTTCGAGACCCGCTTCTGGAACGCGCTCGGGCCCGGGCTCGGGGTCGGCCAGGCGTTCGACCAGGCGAAGCTCGGGGTGTTCAACCCGGGGTTCGCCGCCAACTGGTACGGCAGCTACGAGTGGACGGGGCGGGCCGGGCCCCTGCCGACGGGCTGCACCAGGTGCCTGTGAGGTGATGACGATGGATGCATCCATGCGGGCGCCGCTCGGAAAGCGGCGCGCCCGGCTCGTGGTCGCGGCCACCGTGGCCGGTGTGGCGATCGGGCTGGGCATTCCGGGCGGGACCGCCCCGGGCGACGCAGCCGACCGCTTCGTCGCCGGCGGACCCGCGGTCGAGCGGGCACCGATCCGCCCCGATCGGGCAGCCCCGGTCCTGGCGGCAGCGGGCACGTCCCGCAGGCAGCTCGGCCTCCCGGAGCCCGCCTCCGTCGACGTCGAGCACGTGACGGATCGCCTTGGCGGCACGACCTACGATGAGGTCACGGAGCGCGATGGTGCGGGCCGCGCCCTGCACCTCCAGCGCTTTGACGAGCGTGGGCCGCCTCGTGGGCGCTGTCTCGTTCGGCTGGCAGGCCGCGGGCGGCCGTCGCCTGCCGGGCGTCGCGGCGGCGAGGGCACGCGCCACCGCCCTCGCGACGGACCTGGGCCTCGACGTCGCCGGTCAGCCGGATGTCCGGGCGGAGCCTGACGACACGGGCTGGGCGATCCTCTGGCCGCGCGTGGCCGATGGGATCCCGGTCCCCGGCGACGGCGTCCGCATCGACCTCTGGCCCGATGGACGAGTCCACGCGGTGGTGCGCACCGAGCGGCCGCTCGCGGTCCGCCCGGCACGCGTCATCGACGAGGCGAGCGGCCCGGGCACGGGCGGCCGTCACCCTGGCAGACCTGTTCGGGAGCCGCTCCGGGCAGGTCGCGATCTCGGCGGTCGCGCTCGGCTGGATCGCCCCCAACGACGCGTTCGAGCCCACGGCGCCGGACGCCCCCGACGCCACGCTCCGGCTCGCCTGGGTCGTCGAAGCCCGCACACAGGGCGATCTGAGCGAAGGGCTCCGGGCAGTGAAGCTCTTCCTGGACGCCGGCTCGGGCGCACTCCTGGGGGGCGACGTCCTCCGGTGATCGCCGACCCGCCGCTTCGCGCTCACGTGCCCCGCCCGGTCCTCGGTCGGGCGGGGCACCCGTCCCGGCCGGGTCGTCGGCGCCGGGCTCCCGCTCGTCGTCGCGGCGTGGATCGCAGCCGGGATCGTCGCCGGCTGCGGCTCGCGCTCGCCCAGCCGGCCACCGGCGCCTCCTGCCCCGACGGTCGCGCCAGACGGCGTCGCCCTGCGAGCCCGGCGCGAGCCGGCGCTCCTCCTCCTCACCACGGTCGATGACGCCCCTGCCCTGGCGCTCGTCCGGCCGTCGGTCGGCAACGTGGCGCTTCCTCTTCCGGATCCGTCCACGATGGCCGTGACGCCAATGGGCGACGGCTCGCTCGTGGCCCTGCTCGCCGACGGCCGCGCCTTCCGGGCGGCGCACGGGCCGGCGGGACTCCTCGCGGGAGCGGGCTGGCGTCCCTTCGATCTCCGGTGGCGCGGCGCGCTGCCGGACGACGCGATCATCTTCGCGGCCACAGCGTCGCCGGACGGGACGCGCCTGGCGGCGATCGCCCGCCCTCCGTTCGCCGAGAGCCCGAGCGCTCTCGTCGTCGTCGAGCCGGCCGCGGGACGCGCCGAGGCCGTGGCGCTGCCCAACGAGTCGCTTGGGGCCCCGCCCGCGTGGCTCGACAGCGATCAGGTGGCGATCGTCCAGCGCGGTCGCGACGCGCGGACCCTCGTCGCGGTCGTTGACCTCGCGACGGAGGGCGTGATCGATCGGATCCCGTTCCGGGCGCTGGCGCTCGGAACGTCCGGCGATGGGCACACCGCCGTCGTCCTCGGCGACGGGAGTCGGCTGCTCGTGGGCCCCACGACCGACGTGCTGGAACGACGTCGGGCACCGGACGGCGGGCCGGACCTCGCACCGGGCGACGTCGTCCGCGGCGGTGTCGCGCTCGACCGCGACGGGCGCCGCCTCGCCGCGGTGGTCGAGGACACGGCCGGCATCAGCCGCATCGCCACGTTCGTGCGCGCCGGCGAAGCCTGGGAACCCGACGTCCGGTTCGCCGCCCCGCCCGGGTCGTTCGGCGGCCGGCTCGCCTGGCTGCCCTGACCGGAGACGACGGACCCCGGCGCCGGGCCGGGGTCCAGGAAGCGGACGAGCGCGAGCCGGCCGGCGCCGGCCGGCGCCTCAGCCGACCGCGGCGACCTCTTCGACGGCCGTGAAGATGGAGACCTGCGACGCCTCGGGGAGCATCTCGCCGAGGATCTTCTGCAGGGTCAGCTGGTGAACGCAGCTCTTCCAGCTCTCGAAGTAGTGGCACGTGCAGTGCCAGGCACCGGCGTCGAGACTCACGTGGTGCGTGTCGTTGTCGCCCCGAAACGTGACGCCGAGGCGATCGAACGTCAGGCGGTCACGCTCACGGGCGTAGCGGTTCGCCTTCTCGACCTTGCCGATGAGAGAGCTGTGCATCGCCGAGGTCCCTCCATGGCCGCCGTGGGCCGGTTCAGGGACCGCCGCCCGGTCGAGTGCTCGCTGCCGGGGGGTGCGGTCGTACCCCCAACTCTACTACCCGGGGCCAAGAAGGGTCCGGCGCCCGGGAGGGCCGGCCAGGGCCAGGCGCTGGTGCCGCCCCGCCGACCGCGGGCCACCGGGTCAGCCGCGGACGAGCGCCTCGCCGGCCGCAGGCAGGCGTCGGCGACGGCCGCCGACGTCGCCTCCGTGTAGACCCGGACGAGCGGCTCGGTGCCGCTGAAGCGGACCAGCAGCCACGAGCCGTCGCCGATGTAGAACTTGAAGCCGTCCTTCGTCGACAGCTCGACCGTCGTCGTCACCGGCTGGCCGGCCAGCTCGGTGGGCGCCTTCTCGACGAGCTCCACCGCGAGCCGCTCCTTCATCGCGGGGTAGACCGCCCGGTCGACGTGGACGTCCACCCGCTGGTAGAACGACGGCCCTGCGATCTCGTGGAGGTGCTCGATCGCCCGCGAGGCCGGCCACCGTCCGGCGGCCCGCTCGCGCAGGAAGAGGTCCAGGAGCAGGAGGTCGGCGTAGATCCCGTCGCGCTCGGGCAGGTGCATCCCGAACCCGTAGCCGCCCGACTCCTCGCCGCCGTACATGGCGCCCGTCTCGATCATCTTCGGCCCGACGTACTTGAACCCGACCGGCGTCTCGTGGACGGCGATCCCGTAGTGCGCCCCGAGGCGCTCCGCCATCGACGTCTCGTTCACGCTCTTCACGACGGGCGCCCGGAGCCCCCGGTGCTCGGCCAGGTAGTACATGAGCAGGCCGTAGACCTGGAGCTGGTGCACGAAGACGCCCCGCTCGTCGATCGCGCCCGCGCGGTCGGCGTCGCCGTCGAGGAGGAGGCCGAGGTCGAAGCCGCCGGCCGCGACGAGCCGCAGCGCCTCGTCGACGTGGGGCCGGATCGGCTCGGGGTTCACGCCGCCGAAGTACGGGTTGCGCTCGGTGTGGAGCTCCACGACCTCGATCCGGCCACCCCCCAGGAGGCGGCTGATCCAGCCAGCCCCGGACCCCCACAGCGGGTCCACGAGGATCCGCGCGTCGGCCGCCTTGAGGGCATCGAGGTCGAGGGTGCGGCGGACGAACCGCTCGTAGCCGGCGAACGGGTCGAAGCGCTCGACCAGGCCGGCCGCCTCGGCGTCGGCGAAGGGGCGCCGAGGGATGTCGCGGCCGCCGTTCCCGGCGATGACGGCCTCCAGGGCGGCGAGGAGCTCCGGCCCGGCGGCGGCCCCGGTCGACGACTTGACCTTGAAGCCGTTGTCGGTCCACGGGTTGTGGCTGGCGGTGATCACGACGCCGGCGGCGGCGCCCCGCTGGACGACCTCGTAGCTGGCCATCTGGGTCGGCACGGCGTGGGCCGCGAAGGCCACCGGGATGTCGCAGGCGAGGAGGACCTCGGCGGCCGCGGCCGCGAAGTGCTCCGACGCGAAGCGGCGGTCGTAGGCCACGACGACGCCCTTCGCCTGCTCGCCCCGATCGGCGACATACCGGGCGACGCCCTCGGCGCAGCGCCGGACGTTGTCGAACGTGTAGTCGTCGGCGATCCTCGCCCGCCATCCGTCGGTGCCGAAGACGATCGTGGTCGGCGCGGGGGCGCCTCCAGCCGCGGCGGCTCCGGTGGGCGTGGTCACAGGTCCTCCTCCCTGGCCCGGGCCAGCTCCTCGGCGATGGCCCGCACCTCCTGGGAGCGGTCCGCGGCGCAGACGAGGACCGCATCCGGCGTGTCGACGACGATGGTGTCGCGCAGGCCGAGGGTGACGACGAGACGCTCGCCGGCCAGGACCAGGGTTCCCTCCGAGCCGACGTCGCGGCGCGGCCCCGAGCCGACCGCCCCGGCCGGCTCGCCGGCCTCCAGCGCCCGGGCGACGAGGGCGTCGCGGAGAGCCGCCCAGCTGCCGAGGTCGCTCCAGCCCACGTCCGCCCGGAGCATGGCCACCTTCCCGGCCACCGAGGCCGGCTCCAGCACCGCGTAGTCGATGGAGGTTGCCCGGACCGTCGCGTACGCGGCATCGAGAGCGGCCGGCCCGCCGCCCAGGCCGTCGCGCACCACGCGCAGGATGTCGGGCGCCGAGGCCTCCAGGGCGTCGAGGATCGCGTCGCGCCGCCAGACGAAGATCCCGGCGTTCCAGGCGACGACGTCGGGCCCGGCGAGGAGCGCGACCGCGGCATCGACCGGAGGCTTCTCCACGAAGCGCCGGACCGCGTGGGCTCCCGCCTCCGGGCGCCGGACCGGCGGCGACCACGTATCCGTAGCCGGTCTCGGGGCCGGTCGGGGCGATGCCCAGGGTCACGAGGGGGCGATCCGCGGCGCCGGCCACCTCGGCGGCCGCGCCCAGGAGCGCCCGGAACCCGACCTCGTCGACGACCAGGTGGTCGGCGGGCAGGACGACCATCACCTCGTCGCCGGGGCGCTCGCAGGGCGAGCGCGGCGAGGGCGATCGGCGGCGGCCGTGTTGCGGCCGACCGGCTCGGCGAGCACGTTGCCGGCGGGGATCTCGGGCAGCTCTGCCCGGACGAGCCCGACGTGGCGGCGGTCCACGACGATCGCCACGTCCTCCGGGCCGGCCAGCGCGGGCACGACCCGCTCGAAGGTCGCCCGGAGGAGCGAGTGCTCGCCGAGGAGCGGCAGGAACGGCTTCGGGCGGTCGGGGTGGGAGAGCGGCCAGAGCCGCGTGCCACCGCCGCCGGCGAGGATCACTGCGTACATCGGCCGATTCTACGGGGCGGCGAACCGGCGCGGGTCGTGCGAATCTGGCGCGTCGATGGTCCCGGCGTGGCCGGGATCAGGCGGTGCCGATCTCCGGGACCGGGAGCCCGCACTCGTCGGCGAGGACGGCGGCCTTGTCGGTGCGCTCCCAGGGCAGGTCGAGGTCCGGCCGGCCGAAATGGCCGTAGGCGGCCGTCTGACGGTAGATCGGCGTCTGCAGGTCGAGGGCGGCGATGATCTTGGCCGGGCGAAGGTCGAAGTGCTGGTCGATGCTCGCCCGAATCTGCTCGTCGGAGACCCGCCCCGTGCCGAACGTCTCGATCGAGACCGAGAGCGGGTGGGCAATCCCGATCCCGTAGGCCACCTCGATCTCGAAGCGATCGGCGAGCCCCGCGGCGACGACGTTCTTGGCGACCCAGCGGGCGGCGTAGGCCGCGGAGCGGTCGACCTTGGTCGGGTCCTTGCCGGAGAAGGCGCCGCCGCCGTGGCGGGCCATGCCGCCGTACGTGTCGACGATGATCTTGCGACCCGTCAGGCCGGCGTCGCCCATCGGGCCGCCGATGACGAAGCGCCCCGTCGGGTTGACGTGAATCTCGGGGTCGCGCGCGCGCAGCTCGTGCGGGATGACGGGCAGGATCACCGCCTCGACCAGGTCGTCGTGCAGGCTGTCCGGCGCGTCGGGATCGTGCTGGGCCGCGAGGACGACGGTTGCCACGCGCTTCGGCAGCCCGTGCTCGTACTCCACGGTGACCTGGGTCTTGCCGTCGGGACGGAGGTACGGCAGCTGGCCCGACTTGCGCGCCTCGGCGAGCCGCCGCGCGAGCCGGTGGGCCAGGGCGATCGGGAGGGGCATGAGCTCGGGCGTCTCGCGGCAGGCGAAGCCGAACATCATCCCCTGGTCGCCCGCGCCGAGCTCCGTCGCGTCGACGCCCCGGGCGATGTCGGCCGACTGCTCCTTGACGCTCACCAGGGCGCCGCAGGTCTGGTAGTCGAAGCCGTAGTCGGCCTTCGTGTAGCCGATCTCGCGGACCGTCTCGCGGACCACGCGCTGGAAGTCGACGTACGTCGTCGTGGTGATCTCGCCCAGCACGGCGACCAGGCCGGTCGTCGTCGCGGTCTCGCAGGCGACCCGCGCGTCCGGATCCTCGCGCAGGATCTCGTCGAGGATCGCGTCCGAGATCTGGTCGCACATCTTGTCCGGGTGGCCCTCGGTCACCGACTCGGAGGTGAAGAGGTAGCTCGCGGCGTCGACGATGCTGGTCATGGCGCGGGCGAGCGTAGCACGCACGGCTCGCTGCCTCCGGGCGACCGTCGCCGGGAGGTGATCAGCACGTCACCCGCCCGCCGAGCGCCAGGGCAGCGGCGGCAGGTCGTCGGCCGGGGCGAACCCGAAGACGCCGCCGTAGAAGGCGAGCTCGGCCTGGGCAGCCCGGATGATGTTCGGTGCCTGCCGGAACCCGTGGTCCTCGCCCTCGAAGGGCAGATAGACGTGCGGGATCCCCTTCGCGGCGAGCGCCGCCACGATGCGCTCGGCCTCGGCCGGCGGGACCACGTGGTCGTCCAGGCCCTGGAGCACCAGCACCGGGCATGAGAACCCCTCGGCATGGAAGATCGGCGAGCGGGCCCGGTAGACGTCCCGGGCCGCGGGGTACGGGCCGATCAGCCGGTCGAGGTAGCGCGACTCGAACTTGTGGGTCTCGGCCACGAAGGCCTCGAGGTTGCCGATCCCGAAGTAGCTGACCCCGGCCCGGAAGACGTCGCGGAAGGCGAGCGCGGCGAGGGTCGTGAAGCCCGAGGCGCTGCCTCCCTCGATCGCCAGGCGCGCGCCGTCCGCCTCGCCGCGGCGGGCCATCTCCCGGGCGCCGGCGACGCAGTCGTCGACGTCCGTCACGCCCCAGGTCCCTTCGAGGCGCTTCCGATACGCCTTCCCGTACCCCGTGCTGCCCCCGTAGTCGACGTCGAGAACGGCGATGCCCGCGGCTCGTCAGCAGCTGCACCGAGAGGCTGAGGCCCGTGAAGGCGGCCGAGGTCGGTCCGCCGTGGCTCGTGACGACCAGCGGCGGCAGCTCCCCGTCCGGGCGCCCGGAAGGCCGGGTTCGCGGGCGGTAGAGGATCCCGTGGGCCGCCCGGCCGCCGGTGGTCGGGAACTCGACCGGCTCGCCGACCGAGACGACGGCCGGGTCCAGCTGGCGAGGTCCGAGCGAGCGGCGCACGCCGTCCAGGCCCCGTCGCGAGGTCGATCCGCACGAGGGTGCGGAACATCGTCGGCGCGGCGACGATGGCCGCGGCCTCGCCGACCCGGCACGGCCAGGTCGGTGATGTGGGTGAACGGCAGGTCGAGGGCGGTGGCCGCCCGCTCACCGGTCGGGTCGATGAGCCAGATCCGGTCACGCCCTTCTGCGCGGCCGATCGGCCACGACCGACCCGTCGCCGACGACGCCGTGCGTGGAGAGCCCGAAGACCCAGTCCGGGCCGGCGAACTCCGCCGCGATCGCCGGCGGTCAGGGGCGCCAGCCGAGCGCCGTCCCAGCGGTGCAGGCCGATCCACTCGCCGGGCTCGGAGGCCACGACGAGCGACCCGTCCGGCGCCCAGCGCGGCTGGGAGGTCCAGGTGGACGCGTCGCCGGCGACGACCCGAGGCGTGCCGGGCGCGCCGTCCGCGCCCGACTGCGGCGACCACGCACTCCATCCCGTCCCAGGGCAGGTTCGGGTGGTCCCAGCGGAGCCACGCCAGCTGCGTCCCATCGGGCGCGAGCCGGGGTGACGAGACGAAGTCGCTGCCCTCTGACGAGGACGATGAGCGCGTCCGGGTCGGCGGCCGCCGCGCCGTCGAGCGGGATCGAGACGAGCGTGTTGACCGCCTCGCCGGGACCTGAGTGGTCCTCGCGGACGGCCAGGATCCGTCCCCGCCCGCGGTCCAGCTCCATGTCGGCGAACCGGAACGGGCCTGCCGGCGTGATCGGAGTCGCCGACCGGTCGGACCCGACCCTCAGCAGGCGGCCGGTCGCGAAGTCGGAGACGACGATCACGTCGCCGGCCGCGAGGAACGCCGCGCCTCCGTACTCGTGGACGCGGGTCCGAACGTTGATGCCAGGCGGGCTGACGTCCTCGGGCGCGCCACCGGAGCGGAGCCGCACAAGTGTCGCCCGACCCCCGTCCTCCGGGCGACCCTCGAGCCAGAGGAGGTCGTCGCCGTCGCGGCGCACCTCGGCCAGGCGCACGAACCCCGCGACGAGCGCCTCGGGCGAGATCGTGGAGCGCCAGCTCCCGTAGGGCGCGACCGCGCGGCCAACCGAGTCGTTCGTCATGGTCTTCGTCCGATCCTGCCTACGTTCCGGCGTGCCACGAGGCAACGTAGGCCTTCTGCTCGTCCGTCATGTCGTCGATCCGGATGCCCAGAGCCTCGAGCTTGAGGCGGGCGACCTGGGCGTCGATCGCCTCCGGGACGACATAGACGGTCGGCTCGAGCTCGTCGTGGTGGGCCACCACGTATTCGGCGGAGAGGGCCTGGTTGGCGAAGCTCATGTCCATGACCGCGGCCGGGTGGCCCTCCGCGGCGCCGAGGTTGACCAGGCGTCCCTCGGCGATGAGGTGGAGCTTCTTGGGGCCGAGGTCGAACTCCTGGACGTTCTCGCGCACCTCGCGGACGTGGCCCTCGGCGAGGGCGCGCAGGGCGACGAGATCGAGCTCCGCATCGAAGTGGCCGCTGTTGGCCATGATCGCGCCATCGGGCATGGCCACGAAGTGCTCGCGCCGGAAGACGTTGATGTTGCCGGTGGCGGTGATGAAGAGCTCGCCCCAGGGAGCCGCCTGGTCGACCGTCTTCACCTCGAACCCGTCCATGAGCGCCTCGAGCGCGCGCACCGGGTTGACCTCGACGACCGCCACGTGCGCGCCATGGCCCTTCATCCGGGCCGCGATCCCCTTGCCCACCCAGCCGTAGCCGGCGACGACCACCCGCCGGCCGGCGATCAGGATGTTCGTCGCCCGCAGGATCCCGTCGAGCGTGCTCTGACCGGTCCCGTAGCGATTGTCGAAGAGGTGCTTGGTCTCGGCCTCGTTGACGGCCACGACCGGGAACCGGAGCGCGCCGTCCTTGGCCATCGCCCGGAGGCGGATGACGCCCGTCGTCGTCTCCTCCGTCCCGGCCAGGACGCCCGGGAGGAGCTCGGTCCGCGTGTCGTGGAGGAGGCTCACGAGGTCGCAGCCATCGTCCATCGTGATCTGTGGCCTCGTGTCGGCGATCGCGTTGAGGTGCGCGTAGTACGTGTCGCGGTCCTCGCCGCGGCGAGCGAAGACGCCGATCCCGTAGCGCGCGGTGAGCGCCGCGGCGACGTCGTCCTTCGTCGACAGCGGGTTGCTCGCCGCGAGCGTCACCTGCGCGCCCCCCGCCGCGAGCGTCCGGACGAGGTTCGCGGTCTCGGTCGTGACGTGGAGGCAGGCGGCGATGCGCAGGCCGGCCAGCGGTCGCTCGCGGGTGAAGCGCTCGCGGATCAGGCGCAGGACGGGCATCTCACGCTCGGCCCACTCGATCCGGCGCACGCCCTCTTCGGCGAGGCCGAGGTCGGTGACGTCGTGGGGCGGCAGGACAGTCAAGTTCGTCATGGGGGTCGGTTTCTCCGGGAAGTCCGGCCGGCGGGCAGCCTGCGGGTCTGCCGATTATGCCCGAGCGCCGGGACCGCGGCCGAGGAGCCGTCGAACCGGGGCTGCGAGCGCCCGCGCCAGGCTGCCGCCGGCAGGCGCGCGATGGACGAGCCGTTCCTCGAAGCGCACGTGCTCGCGGTAACCGAGGCGGCGGTATGCCTGGAGCGCGGGGGGATTGTCGGCGCGGACGTTGAGCACCGCCTGGTCGCAGAACCGGAGCAGCTCGGCGGTGACCGCGCTCGTGACGGCCGTCGCGTAGCCGCGCCCCCGGTAGTCGACGTGGGTCATCACGTTGCCCACGACACCCAGGCGTGCCTCGGGCGAGACGACGTGCGTCCCGGCCGCCGACACGAGGCGGCCGCCCACGCGGATGCCGTAGTAGGCACCCTCGGCGATCGCGGTCGGCGGGAGCCAGGCCGTGAAGCCCAGCTGGTAGAGACGGTTCAGGTCGCCGATCTCCACCGGCAGGAGGCGGGCGACGTCGGCCGGGTACGGCCGGAACGAGGCCCGGTCCACCCACATCCGGACCATCTGGGGCCCGGGCTCCAGGCGGTAGCAGGTCTCCAGGGCCGGGAGGCTCGCCGGCAGCACGGCGGCGTATGCGGCCCGGGGATGGATGACGTCGCGGAGGATCGCCGCAATCCCGGCGTTCTCGCCCATCGCGAAGATCGGCTGCGGGGCGTAGCCGGCGTACTCGAGGACGACCGCGATCGGCTCGTCGCCGGCCAGCGCGACGCCCCAGCGGGTCCGGGCGAACTCGCGCACGTCGAGGTCGCACAGGGCGTACGCGGCGAACAGGCGATCGCGCTCGAGGAAGGCGCGCAGGAGCCCACGATCGCTGGTCGACCGGACGGTGAGGACGCGGGCCGCCACGCCGGACACGGCCGAGGTGACCACGTCAGCCGTCACCGGCCGCGGACTCCGCCGCTGGCGCGTCGCGGATCCGGCGGCGGTGCGTGGCCGGCGTGCTTCGCGCGCCTCGATGGCGGCCGCGATGACAGGCCCGTAGGGCGCCCGCAGCACGCCGGCCTCGGTGACGATCGCGGTGATCAGCTCCGCCGGCGTCACGTCGAACGAGGGGTTGTACGCGGTCGCGCCCGCCGGGGCGATGCGCCTGCCACCGAGGGACGTCACCTCGGCGGCGTTCCGCATCTCGACCGTGATCGCGGAGCCGTCGAGCGGCCTCGCCGTCGAGCGTGGCGGTGGGGGCGACGACGTAGAAGGGCACCCCGTGGCGCGCCGCGAGCACCGCCAGCGGGTACGTGCCCACCTTGTTGGCGGTGTCGCCGTTCGCCGCGATCCGGTCCGCTCCGACCAGGATCGCGTCGACCACTCCCGAGGCGAGGAGCCAGCCGGCGGCAGCGTCGGCCAGGAGCGTGTACGGGATGTCCGCCTGGGCCAGCTCCCACGCCGTGAGCCGGGCCCCCTGGAGCCAGGGGCGCGTCTCGTCGACATAGACGTGGACCGCCCGTCCGTCCGCGGCCAGCGCCTGGACGACGCCGAGGGCCGTCCCGATCTGGCCGCAGGCGAGGGGGCCCGTGTTGCAGTGGGTCAGCAGCTGGAGCGGACGATCCGGGGGATCGGGCAGGAGCCCGGCGCCGAGGCGGGCCATGACGGCGTGGTCGGCCGTCGCCTCGCCGATGATCGCCTCGGCCTCCTCGCGCAGCGCCAGCGCGACCGCCGGCCCATCGTCGAGCGAGCTCGCCGAGCGCCGCGTAGCGGGCCAGCATGCGGTTCGTGGCCCAGCGGATCGAGACGGCGGTCGGACGCGCGTTGACCAGGGCGTTGGAGGACCCGCGCAGGATCGCTCGCCGCGCGTAGGGCTTCGCGCTCTTCGCGCGGCCAGCCGCCAGGGCGAGGCCGGCGGCGGCGACCTGGCCGAGCGCAGGCGCGCCGCGCACGACCATCTCCCGGATCGCCTGGGCCACGTCGCCGGCGGATTCGCAGACGACCTCGACCAGCTCGTCGGGGAGCCGGCGCTGGTCGACGAGCACGAGGCGATCCTCCTCCAGCCGGAACGGGCTCATGAAGCCGGTCGGGATGCCGGGAGCCGCGGGCGTGGCCGGGCCGCCGCGGGCGGAAGGGTTCCATGGGCGGCCGGGTCCCACGGGCGGCCGGGCCGCCGCTCTCCGCCGAGGACGCCGTCCGCGATCTCCTGGGTCGTGTCGCGCAGGGCCCCAGCCGCTCCCACGAGGGTCGCGGCGGTGCGAACGGCATCGCCCGCCAGCACGCGGAAGAAGCGGCGTCGCTCCAGGCGCAGGGCCTCGTCGGGCGAGAGTGGCGGCGTGGGACCTCCGGGCGGCGTGCCGGGTCGGTCGAGGTCGCTCATGGACGCGGGACCGGGCCGGGTCGGGGGCGGTCGGACCGGTCGATCAGTACCGGATCACCGAGGTGACGTTCTGGCCCGTGAGCCGGTCGCGGCCCTTGAGGAAGGAGAGCTCGACGAGGAAGGCCAGGCCCACGATCGTGCCCTGCAGCCGCTCCACGAGGTCGACCGTGCCGCGCACGGTCCCGCCCGTCGCGAGGAGGTCGTCCACGATGAGGACGCGCTGGCCGGGCTGGATCGCGTCGCGGTGGATCTCGAGCGTGTTCGACCCGTACTCCAGGGCGTACTCCACGCTGATCGTCTCGGCGGGCAGCTTCCCCAGCTTGCGCACCGGGACGAGACCGGCCCCGAGCTGATACGCCATCGGGGCAGAGAAGATGAATCCACGCGATTCCATCCCCACGACGACGTCCACGCGCTCGGCCGCGTACGGCGCCAGCATCGCGTCGATCGCGGCACGATACGGGCCCGGCTCCTTCAGCAGGGTCGTGATGTCGTAGAAGAGGATCCCCGGCTTCGGGAAGTCCGGGATCTCGCGGATCTTCGCGCGCAGCTCGTCGGGGGTCATGGTCGCGAAAACCTCCAGGGCGCCGGTCGGGCGCCGGGACAGCGGGCTCGTCGGCGGGCGGCGCCGCCGCCCGCCGGAAGTCTACCGCAGCGGCGTCCGGGGTCGACCGCCGGACGGACGCCGGAATGGTGCGGCGTGCCCGCGATGGCTCGACCCGGAGTCGCGGCCGGGACGGCATGCTGGCGGGCCGCTCACTTCGCGCCGAACTTCCGCTCCTCGCCGCGCAGCCAGGCGCCCGACGTTGTCGAGGTGGAAGAGCCAGACCAGGACCGGAGCCCCGATCGAGAAGCCGAGCAGCGCCGGCGGCAACCCCTGGGCCAGGATCTGGACGGTGAAAGCGGCGCCCGCCGACGGCCGCGCCGACCAACGATGCGAGCGACGTGTAGCGCCAGACCGCGAGAACCACGAGGAAGGCGACCAGGGTGAGCAGCGCGGCCGGCACCGAGAAGACGAGCGCCGCCCCGAACGCCGCCGACACGCCCCGTCCGCCGGAGAAGCCGAGGAACGGCGACCGGCTGTGGCCGATGATCGCTGCGAGGCCGGCGAGCACCTCCACCTCGATGCCCGCCCCCACCCAGCGGGCGAGGAGGACCGCGGCCGTTCCCTTCAGCATGTCGAGCAGGCCGGAGAGGAGCGCGAGGCGCGGGCCGAGCGCGCGCATCACGTTCGCCCCGCCCGTGCGGCCGCTCCCGATCGTCCGCGGGTCGGGGCCGCCGGAGAGGCGCGCCACGATGACGCCCCACGGGATGCCGCCGATGAAGTACGCGGCGACCGTGAGGATGATCGCCCGGAAGGCGGTGACGACGTCCATGCGCCGCGAGTATAGGGCCGTCAGGCGGCCGCGCCGCCGCTCCCCGCGGGTGCCGCAGGGCCTCCGCCGCGCGCGAGAAGGATCGCTCGCCGCCTCGCGGACGGCGGCCGCGTCGGGCGCAACGAGGGCGGCCCGGGCCAGCGAGCGGAGCTCGTCCATCGTGCACGCGGCCAGCGCGGCGCGCACCTCGTCGAGCGAGCCGGCATCGGCCGACAGCTCGTCCACGCCCAGGCCCACGAGGACGAGGGCGCCCGCCGGATCGCCGGCGAGCTCGCCGCACACGGCCACCGGGATGCCGGCCGCGTCGGCCCCCGCCACCACGCCCGCGATCGCGCGCAGGACCGCCGGGTGGAGCGCGTCCTGGAAGCGGGCCAGGATCGCATTGCCGCGGTCGGCCGCCATCAGGTACTGGGTCAGGTCGTTCGTGCCGATGCTGAAGAAGGCAACGCGCCGGGCCAGCTCGGGGGCCAGGAGCGCGGCGGCGGGGATCTCGACCATGATCCCGGTCACCATCGTCTCGGCGCACGGGTGGCCGGCGGCGACGACCGCGGCCCGGGCCTCGTCGCGGAGCGCGTCGAGCAGGTCGACGTCCTCGAGCGTGGCGACCATCGGGGCCATGACGTGGGGCACGACGCTCGGCCAGCCCGCCGGCGCGCCAGATCGCCCGCAGCTGGGTCCGCAGGAGCTCGCGGTCGCGATAGGCGAGCCGGATCGCCCGGACGCCGAGGAAGGGGTTGGCCTCGGCGGGAAGCCCCAGGTACGGGATCGCCCTTGTCGCCCCCGATGTCGGCCAGGCGGACGACCACCGGGCGCCCGGGCCCGAACGCTTCGAAGGCGCGACGGTAGGCGGCGACCTGCTCCTCCTCGGCCGGCGGCGCCTGCCGCTGCATGAACAGGAACTCGGTCCGGAAGAGGCCGACGCCCTCGGCGCCCGCGTCGAGCGCGCGCGGCGGCGTCGTCCGGGCTCCCGATGTTGGCGACGAGGAGCACGCGAGCGCCGTCGGCCGTGGCGCCGGGTCGGCCGCGCGCGGCGGCGGCACGGGCACGGCGTTCGGCCAGGACCTGCGCGCGATCGCGCAGCCCGGCGCGCGCAGCGTCGTCCGGGTCGATCAGGACGACGCCCGCTTCGCCGTCCAGGGCGATCTCCACCGGCCTCCCGCACCGGCCGCGGTCGGCGGCGTGGTGTCGGCGGTCGCGGCATCGACCGCCTCGACCAGGCCGGCGCAACCGACGACGCACGGGATGCCGAGTCCGCGGGCCAGGATGACCGCGTGCGCGGTCCGCGATCCCCCGGCCAGGGCGATGCCGAGCAGGAAGGCGGCCGGGATCTCGGCCGTGACCGACGGCGGAAGGTCGTCGGCGATCGCGATCACGGGCCGGTCCGGCAGGGCCAGCGTCTCGCCGCGCAGGATCCGGGCGATCCGGGCCCCGACGTCGCGCACGTCGGCGGCGCGCGCGGCCAGCGTCTCGTCGGCGAGGCCGGCCACCGCCATGGCCGCGTCTGCCGCAGCGTCGACGACCGCCGTCGCGGGATCGGCCCCGGCGGCGACACGGGCCAGCGCCTCGTCGACGATCGTGGGATCGGTGGCCAGGACAGCCTGTGCCTCGAAGATGCCTGCGTCGTCAGGCCGGCCGGCGTCGCGGATCCTGGCCGCGAGCGCCTCCAGCTGTGCCTCCGCGGCGACCGCGGCGGCGCGAATCGCCGCGCCCGGGTCGCCGGCGGGCGGTGTGGCGGCCTCGGCGTGCCTGTTCCCGGTAGCGCCATGCGGGCGCGACGGCGATGCCCGCCACCGCGCCGAGGCCCGACGAGGCGTCCCGCGCCCGGGTCCGCCGGAGCCGGCGGCTCCGCCGGAGGCCGTCGGATGCAGTCGCGGCGGCGGACGTGAGCGCGGCAGGCGTGACCGACACGGCGGTCGGAGGCGCAGGCGCCGGCGGGCACCGCCGCGGGACCGGCCGTCGCCGGGCCGACGTCCTCGCCGAGCCCCGACTCGATCGCGGCACGGATCGTCGCGATCGCCTCGACCTCGTCCTCGCCCTCCGCCGTGATCCTGACCACGGTGGCCCATCCGCACACCCAGCGGCTGGACCCGCAGCATCTGCTTCGCGTTGACAGGCCCCGCACCGGTCGCCAGGTTCTGGATCGTCACGTCGGAGCGGGTCCGGCCGCAGGTGCGGACGAACTGCCCGAGCGGCCGCAGGTGGAGCCCGTTCGGGTTGCGGATCTCGATCTCGAGCGTCTGCACGGTGTCCTCCCGTTGGGTCGGCGTCAGGCGTCGGCGAGGTGACGCGGCGACGAGGTCGACGACCCGGCCCGGGTCCGCGGCGAGAGACGCCGCCAGCTCCGGATCCACCGCGGCGGCATCGACGAGGGCGGCGAGAGCATCGTTGACCGGCGTCGGGACCCCGAAGCGCGCGCCTGCCCGGGCGACGGCGCCGTTGAGCCACGCGACCTCCGACGGCCCGGGCGCCCCGCCGCGGAGGTGGAGCCGCAGCGACGGCGACTTCCCGCCCCGGGCGCCTCCGACCACGCGGGCAAGGACGCGCCTCGAGATCGCGGCGGGCAGCCGCACACCGAGGGCCAGGAGGGGCACGTTGGCTCCCGGAAGTGCGACGACGCGGATCCCCTGGGCGTGCATGACGGCGAGCGCCTCCAGCAGCTGCCTGCGTTCGAGGTCGAACAGGGCGGGGTCGGCGTAGATCTCCCCCGGGTCGCGGTCGACGAGCGCGGAGAGCGCGTTCCCGACGAGGTTCGCGACCAGCTTCGACCACTTCATGGCGCGGGGGTCGTCGAGCTTGCGCGCCGGGAGACCGGCGCGCGCGAACATGCCGACGAGCTCGTCCCGCAGGCCACCCACCGGGCCGGTCACCGGCGCCAGCGCGATGCCGCCCCGGCCGCGCCAGCGCACTTCGTGGGCGCCCTCGCGCTCGACCGGCGCAGTCAGCGAGCCGGCGACGTGCCCGACGCCGGGACGAGCAGCGGTGACGAGATCCTCGGCTCCGACGCCGTTCTGGATGGTCAGGACCGGCGTTCCGGGCCACGCCCGAAGGTCGTCGAGCACGCCCGCGAGGTCGAAGGTCTTGACGGCCAGGACGGCCAGGTCGGGAGCAGCCGCGAGCGCCGCCGGGGTTGCTGCGCGGCCGACACGCACGACCACGCGGCGGCCGTCGGGCTCGTGGATCACGACCTCGTCGCCCGCGTCCGCCGAGATCCACGGGTCCACCAGGACCACGTCGGCACCGGCCGATGCGAGCAGTCCGCCGAGGAGCGTGCCGACAGCGCCCGCCCCGAGCAGTGCCACGCGCCGCGGCGCGACGGGGATGCCCGCCTCCGCGGTCGTGCTCACCCGGGGATCTTGGGCAGGCTGGCGGCCTCCTCCGCGGCCGCGAGGACCGCCGCGAGGTCGTCACCGACGCTCGCCTGGACCGCGGCCACCACCGCTCCCTCCACGAGCGGCCCGCCCGAGAGCCTGACGCGCGCAGCTCACGTCGTCGCCGAGCAGCTCGAGCGCGGTCTGCGTCGCCAGCACGGCGCTGCCGAGGTCGACCAGCACGAGGACACCGGCCCCGCTGTCCGCCGTCGAGATGGCGGCCATGATCGCGGCTGCGTCAGTGCCGAGAGAGCCGTCGGGCATTCCGCCGGCGGCTTCGATGCGCAGGTCATCGCCCGCCATCTGCCGGGCGAGCTCGACGGTCCCGGCAGCGATCTGGGCGGAGTGGCTGACGACGACGATTCCGACAAGCGCTTCCATGGCAGTCAATCCTACGCGGCGGCAAGGATCGCCGCGAAGAGGGCGATCCCATAGATGACGGTGCCGATCCAGGCGATCGAGAGGAGCTTCACGATCCGCGCCTCGGTCCGGACCGAGAAACCGATGTCGAGGAGGACCACGCGGACGCGCTCGTCATGGAGATCGCCGTCCTCGCGTTCGCCATGTTGCTCAGGTGGCAGCGGGCGTGGGCGGCTTGCTCTGGGTCCCTGCCGCCTCGTCGCCGAGTCGGTATGCCTGGAGGAGGATCTCGATCGGATGCCGCGTGCGGGTCCCGGTCGCCTTCTCGATCTGCCAGCGACACGTCTCCGAGTCGCAGGCAGCCTCGGGGGCTCCGCTTGCCCGGATCTTCTCGAAGAGCGGAGCGCCGACGGCCATGCGCGATCGGGTACTTCTCCTTCTTCATCCCGTACGTGCCCGCGATCCCACAGCAGTCGTGGTCCATGTCGGCCGCGCGGAGCCCGGGCACGAGGGCGAAGAGCTCCATCGCCGGCAGGCCGATCCCGTGGGAGCGGAGCTGGCACGGAGCATGGTACGGCAGGTCCTCGTCGAGCCGGCCGAACCGGGTGTTGAGCTTGCCCTGCTCGTGGAGATCGAGGAGGAACTCGCAGATGTCCCACATCGCGTTCGCGACGACGGTCGCATCGTCGTCCTTGACGTCGAGCATCTCGTGGTACTCGGCCTTGATGGTGTGCGTGCACGACGTGGATGTGCCGACGATCTTGTAGCCCTGGCGCGCGTACCCGACCAGCGCGTCGATGTTGGTGCGGGCCTTGTTGCGGGCGTCGGCATAGAGCCCGTTGCTGATCATCGGAAGGCCGCAGCAGACCTGCTCGGGGATGATCGTCTCGTATCCGTTGCGCTTCAGGATCGCGATCGCGGCGTCGGCCACGTGCTGCTCGTAGTAGTTGGCCGAGCAGCCGTGGAAGTAGACGACAGCCTTGTCCGGGCCCGGGAGGGGCCGCGGGCCGCGACGCTTCTCGCGCCGCTTCCAGGTCGACTGGAGCGTTCGCTTCCCGACCTTGGGGAACGGCGCGTCGCGATGGATGCCGACCGTCCACTCCATGGCCGTGCGCATCGGCCCGTTGAAGAGGACCCGGTTCGTGATCGGCGAGAAGAGGACGCCCATCCGGCCGACAAGGTCGGTCTGAGCCAGGCCCCAGTCGCGGAGCTTGGGGCGCCTGCCCGCCTTCATCCGCGCCCGCGCCTGGCTGTTCATCTCGGCGATCTTCACGCCCGCCGGGCACGCCGTGGTACACCAGCCGCAGCCGGAGCACCAGTCGACGGTGACGTCCGGCGACTTGGCCACCGCGATCCCCTTGACCTGCACCGGCTGGGCCCGGCCGGTCCGGAAGCGCTGGGCCTGGGGACCGACGTACTTCGGTCCCGGGAAGAGGTCCGTAACCCGGGCCACCGGGCAGACCGTGACGCAGACGTTGCACTTGAGACACTCGTCGGACGAGTACCCGACGGCGCGCTCGGAGGCCTCCGTGATCAGCTCGGCGATCGTCATGGTCGCTTGCTCCCCGGCTCTGCAGTGTGCCCGGCCGGGACCCCGCTCAGCGACCGCCCCGCCCGCCGTCCACTGGCGAGCGCGACACCGTCGCCACAGCGGTCCCGGACGCTCCGTTGCCCGGCGAGCATGCTGCCGGTCACGCGGACGTTGTCGAACAGGACCGCCCCATCGGCTGCCACCGGCCGAAGCTCGGCGTCGGTGCGTATCCCCGCCGCTCTCGAGCGGATGGCCCGCGGGATCGAACGCGTCGACCGCGAGCCAATCGTCGGCCGGCGGAGCCTCGACGGGCAGATCCAGGAGGACCTCGCGCAGACGGCCGTCGCGCTCGGCCACCAGTCCGCCGCCGGCAATCCCGCCGGTGGCGATGATCAGGGCATCCGTCCGGACCGTGTACGTCCGGACGGCAGCGGCCGACACGACTGCCGTCACGCGGCGCCCGTCGTGCTCGACCCGCTCGATCATCTCTCCGATCTGGATGCGCCCACCGGCCCGGAGGAGCGCGGCGCGAAGCGCGGCGAAGAGGCGCGTTCCCGGCACGCTCGGCGGGACGAGGGGCATCTCGAACGGTGCCGCGGGGAGGCGCTTCTGCAGGGCCGCGAGAACGTCGGCGTGCTGCCGAAGCCCGAGAACCGCCGGCAACCCCACACGGCCACCCGAGCCCGGCACCGCCTCGATCGCGCGCGCCAGTGCATCGATCGCCTTCGCGCGCCAGGCGGGATCGTCGAAGCGGCGCGCGATCACGAGCGCGTTGAGGTTGTGCCGGGCGCCGAGCCCGGGCAGGGCGACGCTGATGGGCGTCACCGCGGCAGGCCGGCTGCCGCCCTCCCAGAGCCGCTCTCGGGAGAGGCTGGCAGCGATCACCTCGGGCCAGAAGTCCTTGAAGCCCGCTACGCCGCAGATGATCAGGCGTTCGCCCGGCGCCCACGGCGAGCGTGCCGCGGCCTGCCCGGCAGGCAGGATCGCGGCTCGGCGGGTCCCGCCGATGGAGGTGGGGACGAGCTGGAGCGGCGTGTCGAGGTCGCCGAGGTACTCGGCGCCGCCGGCCGCGAGGAGCGGCCGGAGCCATTCGAGAGCCTCGGCAACGTCCTCGCCGAGGGTGGCGTACGGATGGCCGGGCTGGGCCGCAAGCAGGCGGATGCCGTCGCGGGGTGTCGATGCGGCCGGGATCCCGGCGACGTCGATCCCGCCGGGTCCCCAGACGGTGGCGGCAGGACCCTTGGCCAGGACGTGGACACGGGCCCCGGACTCGGCCGCCGTGATGGCAGCCGTCAGCCCGGCGAGCCCCGCCCCGATGACGACGACGTCAGCCCTCGACATGGGACACCTCCGCGGACGCTTGGGGCGCAACGTGCTCGATCAGCGAGTCCACCCCGAGCCCACCTTGGTAGATGCCGGAGATCATCCATTGCTCCTGCAGCTGGCGGCCGGCCGCGATGGGCCGCGTCCCCTTGAAACGCTCCCGGAGGAACCCCAGGATCGCGCGGTCGGACAGGTCGGCAACGGCGGCGTGACCTGCTCGCCCCGCCCGTTCGCCGAGGACGCCGGCGGCGCGGAACGTGCAGAAGCCGCCCTGGCACGGACCCATCCCGAGCCGGGTCCCGCGCCGGAGATCGTCCGGCGTGGCGCCGGGGTGGCGGTCGAGGTACTCGTCCAGAATCGGCCGGGTGATGAGCTCGCACTCGCAGAGGAGCGCGGCATCGCCACCGCCCTCGGCCTCGTGGTCTGCCAGCCGGTGGCCCAGCCAGTAGGTCTGGCCGGGCACCTGGTTGGGCAGGATCTCGTCGGCCGTGGTGCATGGCTCGGTGACGCCCAGCTTGGCGCACACCGCGTCGACCGTGTCCTCGGCCATCCGCCGGAACGTCGTCATCTTGCCGCCGACGATGGTGACGAAGTTCTCCACGCCGTCCTGGGCCCCGTGGTCGATGACCGTGTGAGCTCGGGAGATCTGGCGGCCGTCCTTCTCCGCGGCCGCGGTCACCTCGGCGGGTGGCTGGTAGAGCGGCCGCACGCCGGCATAGGCGCGGAGGAGACGCATCTTCCCGAGGTCGGGGAAGAGCTTCTCGCCCTGGCGGATCAGGGCCGCCACCTCGTCGCGCGTGATCTCGTACTGGTCCGGGTCCTCGACGCGCTGTTCGGTCGTGCCCAGGATGGCAACCGTGTGGACGGGCACCATGATGTCGCCGTCCGAGGCCTTGTGGCAGCGGTTGATCACCGTGTCGGTCATGCGCTGGTTGTAGATGAGCATCGTGCCCTTGCCGGGGTGCATCGTGACGGTCACGTTGACCATCGCCGCGATCTGCCCGGACCAGGCACCCGCACACGAGACGACGAACCGGGGCGTGATGCGCGTCAGGCTCCCGGAGTGCTCGTCGCGGATGGTCGCCGCGACGATCCGGTCACCGTCGCGCTCCATCGACACGAGCCGCTGGTAGGCCAGGGCCTCGCTGCCCCGGGCGCGCGCGTCCGCGATGTTCGATTCGATGAGGTGCCACGGCTCGATGGAGCCATCCGGCAGCTGGAAGACGCGGCGGATGCCGCGGGTTGAGGGCCGGCTCGCGCCGGAGCGCCTCCTGGACCGGGATCTCCTCGCAGTCGACGTCGGCGGCAACGCAGGCCGCCGGGAACGCTTCGACGTAGTCGTCGGGATCGTCCGGCGTGGCGACGAAGAAGCCGCCGGTGTCCTCGATGCTGGCCGGTGCGATGCGACGGAGGATGCGGTTCTCCGCGATGCACTCGCGCGCCGCGAGCGCGTCCTTGGCGACGTATCGGCCGCCCGAGTGGAGGAGGCCGTGGTACCGCCCGGTGGTGCCGGTGCCGTAGTCGCCGCGCTCGACGAGCAGCGTGCGCAGGCCTCGCCGCGCCAGATCGCGGAGCACCCCGGCCCCGGTCGCACCCCCGCCGACGACGAGGACGTCGTAAGCGTGGGATTCAGCCATGTTGCTCACCTCGATCTGTCGGTGCCTCGTGCGGGCGTGGCCCGCGGGTGACGTGAGGCTGACGTGTCTCGGGCCCCCCGGCAACGTGCCGGGGGGCCCGAGGTGAGAGGCCGGGAGGCTAGTCGACCCAGCCGAATGTCCGGGTGACGGCCTTCTTCCACTGCGCGTACTCGGCGTCGACCTTGGCGGCATCCATCTTCGGGAACCACTCGTGGTCCTTCGCCCAGTTGGCGCGGAGGTCCTCGATCTCGGCCCAGTAGCCGACCGCGAGGCCGGCCGCGTAGGCCGCCCCGAGGGCCGTCGTCTCGGCGACCTTCGGCCGGATGACCGGAACCTTCAGGACGTCGGACTGGAACTGCATGAGGAGGTTGTTGAAGACCATGCCGCCGTCGACCTTGAGGGCCGTGAGCGGAACGCCGGAGTCGGCGTTCATCGCGTCCAGGACCTCGCGGGTCTGCCACGCGGTCGCCTCGAGGACGGCACGCGCGATGTGGCCCTTGTTGACGTACCGGGTCAGGCCGGCGATGACGCCGCGCGCATCGTTCTTCCAGTACGGCGCGAAGAGGCCCGAGAACGCCGGCACGAAGTAGACGCCGCCGTTGTCCTCGACCGTCGCGGCGAGCGCCTCGATGTCGGGCGACGCCGCGATCAGGCCGATGTTGTCGCGGATCCACTGCACGAGGGCGCCGGTGATGGCGATCGAGCCCTCGAGCGCGTACACGGCCGGCTGGTCGCCGATCTTGTACGCGAGCGTGGTGAGGAGGCCGCTCTTGCTCGGGACCGCCTTCGTGCCCGTGTTGAGGAGCATGAAGCAGCCCGTGCCGTACGTGTTCTTCGCCTCGCCGGGCGAGAAGCAGGTCTGGCCGAAGAGGGCGGCCTGCTGGTCGCCCAGGTCACCCGCGACCGGGACGCCGGCCAGGTCGCCGACGGCCATGCCGTAGATCTGGGACGACGCCTTGACGGCCGGGAGCATCTTCTCCGGCACGCCGAGGAGCGCCGTGATCTCCGGGTCCCAGGCGAGAGTGGTGTAGTTGAACATGAGCGTCCGGCTCGCGTTGGAGACGTCCGTCACGTGGACGCCGCCGTTCACGCCGCCGGTCAGGTTCCAGATGCACCAGGTGTCGATGTTGCCGAAGAGCAGGTTGCCCGCCTCGGCCTCGGCGCGCGCGCCGTCGACGTTGTCGAGGACCCACTTGGCCTTCGGGCCGGAGAAGTAGGTCGCCAGCGGCAGGCCCGTCTTCGGGCGGAGGCGATCCGGGCCGCCGTCCTTCTCGAGCGCGTCGCAGATGTCCTTCGTCCGGGTGTCCTGCCAGACGATCGCGTTGTAGACGGGCTTGCCGGTCCGCTTGTCCCAGACGACCGTCGTCTCGCGCTGGTTGGTGACGCCGACCGCGGCGAGGTCGCCAGCCTGTGAGGTTGGCCTTCTTGAGCGCGCCCTTGATGACGTCCAGGCTGCGCGCCCAGATCTCCATCGGGTCGTGCTCGACCCAGCCGGGCTTCGGATAGATCTGCTCGTGCTCCATCTGATCGACCGCGACGACCGCGCCGGCGTGGTCGAAGATCATGAAGCGGGTGCTCGTGGTCCCCTGGTCGAGGGCCCCTACGAAAGTCCTTGCCATGTTTGTCTCCCGATATCCGGTGACCTTGATACGCCGGGCTAGAGCCCGGCCCAGACGTCTGCGGCGGACCGCAGCAGCAGGTGCGTGGACGTCGCCCCGGGATCCTGGTGCCCGGCCGACCGCTCGCCCAGGTAGCTCGCGCGACCCTTGCGGGCGACGAGCGGCACCGTGGCGAGCATCCCCGCCTCCGCCCCCGCGGCCATCCTGGCCAGGGCATCGCCGACGGACGCGCCGTCGGCGATCGCGGCGCGCAGCGCGTCGCGGGCGGGAATCAGGGCATCGACCATCGTCTTGTCGCCAGGGCTCGGCCTTCCCGATCCGGAGGACGCCGCCCAGGCCGGCCTCGAAGGCCGTGGCGAACTCCTCCAGCGTGAGGGCTTCCTTCCCGAGGACGGCGCCTCCCATCTGCAGGAAGAACATCCCGTAGAGCGGGCCGCTGGCGCCCCCGACCTTCGAGATGAGGGTGGTTCCGACGGCCTTGAGGGCCGCCCCGATGTCGGGGCCGGCGAGGCCGTCCGGGCCGTTCAGCTTGTCGATGACGGCGGTGAAGCCGCGATCCATGTTGATCCCGTGATCGGCGTCGCCGATCGCCGAGTCCAGCTCCGTGAGGTACGACTTGTTCTCCGCCACAACGGCGGCGAACCGGCGGACCCAGGCAAGGATGTCGTCGTACGAGATCATCGGCGGCTCCATGCCCGCTCTGCGGGCGGTGGGCTGGGAACGACGCCCGGCTTCAGAGGCCCCAGCGAAGGGCCGGCGTCAGGACCGGCGCGTCCCAGTACTTCGTCAGCTCGTCGTCGAGGCGGAGCAGGGTGATCGAGCAGCCGGCCATCTCCAGCGAGGTGATGTAGTTGCCGACCAGGTTGCGGGCGATCGTGATCCCGCGCCCGTCGAGGATCTTCTTGAGCTCCGCGAAGACGACGTAGAGCTCGATGAGCGGCGTGCCGCCCATGCCGTTGACGAAGGCAAGGACCTTGTCGCCGGCCACGAAGGGGAGGTCGTCGAGGATCGGGATGGCGAGCATCGCGGTGATCTCGGCCGCGGACGCGAGCTTCATCCGCGTCCGGCCCGGCTCCCCGTGGATCCCGACACCGATCTCCATCTCGTCGTCGCCGAGCTCGAAGGTCGGCTTGCCGGCGGCCGGGACGGTGCAGCTCGTGAGGGCCATCCCCATCGAGCGGACGTTGTCCTGGACCTTCTGGCAGAGCGCCGTCACCGTCGCGAGGTCGGCACCCGCCTCGGCGGCGGCACCGACGATCTTCTCGGCGAGGACGGTCCCACCCACGCCACGGCGACCCGCGGTGTAGAGCGAGTCCTTGACCGCGACGTCGTCCGCGATGACGACGCTGGTGACCTCGATCCCCTCGGCCCGGGCCATCTCGGCCGCGAGCTCGAAGTTCATGATGTCGCCGGTGTAGTTCTTGACGATGTGCAGGACGCCGGCGCCACCGTCGACCGCCTTGGTCGCGGCGAGCATCTGGTCCGGCACCGGCGACGTGAAGACCGCGCCGGGGCAGGCCGCGTCGAGCATGCCCATCCCGACGAAGCCGCCGTGCATCGGCTCGTGGCCGCTGCCGCCGCCCGAGAGCACGCCGACCTTGCCGGCCTTGGGGGCGTCGACGCGCACGACCACGTTGGGCTCGATGACGCGCACGAGGTCCCCGTGCGCCGCCACGACGCCGATCAGGGCGTCGTCGACGACGGTGTCGGGGCTGTTGATGAGCTTCTTCATCCGTTCCTCCGTGCCGATGTGCCGGGTGCTCGGGAACGTGCGAGAGATGGATGCGCGCCGGCGGCGAGGCCGTTTGCCGCCGGCGCGCGAGTGCGTGCGG
This sequence comes from uncultured Chloroflexia bacterium, assembly GCA_963715085.1. Classification (GTDB taxonomy): domain Bacteria; phylum Chloroflexota; class Limnocylindria; order Limnocylindrales; family CSP1-4; genus CTSoil-043. Next base: position 195,284 of record CAVQQU010000003.1, read on the forward strand.
TCAACCAGCCTCGGTCAGGAGACCGCCTCGACAACCGTGATCACGAAGATCAGCTGGTAGACGATCGCCGCGACGACGCCGCCGATGAGCGGGCCGACGACCGGGATCCACGAGTAGCCCCAGTCGGAGCCGCCCTTGCCCGGGATCGGCAGGATCACGTGCATGATGCGCGGCCCGAGGTCGCGGGCCGGGTTGATCGCGTATCCGGTCGTGCCGCCGAGGGCCAGGCCGATGACGAGGACGAGGAAGGCAACCGGCAGGGCGCCGAGGGCCGCGAGGCCGCCCGGCGTCGGCGACCGACGTTGTCCCGAAGCTGAAGATCACGAAGACCAGGACGAAGGTGCCGATGATCTCGGACCAGAGGTTCCACACGGTGTTGCGGATGGCCGGGGCCGGTGCAGAAGACGGCGAGCTTGAGGCCCGGGTCCTCGGTCTCCGCCCAGTGCGGGTAGTAGTGGAGGAAGACGAGGAAGGCGCCGATCATCGCGCCGATCATCTCGCCGGCCGAGTAGACGAAGCGGGCGACGTCGATCTCGTTGCCGGCGAGGACCGGTCATGTCGACGAAGACGCCGAGCGTGACGGCCGGGTTGAGGTGGGCACCGCTGATCGGGCCGGCAACGACGACGCCGGCGAACACCGCGAAGGCCCACGCCATCGTGATGACGATCCAGCCGGCGTTGTTCGCCTTCGACTTGGCGAGCAGGACGCCGGCGACCACGCCGTCGCCGAGGAGGATCAGGATCATCGTCCCGAGGACCTCGGCCATGAAGATCTCGAGTTGCATGCTCTCTCCCTCTGGGTTGAAGGAAGCGCGCCATTCGCGCGAGGGGCGACGCCACGTCGCCGATCGAACCGAGGATCCGGCGAGTGAGCACCCGGTGGGGGCTCGCCGGTCAAGGCACAGAACGATCTGCTCGGGTGCGATCCCTCCCGTCGTGTCGCGGCCACGGCCTCTGGCCGCGCGACCGTCTGGGCGCGGCCGGCGCACGGTGCCCGCGGGCACCGTTGCGGAAAGGTTACGACTCCGCGCACGGCGAGGAATCGTCAGGACATTGTCCGGATTGACCGGCCGGGCGCCCGTCAGCCCTCCCGCGGCGGCGTCGGCCAGCGCTCGCAGCAGGATCGCGCTCGAGACGGCGCCGGGATCGAGGTGGCCGATCGACCGCTCGCCCAGGTAGCTGGCGCGGCCCTTCGTCGCGAGCAGCGGGATGTGGTGCTCGCCGCGCCGGCCTCGGCCGCCTCGGCCGCTCGCCGGGCCGCGAGCCCGATCGCCGCCCCGCCCGCGACGGCCGCCGCGAACGCGGCGTGCGCCGGGACCAGCGCGTCGAGCATCGTCTTCTCGCCGGTCGTTGCCCGGCCGAGGGCGGCAATGGCGTCGACCGCGGCGCCGAACGCGATGACGGCGCGCTCCTCCGCGGACCGGTCCGCGGGCAGGCGCTGCGTCGCCACCCGCCCGCGAGCAGCGCCGCGCCGGCCCGCTGGAAGCCGCGCCCGTAGAGCGCGCCGCTCGCCCCGCCCACGGTGCCGATGAGCGCGCGGCCGGCGCCCTCGAGGATCGCGCCGGCCGTCGGCGGCCACGTCGGTCCCGAGGAGCCCGGCCTCGAGGCGCCGGACCAGCTCGCGGAACCCGCGGTCCAGGTTGATCCCGTGGTCGCCGTCGCCGATCGCGGCGTCGAGGTCGGTGAGGCGCTCGCGGGCGGCGGCGACGCGGGCGCCGGCGAGCGTCAGCCAGCGGACGAGAAGATCGTCGTTCACCGCGCGACCGGCTCGCCCGCCTGGCCGATCCGGCCAGTCCGGCGGCAGCTTCGCGGTCGCCCGCTCGCCGTCGGCGACCGCGCACACCTGGGCCAGGGTTGCCCCGCCGGCAGCCTCCACGGCGGCGCGCACGGCTCCCTCGACGAGGGGGCCGTCGCTCACCGCGATCCGGGCGCGGTCGCCGTCGGCCAGCTCCTCGAGCGCGACCTCCAGGGCGAGCACGGCGCTGCCGAGGTCGAAGAGGACGACGACGCCCTCCCCGGCCGAGGCCTGCAGGGCCGCCCGGAGCGCGTCGACGATCCCGGGGCTGCTCGTGCCCAGGCTCCCGGTCGCGGTCCCGCCCGCGATCACGACCGGGACGCGGGGCGCGGCCTGGGCAACCATCGACCGCCAGGGCGCGGAGGAGCTCCTCGCTGTGGCCGACCAGTGCCAGCGCGATCATGCGGCGGCCTCCTTCACCGTGCCGGGCGGCGGCGGCGTCGCGCGGCCGCGCCGGCCGCCGTAGACTCAGGCGTCCGATGCAGAGAATAGGGTTCTCGAGTGCCCCCGCGCCCGCCGAAGCCGCCGGCCTCGGCGGGCTCTCGGCGCCCGACGTGCTGGCGTTCGTGGAGCGCGCGGCGGCGACCCTGGTGCGCCACGAGGCGCTTCTCGACCGCCTGGACGCGGCCCTCGGCGATGGCGACCACGGCAGCAACATGGTGGCCGGCTTCAGCGCCGCGGTCCCGGTCGCGCGGGCGGCGCTCGTCGAGCACCCCGACGACGTCGGCGAGCTCCTGCGCCGCCTCGGCCACACCCTGGTCGGGAGCGTGGGCGGCGCCAGCGGCCCGCTCTACGGAACCGCGCTGATCGAGGCCGGGTTCGCCCTGGCCGGGCAGGCCACGGCGGGACCGGCCGACCTGGCCACGGCGCTCGAGGCGGCCCGCGCCGGGCTGATCCGGCGCGGGCGGTGCGCGGTCGGCGACAAGACGATCCTCGACGCCCTCGATCCCGCCGTCCGGGCCCTTCGCGCGGGCGCGGACGCGTCAGCTCCCGCTCGGCGCCTGCGTTGCCGCTGCTGCGGCCGCCGCCGCGGGCGGGATGCGGGCGACGATCCCCCTCGTCGCGCGGCGCGGCCTGGCGCTTCGCCTCGGCGAGCGATCGCGGGGGCACCGCGACCCCGGCGCGACGTCGTGCTTCCTGATGCTCCACGCGATGGCCCGCGTCATCGACGAGGACCGCGGCCCGTGAACGAGCGGGACGTCGACCGGCAGGCCGCCCTCGAGGCCCGGGTCCGCGAGCTGGAGGCCGAGCGGCGCCGGGTCTTCGAGGACGCCCAGCGCGAGGCCGACGCGGTCTTCGCCCAGTACCAGCTGAGCCAGCTCCTGGCCGCCGGCGGGCGGGTCGACGAGCTTGCCGCCGCGGTCCTGGCCGAGGTGGCCCGCGCATCGGGGGCCGCCGGGGCGGCGCTCTGGCTCGCCGACCCCGGCGGATCCCCCGCTCGAGCTGGTCGCCACCTTCCCGGGCGGCCCGGAGGGTCCGGTCGGTCGCGGCTGGGCCGCCGTCCCGAGCCGGTTCGCGGACACCCGGCGGCCGCACGGTGGGCGGCGGCCGGCGGCTGGAGCGGCATCTCGCTCCCCGAGGGGCGGGCCGTTGGGGGAGAGGAGCCGGGGGCGGCGCCCGGCGGGCGGTCGGGTACCTGGCCGTCCGCGCCGATGCCGGGGCGCCCCTCGAGCCCGACCATGCCCGCTACCTCGCGACGGTCCGCCTCGAGCTGGCGGTCACGCTGCGCGCGGCCCAGCTTCGGGCCTCGCTCGCGCGCGAGCAGGCGACCCTGGCGGCGATTCTCGACGGGGCGACCGACGCCATCGTGGCCGTCGACGCAGGACGGCGCGTCGTGCGCCTCAACGCTGCCGCGGCGGAGCTCGTCGGGACGTCGGCGCAGGCCGGGACGGGGATGCGCTGCTCGGACTTCCTCGGCTGCCACGCGACGTCGCGCCGACCTGCGCGACGCCCTTGACGAGCCGCGCCTGCCGCGCACGGCGGGTCTGCTGTGCGGGACGCGCTGCCCGTTCGAGGAGGTCCTCGGCACCGGTGACGTGATCGTCGGCCGTGAGATCGGCGTCCGCCACCGCGACGGGACCACGATCCCGGTTGCCGCGAGCGTCTCGCGCATGCCCGTGCCCGACGGCGGCGCGGTGGGCGTCCTGCGCGACCTGCGCGCGTCGCGGTCGCTCGACGAGGCCAAGACCAGCTTCGTGGCCGCCGTGTCGCACGAGCTCCGGACCCCGCTTGCCCTCATCGACGGCTACACCCAGAGCCTCCTTCACCTCGACCCCGACGCGGCGACCGCGCGGCGTCACCTCGACGGATCGCGGACGCCACGGAGCGGCTCATGGCCCTCGTCGACGACATCATCGACGTGAGCCAGCTCGAGACCGACGCGCTCGTCCTGCGCCGCTCGCCGGTCGCGCTCGACGGCCTCCTGCGCGCGATCGTCGCCGAGCGCGCCGAGGCGCCGGGGGGGCGATCCGTGCGCCTCGAGGTCGCCCGGTGGGCTGCCCCGCGTCGACGTGGATGCCACGCGCATCCGGCAGGTGGTGGCGAACCTCGTCCAGAACGCCGAGAAGCACGCGGGCCGCGTGGCCATCATCGAGATCCGGGCGCGCCGGCTCGACCCCGCGACCGTCGTCATGACGATCAGTCGACGATGGGCGGGGGATCGCCGCCGAGGATCGCGACCACGTCTTCGAGCGCTTCTTCCGGGGCGCCCGGGCGCGTGGACGGGCAGGTGCCGGGCAGCGGGCTCGGCCTCTACCTCTGCCGCCGCATCGTGGAGGCCCACGGCGGGTGGATCCGGCTCGACGCCACGACGCGCGGCACGTCGGTCTCGGTGGGCCTGCCCGTGGCGCTCCACCGACGCGGGAGCTGCGCGACACAACCGCGGAGACCTCGTGAAGAGCGTCCCCGCCGGTCCGATCGCGGGCAACGGCGAGCGGATCCTCGTCGTCGAGGACGAGCCGGCGTTCGCGGAGCTCATCGCGCTCTGGCTGGAGCGCCACGGCTGGCGGCCCGAGATCGCCCCGGACGGCGCCCACGCCCTGCGCGCGATCGCCCGAGCGGCCGCCGGACCTGATCGTCCTCGACCTCGGCCTCCCGCGCGTCGACGGGTGGCACGTCATCGAGCGGGTCCGCGAGGAGAGCCTCGTGCCGATCATCGTCGTCACCGCCCGCGGCTCGGAGGCGGACAAGGTGCGCGGGCTGGCCATCGGCGCGGACGACTACGTGACCAAGCCGCTCAGCTTCCCGGAGCTGGTGGCCCGCGTCGCCGCCGCGCTCCGCCGGGCCCGCGGCCGCGCTGCCCACGCCGGCCGCCTACGGCCACGATCGAACGTGCCGGGGCTCCGGATCGACGGACGCTCCCACCAGGTGCAGGTGGCCGGATCCCCGGTCCACCTCACGCCGACCGAGTACCGCCTCCTGCGCCACCTCGCCGAGCGCGACGGCGTGCTCGTGTCGCACGCCGACCTGCTCGTCGCCGTCTGGGGCCCCGGCTATCGCGACGACCACCACCTGCTGCGCGTCGCCATCCGCAACCTGCGGGCGAAGCTCGGCGCGGCCGCGCCGGGTCGCCGCTTCATCGAGACCGAGTACGGCCTGGGCTACCGGTTCTCGGCGGGCGAGGGCGCCGCGGGCGAGGGCGTCGCCGGGGGCTGAGCCATCTCCCGGGCGGCGGCGACGCGGGCCACGAGGGCCAGCATGAGGGCCCAGGACGCGACCGGGGTCCCGCGGCGCGCGGATCCGCACCTGCGCGGCGGCGAAGGTGATGTCGCCCGGCCGCACGCCCGGCAGCGGCGCGCCCGCCACCAGGCGCATCGCCTCCCCGCGCGAGAGGCCGCTCCCGAAGCGGACGACGAGCGATCCCTCCTCGCGGGCCACGGACGCGATGCCGGCCGCCTCGGCTGCCAGGCGGAGCTCGGCAACCTCGACGAGGCGCAGGGCCGGCGGCGGCAGCGGGCCGAAGCGATCGGTGACCTCCTGGCGGAAGGCGGCCAGGTCGCCCGCGGAGCGGACCCGGGCGAGGCGACGATAGAGCTCGAGCTTCTGGGCCTCGTCCGGGACGTATGCGTCGGGCAGGTGGGCGTCCACGGGCAGGTCGACCGTCGCCCCGGGCGCCTCCCGGACCGGCTCGCGGCCCTCCCAGGCCGCCTTCCGCTCTTCGACCGCCTCGGCGAGCAGCCGCGTGTAGAGGTCGAAGCCGACGTCCGCCATGTGGCCCGACTGCTCGCCGCCGAGGATGTTGCCGGCGCCCCGGATCTCGAGGTCGGCGAGGGCGATCTGGAAGCCGGCGCCCAGCTCCGAGGCGTTGAAGATGGCCTGCAGGCGGCGCCGCGCCTCGTCGGAGAGCCGGTCGCGGCGCCGGTGGAGGAGGTAGGCGTAGGCGCGCCGGCTGCTCCGTCCCACGCGGCCCCGCAGCTGGTAGAGCTGGGCCAGCCCGAGCGCGTCGGCGCGGTCGATGATGATCGTGTTGGCGTTCGGGATGTCCAGCCCGGACTCGATGATCGTGGTGCAGACGAGGATGTCCGCGTCCCCGCCGGCGAAGGTCCGCATCACCGTCTCGAGGGCGCCCTCCGACATCTGACCGTGGCCGACGACGATCCGCGCGGCGGGCAGGAGGCGACGCAGCTGGTCGGCCTGCGCCTCGATCGTCTCGACCCGGTTGTGGACGAAGAAGACCTGCCCGCCGCGGTCCAGCTCGCGCAGGATCGCGTCCTTGACCAGGCCCGCCGACGCCTCGGCGACCCGGGTCTGGATCGGCAGCCGGTCCTCGGGCGGCGTCTCGATGACCGACAGGTCGCGGACCCCGACGAGGGCCAGGTTGAGCGTCCGCGGGATCGGCGTCGCCGAGAGGGTCAGGACGTCGACCTCGGTGCGGAGCTGCTTGAGGCGCTCCTTGGCGGCAACGCCGAAGCGCTGCTCCTCGTCGACGACGAGGAGGCCGAGGTCCCGGAAGCGGACGTCCTTCGAGAGGAGCCGGTGCGTCCCGACCACGACGTCCACGGAGCCAGCCTCGAGGCCGGCCAGCGTCGCCGCCTGCTCCCTGGCCGAGACGGCCCGCGAGAGCAGCCGGACGGTGGCCGGGAAGGCCGCGTAGCGCTGGTCGAAGGTCCGGACGTGCTGGTCGGCGAGGACGGTGGTCGGCACGAGGACCGCGACCTGCCGGCCGTCCTGGATCGCCTTGAACGCCGCCCGCAGGGCGACCTCGGTCTTCCCGTACCCGACGTCGCCGACGACGATCCGGTCCATCGGCCGGGCGGCCTCCATGTCGGCCTTGACCTCGTCGATCGCCCGCAGCTGGTCGACCGTCTCCTCGTAGGGGAACGAGGCCTCCAGCTCCTGCTGCCAGGGGGTGTCCGGCGGCGAAGGCGTGGCCCTCTGCCGCGGCCCGCGCCGCGTAGAGGCGGAGCAGGTCGTCGGCCAGGTCGGCGACGGCCTTCCGGACGCGGGTCTTGGTCCGGCTCCACTCGCCGCCGCCGAGGCGCGAGAGCGACGGCCGCTCGGCGCCGGCATAGCGGCTCACGCGGGCGATCTGCTCGACGGGGACGTAGATGCGGTCGCCGGCGGCGAACGACAGCTCGAGGTAGTCCCGCTCCTCGCCGGTGCCACCGCGGCGGAGCATCTGCTCGTAGCGGGCGATGCCGTGGTCGATGTGGACGACGAGGTCGCCCGGGGACGAGGCGCTCCAGGATGTCGCGCGGCACGACGCGCCGGAGCGCCTTGGGGCGGCGCACCCGGACGGTCCCGAAGAGCTCGCGGTCGGTGACGAGCACGAGGCCGTCGGGACCGCCGACGAAGCCGGCGTTCAGGCTGCGCCCGACGAGGGCGACGGCGCCCGGTGGCGGGGCGCCCGGGGCCATGGTGACGCCCGGCGGGGATCCCGGCGTCGCCGAGCAGCTCGGCCAGGCGGGGGGCCTGGTCCGAGGCGAGGACGATGCCCGGGACCGGGTCCGAGGCCCGCCAGCGCTCGATGGCCCGGGCCAGGCCGGCGCTCCGTCCGGGCGGGAGGACCGGCTCGCGCCAGCCGAACGGGTCGTCGAGGGCGGGGGCACCGCCGATCGCCTCCACCGGCCCGGACTCCCAGCGTCAGCTCCAGGGTCCGGGCACCGAGGAGGCGGGCCTTCCAGGCTCGCGGCTCCACGTAGGCCGACGGCCAGTCCGCGGGGAGCTCGCCCGCGCCCACGAGGTCGCGCCGCCGCTCCGCGGCCTGCTCCCAGAGGAACTCGGCCGCGGCGGCCACCTCGCCCGGCTCGTCGACGACGAGGAGTGTGTCGGGGCCGAGGTGGTCGAGGCCGCTCGACGGGCAGACGACAGCCGACCAGACCTCGGCCGCGTCGCCCACGTCGAGGGCCCGGGCGCCGGGCCGCGCGCGCCGGCCGCCGAGGCGGCGGCGGCCGTCGCGCCGCCGGACTCGGCGGTGCCCTCCAGCCGGGCGAGATCGGCGGCCAGGCGCTCCGGCAGCCGGGCGGCGAGCCGCCCCAGCCGCGCGCGAATCTCCTCGATCCCCGCGGCCGGGACCAGGAACTCGTTGGCCGGCAGGAGCTCGATGGCCTCGACCGGGCGCACCGTCCGCTGGTCCGTGGGATCGAAGAGCCGGATCTCGTCGATCTCGTCGCCGAAGAGCTCGATCCGGGCGGGGAGGTCGGCCCCGGCCGGGAAGACGTCGACGAGGCCGCCGCGGCGGGCCATCTCACCGCGCCCCGCCACCTCGAGGACCGGCTCGTAGCCGAGCCGGAGGAGCTCGCCCAGCAGCTGCGTCCTGGCGGACCCGGTCGCCGCGGCGGAGGACGCGCGGGCTGGCAGGGCAGGTCGGCCGGAGTGATCGTCGGCTGGAGGAGCGCCTGGACCGATGCCACGAGGATCCGCGCCCGACCGCTCCGCCAGCGGGCGAGCGTGGCCACGCGGGCGGCGGACTCGTCGCGGATCAGCTCGCTCCGCTCGTAGGCGAGCGCGGACCGCGGCTCCAGCACCGCCACGCCGTCCGGGTCGCCGAGCCACGCCACCAGCTCGTCGGCGACGCGGTCGCCGATCTCCGCGTCCCGCGCGATCCAGCAGGCCTGGCCGCCCTCGGCCAGGGCCAGGGCGGCGACGAGGAACGACTTCGCGCCGTGGGGCACGGCCGTGACGGCCGCGTGGCGGCCGCGGACGCCGAGCGGACCCTGCCAGGCGCGCCAGGAGATCGCGGAAGGGGACGTCGCGTGGAGCAGCGGCGGCAGGGCCGCCAGGTCGGGGATCCGGTGGGCAGCGGCGCCGAGCCCGCCCCGGGGCGGGGCGTTCCGCGGCGGCCCGCCGGGCGCCGCCCGGACGGGCCGTCACCGCTCCTCGTCGGCCGGGCGGATCCGGCGCCAGCCCGTCCGGGTGCGGCGCACGCCGTCCGGTCCGGGCGGCCCGTCCACCTCGCCGGCGGCCGCGGTGCGCGCCTCGTCCGCGGGCCGGAGCTGGAACGCGTTGAACCGGTTCGCGGCCTTGCTGACGCCGTCGCGGGCCCACGCCTCGACGGCGTCGGCCGCGGCGTCGAGGAGCTCGTCGAGCCGCTGGCGCTCGTCCGGGCGGAAGACCGAGAGGACGTGGTCGACCGCGTCGAGACCCGGCTCCCCGATCCCGATCCGGAGGCGCGGGAACGCCTCCGTGTTCAGCTCGTCGATGATGGAGCGGAGCCCGTTGTGGCCGCCGTGGCTGCCGCCCTCGCGGAAGCGCATCTTGCCGAACGGGCAGGCTGAAGTCGTCGGTGACGACGAGGACCTCGTGCAGCGGCGCCCGCTCGCGGGCGATCAGCTTGCGGACGGCGATCCCGGAGTCGTTCATGAACGTCAGCGGCTTGGCCAGGACCAGGTCGAGGCCGCGGTAGCGGCCCTGGACGACCGCGCTCGCGTCGCGGGTCCGGCCGCGCCCGGCCCAGCCGGCCCGGTCGGCGAGCCGGTCCAGGGTCATCCAGCCGACGTTGTGGCGCGTCTTCGCGTACTGCTCGCCCGGGTTGCCGAGCCCGACGACGACCTTCACCTGACCTCCGGCGCGGCCGGCACGCCTGCGGCACGCCGAACGGCCCGAATCCGACGCGGATCGGGCCTTGCGTGGATGGTACCCGGCGGTGACACACTGCGCGGAGTAGCGCGGCTCATGGCCGCCGATGGGTGGACGGCCGGGCTCCAGGCCCGGCAAACACCCGGCAGCCCACGGGTGCTGCCGGTCGGCCCGAGCCGTAGGCGGCCGGCGCCCCTACCGCTGGGGCGCCCCGAGGAGCTCGCCTCGAGGGCCCGCATCGCGGCCTCCTCGGCCGGCTCGGCGTGGTCCCAGCCGCACAGGTGGAGCGCGCCGTGGACGACGAGGAGGCGCAGCTCGTCGGCGGGCGACCAGCGGACGATCTCCGGCCTGGCCGCCGCGGCCCGCCTCGGCCTGCTCGATGGCTCGCTCGACGGAGACCACGATGTCGCCGAGGTGAAGGCGTGCCCCGGGCGGGAGGAGGAACGCCGGACCGGCGTCCGGACAGGGCGCGGTCGCGCGTGGCGCCGGCCCGCCGGGCGCGGCCGGCCGGGCCGGCCCGCCCTCGTGGGGCGGGTAGGCCTCGGGCGGGAGGAGCGGGAACGAGAGGACGTCGGTCGGGCCCGTCGTGGCCCATGTGGGCGGCGTTGAGGCGGGCGAGCTCGGCGTCGTCGGCGAGCACGAGGCCGACGGCCGCCGGCTCGGGGGCTCCGCCGGCCAGCAGGGCGGCCCGCAGAACCCGTGGCCAGGGTCGCCGCCGGGCACGAGCCGGGGCACGCCCGCGCCGGACCTCGAGGTCGACCCGGAAGGGCGGCAGGTAGAGCGACCGGAGGCCGTGGGCGGCCGGCGGGAGCGGGCACGGAGGGCGATCCGGCGGGTGCCGCGCCGGCGTCAGGCACCCGGGCCGGAGGCGGTGCGCCGCGCCTCGAGCTCCACGACCTTGTTCCCCGGGTAGGCGATCCGCTGGTGGTACATGCCCAGGAGCTGGGCCACGAACGCCTCGCGGATCCGCTCGACGTCCCGCAGGGTCAGGTCGCATTCGTCGAACTGCCCGTCGTCGAGCCGCTCGTCGATGATCCGGCCCACCATCGCCCGGATCGTCGGCTCGTCCTGGCTGGACAGCGAGCGGACCGACGCCTCGACGCCGTCGGCGAGCATGAGGATGGCCGCCTCGCGGGTCTGCGGCCGCGGGACCGTTGTGGCGGAACCGTCGCTCGTCGAGCGCGTCGGCCGCGGCCCGGCCCGCGGCCGTGTCGAGACCGCCGAGCGGGGCGGCCGCCTGCTCCCGCGCCTTGGCCCAGAAGTAGGCGATCCGGGTCGTGCCGTGGTGCTGGGGAATGAAGGCGATGAGCGGCTTGGGCAGCTTCGCCCGGTAGGCGATGTCGATCCCGTCGGCCACGTGCGCCTTGAGGACCTGGGCGCTCACGTCGGGGTCGAGCTCGTCGTGGACGTTGCCCGCGCCGGCCTGGTTCTCGATGAAGGCGCCGGGGTTGGCCAGCTTGCCGACGTCGTGGTAGTAGGAAGCCACGCGCGCCATGAGCGGGTCGGCGCCGATCGCCTCGGCGGCCCGCTCGGCCAGGTTGCCGACCATCAGGGAGTGGTGGTAGGTCCCCGGCGTCTCGAGGAGGAGCCGGCGCAGGAGGGGTTGCGACGGGTTGGCCAGCTCGAGGAGCTGGAAGACCGTGAGGATCCCGAAGAGGTTGCCCACGAGCTGGAAGGTGCCCACGGCGGCGATCGCCGAGCCCACGCCCGCGGCCAGCGAGGCACCCCACAGCTGGAGGATCCCGGTCAGGTCGCGCGTCCCCAGCAGCGAGAAGATCGTGACGACGACCATGTTGGCCACGACGATGGCCAGGCCCGCCTGGAGGAAGATCCCCACCCGGTCGCCGCGCCGGATCGCGATGATCCCGGTCAGGCCCCCGACGAAGACGTAGGCGGCGAGCTCGAGGGAGAGGTCGTTGGCGGCACCGGCCAGGATGGCCAGCATCGCCGTGATCATCGTGGCGGGCCCTGCGCCGAGGAGGATCGCGACCAGCATCGAGGCACCGGCGCCCGGGACGAAGAAGGGCAGGATCGAGCGGCCCGCGGTGAGCTTGTAGGCGAGGGCGGTGAGGAGCAGCACGAGACCGAGCAGGGCCAGGGCCCGGGCCCGGTGCCAGAGCTCCTGGCGGTAGCGCCACGTCCAGGCGAGCAGGAGGACGACGACGAGGACCGCCAGCAGGAACCAGCCGGCCAGGCGGGCGACGTCCAGGCGCGCCTCGGTCAGCCCGAACGCCTCCAGCTTGGCGATCTCGAGCGGCGTCACCTTGCGCCCGGCCTCGACGATCAGCTCGCCCTGCTGGATCGGGTACGACACTGGCTGCGACGGCGGCCGCGGCCGCGTCGCGGGCGTCGGCCGTGAGGGCCTCGCTGTAGGTGGCGTTCGGGACGAGCAGCGGGACGACGAGCTCCGTCGCGAGGGCCCGCTCGTCGTCCGTGAGGGCAGCCGAGAAGCGCTCGCCGAGGTTGCGCCGGGCGGCCTCCAGCTCGGCGTCCCGCAGGGGGTCCCGCTGCACGAGGCCCAGGACGCGGGTCGCCTCGGCCCCGACCAGGACCACCGCTCCGGCGCGAGGGCGTAGAGCGTCTTCCGGCGACGAGAGGGTCAGGTCCGGGAGCGTGTCGGAGAGGGCGGCTCGCCGATCCTCCGGGGCCAGGCCGGCAGCGAACGCCGCGTCGACCGGGGCGAGCAGGACCGCGAGGGCGTCCAGCTGGCGGCGGGTCAGGGCGGCAGCCGTCTCCGCCTTGTAGTCGTACTGGGGCGGCACCGCGTCGCGGGCGGCCTGGCGGGCTGCCTCCGTCTCGATCTCGCTCTCGAAGACGAGCGTCCGGGGAGCGCCGACGTCGGCGGTCGCGAGGTCGCCCGATCGCGAGGTCGACGGCCTGGGGGAGGTCGTCGATGGACAGGACCGCGGTCAGGCCGGTGATCAGGAGGAGCGAGGCCACGGCCGAGGCGCACGGCGTCGCGCCGGGTGAAGGCGGCGACGCGGTCGAGGCGTCGGGAGAGCATCGGCGGCTCGTCGGCGGGGGCCTCAGCCCCGGCCGCCGCCTCCGTGCTCGCCGTCGTCGTGGGCCGCGAGGTCCGCCCGGGCCAGGGCCGCGGCGACCAGCCCGGAGACGACCCTGCCGTCGGCCCGGCCGCGGGTGCGCGGGCGAGAGCCAGCCCATCACCTTGCCGAGGTCGCGGGCGGACGTGGCGCCGGTGGCGGCGATCGCCTCGTCGACGAGGGCGGCGATCTCGGCCTCGGACAGCGCCGCGGGCAGGAAGCCGGCGATGATCGCGATCTCGGCTTCCTCCTTGGCGGCAAGCTCCTCGCGGCCGCCCTTCCGGTAGGCCTCGACCGATTCGCGGCGGGTCTTGACCTCGCGGGTCAGCACGGCCAGGGCCTGGTCGTCGGTCAGGACGGCGTGATCGCGCTTCTCGGCGGCGCCGACGGCGCTCCAGACCATCCGCAGGGTGTCGCGGCGCAGCACGTCACCCGACCGCATGGCGGCGGTCATCTCCTCGTGAACCTGGTCTCGTAGGGACACCGGGCTGGCTCCTCCGCTGGGGCCCGCCGCGACGTGCGGCGAGCCGGCTGCGATGGGCCTCCGGGGCCCGGAAACGGGCCGGGGAAGCAGGTGGACCGGCGACGGATGGGGGGCGACGCATCGCCCCGGCCGCCGGTCCCGGCGGCTAACCCTGCTGGCGGGTGGCCTTCTTGCGCTTGGCTTCCTTGCGCTTGCGCTTCACGCTCGGCTTCTCGTAGTGCTCGCGACGGCGAGCTTCGGCGAGAATGCCGGACTGCTGGATCTTCTTGTTGAAGCGACGCAGGGCGCTTTCGAAGGACTCGTTCTCACCAACGCGGATCTCTGCCAATGCCGGGATCACCTCCTCCGCCCTGGATTGACGTGCCGGCACCGGCCGCCGGGCGAGGTCGGCAGGCGCGAACGCCCACCGACGCACGGTTCCGTCGTGCGCCGGCGAGCCCGGCGGAGCATAGACCGCCGCCTCCGCGGCGGTCAAACGTGCCGAAAGGCCCGGATTCGGCCCCAGGAGGCCTCCTGCGCCGGCCGTCGCCCGGCCGCGGCCGTGCTCAGCCACCGGCGGGCAGCAGGTAGAGGGCCACGCGCAGCGGCGTCCGGGCGCGGATCGAGTGCGGCATCCCGGCCGGCATCCGGAACCACGTGCCGGCGGCGAGCTCGTGGGGAGCGCCACCGACGACGGCGTCGCCCTCGCCGTCGAGGACGTGGACGACCGCCGGCCGAGCGGCGGTGTGCTCGGACAGCTCCTCGCCGGGGGCGAAGGCGAAGAGGACGAGGCGCAGGTCGGGCCCGTCGTAGAGCGTCTGGCTGTGGATGCCCCGCGGCACGTGCGGCGCGGCGGCAGCGAGATCGGCGAGGAAGAGGGTGGCTTCGGTCATGGCGTGGCACCTCCGCGGCCTACCGTACGCGACGGACCGACGTCGCACCGTTGCGTCGGCCAGCGGCCTCGGCCACCATGCGCCCGTGAGCAGCTATCGGCCGTCGGGCCGCACCCTCGTCGACCTCCTCGAGGGCGCCGTCGCGCGCTACGGCGACCGCACCGCCTCCGGCTGCGCCGCGACGACGGCTCGGCAGCAGGCGTGGAGCTACCGCGAGCTGGACCGGCGCAGCCGGCTCGCCGCGTGGCGGCTCCGCTCCCGCGGGCTCCAACCGGGCGACCGGCTCCTGACCTGGTCGCCGTCCGGCCCCGAGCTCGCCGCCGTCTACTTCGGGGCGATGCGGGCGGGCCTCATCCTCGTGCCGCTCGACCTGCACATGGCGCCGGACGCGATCGCACGCATCGCCGACCGCTCCGGGGCGCGCCAGCTCGTGATCGGGACGGGTCGCGACGCGCCGGACCCGGCCGACGCGAACCTCGACCACCTCCCGACCATCACGACCGACGACCTCTGCGCGGAGCCCGGGCCGGGCTTCCCGGCCGACTGGGAGGCGCGGTCGGCGTCCTGGCAGCGCCCGCGCCGCGACGACGTCTACCTCCTCGTCTACACCTCGGGCACGACCGGCGCCCCGAAGGGCGTGTCCCTGACCCACGCCAACACCGTCGCCGGCATCGACGGCGTTCCACCAGATCGTCCCCGAGATCGAGTACCGGATCGTCTCGCTGCTCCCCCTCTCGCACCTCTTCGAGCAGAAGATCGGGCTCTACCTGCGCTCGACCTCGGCGCCGACATCCTCTACGTCCGGAGCCTGAACCCGCGCGTCTGTCTTCGAGGCCATCCGCGAGCACCGCGTGACGGCGATGATCGTGGTCCCCCAGGTCCTCGAGCTCTTCTGGCGGGCGCTCGAGCGGGAGGTCGAGCGCCAGGGCAGGACCGGTGCTCTTCCGGCGGCCCGCGCGATCGCCCGCCGCCTCCCGATGGGCGCCCGGCGCCTGCTCTTCCGCTCGCACCGTGCACGCGCGCTCGGGGGCGGGCTGCGGCTCTTCGTCTCCGCCGGGCGCCTTCCTCCCGCCGGCGCTCCAGCAGACGTGGGAGGACTTCGGCGTCGTGGTCATGCAGGGGTACGGCGCCACGGAGACGGGATCCGGGACCTGCACGACCTGGCACGACCACCCGACCGGGACCGTCGGCTGGCCGATGCCCGGGGTCGAGATGCGGATCGCCGACGACGGCGAGGTCCAGTTCCGCGGCCCGACCGTCACGCGGGGCTACTGGCAGGATCCGGAGGCGACGGCCGCGGCGTTCACGGAGGACGGCTTCTACTGGACCGGCGACCTCGGCCACCTCGACGCGAAGGGCCGCCTCGTCCTCCACGGCCGGAAGCGCGACATGATCGTCCTGCCCAACGGCCTCAACGTCTTTCCCGAGGACATCGAGAACGCCCTGCGGGAGGCCGGGATCCGCGACTCCGTCGTGCTGGAGACCGAACCCGGCCGGATCGAGGCGATCGTCCTGGCCCCGCGACGCTGGACCCGCGCGGTCCGGGGGCGGGCCGTCGCACCGGCGGCGGGCGCCTTCACGCCGAGGGGCGGACATCGCCAGGGTCCGGGCCGAGGTCGATGCCGCGGTGAAGGCCGCCAACGCGACGCTCGCCGTCCATGCGCGGATCGCGGCGTGGCGGTTCTGGCCGGATGCCGACTTCCCGCGCACGCACACCTTCAAGGTGAAGCGCGACCAGGTCCGCGCCTGGGCGTCCGTGGCCGCCCCGCTCCCGGTGACCGACGCGCCCTGACGGACGCCCAGCGGCGTCAGCCCGGATGGGCGATCAGCCCGGAGGCCAGTCGAACGCCCGCCCGCCCATGAGGTGCACGTGCAGGTGCGGCACGGACTGGCCGCCCCAGGTCCCGACGTTCGTGGTGAGCCGGTAGCCGCGCTCGGCGATCCCCTCGCTCCGCGCGAGGTCGGCGGCGACCGCGAAGAGGCGCCCGAGCAGCGGACCGTGGGCCTCGGTCAGGTCGGCCGCGGAGGCGATGTGCTCGCGCGGCAGGAGGAGGACGTGGGTCGGCGCCCGCGGGGCGACGTCCCGGATCGCGATCACGAGGTCGTCGGCGTGGACCATGGTCGCCGGGATCTCCCCGGCGATGATGCGGCAGAAGAGGCAGGCCTCGCTCATGCCGGGAAGGGTACGACGGGCAGGGTGCGAGGTGCGACCCGCCCGGCAGCCGGGCCGACGCTGGGCCGGCGACGATGCGGTCGATCCGCCCGACCACGCGCTCGGGATCGTCCGGGTCGGTCGCCGCGAACATCCACGATCCCGATCTCGCCTGCGAGGGAGCGTCCGTCCGGGCGCCGCGGCCCGCACCACCACGTAGTCCTCGGCGTGGCCGACCCAGCCGGCAGCCGGGTCGCGCGAGTCGACGGGCTCCTCGAAGAGGACCGTCCGGCGCGCTCCCCGGCGCGGGCGGCGAACCGCCGGCGGGCCGCGGCCGCGTCGTCGAGGAGGAGCGCGGCCCGCTCCTTCCGGACCACGTCGGGGACCTGCCCCGCCATCCGCGCGGCCGGCGTTCCCGGGCGGGCCGAGTAGCGGAAGACGTGGAGGCCGGCCGGGTCGAGCACGCCCAGGAAGGCCCGCGTGCGCGCGAACGCGTCGTCGTCCTCGCTCGGAAAGCCGGCGATGACGTCGGCGTGGATCGCGACGCCGGGGATCGCCGCGCGGACCCGCTCGACGGCGCGGGCGTAGTCGGCCGCCGCGTAGCGCCGGCCCATCCGCCGCAGCACCCCGTCGTCGCCCGACTGGAGCGGCAGGTGCAGGTGCGGAAGGCAGCGCCCGGCGCCCTGCGCCGGTCCAGGCGGCGAGCAGGTCGTCGTCCACGTGCTGGGGCTCGATCGAGGAGAGCCGGATCCGCTCGACCGGCGTCTCGGCCAGGATCCTGCGGACCAGGCCCGGGAGCGTCAGGGCCGCGCGCAGGTGGGCGCCGCGCGGGCCGCGCTCCGACCGGCCGCCGTCGTAGGTCCCGATGTTGATGCCGGTGAGCACGACCTCGCGGTGGCCGGCCTCGAGGGCGCGCCGCACGTCGGCCAGCACGACCTCCGGCGCGAGTGAGCGCTCCGGGCCTCGGGCGCGGGGGATGATGCAGTAGGTGCAGAAGAAGCTGCATCCGTCCTGGACCTTGACGTAGGCGCGGGTGCGGTCGATCCGGGCACGGCCGTCGACGATCCCCTCGACCTCCACGCCGGCGAGCGTCGGGAGCGCCGCCTCGAGCGGACCGTGCGGACCGTCGGCCGGGCGCCGTCGCCGGGCTGGTCGCGCGGCCCCCAGGAGACGCTCGACCTCGGCCAGCAGGCCGTCCTTGGCCTCGTTCGCGACGAGCCGCGCCGCCGGATCCATCGCGGCGAACGAGGCCGGGGCCACCTGGACGGCGCAGCCCGTCACGATGACCGTGGCCGCTGGGCTCGCCCGCCGCGCGCGGCGAACGGCCTTCCGCGACTTGTCGTCGGCGGCCGCCGTGACCGTGCACGTGTTCACGAGGTGGAGGTCGGCCGCGGTGGCGTCCGTGGCGATCTCCACGCCGCGCGCGCGCAGGAGCCGCTCCACGGCGTCCATCTCGGCCTGGTTCACCTTGCAGCCCAGGTTCGTGATGGCCGCCCGCCTGATGGGCGGCGCGCCGGGCGACCGGGTGGTCATCGGCTCACCAGAGGGCCGGCTTCGTCGACATGAGGAAGGCGATCAGGCCCACGGCGGTCGTGATCGCGTAGGCGACGTAGCGCTGGCGGCGGGCCTTCGCTCGCCAGGCCTCGCGCTCGGCGTCGGTGGCGATCCCGTCGCGGGCCCGCGAGCCGACGCAGGGCTGGACGCTGGACGGCGAACACGACGACGGCCGTGACTGCGTACGTGGCCAGGCTGACGAGCAGCCAGGGTTGCTCGAGGATGCGCGGGCCGAGCACGGTCAGCATCGCGATCCCCGTCACGGCCAGCCCGGCACCCACGACCGCCGACCCGCGCGCCTGGAGCCACCCGAGCGTGCGCACAACGCGGCCCGGCTCGGGCGGCACGAACCCGGGCTCGACCGACCGGTTGCGCAGGGTGAACGGCAGCAGCAGGCTCGGCACGAAGAGGGCGATCGCGAGCGACACGTGGGCCGCGAGGATCAGTGGGAAGAGCGGGGCAAGGTCCGGCATCAGGGTCGTGGAGCGCTCAGCCGCACGGCGTCGAGGGCGACCCAGTCGCCCTCGGCATCGCGCCGAAGGACGCGCAGGCCCGCGTCCTCGAAGGCCGACCCGCACCGCCGTCTCGCGGTCGATGAAGATCCCCGACGCCAGCAGTCGCCCGCCGGGGCGCAGCTCGGCCGCCAGGTCGTCCGCCAGGCGGATGAGGACCGAGGCGATCAGGTTGGCCGCGACGAGGTCGAACGGCCCGGCGCCGGAGGGCAGCGAGCCCGGCCATGCCCGGAGGCGGCGGGCGACCCGGTTGCGCCGGGCGTTCGCCAGTGTCGCGTCGATCGCGATCGGGTCGGTGTCGACGCCGACGAGCCGCGTCGCGCCGAGCAGCCCGGCGGCGATGGCAAGGACGCCCGATCCGCAGCCGACGTCGAGGAACCGGACGGGGCCCGCGGCGACTGGCGAGCCCTGCTCCGCCCGAGGACCCGGCGCGGTCCGCCGCGGGGCCGCCGAGCAACCCCTCGTCGGCCCAGCGCTCGATCCCCGCGAGGCAGAGCCGCGTCGTGGGATGGAGCCCCGTCCCGAAGGCCATCCCGGGATCCATCGCGATCACGACGTCGCCAGGCCGGCCGGCGGTGGCGCCGCCAGGTGGGCCGGATCACGATCCGACGCCCGATCCGCAGCACCCCGACGTGGCGCTTCCACGCCGTGGCCCAGTCCGCCTCGTGGACGACCTGCGTCCGCAGCTCCCCGATCTCGCGCAGCCCGAAGGCCTGGAGGTGGCCGAGCGCCCGATCCACCTCGTCGGCGGCGCGCCGGGCGGCGTCCGCGTCGCGCGCGGGCAGGTAGGCCCGGACCGTCGCCGGCGCCGACGGGTCGACGGCGGCGGCCAGCCCCTCGTCGACGAGCGTGAACCCCGGCTCGACGCTCACGCCGCCCGGAGCGACGCGGGCGAGGATCTCGCTGACCGCCTCGACGGCCTCCGGGTCGCAGGTGACGGCAAGCTCGAGCCAGGCGCCGTCGCCCGCGCGCCCGTCCGGGGCGGTGGCCGGGCGGGGCGCTCACCCCAGGACGTCCTTGATCCGGTCGAAGACGCCGCCCTTGCCCGTTCCCACGTTCGTCTCGCCGGAAGCCGCCGCATAGGCCTCGAGCGCCTCGCGTTGCTCCTTCGAGAGCTTCGTGGGAATCGTCACGTCCACGAGGACGTGGAGGTCGCCCGCGCGCACCGGCTCGCCGCAGATGCGGCGCTCCGCGGCCGCGCAGGCGGATCTCCGTCCCCGGCTGGGTGCCCGGGCTTGATCTCGAGCTCCTCCTCGCCGTCGGCCGTCGGGACACGGACCGTGGTCCCCAGCGCCGCCTGGGCGATCGAGAGGTCGAGCTCGTGGTAGAGCTCGGTGCCCTCGCGCCGCAGGTGGGGGTGGGGCGCCACGTGGATGGCGACGTAGAGGCTCCCCGGCGGGCCGCCGCGGGGGCCCGACCTCGCCCTCGGACGAGAGGCGGATCTGGTGACCGTCGTCGATGCCGGCGGGCACCGCCACGCGGAGCCGCTTCGTCCGCTGCCTGCCGGCCCTCGCCGCTGCACTCCTCGCACGGCGACTCGACGATCTTGCCCTCGCCGCGGCAGCGGGGGCAGGCGATGACGTTGACCATCTGGCCGAGCATCGTCTGGCGGGCGTGGCGGATCTCGCCGCGGCCGCCGCACTGGGGGCAGGCCTGGGTGGCGGTCCCGCTCTTCGCCCCGCTGCCGGAGCAGGTGGCGCAGCGGTCGAGGAGCGGCGAACTCGATCTCCTTCTCCGTGCCCCGGATCGACTCCTCGAAGGTGATCCGCAGGTCGTAGCGCAGGTCGGAGCCGACTGCGGGCCGGCCGCGTCGGACCCCGCCGCCGGCGGCGCTCCCGCCGAAGAAGGCGTCGAAGAGGTCGGAGAAGGCGCCGAAGCCCGGCTGGGCGCCCGGGTCGAAGCCGCCGCCGCCGACCCCGGCCCGGCCGAACATGTCGTAGGCCTGGCGCCGCTGGGGATCGGAGAGGACCTGGTACGCCTCGTTGATCTCCTTGAAGCGCTCGTCGGCGCCCTCGTCGCGGTTGACGTCCGGGTGCCACTGCTGGGCGAGCTTGCGGAACGCCTTCTTGAGGTCGGCGTCGGTCGCGCCGCGCTCGACGCCGAGGATGTCGTAGTAGTCGCGCTGGGTGGTCATCTGCGAGGGGAAGTCTACGGGGAGCGGCCCGGACGGTCAGGCGCCGCGGCCCATGTCCGTCGGCGCGTCAGTCCGCGGGGGCGTCCTCGTGACCGCCGGCCGCGAGGGCCGCGCCGATGATCCCCGAGGTGTTGAGGAAGCGCGCGGTCACGATCGGCGCCCGGGCCTTGAGCCATTTCCCGTACTTGGCGTACTCCTTGCTGACGCCGCCGCTCAGGATGATGAGGTCGGGCCAGAACCATCGGTCGAGCAGGGCCAGGTACTCGCTGAACTCGCCCGCCCAGCGGCGCCAGCCGATGGCGCGCCGCTCGCGCGCGGCGCCGGAGATCCAGGTCTCGGCGTCCCTGTTGCGGTACGGCACGTGTCCGAACTCGGTCGAATCGAGGAGCGTGCCGTCGATGAGGAGGGCGCTCCCGATCCCAGTTCCGATCGTCAGGAGCATCACCGTCCCGGGCACGCCCTTGGCGGCCCCGAAGGCGACCTCAGCGAGGCCGGCGGCGTCGGCGTCGTTGATGAGGCGAACCCGACGCCCGAGGCGCTCCTCGAGCGCCTCCTGGGCCGGGAAGTCCACCCACCGCTGGGTCGATGTTGGCCGCGGTCAGGAGGCGGCCGTGCTTCACCACGCCCGGGAGGCCGGCCCCGGCCGGCAGCGCGGGATCCAGGTGACCGCCCTCGCCGAGCCGGTCGACGATCCGAGCCCGATCGTCTCGATCACCGCCTCCGGCGTCGCCGGCTGGGGGGTCTTCTCGCGGATCCGGGGCGAGACCATCTCGCCCGGTGCCCAGGTCCACGACGGCCGCCTTGACACCGGTTCCGCCGACGTCGATGCCGATCGCCCGCGAGGAGGCGAGGCCGTCGGGCGCGGGGTCAACCGGCGCGGGAGCGTCGGTCACCCTGCCCGCGACCTCGTCCGGTCCTGTGGTCGTGGCTGGCGGGGGCTCGCCCATGGACAGCAGGATAGCGCGACGTCCCCCGGCGGCGCCTACTTGAGCAGCAGCTTGTCCGAGGCGCCGCGAGGAGATCGCCAGGCCGATGAGCGCCCATCGCCGCGAGGTAGGCGACGTGGACCAGGAGCGTCGGGCCCACGACGCCGGTCGTGAGGCCACGGATCAGGTCGACCCCGTGGTAGAGCGGCGTGAGCTGGACCAGGATCTGGATCGGCTCCGGGTAGGTCGTGATCGGGTAGAAGGTCGCCGAGAAGAGGAAGAGCGGCAGGATGACGAGCTGCACGAGGTCGAAGTCCTGCCAGGTGCGCATGAAGCTCGTGGCGGCCATGCCGACCGCGCCGAAGGCGAACCCGACGAGGAGCGCGGCCGGGAACGCGAGGACCGCCCACGGCGAGAGGACCATCCCCAGGACGACCATGACGACGAGGAACGCGGCGGCGTAGATCCCGCCCCGGATGAGCGCCCAGCCGATCTCGCCGAGGGCCACGTCGCCCACCCCGATCGGCGTCGAGAGGATCGCGTCGTACGTCTTGGCGTAGTTCAGCTTGAAGAAGACGTTGAAGGTCGAGTCGTAGATCGCCCCGTTCATCGCCGAGCTGGCCAGGAGCGCCGGCGCGACGAAGGCCGTGTAGGGGATCGTCGCTGGCCGTTCACGACGACGGCGCCGACGAGCGCCCCGATCCCCAGGCCGATCGAGAGGAGGTAGAAGAGCGGCTCGAAGAAGCCCGACACGATGACGAGCCAGCCGCGCCGGTAGACGAGCAGGTTGCGCTCGATCAGGAGGCCGGCCCGGCGGCTGCCGAAGAGGACGGGCGGGGCGACGCGGGCGAGGAGGGTCATCGCCGGCGACCTCATCGCACCAGCCGCCGGCTGGAAGGTGATGAGCGCGGCCGCGACGCCGAGCGTCGGTCATCGTCCCGAGGTAGACGACGTGGATCGCGCGTCTGGACCGGCTCCGCCGTCCCGAGCGCGAGCGACCGGCACAGGTCGACGCCGTGCCAGAGCGGCGTGAGGCAGGCGATCGCCTGGAGGAGGTCCGGCAGCTGCTCGATCGGGAAGAAGGTCCCGGAGAACAGGAAGAGCGGGATCACGCCGAAGCGGAAGAGGGCGTTGAAGCCGTTCGGGTCGCGCTGGGTCGCCGAGTAGGCCGCGATCGGGCGCCGCGAAGGCGAGGCCGGTCAGGAGCGCGGCCGGGACCGCAAGGATCGCGCCGGGTCCGGTGACGGCGCCGAAGAGGACGGTGACGAGGAAGAAGACGGCCGACCACGAGCAGGATGCGCAGGCCGATGTAGGTCAGCTTGCCGACGACCACGTCCGCCGGCCGGATGGGGGTCGCGATCATCCCGTGGAAGCTCTTCACCCAGACGAGGCCGGCCATGACCGGGAAGGTCGACTCGCCGGCCGCCGTCTGCATCGCCGTGGACGCCAGGAGCCCGGGGGCCAGGAAGGCGAGGTAGGAGACGCCGGCCAGCGCCGCGCCGCTCGCGCCCCCGGCCGCTCCGGCGCCGGCCCGCGTTCGCGTCGACGAGGCTGCCGAGGCCGACCCCCATCGCGGCCAGGAAGAGGACCGGCGATGAGGAACGAGCTGAAGATGCTGCCCCGCCAGACCCGGCGGTAGACGAGCAGCTCGTGCTCGAGGACGCGGACCGCCGGCGCCGCCACTCCGCCGCCCCTCAGTCGACGAGGCTCCGGCCGGTGAGCCGGAGGAAGACGTCCTCGAGCGACGAGCGCCGGACGAGGACCATCTCGGGGCGCAGCCCGCGCTCGTGGGCGATCGTCGCCGGCGCCGTCGCCGTCGTCGGTGTAGACGAGGACCCGGTCCGGGAGGTGCTCCACGCGATCGCCCAGGCCGTCGAGCTGGCCGTCCAGCGTCTCCTGGACGCCGACCGGGAAGCGCATCTCCAGCACCTCGCGGGTGGAGTGCTCGCTCGATGAGCTGGCGCGGCGAGCCCTCGGCCACGATCTTCGCCTTGTCCATGACGACGAGCCGGTCGCAGAGCTGCTCCGCCTCGTCCATGTAGTGGGTGGTCAGGACGAGCGTCACGCCCTTCTGCTTGAGGCGGTAGAGGCGGTCCCAGAGCAGGTGGCGGGCCTGCGGGTCGAGGCCGGTGGTCGGCTCGTCGAGGAGGAGCAGGTCCGGCTCGTTGATCAGGCTGCGGGCGATCGTCAGGCGCCGCTTCATCCCGCCCGACAGCGGCTCCACCTGGTCGCCGGAGCGCTCGGTCAGCTGGACGAAGTCGAGGAGCTCGTCGACGCGCTGCCGGATGACGGCCCGGGACAGGCCGAAGTAGCGGCCGTAGATCGAGAGGTTCTCGCGGACGGTCAGCTCCATGTCGAGCGTGTCCTGCTGGGGGACGACGCCGATCCGGGCCCGGATCCGCGGCCCGTCGGCGAGCGGGTCCATCGCCCAGCACGCGGAGCGTGCCCGCCGGTCATCGGCGAGACGCAGGCGATCATCCGCATCGTGCTCGTCTTGCCGGCCCCGTTCGGGCCGAGGAAGCCGAACGACTCGCCCGGCGCGACGTCGAAGTCGATGGCGTCGACGGCCGTGAAGCCGCCGAACCGCTTGGTCAGGCCGCGGGCATGGATGAGGGATGCGATCGGCGTCGCCATGGGACGCGGAGTGTACCGCCGGATGTCGGCGAGACCGGGAGGGCCGGCCCCACCGACACGCGCGCTCAGACCTCCTTGAACTCGCCCTCGACCGTCTCGTCCTCGGCGGGCGCACCGTCGCCCGCGCCGGAATCGGCCTCGCCGTCCGCGGCCTCGCCGGATCCGGACCCGTCGGCCGCCGCGGACGCCGCATAGGCCGCCGCGCCGACGCGCTGGAGGACCTCGGCCAGCTCGGTCGCCCGCGTCTTGACCACGTCGACCGCCTCCGTCTTGAGGGCGTTGCGGACGTCGGAGACCTTGCCCTCGACGGCCGCCCGGTCCTCGGCCGACACCTTGTCGCCGAGGTCCTTGAGCGTCCGCTCCGCCTGGAAGGTGAGGGCCTCGGCCTGGTTGCGGGCCTCGACCTCGTCGCGCCGCTTGCGGTCCTCGTCGGCGTGCTCGTCGCCTCGCGGACCATCCGGTCCACGTCCTTCTTGTCGAGCATCGAGGACGCCGTGATCGTGACCTTCTGCTCCTTGCCCGTCGCCCGGTCCTTGGCCTTGACCTCGACGATCCCGTTGGCGTCGATGTCGAAGGTGACCTCGATCTGGGGCACGCCGCGCGGCGCCGGCGGGATCCCGTCGAGGATGAACTTGCCGAGCGTCTTGTTGTCGCTGCGCGAACTCGCGCTCGCCCTGGAGGACGTGGATCTCGACCTGCGGCTGGTTGTCCGACGCGGTCGAGAAGACCTGCGATCTTGCTCGTCGGGATCGTCGTGTTGCGCTCGATGAGCTTGGTCATCACGCCGCCGAGCGTCTCGATGCCGAGCGAGAGCGGCGTCACGTCGAGGAGCAGGACGTCCTTGACGTCGCCGGCCAGGACGCCGGCCTGGATCGCCGCGCCGATCGCCACGACCTCGTCCGGGTTGACGCCGCGGTTCGGCTCCTTGCCGCCGAACATCGCCTTGACCGCCTCGATCACGGCCGGCATGCGGGTCATGCCGCCGACGAGGACGACCTCGTCGATGTCCGCCGGCCGTGAGCCCGGCGTCCTTGAGGGCCTTGCGCACCGGCTCCGCGGTCTTCTCGACGAGGTCCTCGACCAGGTCCTCGAGCTTGGCCCGGGTGATGGTCATCACGAGGTGCTTCGGGCCGGTCGGCGTCGGCCGTGATGTAGGGCAGGTTGATCTCGGTCGACATCGCCGAGGAGAGCTCGATCTTCGCCTTCTCGGCCGCCTCCTTGACGCGCGAGAGCGCCTGGGGGTCGCCGCGGAGGTCGATGCCCTGGTCCTTCTTGAACTCGGCGAGGAGCCAGTCCATGACCCGGATGTCGAAGTCGTCGCCGCCGAGGTGGGTGTCGCCGTTGGTCGACTTGACCTCGAAGACGCCCTCGCCGAGCTCGAGGATGCGAGATGTCGAACGTGCCGCCGCCGAGGTCGTAGACGGCGATCTTCTCGTCGTGCTTCTTGTCGAGGCCGTAGGCCAGGGACGACGCCGTCGGCTCGTTGATGATCCGCTTGACGTCGAGGCCGGCGATCCGGCCGGCGTCCTTCGTGGCCTGGCGCTGGGTGTCGTCGAAGTAGGCCGGGACGGTGATGACGGCCTCGGTCACCTTCTCGCCGAGGTAGGCCTCGGCGTCGGCCTTGAGCTTCTGGAGGATCATCGCGCTGATCTCGGGCGGCGTGTAGCTGCGTCCCGTCGCCCATGACGACCTTGATGCCGTCGGACTTGGCGTCCTTGTCGACCTTGTAGGGCACGAGGCCGCTGCTGTGCTTGACCTCCGGGTCGTCCCAGCGGCGGCCCATGAAGCGCTTGATCGAGTAGACGGTGTTGGCCGGGTTGGTCACGGCCTGGCGCTTGGCCAGCTGGCCGACGAGGCGCTCGCCGGTCTTCGTGAAGGCGACGACCGAGGGGACGGTGCGCCCGCCCTCCGCCGAGGCGATGACGATGGGCTCGCCGCCCTCCATGACGGCGACGACCGAGTTCGTCGTGCCGAGGTCGATGCCGATGATCTTGCCCATGGGTTCGGATGCTCCTCTCGCGGGGTGGGTTGTGGAGTTGGTGGTTGGGTTCGGTGTCTGGTTGAGCCGCAGGCCGGCAGGGTCACTCGGCCAGGCGGGCCGCTCGCCTAGTTGGGCCGCTCGGCCGGACCGGAGCCGTCGCTCACGGCCACGAGGGCGGGGCGGAGGACGCGGTCGCGGATCCGGTAGCCGCGCCGCAGCTCGGCGACGATCTCGTCCTCGGGCCGGCCGGTGCCGGGAACGTGGCTCAGGGCCTCGTGGAGAGCCGGGTCGAACGGCCGGCCCAGCGCCTCGATGGGGGTGACGCCCTCGCTCTCGAGGAGCGCACGGAGCTTGCGGTCGATCGCGGCGATCCCCTCCAGCCACGCGGTGTCGCGCGCCTCGTCGGGAACGTGCTCGATGGCGAGGTCGAAGTCGTCGGCCAGGGCGACCACCTTGGCGAGGAGGACCTCGTTGGCGAGGCCGAGCATCGCGTCGCGCTCCTCCGCGGTCCGCCGCTTGAGGTTCGCGTAGTCGGCCTGGGCGCGCTGGGCCAGGGCGAGGTGCTCCTCGGCCCGGGCCAGGGCCGCGTCGCGCTCGGCGGCGAGGACCTCCACGACGGACTCGGCGGGCGCGCCAGAGGCAGGGCGGGTCGCTGCGGCGCAGGCCCGGTGGCCGGGTGCCCGGCTCGGCGGCCGCCGGATCGGGCGGCTGTTCGTGGTGTCTCGGCATCGGCTGTCCTTCGTCTCGGCTGGTCCGTCGTCAGGGGGCGTAGAGGTGGTCGACGAGATCGTTCATCAGGCCGGCGACGAACCGGACGCGTCCCGATCGCCTGCGCGTAGCGGAGGCGCGTGGGACCCAGGATCCCCACCACGCCGACGGCAGCTCCCGGACGGCCGTACGGGGCGAGGACGAGGGCCACGTCGGCCATCTCGTCGGGGCGGTTCTCCTGCCCGATGAAGACCCGCAGGTCGCCGGAGCGCGTCACGTCCTCGAAGAGCTCGCCCAGGTACTGGCGGTTCTCCAGCACGGCGAAGACCCGGCGGAGCTTCTCGGACGCCGCGAACTCCGGCTCGGCCATCACGTGGAGCAGGCCGTCGCTGAAGAGCTGCTCGACCGTGGCCGCCGTCGAACTCGCGGAGGATTCGCAGGGCCCGCGACGCCCGCCCGGCGGACGAGCGTGAAGACGGGGTCATCGTCCGGAGCCTCGTCGAACCAGCGGAGGCGCTCGGCCAGGTCGGCGGCGGTGAGCCCCATGCAGCTGCGATTCAGGCGGCCCGCCGCCTCGGCCAGCTCGTCGTCGGACGTGCCCGGGTCGATCGTGAGCAGCGCCTGCTTGAGCGAGCCCTCGTTGAGGACGACCACCAGGGACGCCATCCGCTCGCCGATTCCGACCAGCTCGAGCCGCCGGATCCGCGCGGCACGCGGCTTGGCGGGCGTCGCCAGCCCGGCCGACCGGGTGGCCGATGCGAGCGTCGTGGCCGCGAGGCGGAACCACTGGTCGGTGGCGAACTCGACCTGCCCGAACTGGTGGCGGATCATCAGCTGCTCGATCGGCGGGAGCGGCATCTCCCCGACCAGCGACTCCACGTAGAAGCGGTAGCCGACGTCGGTCGGCACCCGCCCGGCCGACGTGTGGGGATGCCCGAGGAAGCCCTCGAGCTCCAGCTCGGCCAGGACGTTGCGCACGGTCGCGGCGCTCACGCCGAACGGGTAGCGCTCGACGAGCGTCTGTGAGCCGACCGGCACGGCCGTCGTCACGTATTCCTCGATGACGGCCCGCAAGATCGCCTGTGCCCTGGCATCGAGCGGCCCGCTGCTGCGGCGGACTCCTCGCGCCACGGCTCGGCACCTCTGGCGGGCGCACTCCGTCCCGCATCGCCCCGATTGCGTTAGCACTCTACCTAGGCGAGTGCCAGTGGAAACGACGGAATCCTAGCAGTCTCGGTGTCCGAGTGTCAACGGCCGAGGCATCTGCCGCCGGATGCTCGTGACCGAGCTCGGGGCGATCACCGACCTGCGGATCCCGCGCCGGCGGCTCGACGTACCGGCCTCGTTCTGGCCGGGCGGCCCGCCGGACGGCGACCGTCGACGACGTCCTGCGCCAGCCTCCTGCGCGGCCTGTCGTCGCGAGACGCGGCGCTCGCGCAGACCTCACCGGCGTCTCCCTCTCGGCGGCGGCGATCAGCCGCCTCGCCGCTCCCTCGACGCCCAGGTCGCCGCCTTCCACCGCCGGCCGGTCACGTTCCCCGCCCGCTACCTGCTCCTCGACGGCCTCTGGGTCAGCGTCCGGCACGGCGCCGGGCGGGCGAGCCGACGGGTGATCCTGGCCGCCTACGGGATCGACGCTCTCGGCCACCGGGAGCTCCTCGACTACCGCCAGGCGACCGGCGACTCGACCGCCGCCTGGAGCCGCCTCCTGACCTCGCTCGTGGCGCGCGGGCTCGACCCCGACGCGGTCGTCCTCGCGGCGGCCGACGGGGCCGAGGGATCGCCGCCGCGGTGGCCGAGGCCTTTCCCGGGGCGGCCTCCAGCGCTGCTGGACCCACCGCCTGCGCAACATCCTCGAGGCCCTCCCGGTTGCCGAGCGGCGACCCTGCCTGCGCGGCCTGCGGGCGATCTACCGGGCCCGGACGCGGCGGGCCGCCGTGGCCGCCTGGCGACCCCGGAGCGCGCG
This sequence comes from uncultured Chloroflexia bacterium, assembly GCA_963715085.1. GTDB lineage: Bacteria > Chloroflexota > Limnocylindria > Limnocylindrales > CSP1-4 > CTSoil-043. The sequence goes on from CAVQQU010000003.1 coordinate 224,059, forward strand.
CTGAGGCGGGGGCGGCCGGCGCGGCCGACCTGCCGTCAGACCAGCCGGGCGAAGAGCTCGTTGGAGAGGAGGCGGCCCCGGAGCGTCAGCCGCACGCGCTCGCCGGGCGCCGTCCTCGACGAGGCCGGCCTCGTGGGCCCAGGCCATCTCGTCGGCCCGGGCCAGAGGGCTCGCCGCGCGCGACGCCGTGCGCCGTGCGAAGCCCGAGGATGAGCTCCTCCGCGGCGGCGGTCGCGGCATCGATCTCCTCGCCGTCGCCGGGCGGAAGTGCCGGTGCGCGTCCCGGCGCGGGCGTCAGCGCCCCGAGCCATGGCGTCGAGGCGGGCCGCGTTCCAGCGCCGCCGGACGCCGTCAAAGGCATGGGCGCCCGGGCCGACGGCCTCGTACGGCCGACGCTCCCAGTAGACGAGGTTGTGGCGGCTCTCCGCCCCGGGGCGGGCCCAGTTCGACAGCTCGTACCAGGGCATGCCGGCGCCCTCGAGCGCGGCATCGGCCAGCGAGTACGCGGCGGCGGCCCGATCCTCGTCCTGGCCGGGGCGCGCCCGATCGCGCCAACGACGGGCGCCCGCTGTCGTCGGCAGGTGGTCGCCCAGCGGCCCGGTGAGCCCTTCGGCGTCCGGGTCGTCGAGGGTGAGCGCGTAGCACGAGACGTGGTCGGGGGCCATCTCGAGGGCTGCCTCGACGGTCCCCATCCAGGTCGCCAGGCGCTGGTCGGGCAGGTCGTAGAGGAGGTCCAGGCTCACCTGGGCGATCCCAGCGGCGCGCGCCGCGAGGACCGCCTCGGCCACGTCGCCGGCCCGATGGCGGCGCCCGAGCGACCGCAGCTCCGCGTCGTCCAGGCTCTGGGCGCCCAGCGAGAGGCGGGTGACGCCGGCGCGGGCGAAGCCGGCCAGGTCGCCCCGGTCGTCGGGGCCGGGGTTCGCCTCGAGGGTCACCTCGGCGCCGTCCGCGAGGCCGAAGCGGGCACGCACGCGCTCGATCAGCTCGGCGACCGCGTCCGCGGGGAGCAGGGACGGCGTGCCCCCGCCGACGTAGACGGTGTCGAGCGGCGCGCGGCCCGGACTGCCGGGTGACCCGGGCACGGCGGCGGCCGTCAGGGCAGGGTGACTCGCTGTCGAGCGCCGCGTCGAGGGCCGTCGCGCGCAGGTCGATCTCGCGCAGCAGGGCCGCCACGAACGCCCCGACCCGGTTGCGCGGGCCGGTGGCCGCTGCGCCGGCCACCACCACGAAGTCGCAGTACGGGCAGAGCGAGCGGCAGAACGGGACGTGGAGGTAGAGGGCCGGCGGGCGCGGCGGCCGGCGGGCGAATGGATCTGCGCCCCGACGCCGGCTGGCGCTCACGGCTCCGGGGGACCCCCATCGTCCGACCTGTCGATGGATCGCCAGCCGCGCGGCGCTGCGCGGTACTCCCAGGTCTCCTCGATCTCCTCGCCCCGGCGAGCGGGCTGGCCCGCGTGGCCGGTGCAGACGAAGACAGACGATCCGGGTGATGGCGTGAGCCAGGAAGGCCGCCCCGATCGCCCCGGTCGTGACCGTGAGCCAGCCGGCCACGAGCCCGCCGACCAGGGTGAGCACGAACATGTAGCGGCCCCGGCCCGGCGCCCCGGTCCGCGTCGCGAGCGTGTAGAGGAAGGCCTGGATCACGATCGCCGTGCCCGGGTTGACCCCGATGAGCAGGAGCAACCCCAGCACCGCGCCGCGGAAGGTCGCCTCGTCGATGAACGCCGTCGCGAGCGCGTTGAGCACGGCGCCCGGGTAGGTCCAGGCCGGAGGGAAGCGGATCTGCCCGTAGCGGAAGAAGGCGTACGCGACCGCCTGGAGCATCCCCAGGGCACCGAACCCGAAGCCCAGGAGGAGCGCCTCCCCGCGGTCGCCGAGCGCGATCCCGAGGTCGCCGGGCGCGTCCGGGTGGACGACGATCAGGGCGCCCACGAGGACGAAGCCGAGCACGATCCAGCTGAGGCGCCGCGGAAGCGAGGCGCGGCTGGCCGTCGCGCGTGGGCTCGTCGTACTCGGCCGCGCCGAAGTCCTCGGCCTCGAAGCGCAGGATGACCAGGAAGACGGTGATCGCGAGGGCGACGAGGACGCGGAGCGTCTCCTCCACGAGGTCAGGTGTCCTCGCCCATCCTGAGCACGGCGAGGAAGGCTTCCTGCGGGATCTCGACCGAGCCCACGCGCTTCATGCGCTGCTTGCCTTCCTTCTGCTTCTCCAGCAGCTTCCGCTTGCGGGTGATGTCGCCACCGTAGCACTTGGCGAGGACGTTCTTGCGCATGGCCCGGATGGTCTCGCGGGCGATGACGTTCGCGCCGACGGCGGCCTGGATCGGCACCTCGAACATCTGGCGCGGGATCAGCTCCTTGAGCTTCGCCGTCAGGGCGCGCCCGATCGCCGGGCGCCTTCTCGCGGTGGACGATCATCGACAGGGCGTCGACCGGCTCGCCGTTGACCAGGACGTCGAGCTTGACGAGACGCGCCGCCCGGTAGCCGGCCTCCTCGTAGTCCATCGACGCGTAGCCCTGGCTGCGGCTCTTGAGCTGGTCGAAGTAGTCGACGATCAGCTCGGCGAGCGGCATCTCGAACGAGAGGAGGACGCGCTGCGGGTCGAGGTACTCCATCGTCAGGAACGAGCCGCGCCGCGTCGTCGAGAGCTCCATGAGCGAGCCGATGTAGCCGCTCGGCGTGATGACCGACAGGTTGACCCACGGCTCCTCGATCGTCTCGATCTCGCCGGCCGGCGGCATGCAGGGCCGGGTTGTCGATGACGATCGTCGTCCCGTTGAGCGTGGTGACCCGGTACTCGACCGACGGCGCCGAGGCGATGAGCTCGAGGCTGAACTCGCGCTCGAGGCGCTCCTGGACGATCTCCATGTGGAGGAGGCCGAGGAACCCGCAGCGGAAGCCGAAGCCGAGGGCGATCGACGACTCGGGCTCGAAGGTGAAGCTCGCGTCGTTGAGGTGGAGCTTCTCCATCGCGTCGCGCAGGAGCGGGTAGTCCTCGCCCGAGATCGGGTAGATCCCGGCGAAGACGAGGCTCTTGGCCGCCTGGTAGCCGGGGAGCGGCTCGGGTGCCGGGGCGCGCGGCGCTCGTGACCGTGTCGCCGACCTGGGCGTCGCGGACGCTCTTGAGGCCGGTCGCGATGTAGCCGACCTCGCCGGCCGTGAGCTCGGCTCACGGGCACCAGCTGGGGCCGGAAGACGCCGAGCTCCAGGATGTCGGTCTCGGCGCCGGAGCCCATGAGGCGGATCCGCTCGTGGTCGCGGAGCGTGCCCGCGGCGAGCCGCACGTAGGTCACCACGCCCTTGTACTGGTCGTAGTGGGAGTCGAAGACGAGGCCGCGCAGCGGGTCGGTCGGCCTCGCCCTTCGGCGGCGGAACGCGGGCGACGATCGCCTCGAGGATCTCGAGGATCCCCGTCCCCTCCTTCGCCGACGCGAGGAGCACCTCCTCGCGCGGGATCGCGAGGACGTTCTCCAGCTCCTCGATGACGACGTCGGGCTGGGCCGAGGGCAGGTCGATCTTGTTGACGACCGGGATGATCACCAGATTCTGGCGCAGCGCGAGGTGGACGTTGGCCAGCGTCTGGGCCTCGATCCCCTGGGCGGCATCGACGACGAGGATCGCGCCCTCGCAGGCCTGCAGGCTGCGGCTGACCTCGTAGCTGAAGTCGACGTGGCCGGGCGTGTCGATCAGGTTGAGGCCGTAGACGCAGGCCGTCGGCCGCCGTGTGCTCGAGGCGCACGGCGCGCGCCTTGATCGTGATGCCCTTCTCGCGCTCGAGGTCCATGGAGTCGAGGACCTGGCTCGTCATCTGCCGGGGATCGATCGTGTGGGTGAACTCGAGGAGCCGGTCCGCGAGCGTGGACTTGCCGTGGTCGATGTGGGCGATGATCGAGAAGTTGCGCAGGCGATCCTGGGGGATGGTCACGAGCGGGGATTGTACGGGACGGACGACCCGGGGCCGGCCGCAGCGCGTCCGAGCCGGCCGGGTGTCTCGATCTGCTACCATTCGCCGTCGCGCCGCCGCGGTGTCCTCTCCCGCCGCGCCGCCCATTGTCAGACCGTCCACCCCTCCGACCTTCCTAGAGGACCGACTGAACCGTGGCTCACTCTCCCCGCGGCTGGACCGGCGCGCGGACGCCATCCGGGAAGAAGCGGGTTCGCCAGGCGGAGCGGCGCGCCGCCATCAACGGCCCCCGCACCTCCAAGGCCAAGACCCTCGTCTCCAAGACCATCAAGATCGCCACCGGCCAGCTGGAGGGCGATGCGACCGCCTCGCTCGCCGAGGCGTTCTCGGCGCTCGACCGGGCCGCCAAGGCCGGCGCGATCCACCCGAACGCCGCCGCCCGTCGCAAGTCGCGGCTCGCCAGGAACGTGACCGCCGCCCTCGGCGGGGCTGCGGTTCAGGCCGGCGCCAAGTCCACCAAGACCATCGGCACGGCCGCCGCGGCGAAGGCCGCCAAGGCCCGCATCGCGGCCGGCAAGGCCGTCAAGGCCAAGGGCGCCCAGACCGCCGCGGGCAAGGCGCGCGCCGCGCTCGCCAAGGCCGGGCGGACCGACGTCGAGGCCGTGAAGCCGACGGCGGCCCCGGTCGCTGCCGAGGCACCGGCGCCGAAGGCTCGGGCGACCCGGGCCAAGGCTCCGGCTGCGCCGGCAGCCGAGAAGCCGGCCGCCAAGGCCCCGGCGAAGGCGCCGCCAAGGCCGCCGCCAAGGCTGCCGGCCGAAGAAGGCCCCCGCGAAGGCCGCCCGCCAAGGCTCCGGCTGCGCCGGCAGCCGAGAAGCCGGCCGCCAAGGCTCCGGCCAGGCCAAGGCTCCGGCCAAGAAGGCGCCGGCAAGAAGGCCGAGTAGGCCTGCCGGACGGCCCTCCGGCTCGCATCCACCCGCAGCACCACGACCCCGGGTCACGAGGCCCGGGGTCGTTCACGCCTGTCCACCTCCGCAGGATCGTTCGCGTGCACGGTGGTGGGACCCACATGGCGATCCGGCCGCGTCTATGCTGCGCGGCGTGCCGATCGCCGCGATCGCCCTGGTCCTTGCCTCCTCGTTCTTCCACGTGGCCTGGAACTCGCTCGTCAAGACGTCGGGCGATCCACTCGCTACCTCGACGCGTGCCGTCGGGCTCGGCGTCGTGGCCGTCACGCCCCTCGCCGCTCTGGCCTGGCTCGCGACCGGCCGCCCGACGCTGACGCCGGAGGGCTGGCTCATCGCGCTCGCATCGGGGATCGTGTCGGCCGCGTACTTCATCCCCCTGTCGGCTGCCTACCGGCGCGGGGCGCTCTCCTCCGTCTATCCCGTCGCGCGGGGATCCGGAGCTCTCCTGGGCGTCGTGGCCGGCGTGGTCATCCTCGGTGAGCGGCTCGACCCGGTCGGCTACGTCGGCGTCGCGCTCCTCCTGGGCGGGACGCTCACCGCGGCACTCGCCACGGCCTCGCGGGCGACGGTGGCGCCTGCGCTGCTGGCGGGTTGCGCGGTGGCCGGATACTCGGCACTCGACCGGGTCGGCGTGCGGACGGGCCCCGCGTGGCTTTACGCGTGGGCCCTCTGGTCCGTGTGCGCCCTGGGCCTCGTCGCGTGGCGGGCGATGGCCGCGCGCAGGAGGGCGATCAGCGACGATGCCCGCCCAGCGCCAGACGCCGCGGACCTGCGCCGGTCGCTCGTGGCTGGCCTCCTGATCATCGGGACGTACATGCTCATCCTTCTCGCGTACCAGATCGCCCCGCTGGCGGGTGTCGCTCCGCTCCGTGAATCGACGACGATCCTGGCCGCCGCCTGGGGCGTGCTGGTCCTCGGGGAGAGGGATCGGGCTGGGATCCGGCTCGCGGCAGCCGCGGCCGTGGGCGTCGGGGCTATCCTCCTGGCCTTCTCCGGCTGAGATCGACCGACGCCGCGAGGACCTCCGCGGCGTTGCGCGTCGAGTACCATCCGAGAACGATGTCGGCTCTTCCGTCGCCCACCACCGCGGTCCCCGGCTGGCTGGCGTTCCTGGCCGCAACCGGCTGGCGGGTCCTGGCGGTCCTGGGCCTGGGGGTGGTGCTCTTCGCCGCTGCGGTCTACCTCCTGTCGGTGACCCTCTCGGTGCTCGTCGCAATCCTCGTGGCGGCCGCCGCGTCGCCGATCGTGATCAGGTTGCGTGCCGGCGGCCGATCGCGGACCGGCGCGGCCGCGCTCGCCAGCCTCGCCGCGATCGGGATCGTCGTTGGCGGCTTGCTCGTCATCGCCCTGACGATCGTGCCCGCGCTGGCGGCGATCGTCACGAGCGTGCAGGACGGCCTGGCTGACCTCGCTGACCTGGCAGCGACTGCCGGGCTTGATCCCCAGGCGGTCGAGGCGATCAACAACCTGAGCTCGGCCATCGAGGGCTGGCTCGAGCAGGGTCTCAGGGCCATCGTCGAGGGCGCCGCGTTCTGGGCGACGGTGGGCATCCTCGCCGCCTTCCTGACCTTCTTCTTCCTCCAGGACGGCGACGGCGGCTGGCGCTGGTGCATCCAGGCAGCCAGGGGACAGCACCGAGACCGCCTCACCGCCGCGGGCGCTTCCGCGCTCACCCGCTCGGGCGGCCACCTCCGGCGCACCGCGTCCCGCTCCACGCTCGATGCCCTGGCCCTGCTGGTCGTCCTGGTCGTGCTCGACATCCAGCCCGCGGGGGCCCTGGCCGTGCTGATGCTCATCGGCGGGTTCGTCCCGTACGTCGGGCGATTGGTCGCCGGGACCGCGGTGGTCCTCGTGGCCCTCGCCTCGGCCGGTGCCAGCGTTGCGGCGCTGCTCGCGCTCGGCCTCGTGCTCGCGGCGGCAGCGGAGCAGGTCCTGGTCGTGCCGCGACTCCCCGGGTGCGCATCCGGGCTCCACCCCATCGCGGTGCTGGTGGCACTGCCGGTGGGCGCGCAGCTCGGCGGGATGCCCGGCCTGATCTTCGCGGTGCCGTTGACGGTCATGGTGGTGACCGTGGGCGCAGCCCTCCGAGCCGTGCTCGACGAGGCCGCGGGCCCCGGGCCGCGCGTGGCCGTGCTGCCCGGCGTCCCGTTCTGGCTCGATCGCGCCGCCCAGTGGAGCTGGCGGCTCCTCGTGGCCTTCGGCATCGGTGCTGCCGGCATCATCATCGTGGCCCAGCTGTCCGGACTCGTCCTGGCCCTCGTGATCGCCGCCGTTCTCGCGGCGAGCCTGGTGCCGCTCACGAGGCTCCTTCGCGGTCGCGGCTGGTCACAGGGCACGGCCGCGCTCGCCGCGATCACCGGCGGCTCGGTCGCCGTCGGCGCGATCCTGCTGGTCACCGTGCTGGGCCTCGCAAGCGGGGTCGGCGCCATCGCCGCCGAGGCTGAGGGAGGAGCCGGGAAGATCAGCGACGCGCTGGGAGACCAAGCCGACTGGATCGCCCAGGTCATCGGCGACATTCAGCGTGGCAATCGTGGCCGTCGGGGCCCAAATCACGTCGGCAGCGGCCGCCCTGGCGGCCGTCTGCCTGATCGGCCTGCTGCTCAGCTTCTACGCGCTGCGCGACGGTTCGTCCGTGTGGCACCTTGCGACTGACCGCCTCCCCGCCGGCCGGCGCGCCGACCTGGAGGGCACAGGGGACCGCGCGGTCGGGGTGCTCGGCGGGTACATGGTCGGCACCGCGGCCATCTCGGGAGTCTCCGCCGGCAGCCAGTGGGTCATCATGACGATCCTGGGACTGCCGCTCGCCCTCCCCCTGGCGGTCTTCGCGTTCTTCCTCGGGTTCATCCCGTACATCGGGAGCTTCATCGCGACGTTCGCGGCGTTCCTCGTGGCGGTCGCGGTGGGCAGCCCGACCGACATCGTGATCATGGGGATCTACACGCTCGTCTTCAACATCATCACGGGAAGCTTCATTGCGCCGGTCGTGTACGGCCGGGTCGCCAGCATCCACCCGGCAGTCGTGCTGGTGGCGATCCCCGCCGGGAGCACGCTTGCGGGCGTCCTCGGGATGTTCCTGGCCGTGCCCGTGATCGGGATCGTGGCCGTCACGTGGCGGAGCGCGCTCCGCCTCCTGGACCCCCGGGCGGGCGGCCCGGACGCGCCGGACGACGTCCCGGACCAGGGCGACGACGTCCCGGTCGTGCCAGGTCCAGCCCCCGCGGGCGACCTGGTCGCCGACCCGCGTTCCCAGGTCGCGCCGGCTTCCTAGCTCGCCTCGGCGCCCGGATCCGGCGCGATCACATCCGCGCTCCTTGCCTTCGGCCGCGCGATCCCGTAGATCGCCGCGCCGCCGAGGCCGCCGAGAAGGCCCAGGATGAAGACGGTGCTCGCCGTCCCGAGCTGCTCGCTCCAGTAGAAGGCCGTGAACTCCTCGACGGTCGTGATCCCGGCGGCCTCGAACTCCGGGCCCCTGCCCTCGGCGAGGTAGCGCTGGTAGACACAGTCGGCACCGGTCTCACAGCCGGCGATCGGCCCGCCGCCCGCGGTGTTGCGGTAGCCGTTGTCGGCGTTGAAGAAGATCCACTTCGTGGCGAGGAAGCAGAGGGCGAGGGTCAGGGCCGTCAGCAGCCCGGCATAGGCGCCGTTGGCCAGGATTCGGCTCCACGGTCCGGCCTGGCGGTCCGAGCGCGCGTTGGCGTAGTACCCGATGATCAGGCCGGCCGGGAGCGCCAGGAGCCACAGGATCGGCTCGATCGGGATGACGAGCAGGAAGCTGACCGCGATGGTGACGCCCATCCCGACCCCCACCCAGCCGGCGTAGATCGCGCCACGATCGACCCAGCGGGTCACAGGCGCCACCCCGCCAGGCGCGTCGTCGCGGCAGGCCGCGCCGGGGACAGAGCGACGCCGGCCGGACGACCGGCCGGCGCCGCCACGAGCGCCAGGATCACGCGGGCAGGTACGGCGCAGCGCCGGCGAGGGCGGCCGGGCCGAGGTAGACCCCACCCGCGCCCAGCTCTTCCTCGATGCGGAGGAGCCGGTTGTACTTGGCGACCCGCTCGGATCGCGACGGGAGCTCCGGTCTTGATCTGGCCGGTGCCCATCGCCACGACGAAGTCGGCGATGGTGGTGTCCTCGGTCTCACCGGAGCGGTGGCTGACCATCGCCGTCCAGCCGGCACGGCGGGCCATCTCGATCGCGGCCATCGTCTCGGTGACGGTGCCGATCTGGTTGAGCTTGATGAGCACCGAGTTCATGGCCTTCTCGGCGATGCCGCGGGCGATGAACGACGGGTTGGTGACCAGGATGTCGTCACCGACGAGCTGGACCCGGTCGCCGAGGCGCGCGGTCAGCTCCTTCCAGCCTGCCCAGTCGTCCTCGCCGAGGCCGTCCTCGAGCGAGATGATCGGGTACTTGGAGATCCAGCTCTCCCAGAGATCGACCATCTCACCGGAGTCGAGGGTCCGCCCTTCGCGCTCGAGGAGGTAGCGGCCCGGCACGTCGCCGGTGCCGGTGCCCTCGACGAGCACGGAGCTCGCCGCCGGATCCAGGGCGATCGCGACGTCCTCGCCCGGCCGGTAGCCGGCCTTCTCGATCGCTCGCAGGATCACCTCGACGGCGGCCTCGTTGGACGGCAGCGATGGAGCGAAGCCGCCCTCGTCGCCCTGGCCCACGGAGTAGCCGCCGTCGTGCAGGAGGCCCTTGAGGGCATGGAACACCTCGGAGCCGGCGCGATAGGCCTCGGCGAACGTGGGCCGGCCGATGGGGGCGACCATGAACTCCTGGAAGTCCGTCGAGTTCACCGCGTGCTTGCCGCCGTTGAGGATGTTGAAGAAGGGGACCGGCAGGATCCGCGCCCCGGCCCCGCCGAGATAGCGGTAGAGCGGGAGGTCGTGCGCCGACGAGGCAGCGTGGGCACAGGCCAGGCTGACGCCGAGGATGGCGTTCGCCCCGAGCTTGCCCTTGTTGGGCGTCCCGTCGAGCTCGATGAGTGCGGCGTCGATGTCGGGCTGGTCGGCGGCGTCCGCGCCCATGAGCGCCGGCGCGATCGTCTCGCGGACGTTCTCGACCGCCTTGAGGACGCCCTTGCCACCGAAGCGGGCCTTGTCGCCGTCGCGCAGCTCCACGGCCTCGTTGGCGCCGGTGGACGCTCCGGACGGGACGCCCGGCCCGACCGACCGAGCCGTCGGCCAGGATGACGTCGACCTCGATGGTCGGGTTGCCCCGCGAGTCGAGGATCTCGCGGGCATCGATGAATTCGATCTCGGTGTTCACGCGGCTCCTCCGGCGGTCCCGGCGGCCGGTTGGGCGTCGGGGATGATCGCGATGCCCGGCAACGTCCGCCCCTCGAGGAACTCGAGAGAAGCGCCGCCGCCGGTGCTGATATGGGTCATCTTGGGCGCGAGGCCCTGCTGGGTGACCGCGGCCACCGAGTCGCCGCCACCGACGACCACCGTCGCCCCGGCATCGGCCAGGTCGGCGAGGAAGCGCGCCATCTGACGGGTCCCGGCCCCGAACGCCGGCATCTCGAAGACGCCGAGCGGCCCGTTCCAGAAGACCGTCTTCGCGTCGGCGAGGGCCGCCTCCATGTCAACGAGCGACTGCCGGCCGACGTCGACGATGTGCCAGGATGCGGGGACCTTCTCGGCCGGGATCGTCTTGTACTCCGCCCCCTGGGTGACCTCCTTGGCGATGACCACGTCGACCGGCAGGATCAGCTGCACGCCCCGCTCCGCGGCCGCAGCCATGATCCGCCGGGCATCCTCCACGCGATCGGGCTCGGCGAGGCTCTTGCCGACGGCCCTGCCCTGCGCGAGGAGGAACGTGTTCGCCATTCCGCCGCCGACGACCAGGATGTCGACCTTGCTCGTCAGGTTCTCGAGGACCTTGATCTTGTCCGAGACCTTGGCGCCGCCGATGATCGCGGCGTAGGGCCGGGGAGGATCCTCGACCAGCTGGCTGAGGTACTTGATCTCGCGCTCCATGAGGAAGCCGGCATACGCCGGCAGGAGCTCGGCGACCCCGTACGTCGAGGCGTGCGCACGGTGCGCCGTCCCGAACGCGTCGTCGACATAGACGTCGGCATAGGCCGCGAGAGCCTTCGCGAACGCGGGGTCGTTCTTCTCCTCCTGCGGGTGGAACCGCAGGTTCTCGAGGAGCAGGGCCTCTCCGGGCCGGAGCCGTCGCACGGCGTCCTCGGTTCCCACGCCCAGGGCGTCGCCCGTGCATGGGACATTGACGCGGAGCAGAGCCGAGAGCCGCTCGGCGACGGGGCGCAGCCGCAGGCCGTCCAGGACCTTGCCGTCGGGGCGGCCCAGGTGGCTCGCGAGGATCACCCGCGCGCCCTGATCCAGGAGGTGCCTGATCGTCGGGATGGCCGACCGAATCCGGGTGTCGTCCTTGACCTGCCCGTCCTTGAGCGGCACGTTGAAGTCGACGCGGACGAAGACCCGCTTGCCCGATGCGTCGAGCTCGCGGATGGAGCGCTTGTCCATGGTGATCCTCCCGTCTGGACGTTCGTCCGAGCTAGAGGCCCTTCACGATCATGAACTTCACGAGGTCGGCGACGCGGCAGCTGTAGCCCCACTCGTTGTCGTACCAGGCGATCACCTTCACGAAGCTGCCGCCGAGAGACATGGTGGAAGCGGCGTCGATGATCGAGCTGCGCGCGTCGCCGCGGAAGTCGGACGAGACGAGCGGCTCGTCGGAGACGCCGAGGATCCCAGCCATCGGGCCGGCGGCGGCAGCGCGGAAGGCCGCGTTCAGCTCCTCGACCGAGGCGTCGCGCTCGAGCTCGGCCGTGAAGTCGACGACCGAGACCGTGGGCGTCGGAACGCGCAGGCTGAAGCCGTCGAACTTGCCCTTGAGGTCGGGGATGACCAGGGCCAGCGCCTTCGCGGCGCCGGTCGTGGTCGGGATGATGTTCAGGGCGGCGGCGCGAGCCCGCCGTGGATCCTTGTGGGCGACGTCGAGGATCTTCTGATCGTTGGTGTACGAGTGAATCGTGTTCATCAGTCCGCGCTTGATCGTCCATCCGTCGTGGACGACCTTGGCCGCCGGCGCCAGGCAGTTCGTGGTGCAGCTGGCGTTGCTGATGATGTGGTGCTTCGCCGGGTCGTAGGCGTCGTCGTTGACGCCGAGGACGATCGTCACGTCCTCCTTCTTGGCCGGGGCGCTGATCAGGACCTTCTTGGCGCCCGCATCGAGGTGCGCACGCGCCTTGTCGGCCTCGGTGAAGCGGCCGGTCGATTCGATGACGATGTCGACGCCCAGCTCCTTCCAGGGGAGCGTTGCCGGGTCCGAGACCTGCAGCACGCGGATCTCGCGGCCGTCGACGACGATCGCGTCATCGGTGTGGGACACGACGCCCGGGAACGCGCCGTAGGTCGAGTCGTACTTGAACAGGAGGGCGTTGGTCGGCACGTCGACGATGTCGTTGACGGCGACGACCTCGGCCTCGGGCGTGCGCTCGAGGAGGGCCTTGAGGGACTGGCGGCCGATGCGGCCGAACCCGTTGATGCCGACGCGAACAGGCATGAACCGATACCTCTGCTGTGCGGACTGGTTGACTGGTCAGGTGGGACGGGCGACGAAGACGGCCTCCTCGACCCGCCGAGCAGCACTGCTCGGACCATGGGGCGCGGAGACGCCGTGATCGGTACGAACCGGAGGTCCCCGGAACCAGCAAACCCACCGGCACGGACGGCAGCGCCATGCACAGCCAGGCGGCCGAGGTCAGGGACACGAACGGACCCGTGGGGACACTGGACCTCGCGATTTCGTCTCGGACCAGGCCATTCTACCAAGCGACCCTGTTCAAGCCGTCGTGCCGTGCGGCACGAGGTAGCGGTCCGAACGTCCCGGTAGGCGCCGGAGGATCAGACGGAGGTAGCGTCACCCGAACACCGGCGACGCCACCCCCGCTTGCGCGCCCACCACTCCAGTTCGACCAGGGCGATCAGTCGGCCTGGAGGGCCGGGGCCGAGATCGTCGGCTCCCCGACCGCCGGCTCCTTCTTCGGTGCCTTGATCATGAGCAGCAGCCCAACTCCGACGACGAGCACCGCGATGGTCTCGTAGAACGCCCACAGGTAGATGTCCTCGGCGCCGTCGCTCTTGCGCCCCGCGATCAGGAAGGCGGCGATCTGCGAGACGATGAAGCCGCCGATGCCCCAGCCCTGGTAGACGAGACCGTAGTTGGTGCCGAAGTTCTTCAGCCCGTAGTAGTCCTTCGTCATCGCGGGGAAGACCGCCAGATTGGCCCCGTAGTTGGCGCCGATGAACCACACGAGGACCAGGATGAGCGCCAGTGGGACGGTGGCGGCGCCGGTGATCGTCGAGACGCCGTCCACGGTCTCCTTGGTGGCCGTGCCGATCATGGACAGCATGAGGATGAGCACGGCCTGGAGGGCCATCGCGAAGATGAGGATGGCCCGGCGACCGAAGTTGTCCGACAGCTTGCCGTAGATGACTCGACCGAGCCCGTTGCCCAGGGCCAGCACGCTGACGGCGATGGCGCTGTAGGCCTCGAGCCCGAAGCTCGTCACGATCGACGCCATGTTGCCGATCACGACGAGACCGGCGCCACCGCCGAAGGCGAAGCAGGCGACCATCACCGGGAACTGCCAGGTGCGGGTCATCTCGGCTGGCGCGAAGTCAACCGCGACCTTGCGCGGCTTCGACGGGCGCCCCCGCCTTCGCCGGAGACTCCGGAGGGACGTAGCCTGGCGGCGGAGCCTTGACGAACTGGGCGAAGAACACCATCACGACCGTCACCGCGACCCCGAAGGCGATCATGGTCGTCGCGATGCCGTACGAGCCGATGAGGGCGCGCAAGGTCGGAGCAACCCACACGGCACCGCCGCCGAACCCGGCCACCACGATGCCGGAGATCAGACCCGTCTTGGATGCCGGAAACCACTTGACGCTCGGCGGCGTACCCGACGAGTACGCCAGGCCGATGCCGATGCCGAGCAGGATGCCGAACCCGACATACCAGACCAGCGGGTCCGACGACAGTCCGCACAGGACCAGGCCGAGCCCGGCGAAGACGCCCCCAGCGGTGATCATGATGCGAGGGCCCCGCTTGTCCTGGATGCGCCCGCCGATCGCCGTGAAGACCGAGAAGAAGATCAGGCAGATCGAATAGGGCCAGATCTTGTCCGCCTCGCTCCAGCCCCATTCGTCGGGGACCGCTTGCTTGACGACACTCCACGCGTACAGCGCACCCAACATGAGGAGTGCGATGGTCGCGCTGATCGTCACGACCCAGCCCCGGTTCTTCACCAGGGGCTGTCCTGTGCTGCTGGCCATCTGTCTCGATCCGCCTTCGTCTGTGGTAGGCCCCGGACATCTCGCGTCAACGCCTCGACGCAGGGAGGGGCAGGTACTTCACACGGCGGAGTCGCGGGTGCCGTGCGTCAGCTCCCATCCCCGCCGTGCCCCCCCACACGGGCATCCTCTTCGTGCTGCCTTCGGTCGCAGGTCGCACCTGGGTTCGTGCGAGGGACGTGCGGCTCCGGGCCTTCGCCCACTCGGGCGAGACAAAGTGTGAGCCCCCGCCGTCACCGGCAGGGGCCCAGGGCGCGTCAAGCGCTGGAGGTCAGCCCCCGATCTTGAAGACCTTGGTGCCACACACCGGGCACAGGCCGGACAGGGCCGGCTTGCCGTTCTTCATCGTGATGTTCTGCGGGTTCTTGACTTCCCGCTTCGCCTTGCACTTGACGCAGTAGGCCTCGGCCACTACAGGACCCTCCCTTCACCAGCGCGGACATCATGGGGCCCGCCACCCTGCGCTCGTGCGTTCGAGCGACGATGCGTTGCTGCCGGACACCGGTGCCACACGCGTGACTTCAGGTTCCGGCGGCCGGAAACTCCGGCGAGCATAGGCACGCTCGAACTCGAGCGTCAAGCCGGTTTGCGCAGGGTTGGGTCGTCGGCGGCCAGAGCGGCGCCGTCGGGCAGGGTTCGAACCGAGTCGGCGACGACGGCCGGCACGGGGTCCCGACGCCGTCACGAAGTCCGGGGGCGGCATGGTGGCGAGGGCGGCAAGCCGTGCCGCGACCCGCGCACGAACGCGGCCGCGGTCCCGGCGACGGCGCACGGCGATCAGGCACGCCCAGCCGCTCGACGCCACCAGGGCCAGCCCGACGCCCGGCCATGAGCGGGCCGCTGCCCGTGGCCGTGCCCGCGTCCGCGGGCGCCGCATCCAGGGACCCGACGTGGCCAGTCGGCGCGGGCGGCGCAGCCGCCGGCGAGGTGGGGCCCGTGCACGGCCCCGACCAGGAGCGGCGCGGTCGGATCGAGCGGCAGCGCCTCGCCGAGGTCGCCGAGGCGGATGAGCCCCGCCGGATCGTCCACCCGGACGACGTGGCCGCCGCTGGCCGCCGTGACGAGCCCAACGGCGCCGACGGCGTCGCCGGGCTCGAGGAGCGGCAGGAGGTCCGCGGCAACGCCGGTGAGCTGCAGGCTGCCGGTCGCCGTGCCATCGTCGATGGACACGCGGTCGCCGGCGATGGCGACGACGAGGCCCCCAACCCGCACCCGGACGCCGGCCATGCCGGGCAGAGCCGCCAGGTCGGCGTCAACGACCTGGTCAGTCCGGAGCACCGGCAGGCATCGCTGACGTGGTCGCAGCCGCCCAGCCGGCTGCATGGGCACCGGCCGAGCCGCCGGCCGTGCCGGCCGCCGCCGCGTTGCCCGGTGCCGCCCCGCTGGCACGCACGTCGGCCGGCTCGCGCGGAACCACCGCGAATCGGCGATCCGACGCAGCGGGATGCGGACGCCTGACGACACCGATCACCGCCACCGCCCGGCCCTTCGGACATCGTCGCCGCGGGGATCCCCGCGCCCGCCAGGCCGGCAACGACGATCGTGGCACCCTGCGTCCGCACCTCCGCCCGCCAGCGGTCTCCGAGGCGCTGCAGGTCGACGACGTGGCCCGTGATCCGGACCAGCTCGCCCTCGTCGCCGGATCCCGGCTCGCGCGGGAGCGGCCGCGGCTCGGGGACCGCCGCGACGCCCATGACGCGCAGGGAGGCGACCCGGACGCGCGGAGCGCCGTACGCGGTCCCGATCTCGCCGTCGACCTGGAGGCGTGTTCCCGGGCGTGGGGCTGCCTGGCCGACCGGCAGCAGCAGCTCGACCGCTCCCGAGGCGTCCTGGACGATCAGGCGACGGCCCGACGCGTCGAGGAGCGTGGCCGCGATCGTCACCACGGCCTCGATGCGAACCGGGCCGTCGGCAAGGCGCAGGACGGCGGCGATCGGCCGAACCGCGGGACCGGCGGGTCGCCGTCGGGGACGGCGACGAAGCGCCCGGCGATGCCCCGGGGCGCGGTCCGGCAACGACGACCAGGTCGGCCGCGTCGCGGATCCAGAGTCGGTAGCCGTCGAGCGCGCCCTTGCGCGAGGCGCGCTGGCCCACGATGCCCGTCAGCCGCAGCCGCGAGCCGGTCCGAGCGAGCGTTGGCTCGAGGCCGGCGGCCTTCGTCGCGCGCGCCCGGAAGGGCACGCCGGCGTCGTCAACGAGCCGCAGCACGAGGTCGCCGCTCGTCTCGCGCGCCGGCGGCGACTCGAGCGTTCCCTCCAGTACCATCAGGCGCGCCTCGGTGGCCTCGCCCAGCGACGCCGCCGATCCCGGCAGGGGATCCGGCAGCGCCTCGATCCCATCGACAACCACGTCTCCGGCGGTGCCCGGCCGAAGCTCGAGCTGACCGTACGGGTCGACGAGCTTCCCGGTCACCCGGACGCGCGCGCCGCGCGCCGGTCGCGGAGCACCGTCAGGCAGCTTCACGACGAGGCCCCCGGTGGCGTCCTGGATCGCGATCTGCTGGGGCAGGCCGATCCGGCCCGCCTCGGCCGAGACGATGCCCTCGACGGTCACGCGCGCGTCACTGCCAAGGGCGCGTGCCGCGGCGATCGTCGAGGGAGTCGCTGGGGGCGTCGTTGAGGGAGTCGGCGCGGGGGTTGGGGTCGGCGTCGGCTCCGGTGTCGGAGTCGGTGTCGGAGTCGGGTGTCGGTGTCGGTGAGGGAGTCGGTGTTGGCGTCGGCGTGGGCGTGGGCGGAGGCGTCGGCGTGGGCGGAGGCGGCGGGACGATCACGATCGCGCCAGGGTCCGTCACGAGGACCCGGTAGCCACCGGTCCCGGTGCTCGTCGTGTCGCGCTGGCCAAGGGGTCCCGTCAGCCCGATCGTGTCGCCGCGAACGGGGGCCGACGCCCCGGGGAACGCGAGGATCACGCGCACCGGGCCTGATCCGTCGTCGATCATCACCGAGACACCTGTCGAGAGGAACGTCGGCGTCTCGACGACCGCCCCCTCGACCGCCACGAGCCGGCCTTCGAGCGCCTCGCTCGCCGCTCCGGTGCCGACAACGATCGTCTCGGGCAGGGCGGCCGACCCGACGATCTCAGGTGGCCCGTCGAGACGGATCGTCCGCTGGGCGTACCGGTCGGCGACCGTCCCGCGAGCGCGCACCAAGGCTCCCGCGACGATGGGCTCGGCCGGATCGGCTGGCAGGAGAAGCGCGATGCCCCCCGTGGCATCCTGGACGAACCCTCCCCGGCCGTCCTCGAGGCTGCCGAGCGGCACCGTGAGAACGCCCTCCACGACGACCGGGTCGCCGTCGGCAACAGCGCGCGCGGCCCCGATGGAGAGAAGCGGTTCGGGGGTCGGGGTCGGGGTCGGGCGTCGGGCGTCGGGGTCGGGGTCGGCGTCGGGGTGGGCGTCGGGGTCGGGGTGGGCGTCGGGGTCGGGGTCGGGGTCGGGGTCGGGCGTCGGGGTCGGCGTCGGGGTCGGGCGTGGGCGTCGGCGTCGGGGTCGGCGTCGGGGTGGGCGTCGGGGTCGGCGTCGGGGTCGGGGTCGGGGTCGGCGTCGGGGTGGGCGTCGGGGTCGGGCTGGGCGTCGGGGTCGGGCGTCGGGCGTCGGGCGTCGGGGTCGGGCTGGGCGTCGGCGTCGGGCTGGGCGTCGGCGTCGGGCGTCGGGGTCGGCGTCGGCGTCGGGCGTCGGCGTCGGCGGAGCGGCGAGCGGCTGCGGGACCGGCTGCAGCGAGGACCAGCCAGTCGGCCGAGTTGTCGTTCGTGTCAGCGCCGTTGCCGGCGGGACCGCCCGGGCGCCGCTCCATCGAGCTTCCAGCCGGCGGCGCGACCGCTGCGTTGCCCTCCACGAAACCACCCGCCGCGTCCCCCCACCCAACGGCATCGACGACGTCGCCGCCGATGCGCCGGAGGGCGATCGCCCCGCCGGTCGCCGCCAGCCCGCCGCTGTACGTGGCGTCCGCGATGCCAGCGTGCAGGCCGAGCGCGTTCGCGATCAGCACGTGTCGGCCGGGCTCGACGATCAAGGGCTCGGTCCAGGCGGCCTTCCGGGTGGTTGTCGCACCCGAGGCCGTCACGTAGACGATCTCGTGACCCGCCAGGTCCAGCGGGGCCGACCCGGCGTTCGTGATCTCGACGTACTCGTCGGACGCGGACGCTGCCGCCGGTCACGACCTCCGCGACGAGGAGGCCGGTCGAGACGGGCCAGCCAACGACTGCCGTGGGCGCCATCGGGAGCGGGGCGCCCGGGTCGGGTGGCGATCCCCGTCCCGTGAGCGAGATGCCGAGCAGGACGACGAGCGCGCCGATGACGGCGCTCCGTGGCGCACGCATGAACGACCTCCGGGCGGGAGCAGCCGGCGGGCCGTGACCCCCGGTGTGTACCACCGGCCGCTCACCGCCCACTTACCCCGGACTCATCCGGCGCGCCGGCGCCTCGACGGCCGTCCTCGTCGACGCTCGGTCGTGCGCCGCGGTAGCATTCGCCCCGCGCCGTCGCCGGGCTCCGGCCCGGGACTGCACGATGCCCCAGTCACATCACCCACGAGGAGGATCCGTGGCCCGCGCCAAGAGGACCGAGCGCGCCGACGCCCGTCGCCGCTACCGCGTCGCGACCGATGGGGCGCCCGACGACGCCGTCGTCGACTCGGCCACCATTCCGGCAGCCGCGGTGCCGCGCGACCAGCGCGATCGACGCCCCTCGGGCTCGGCCCCGGAGGCCCCGCCGCCGCCCAGCCCGAGATTCCTCGGGTCGCTGCGGGCAGCCGCGGGTCCGGTCGACATCCGGGGTGACCTGCGCGCCTTCCCGTCCATCGTGCTGCACTCCAAGGCAGCCCTGGTCCCGGGCGCGATCATCGTCGGCACCACGGTCGGCGATGATGATCCCGGCCCTGGCGGCCAACCAGTTCGTCGTGCTCGCCGGCAACGTGATCCTCCAGCCGCCCCCGATGATCATCGCCTTCCTCGCGGGCATGCTGGCGCCCCGCGCAGCCTGGCTCATGGGCGGCCTCGCCGGAGTCGCCTCGGGCATTGCCTACGTCCTGGTCGTGACGGTCAACACGGATGTGCTCATGACGCCGCTCGGGTTCACCTACCTGGTCTCGGCCGACCAGAAGCTGGCCTACGCCCAGAACGTGCTGATCACGGCGCCCGTCTTCGGGATCGCGGTGGGCGCCTTCGCGGGCTTCTACCGACGCTTCCTCAACATGTCGGCCGCTCAGCGCCAGGGCGGCCGCAAGCGCTGACGCGCGCCCTCGACCCCGGCGGCACGCTCGGTCCGGGTCACCCTCACCCCAATCGCCGCATCCCGGCGTGGCCGAGCTGGCGGACGCCATCCGGGCGTTCCGGCCCACCTGCCCGGCGCGCCTCGTCCACGAGCGGACGGACGTCGCGGGCGACGACATTCACCACGTTCGACTCGCGCTGGAGCATCCCGTCCACGACGAGGAGCGCGTTGCGCCGGACCACCCCGCGGAGGCGTGCCCAGGCGTCCGGCCAGAGCGTGACGTTCACCATCCCGGTCTCGTCCTCCAGGGCCAGGAAGACCGTCCCCTTCGCGGTCATCGGGTGCTGCCGGGTCACCACGAGGCCGCCGATCCTGACCGGTCCGGGTCGCCGTTCGGCCAGGGCGGCGTTCGTCACCGCGCCCAGCGCCTCCAGCGCAGGGCGGAAGAGGGTCACGACCTGGCGTCGGGCATCGAGCGAGAGGATCGCGTAGGCGTCGCCCAGCCGCTCCAGCTCCGAGAGCGGCGACAGCTCGGGCGCTGGCGTCGCCGGGAGGCGCAGGTCCAGCGGCCGGCCCGCGACCCGCCCGCCGCCCCTCGGCGCACCCTTTGCCGGCCGGGCTGTCTCGCGCAGCTGCCAGAGGAGCTCGCGCCGCGGCCGACCGAGCGAATCGAGCGCTCCGGCCCGGATCAGCCGCTCGACGACCTCTTCCGGGAGCCCCGTCCGGTCCACGACGTCGGCCAGGGACGCGTACGGCCCGCGGGCCCGCTCGGCGTCCAGGTGCGCCGCGTGATCCCCGCCGATCCCCTTCACGAGGTGGAGCCCGAGCCGGACACCCCAGCCGACCGTGCTCTCCGGGGTCCAGCGCTCGCGCGCAGCGTGGGGCGGGTTCACGCAGGCCGGTGAGCGGACAGGCTGGGGACGGGCGGCGATCCCCGCGCCCGGCGACAGCGGCTCACCCGGGTCGCGGTCGTGGGAGCCGTCGTCGCCGGCGGGGCCCGCGAGCGCCCAGCCGGGCCGACCGACCCACTCGGTCGTCGTCCGATGGGAGGAGGCGTTGACGTCCACCGGCAGGACGGCCACCCCGTGGCGCTTGGCGTCGTTGACGAGCACCTCCACCGGGTAGAAGCCCATCGGCTGCGCATTCACGAGGCCGACGAGGAACTGGGCCGGGTAGAAGAGCTTGAGGAACGAGGACTCGTACGCGGTCCGGGCGAAGGCTGCGGCGTGACTCTTGGCGAAGCCGAAGCTGGCAAAGCCGGCGACCCGCCGGTAGAGCTCCTCGGCATCCGCGTGGGTCATCCCCTGGACCGCCACGCAGCCCTCGACGAAGCCGGCGTGGAGCTTCTCCATCTCGGCCGGCGAGCGCCACGTCCCCATCGCCCGCCGGAAGCCGTCCGACGCGGCCGGCGTGAAGCCGGCCACCTCGATGGCGATCCGCATCACCTGCTCCTGGTAGAGGATGACGCCGAGGGAGTCGCGGAGAACCGGCTCGAGGCTCGGGTGGAGGTAGGTCACCGGCTCGAGGCCCTGCTTGCGGCGCAGGTAGGGGTGGACGGCGTTGCCCTGGATCGGCCCTGGCCGGATGATCGCGACCTCCACGACCAGGTCGTCGAGGCAGGCCGGCCGCGACTTGGGGAGGGTCTGCATCTGGGCCCGGCTCTCCACCTGGAAGACGCCCACGGTGTCGGCCGCCTGGAGCATCGCGAAGACCTCCGGGACCTCCTCCGGAAGCCGGTCGAGGTCGACGCACACGGCGCAGTCGTGCTCGATGAGCTGGACCGTCTCGTCGATCGCCGCGAGCATTCCGAGGCCGAGCAGGTCGAGCTTGATGAGCTTGAGGGTCTCGACATCGCGCTTGTCGAACTGGACGACGACCCGGCCGGGCATGGTCGCCGGCTCGAGCGGGGCGATGTCGATGAGCGGGGCGGCGGTCACGAGCATCCCGCCACTGTGGATGGAGAGGTGACGCGGGAAGCCGTCGATCCGGGCGCACAGCTCCAGCCAGCGCTCCCACGGCGACATCCCGACGGTGCTCCCCCCGCGCGGCGCCGGTGGCAGCTCCGGGGCGACGCCCGCCACCGACGAGCCGCTCGCCGCGGACCGCCGCTCGCGGCCTGCGTCGGTGCCGGGGTCCCAGTGCCGGGGCCGCCCCAACCGGTCGACGTTTCGGGCCGGCGGCGCAAGGACTCCCGACTCGGGGTCGAGCGGGCGGCCGTCCACGGTGCCGGGCGAGCCGGCGCGCGTCCCCGGCGACCCGCTCCGGGCCCGAACGTGTGGTCGGTGGGCGGTGGAGCGCCGGCGCCGATCGGCGTGGTGCTGCCTGCGGCCAACCCGAACGAGTGTGTTCCCGTGACCGTCGGCGAGCCACCCCGCACGAGCCAGGCGACGCTCGCCGGCGAATCCCCGGGGCCACCCTTGTCGTCGGACGCGCCGCCGGCCCGCATCGCGGGTGCGCGAGCCCGTCCCCGGCAGGATCCCGGTGCGACGCGCTGCGTCCGCGAGGCGCGGCATCCGGTCGCTCCCGGTCGATGCGGCCGAACCGGGCCACGATGTCGCCGCACTGCCCCCACCAGTAGCGGGCCGGGTTCTGCCGTGCTCGGCGACGCTCGCCGTGCCCGGCTCGCCGATCCCGTCGTGCCAGATGGCCCCGGCGGAGCGTGGGGCAGCACGAACGAGCCCGTGGCCGGCAGCCCGGGGGCCCGAGGGCCGGGTCCAGCCCTGGGGACGGCCCCGAATGCCTCCCCGATGCCGTCCGCAAATGCCGGGGGCGATGTGGCGGCAGCCTGGGCTGCGGGCCGGCGGAAGAACTCGGCGAAGCCGCCGTCCGTCTCGAGGTCGCGGCGGACCATCACCGAGTCGTAGGTCTCGAGCGCCTTCGCCACGCGATCCACGAGCGGGCGCGGGAACCCCAGGGCGATCCCAACCTCGCGGACCGCACTCCGGGCCCGGTACGTCACGAGGTTGCAGACCATCGCCGTGTGCTCGGCGCCGTAGCGCTCGTAGACGTACTGGATCACCTCCTCGCGTCGCGCCGAGCTGAAGTCGATGTCGACGTCCGGGTAGGTCGTGCGGCCCTCGTTGATGAAGCGCTCGAAGAGGAGGTTGTGGCGGATGGGGTCGACCCGGGTGATCCCGAGCACGTAGGCCACGATCGAGTCGGCAGCGCTGCCGCGGCCCTGGGCGGGAATCCGGCGTTCCTTCGCGAAGCGCATGAGGTCCCAGCAGATGAGGAAGAACTCGGCGAGGCCGGTGCGCTCGATGACGTCGAGCTCGTGGGCGAGCTGCTTCACGACCGGCGGCGTCACGGGGTGATAGCGCCGCCGGATGCCGCCGTGGCAGAGCTCGGCGAGGTACGAGAAGGCCGTCTCGCCGGCCGGCACCGGGAAGCCGGGGAAGCGGTACTGCTCGAAGGCGAGGTCGACCCGGCAGGCGGCCGCCAGCTCGCCCGCGTTCGCGATCCCCGCGCGCCAGGCGGCCGCCGTGGCCGGATCGGCGTCGGCGTCCCCGGGCGGCAGAGCGGCGAGCTCGGGACCCCGACTTCAGGTAGTGCTCGCCGCTCGGCGTCCGGAGCTCGGCGAGCGTCTCGACGGAGCGGCCGTGGCGGATGGCCGTGAGCACGTCGTGGAGCTCACGGTCCTCCGGGCGGGCGTAGCGGACGTCATTCGTGACGACGACCGGCAGGCCCAGCTCCCCGGCAAGCCGGGCCGTCTCCGCCACGAGCCAGTCGTCGCCGGGCAGGAGGTGGTGGGAGAGCTCCAGGACGAAGCCCGCCCCGGCGACACCTCGCGCGGCGGCCGCCCCCGTGGCACGGCCCGACCGCCCGAAGAGCCGGGCGTAGCTCTCCGCCACCGCGCGGGCACCCTCGCGGTCGCCGGCCAGGAGCCGCCGCGCCAGCTCGCCGTGGCGACATCCCGAGAGCGCCACGAGGCCCTCCGCGTGCTCGGCGAGGAGCGCCTGCGTGACTCGTGGAGCCGCCTTGCTCCCGGCGAGGTTGGCCCGCGAGAGGAGCCGGCAGAGGCTGCGATACCCGGCGTCATCACGGGCGAGCAGGACGAGGTGGGGGCCGCGCTCCTCTGCCCTGACGCCGCGCTGGTCCTCCCTGACCGCCTCGCGGTGGCCCGGGAGGCGGTTCCGGACCGGCTGAGGCCGAACCGGCAGCCCGTCCCGGGGCACCGGCAGGGACGGCAACAGGCGGCCGACCGCGACCGCGGGACACCGGGCGGCGTGCCGGGATCACCAGCCCGTGGGGATCCGGGACGAGGGCATCGACCAGCTCCACCTCCACGCCGATGACCGGATGGAGCCCGACCTCCTCGGCGGCCGCGGCGAAACGGACGACCCCGTAGAGGCCCCCGCGATCGGTGACGGCGAGCGCGGAGAGGCCCAGCTCGACGGCACGCGCCGCGAGGTCCGCCGGGGCGGAGGCGCCGTCGAGGAAGGAGAAGTTGGAGTGCGCGTGGAGCTCGGCATAGGCCGGCGAGGACATGGCACAACCCGAGCGCATGGAGGACGGCGACACGGCCGTCGCGGCGGCGGGGTCCACAAAAGATAGAACAGATGTGCGGTTTGGTCAACCGGAATCCGCGTGCAACAAATCTCGGGCCGCCCTCGTCACACAGGCGATGAGCACGCTCGCGGCAGGCACTCGGTCTCTCCTCCCGAGGATCCTCCTCCTCCTGCTGGCGGGCGTGCTCGTTCTCGTCGTCCTTCCGGCGATCCTCGCGCTCGCCGGAGGGACGGCCACCTGAACCGAACGATTCGCGCCGTCCCGGTTCTGGGGAACGGGCGCGGCGACTTCCTCCGGGCCCCGTCGCGGTGTCGCGACGGGGCCCGCGAGATTCCCCGGCTACCATCGAGCCGTGCGCACCGTCCCGACGCCTGCTCGCGATCGCCGCTGGGCCTCGCCCTCGCCGTGGCAGCCTGCGGCGGATCCCCGACCGCGACGCCGTCGGGCTCGGCCCAGGCGCCCACGCCTCCCGCTCCGACCGATGTCCCCGGGGGCGGCGACCGCACCCCTGGACCAACCCCGGGCCTTCTTCCGAACGAGGCCTGGGGAGCGGCGTGGGACGCCCTGCCGCCCGGCTTCCCCGTGCCCGCCGGCGCGAAGCTGGCCGACCCCGGCGATCCGGCGGACGGGCCGGCCAGCGGCGCCTTCGTCGTCGACGGCGCCACGCGACTGACGTGGCGGCGCAGATGCAGAGACTGCTCGGCGCGGCGGGCTACAGTACGGAGGCGCTCAGCGGACCGTTCGAGGACGGCAGTCTCGTCATCGATTCGGTGGGCCCGGATCCCGCCTGCCGGGTCCAGACCCGGGTCCGGCCGCTGGGCGGAACGACGATGATCACCGTTCTCTTCGGGGCAGCCTGCCCCTGGGGCTGACGGGCATGGCGCGTCACGAAGCGGCGCGGACGGGAGGCACGACGATGAGGACGACGCCGCGCGAATGGCTGGGCGCCGGCCTGCTCGCCCTCATGCTGGTGGCCCTGCTCGTGCTCCTGGTGACGGCGGCGCTGCCCGCCGGCGAGGCCACCGAGGCCGCCGTCCGCGCCCTTCGGAGCGCCTGACCGGCGCGGGCCGATGGAGATCGCGCCCGGGAATCCGGCGACTCGGCAAGGGCCTCGTCAACGTCTACCTCCTCGAGGAGGCCGGCGGGATCACGATCGTCGATGCGGGCGCGCCCGGGCTACTGGAAGGACCTCCCGGCCGAGCTCGCGGCGATGGACCGCTCGCTCGACGACGTCCGGGCGGTGCATCCTGACCCACGCACACTCGGACCACATCGGCTTCGCCGAGCGGATCCGTCGAGAGCGCGTCGTGCCCGTCAGCGTCCACCCGGACGACGCCGCGCTCGCGCGCGGGCGAGGTGAAGCAGGTCGCGCGACGAACACGGCCCAGGGTACCGCGGCTGGAGCGTCCGCGCCATCGCGGGCTTCGCCGCCTTCGCCCTCACCCACGGCATGACGAAGGTGACGCCCGATCGCTGAGGTCGGCACGTTCCTCGACGGCGCCACCCTCGACGTCCCCGGCGCGCCCCGGGTGATCCACGTGCCCGGGCCACACGGCGGGCAGCGTGGCCTTCCACGCTCCGGCGCACGACGCGGTCTTCGTCGGCGACGCGTTCGTCACTCGCAACGTGATCACCGGCCGCCGCGGACCCCACTTCTCGACCATGTTCAACGCCGACCACCGCCAGGCGGTCGCCTCCCTGGCGCGCCTGGACGGCCTCGTTGCGCAGCACGTGCTGCCCGGCCACGGCGACGCCTGGTCGGGCGGGCTCGGAGGCGGCGCTGCGGGCGGTCCGCGAGAGCGTGCCGGCCGAGCTGAGGGGAGCGCTCGCCTCAGTCGTAGAGGCGCTCCAGGTGCCACGTCCCGTCGACCCGGTCGAGGTAGACGAGGGCGAGCCAGCAGGTCGCCGACGACCTTGAAGTAGTCACGGGCGATGGGGCGGCCCCACCAGGCGTCCTCGACACGCCAGCGGGTGCAGACCTCCACCGGCTCCCGACGCCCGGCCCAGGTGATCGCCACGAGGCGACCCGCGGGGTCGAGCTCGGCCCCGATCTCCGGGTGCTCGCGGAGCAGGCGCGTCACGGGACGAGCCCCGGCAGGCGGTCACGGACGTCCGGCAGCGTGGCGCCCCGGCACCCCGGCCCCGTCGGCGGAGACGGGGTGCCACGTCCAGCGGGTCTCGGGGAGCGGCGCCTCGGGGTCGGCCAGGGCGACACGCCCCACGCGCCCCTCCCCGAACCGGACGGCGAGCCGGGCCAGCTGCCAGCCGAGGCGCGACGCGGCATTCGCCTGGGGAACGAAGAGAGTGAGCTGGTGGCCCGCGGCCGGGGTGACGTCGAGGAGCTCCAGCTCCAGGCGGACGACCGGCACCCGCGGCGGATCCCGCTCCAGGCGCTCGAGGAGGAGCCGCTCCAGGGCCTCCGGGTCGGCGGTCGGCTCGGGCAGGCGCTGGGCGACGACCGTCGTCGGGAGGTCCGCGCCGGGGAGCGGCAGGCGGCCCGGCGAGAACGTGGGATCGAGCGTTGCGGTGAGCCGGGCCCGGCCGGCGGCCTCGCCCCGGGCGTCGAGCTGCGCCGCGAGGGCGCCGGCGAGGCGGCGCAGGACGAAGCGGAGCGCGTCGAGGTCGGTGACCGCCTCGTCGAGGGCAAGGGCGAGGGCGAGCCGCTCGGGGGCACGGCGCGGACGGAAGGGATCCGTCTCGGAGCCGTTCGCCCGGGCGTGGAGGCGGCCGCCCTCCTCGGCCCCGAAGCGGGCGACGAGCGCCGAGCGCGGCAGCGCGGCGACCGCCCCGATCGTGACGAGGCCGAACCGGGCGAGCCGGCCGCGGACCTCGGGGTCGCGGGTGAGGGCAGAGGCGGGGAACGGGGCGAGGAAGGCGGCGTCCCCGCCCGGCGGGACGAGGACGGCCGGCACGGCCGACGGACCGGGTCCGGTGGCGGCAGCGAGGGCGGCCGCGAAGCGCGTCCCGGCGATCCCGGCCCGGGGCATCCCCGGGAGGAGCGGGGCGAGCGCCGCCCGGACCTTCCCGACGAGGACCGGCTCGGGACCCCAGAGCGCCTCGAGGCCGTCGACGTGGATCTCGAGCGAGCCGAAGGACCGGTCGGCGGGGTCGGTCGAGCCGGCCACCCCCGGGCTGAAGGCGGCCAGGGCATCGAGCGCCGCCTCGACGGCCGCGGCGTCGGCGAGCGGATCGGGCGGCAGGAAGACGGCCTCCGGGGCGAGCCGGTGGGCGCGGCCCAGGGGGATGCCCCGGCGGACGCCGAGGGCGAGCGCGGCCGGGCTGGCGTCGAGGACGACGCCGTCATCCCACGGCTGCCCGCCGAGGATCAGCGGCCCGGCGGCCGGGATCGCGGGATCGCGCTCCCGCGCGAGCCGGAGGGCGAGATGGGGCCAGGCGAGGTGGAGGAGGCGCATCGTTCGATCCCTGGTGCTCCGGCGAGGTGGAGGGGACGGCGGTGAGGGGCGGGCGAGCGGCGCCGGCGCGCGTCGGCAGCGCCGGGTCCCGCGACGGTCTCGGCGAGGAGGTCGTCGCGGGCGAGGCAGCGGTCGCGCGGCCCGCCCTCCGCGTAGAGGAGGCGGATGGCCGTCCGCCGGTCCGGCGCCCCGTGGTGGTCCTTCGCGACGCGGACCTCCGTCCGCTGGCCGACGACCTCGCGGCCGAGGCGAATCCAGCCGCGGCGTCGCAGCTCGAGCCGGAGCCCGGCGCCCTCGTCGAGGGCGGCCCGGAGCGACGCGGGAACCCCGGCGGGCTCGAGGACGAGGAGGAGCGCACCGGCGCGCCGGGCGAACGCGACGAGGCGGCTGAGCTGGTCGGCGGGCTGCGGCGGGCGGGTCGGAGGGAACCGCCGCGGCGGCCGGCCAGCGCCGCGTGCACGATGGGCGATACCGTGCGCCTGGACGGGCCCGTCCCGCGCTCCCGCAAGATCGAGCACGAGGAGGTCGACCGCCCGTGCCTGGAGGAGCGACCCCGCCATCGCGAGCGCCTCGTCGACAGAGTCCGGGACGAGGACCGCGAGCCACTCCAGGCGCACGCCGCGGGCAACCGCCTCCACGGGATCCAGGCTCCGGGCGAGGTCCACCCAGGCGACGAGGGCGCCACCGGCCTGGGCCTCCGCGACCGTCCGCAGGGCGAGGGTCGTCGCGCCGCTGGATCCGATGCCCCGGAGGACGACCGTCCCGGCCCGCGGGAGACCGCCGGCCGTGAGCAGCGCGTCGAGCTCCGGGAAGCCGGTGGAGATGCGCCGGTCGACGCCCCCCTCCGGCTCGCCCGGGAGCTGCCGGGCCGCGGGCGCGGGCGCCGGGCGGGCGCCGCCGGGCAGGGGCACCAGAGCCGGACGAGCCGGAGCGGAGGGTCACGGGGAACGCTCCGGGGCGCGCGGGGACGACCTCGGAGAGCGCGGGGGCCGCCCCGGCCTCCGCCGGGAACGGGGCGGCCGCGAGCGCCCCGAAGACCTCCACCGCGGGCCGCGGCGCGGCCGATCCCCAGCGGGCCCGGAGGCTCGCGAGGGCGGCAGCGCGGTCGGCGTGGTGATCCATCGGACGTCCAATACTAGAACATCTGTTCTATGTTGGGAAGGGCCGAATGACCGAATCGCAAGCGAGCCAGGGGCGACCCTGCGCCCTGCCCTACCCCAGGGCGATGAGGAAGACGCTGGCGGCGACGAACACCAGCCCGAGCCATTGGATCCGGCGCGGGCGCTCGTCGAACAGGAGCACGCCGACCGCGACGGCCACCACCGGCCCGAACGAGCTGGTGATCCCGACCAGCCACGTCTCGGAGACCTGGAGGCCAACCGCGAAGGCAACGAAGGCGGCGGTGTCCAGCAGGCCTGCCGCGACGACCAGGCCGGCCGCGCGGCGATCGACGCGCCGACGAGGAGACGCCGCGAGCAGCGCGGCGGCGGACCACGCGGGTCACCCCCAGGATCATCCAGCGCGACGCTGGCGTTCGCGATCCGGGACAGGAGCATGATCGGCAGCCAGCCCGCGGCCCTGATCGGACCGGAGAGGAGGATCGTCACGGCCGCGAAGGCAACGAGAGCAAAGAGCGCGTAGGCAACCCCCGGACCGACAGGCCGTGCGCTGCGAATGCCCTGATCGAAGGCCACGGCGGCGAGGACGACGCCGGAAGTCGCGACGACGACCCCGACCGCCTGGAGCGGGGCCAGCTGCTCGCCGAGGAGGAGCATCGACAGGACGACGGTGAGGCCCCCGTACAGCGAGACGACCGGGCTCACCACGGTGATCGGGCCATGGCGCAGCGCCGTGAAGAAGGCGAGGTAGGCCAGCGCCGAGATCGCGCCCGAGGCCAGGGCCGTGACGGTCACCGACGGGTCCTCGGGGAGCCGGGTGCCTGTCACGAGCACCAGCAGCGCCAGCGTGACGACTGAGGTGAGCACCATGCCCGCCGTGGCGGCCAGGCTCCCGACACGGCGGCTGGCGAGTGTCGCCACGACGTCCGTGGTGCCCCACACCAGCGCGGCCATGAGGCCCAGGAGGACGCCTGCGAGGTCGTGCATCGGCCCAGCGTACGGGCGGCGTGGCCGCGTTCGCTCGCTCGGCCCGTCGCCCCCGGGATGGGCCAAGACCCGTGCTACACTTCCGCCCGGCGTTCCCGCCCCGGCGCGTGGGATCGGCCTCGCGTGGGGATGTAGCTCAGCCGGAAGAGCACCGCGTTCGCATCGCGGGGGTCAGGGGTTCGAGTCCCCTCATCTCCACCACCTCCTGATCGATGGTCATGCACGTCCTTGTTGCGTTCGCCACCAAGCACGGTTCGACCGGTGAGATCGCCGCCGCGATCGGCTCGATCCTCCGCGACTCCGGGCTCGAAGCCGACCTCCGCCGCGCCCGGGACGTGTCGAAGCCGTCGCGCCCTACGACGCGGTCGTCCTCGGCAGCGCGCTCTACTCCGCCCACGGGCAGCGTGACGCCATTGATGCCTGGGCCCGGGAGACCGCCAGGGCCCTGGTGGCGACCG
This sequence comes from uncultured Chloroflexia bacterium, assembly GCA_963715085.1. Classification (GTDB taxonomy): domain Bacteria; phylum Chloroflexota; class Limnocylindria; order Limnocylindrales; family CSP1-4; genus CTSoil-043. The sequence continues at coordinate 253,952 of CAVQQU010000003.1, forward strand.
CGCGCGCAACGCCGCCCGGTCCCGTTCCCAGCGCCCACAGCCTTCTGCCACCGTCACCAGACGCCGACGGATCCCCTCATTGACGATCTCCCCTAAGATGCGCACTCCGGCATCGTCGCCCGGGTGGGCTTGGGCGGATGATCGGGCAGGAGGGTCCCCAATGCGCGTGCGCGCTCGCTTCTTCGTTCGCAGTGGCGCCGTGGCCGTCGGCGGCGATCCTGGCCGTCGGATCCGCCGGCGCCCTCGCCGCCGGGCGGACCGTCTACTTCGGCTCGCCGCCGGTCGTGTCGCCGGCTCCGGAGGGCGTGGGGACGATCCGGATCCAGGAGCCACTCGTCGCGAACCAGCTGACGGCCTTCCGGCTGGTCGTCGCGAACCAGGGCACCTCGACACTGACCCAGGTCGCCATCGTCGGCGGGAGCGCCATCGCCGCGTCTGCGACCGCTCCGGCGATCCCGTTCCTCACCCCGGGCGCGTCGTTCGTCGGCCTCCTCCCGGTCGGGGCCGCGACCTGCTCGTTCGTCAGTGTCGCAGCCACGAACGACGGGTTCTCGTGCACCTTCCCGAACCTGGCGAAGGGCGGCACACGCCGAGCTCCAGGTCGCGGTGCGGGCACAGTCGACCGCAGGCGCACTGCGCGTCGTGACGGCAGCCCAGGTCAAGGAGAACCGGAACGACAACGGGGCGAACCCGGACACGTTCTACGCGGTCGGCGAGGCGACGGCCCTGGGCGACAACCTCGACAGCGTGAGCAAGTTCCTCGCGCCCGGTCAGGCCGCCTCCGTGTTCACGCCGGCGCAGCTCACGGTCACGAATCGCCAGCGGACCACGGTGCAGGCACCGGGAGCCGCCAACGGCCAGCCGGTCGGGATCACGGAGATCGCAGACCCGACGAACGCGTTCTGCGCCGCCGGGCTCACCTGCTTCGGCCAGGCCGCGATCGTGAGCGTGAACTACGGCACCGCCGTCCTGCCCTACCTCGAGTGGCGGATGGACTGGGATGCCACGCTGCTCCCGAAGGGGTACAACGAGCGCAAGGGCGGCGTCGTGCACGTCGAGGACGGCGGCGCAGGCGTCGTGATCCCCGTGAAGACGGCCTGCACGGCATCCGTCGTGACGAACTGCGTGGTCTCGTTCGGGTACAGCCCGGACAAGCTCACCTACACGATCGTCTTCCGGACCCCGTCGAACGGGGGGACCCGCGGGTTCTGATGCCGGCGCCGCGCGGCCTGACGGCGGCGCGCAGGTCCCGACACCGGCACCTGAGCGTCAGCCGCCGAGCGCCTCCAGCATCGCGGCCGCGATGCCCTCGGTCACGACGTCGCCCTTGGCGGCTGAGGCGTCGCGCGCCTCGGCGAGCCACGCACGGGCTTGCTCGGGTTGGCCGGCCCGGCCCATCGTGTCGGCCGCGTCGAGCATGGTGCCGGACCGGATCCACGGCGACGTGGAGGCGTCGACCGCGGCGACGGCACCCTGGGCCTGGCGACGCGCCTCCTCGACGTCACCCCGGCGGGCCGCGATCCGAGCCCGAGCGCCGCGCCAGAGGGCCTGGGACTCGACGTCGTCGTCGGTGGCCAGCTCCTCGGACTGCGCGGCGAACCGCTTCGGCCTCGTCCAGACGGCCCTGGACGATGAGCGTCATCGCGAGCGCCCCGGCCACGGTCGAGAGGAGATATCGCTCGCCCATCGCCTCGAGCGCCGCGTGGTCGCGACGCAGCTCGCGCTCGGCAGCCGCCGGGTCGCGTGCCAGCATCTCCACGCGCCACGAGTTGAGCGAGACCGACGCGGCGAGCACGTTGCGCCCGAGATCTTCGAGCGCTGCACGGGCGGCCCGGTACGTCAGCCGGGCAGCTTCGATCTCGCCGTTCATCGCCAGGAGCTGGGCCAGGAGGCAACGGAGGAGGCCGCTCGTCCGCCGATCATCCTCGACGCCGTCGAGAAGCGTCTCGAGGTGGGCGATCGCGTCGGGGACCGGCGTCGGGCCGTACAGGGCAGCCAGGGCGTACCCGGTCATGCCCACGGCGCTCGAGGCGACGGTCGCCGCCGGCCCGGGCATGGACGATCACCTGCTCGGCGGCCTGCGGCGGCCTCCGCGTAGGCGCCGCTCGAGTTGGCGTCCCCGAAGCGCACGCTCCAGGCGCGGGCCTGGCCGAGCTCGTCACCCGCGCGCTCGAAGACGGCGAGGGCGGTGTCGATGTCGTCGCCGATCGCCCGGTCGAGGGCGTCGTCGCCTCCGCCCGAGTAGAAGCGGACAAGGAGGCGCATCACGACCGCGTGAGCCCGCCGACGATCGTCGAAGAGCTCGTCGGCCGCCTCGATCGCGGCGGCGAGGATCGTCTCGGCCAGCTCGAGCTCGCCGAGCTCCAGGAGCGCCTCGGCCAGATCCGGGGCGAGGTCCACGCGGGCCGGATCGTGGTCGTCGAGGAGCGCCGAGGCCCGGCGCAGGAGGTTCGCGGCCGCGTGCATGTCCCCACGCTCGAAGGCGCGGCTCCCGGCGGCCGCCAGGCGCCGAGCGCCGTCGCGACCGATCGCGATGCTCACCTCGTCGAGCGGGCCGAGCTCCGCCCGGTAGCGGTACGCCTGCTCGAGGTGGTAGCCCAGGATCTCCTCGAACTCCTGGCCCCGGTCGCGGTCGGCGTTGACCCGGTCCGCCCACGCGACGAAGCGTTCGTGGAGCGTCGCGCGGGTCCGCTTGAGGATCCCCTGGTAGGCGACGTCCCGGATCACCTGGTGGCCGAACCGGTACTCGAGCTCGGCTCCCGGGCGGGACGGTGCAGGTCTCGGGCAGGATCAGCCGGCGCCGAACGAGCTGGCCGACGGTCGAGGCGAGGTCAGCGCGCAGGCCGGGATCGACGAGGTCGGCGACGGCAGGCTCCGCGAACCGCAGGCCGATCACCGAGGCGGGCTCCAGGACGCCGCGCTCGCTGCGCGTGATCCGGTCAAGCCGGGCCGCGACGAGCGCCTGGATGCTGGGCGGCAGACCGAGGTCGGCCGCCTCGTCGGCCCGAACCCAGCGCCCGTCCATCGAGACGGATGCGCGTCCGTCTCGATCAGCGTCTCGACGAGCTGCTCGACGAAGAGCGGGTTCCCTTCGGCGATGGCCACGACACTGCGCGCCACGTCGGGCGGGATCGGAGCGCCGGCGAGGTTCGCGACGATGGCCGTGGCCGCCATCCTCGCCGAGCGGCTCGAGCGCGATCCGGACGGGGCGCCTGCCGCCGGCCACGCCAGGATGCTCGTCGGCGAACTCCGGGCGGGCCGTGGCCACCACGAGGATCGGGGCGTCCTCGGCAGCGCCGAGGAGATGGTCGAGGAGGTCCAGCAGGGCAGGCTCTGCCCAGTGGATGTCGTCGACGACGAGGAGGATCGGCCGGCGACTCGTCAGCTCCTCGAGGAGGCGGCGAACGCCCCAGAACGACCTCCGGCAGGGGCACCGTGGCGCCGCTCAGCCCGACGATCGACGCGACACGCGCAGCGACGTCGCGGTCGGGCGCGATCGCGAGGAGCTTCGTCCGCGCGGCCGCCGGTGCGAATCCGCCTCGTCGATCCCCGCGGCGGCCCGGACGATCTCGCCAATCGGCCAGAAGGTGATCCCCTCCCCGTACGAGAGGCAGCGGCCGCGCAGGGCGACGGCGACGCCCTCGACATCCGCGATGAGCTCGCGGACGAGCCGTGACTTGCCGACGCCCGCGTCACCGGTGAGCATGACCAGCGCGCGGCGCCCGCGTCGCGACGGCGCCGGCGAGGGCGCCGCGCAGGGCCTCGAGCTCCGCGGCGCGGCCCACGAGGGGCGTGTCCTCGCGGCGTGCGCGCCCGTCGGTCGCCGCCCGGACGCGCACGAGGCGCCATGCGGGAACCGGCTCGGCCTTGCCCTTCAGGACGAGCGGCTCGACCGGCTCCGCCTCGACCGCGTCGCGGACCAGGGCGTGGGTCACGGGCCCGAGCAGGACCTGGTTCTCCGGGGCCGCCTGCTCGAGACGCGCGGTCGTGTTGACCGTGTCGCCGGTGACGAGGCGCTGGCCGGCGGTCGGGTCACCGGCCACGACCTCGCCGGTGTTGACCCCGGTGCGGTTCGCGAGACGGACGCCGTAGCGCGCCTCGAGCTCAGTCGTTGAGGTCCTCAAGGGCGGCGCCCATGCCGGCGGCGGCGCGGACCGCGCGGAGAGCGTCGTCCTCGTGGACCACATCGAGGCCGAAGACGGCCATGACCGCGTCGCCGATGAACTTCTCGATCGTCCCGCCATGCCGCTCCAGCTCGGCCCGCATGGCGTCGAAGTAGCGCGCCAGCACCTCGCGAACCGCCTCAGGGTCAAGCTGCTCACCGAGGGCCGTCGACCCCTTCAGGTCGGAGAAGACGATCGTGACGATGCGGCGGTTCTCGACCGGGGCCGGGGAACGGGCGCCTCGAGCGGCGCGCCGCAGTAGCCGCAGATCCGGAACTGCTCCGGGATCGACTGGCCGCAGCTGGGGCAGGTGCGCATGGGAGCCGAAGTGTAGGGACCGGGGAGCGGCTCGGGAAGCGCGGAGCGATCGGGCAACCAGCGCCCGGTCAGCCCAGCGCGGCGTGGAGCTCCGCGGCGTGGGTCCGCAGCCAGCGCCGGTGGACCGCGTGGTCCGGCATCCGCGTGGCGACGAGCTCCCAGAAGCGCGGCCCGTGGCCGAAGACGCGCAGGTGGCAGAGCTCGTGGACCACGACGGTCTCGAGGACCGCGCGGCGGAGCCAGCACGAGCCGCCAGGCCAGCATGACGCGGCCCGCCCGGGACGCGCTCCCCCACCGACTCCGCGTGTCGCGCACGGCGATCGCGGTCGGTGCCACCCCGAGCGGCTCCGGCGTGGCGCGCGACCGCCTCCTCGACCGCGGCGCGCGCGCGGACGCGCAGCCACGCCTCCAGGACCGCGGCGAGCGGCCGCCGCTCCGCCGGGGCCAGCGTGACGAGCAGGACGTCCTCGTCGTCGGCGCCGACACGTTCCACACGGGAGCGGCGGCTCCCCGGTGTGCCGGCCACCACGCGGATCCGGTGCGGCTCGCCCCGGTAGCGAAGGAGCGACCCGTCGCCCAGGTCCCCGGCGGCCGACCACCGCGCCGGCACGGGCCGCCTGCCGGGCGAGGTGGCGCCGGATCCACGCCTCGCGCTCGGCCAGGAACGGCTCCACGAGGCCGCGGGCGGCCGCCTCGCCCGTCCTGATCCCGGGCACGGTCGCGATCACGCCGCGGCGCGGGTCGATCGTGACACGCAGCCGACGGGCACGCGCCGACCGGCGGAGCGTGTAGGGGAGGTCGCCGCCCGGCAGGCGAGCGACGGCCGGCGACTCGAGGTGCGCGGTTCGCGGCTCCTGGCGCCCCACAGACCGCGGCCCGCCCGCCATCAGCGGCGCCGGGTCGTCGAGCGCCTGCCGTGCCTCCGCCATCCGGCCGGCCCGGACCTCGGCGGCGAAGCCGGGCTCGTCGGCGAGGGACGCCAGCGGCGTGCCCACGAGCATGCTCGAGGAGGTGGTCTGCCAGGGCCGGGTTCCAGGCCAGGAGCGGGCCGTGGACGTAGGTCCCGATGACGCGGCCTGCCACCGCTCCGTCCGTGGCCGGCTCGCCCCCGTTGCCGGTCCCCACCTCGAGGCGCGCGAACGGCACGGCATCCGGGCCCAGGATCGATGCGGCCGCAGTGCGACTCGAAGCCCGCCAGCTCGGGGAGGCCGGGCGCGAAGGCCGGCGTCCCCACGACCGGCCCGTCGACGAACGAGCCGCGCGACGAGCGGACGTCCAGGAGACCCGAGGCCGTCGTGCTCGCCGGCCGTCGGGATCCGCGAAGGTCCGGCCGACCACCTGGAAGCCAGCGTCGATCGCGAGGAGGACGGCGCCGCCGGCCACGGCCGCGGCCAGCGTTCCCTCGGTCGGCGAGGCGTCGGGCGAGCTCGGGCAGGTCCTCGTCGGCGGCCCCCGCGACCTGGTAGAGGTCGGCCGCCGGCAGGGGATCGCCGGGCTGGACGGTCACCGAGCGGACGGCGATCCCGCGCGCCGCCGCCCGCTGCTCGAGGACGCGCAGGTTGCCGGCGTCGGCCTGGGGCATCGAGAGCGCCGGGTAGACGTCGGCGAGCAGCAGGACGCGGCCGGCCATCGCTCAGCCGCCCAGCGTCGCCGCGAGGGCGAGGAAGGCCGGGTAGTTGGCGGCGACGTCCACGGCGCCCGGCGGGAGGGAGCGGATCGCCGCGGCGGGATCCGGCACGATCGCGGACGTCGAGCCCGGCGACGTGCATGCGGAGCGCCACGTCGGCGGCCCGGTTCCCGGCGGCCACCACGGTCCGCCCGGCGAGCCGCTCGAACGGGGCGTCCCAGAGGAACGCGCAGTCCTTGCCGGACCCGCCGCGGGCCTCCATGACGACGACCAGCGGATCGCTCCCGCCGGCCGCACGCTCGATGATCTCGCTCCAGGACGACGGGTTCTTCGAGAGCAGGAGGCGCACGACGCGGCCGTCGATGGAGCGCGGGCGCCAGCGCCCGTCCACGTCGTCGACACGGCCGATCGCCGCCAGAGCGCGCGCCGGGTCGACGCCCAGCGCGGCCGCCCCGGCCAGGGCGAAGAGCGCGTTGGAGACCGAGGTCCGGCCGGGGAGCCGAAGGTCGAGCGGGAGGTCGAGGCCAGGCCCCAGGACGCGATCCTCGACCACGCGCCAGGCGGGCTCGGCGCGGGCCAGGCCGCACGTTGCGCAGGACCAGTCGTCGCCGTCTCGACGGAGGCGCACCCGGCAGGTCCGGCAGACCTCCCCGTCGACGTCCCACCACATCCCGCCCGCCACCCAGACGACGTCGCCGTAGTCGCGGACTGACCAGGCCACGAGCGGGTCGTCGGCGTTGGCGACGACCGTGCAGGGCCAGGAGACGCGCGACGAGCGTCGCCTGCCAGTGGCGAGCCAGCGCCTTGCTCCGGACGCCGCGCTCCAGGTAGTCGCGGCTCAGGTTCATCAGGAGGATCGCCCGCGGTCGCGTGGCCTGGGCGATCGGGCCGAGGTAGGCCTCGTCGGTCTCGAGGACGGCGTACGGGGCGCGGCGGTCCGCGTCGAGCGTCGTGACGAGGCCCTCCGCCATGTTGGCCCCGGTCGCGTTGTAGGCCACGGCGCCGGCCGTCCCCAGCGCCTCGGCCAGGAGCCGGGTCGTGGTGCTCTTGCCGTTCGTGGCCGAGACGAGGGCCACCTGGCGGCCGGCGGCGAGCCGGCGCAGGGCGTTGGGGTCGATCCGGAGGGCGACGCCGCCGCCCACGGTGGCCCCCCTGCCGCGACCAAGGCGGCGCGACGCCGCGGCGGTCGCCCGGCCGGCAGCGAGGGCGAGCGTCGTGCGTGGGGGCAGGGAGCGGCGGGGCTCGGTCAACGGGGCACCTGGTGAGGACGGTCGGTGCGAGGAGTGTAGCCAAGGCCACCACCGAGGAGGCCCTCGAGGGTCCCCGGGCAGCGGCTCACCCGACCGGGCAGCGGAGGCGCGAGACGTGCCGGGATCCGGCGGGATCCGGGTCCGGCTGAGCGCCGCGGGCCGTGCCTGCGGATCCGCTACTGGCCCTCGGTCATTCGGCGTGCGGGGACGGCGCCGTCTCGGGCGCGAGCGTCCCCGTGGACGCCGGGTGGAAGATGACGGACCGCAGCTCCTCGCCGGTGCGGATCTGGTGCAGGCGGATCTCGATGGAGGCGGCCAGGGAGCGGGCGACCGATCCCTCGTCGAAGGTCATGGTCCTGCCCGCCTTGCGGTCCATCTCGACCATGAGCCCGGCCAGCCACTCGAAGTGCCCGTAGAGGAGCGGGAGCCCCTCCGACTCGCGCCAGAAGCGCACGGTCGGGGCGAGCCAGTGCCACCAGGCCCGAATATCGGAGAAGAGGTACTGGTGGACGAGGCGCCGGTCGACGTCCCTCTCCCGGACCATGTAGCCGACGCGCTGCCAGAAGTCGCCGATCTCGTGCGCGGCCATCGGGAGACGCGTCGGGTCGCACCCGTCCCGGATGGCAAGGAGGGTCGCGAGCACGCTCCGGGCCATCCCCTCGGAGTCCCATTCCCGCTTCAGCGACGCCAGGTGCTCGATCGCCTCGGCACTCCGCTGCAGCCGGAGCTGCCGGTAGATGGCGATGAACGTGACCGTGAGGGCGACGCCGCCGAGCGCCGTCCAGAACCACTCCGATCCCGGCCCGATGAGGGCCATCCCGTCGGTGTTGATCAGCTTCACGCCAGCCCTCCTCTACGTGTCGCAACGATCGCGGGATGGTAGGGCACCGAGGGGGCGCACACAAGGGTGACGACCGCGCCACGGGGCGCCAGGGCTCGCCGGCCTCGTCTCGTGATCCGCGTGACGCGGCCGCGTCCGTGGCCGACGTCTCGCACCTAGGCCGGTGCCTGATCCGGACGCCCTTGAACGGCGCCGTCTTCCGCTATACTCTGCCATCGGACCGATGGGGCTGTAGCTCAGCTGGAAGAGCGTCTGAATGGCATTCAGAAGGTCCGGGGTTCGAATCCCCGTAGCTCCACCACCCTCCTGACACTGCCGCCGACTCGACCCCTCGCCCGACCGGCGGGGGGTCGTCGCGTACGCAGAGGCCAAAACGTGACCACCGAGCGGACCCGGATCGAGCGCTACGACCCCGCCACCATCGAGCCGCGCTGGCAGCAGCGGTGGGACGAGCTCGGCCTCCACCGGACCGACCTCGAGGACGACGTCCCGGCCGAAGTACTACCTGCTCACGATGTACGACTACCCGTCGGGCAACCTCCACGTCGGCCACTGGTACGTGAAGACGCCCACCGATGCCGTGGCCCGCTACCGCCGGATGCTCGGCTACAACGTCTTCTTCCCCGTCGGGTTCGATGCCTTCGGGCTGCCGGCCGAGAACGCCGCGATCAAGAACCAGATCCACCCGGCCGAGTGGACCTACCGCAACATCGAGAACATGCGCCGCCAGCTGCGGAGCATGGGCGCGTCGTTCGACTGGGACGCCGAGGTCGTCACCTGCGACCCGTCCTACTACCGCTGGAACCAGTGGCTCTTCCTGCGCTTCGTCGAGGCAGGGCTCGCCTACCGCGCCACCGCGCCGGTCGACTGGTGCCCCAACGACGGAACGCTCGCCCGCGAGCAGGTCGAGGGCGTCGACCGCCGCTGCTGGCGCTGTGGAGCGAAGGTCGAGAAGCGCGACCTGGCCCAGTGGTTCCTGCGGATCACGAAGTACGCCGACGAGCTCCTCGACTACACGGGCCTCGACTGGCCCGAGCCCATCCGGGTCATGCAGACGAACTGGATCGGGCGCAGCGAGGGCGCCGAGGTCGTCTTCCGCAGCGCGCCCGACACGCACATCCCGGGCGGCGACGAGATCCGGGTCTTCACGACGCGCCCCGACACGCTCTTCGGGGCCACCTTCATGGTCCTGGCCCCGGAGCACCCGCTCGTGGCCAGGCTGACGTCGCCCGGGCAGCGGCCCGTCGTCGAGACGTACGTCGAGCAGGCGCGCAGGGCAACGGAGATCGAGCGCCTCAGCACCGATCGCGACAAGACCGGCGTCCCGCTCGGCGCCGACGCGATCAACCCGGTCAACGGCGAGCGGATCCCGATCTGGATCGCGGACTACGTGCTGTCCGGCTACGGGACCGGGGCGATCATGGCGGTCCCGGCCCACGACGAGCGCGACTTCGCCTTCGCCCGCCAGTTCGACCTCGAGATCCGGGAGGTGATCCGGCCGGCGGCGACGTACGGCGCGGAGCGCGAGCTCGACCGAGGCGTACGTCTCGAAGACGGCCGACGACGTCCTGGTCAACTCGGGTCGCTACAACGGGCTGGCCGCGCCCGAGGCGATCGCGGCCATCACCGCGGACCTCGAGTCGCGCGGCGAGGGAAAGGCCACGGTCGGCTACCGGATCCGCGACTGGCTGATCAGCCGCCAGCGCTACTGGGGGACGCCGATCCCGGTGGTCTACTGCGACGCCTGCGGGATCGTTCCCGTCCCCGACGCCGACCTGCCGGTCCGCCTGCCCGAGACCGTCGACTACGCCGGCTCGGGCGAGAACCCGCTCCGGCACGATCCGGCGTTCGTGGACACCGCGTGTCCGCGCTGCGGCGAACCGGCCCAGCGCGAGACCGACACGATGGACACGTTCATGGACTCGTCGTGGTACTGGTTCCGCTACCTCTCGCCCGGCAACGAGGACGGCCCCGTCGACCGCACGCGAACGTCGACCGCTGGACGCCGGTCGACCAGTACACGGGCGGCGCCGAGCACGCCGTCATGCACCTGCTCTACTCGCGCTTCTTCACCAAGGCGATGGCGGACTGCGGCCTGGTCGGCGAGCGCGAGCCGTTCAAGCGGCTCTTCAACCAGGGCCAGGTCCTGGGCGCCGACGGCGAGCGGATGAGCAAGTCGCGCGGCAACGTCGAGGATCCCGACGCGCTCGTGGCGCAGTACGGCGCCGACACGGTGCGCCTCTTCCTCATGTTCATGGGCCCCTGGGACCAGGGCGGGCCGTGGAGCCCGAGCGGCATCGGCGGCGTGGCCCGCTTCCTGGACCGGGCCTGGACGATCGCCCTGGACCCGCACGGGACGGAGCCGAGCGACGCGCAGGCCGGCCGGCTGCCGGCCGGCGAGGACGCCGCCGCGGCCGAGACGGCGATCCGCGGCGACGGCCCACCGGACCCTGGCGGCGGTGACGGTCGACTACGAGGGCTTCCGCTTCAACACGATGGTGGCGAAGCTGATGGAGCTGGCGAACCTGCTCCTCCGCTACCGCGGGACCGAGGTCGCCGGCGGCGCGGCGTGGGACGAGGCCGTCCGCCTCGCTGCTGCTCATGCTGGCCCCGGCCGCGCCGCACGTCACCGAGGAGCTCTGGTCGCGGCGGCTGGCGGCCGCCGGCACGCCGTGGAGCTCCATCCACGCGCGAGCGCTGGCCGGAGGTCGACGCCGCGGCGGCGGCCGTCGCGACGCGCGAGCTGCCGGTCCAGGTCAACGGCAAGGTCCGCGACCGGGTCGAGGTGGCCGTCGGGCTCTCGGCGACGCCGAGGTCGAGGCGATCGTCCTCGCCCGCCCCAAGGTGATCGCGGCGCTGGCCGGGGCAGTCCCCGACCGGATCATCCATGCCGGCGGCGGCCGCCTCGTGAACATCGTCGTCCGGGGCTGAGCGGACGGGCCGGAGACCGGGCGACGACCCGACCGGTGCGCCGACGCCCGCGACGCCGCGCCGACGGCACCTCCGTCGGGCAGAATCGGGGCATGCGAACCCGCCGTGACGCCCCGTCGCCTGCCGGCCGGCCGCATCGCCGCTGGCGCATGGTGGCGCTGCTCGTGGCCGGATGCGCCGGCTGGACCACGGATCCCGAGCTGACGCTCCACGTCGACAGCGGGATCGACCGGCCGCTCCTCGTCTACGTCAACGGCGACTGGGTGGGCACGATCCCGGCCGGCGCGACCGACGCCACGGTGCCCGCATCCGGGCACGGCGGGCCGCCCTGGACCGCCGAGGGCCGCGTCGCGAGCGGGACGGTCCTGATCACCCTGCCCGATCCCGGCCACGCCGGCACCGGACGACGGGCTCACGACGACGGCCGTGACCGCCTGCGGAACGATCACGATGACCGTCGGCGCGCCCGATCCCGGTCCGTCGCTGGCCCCGCCGGCGCCGGGCACCGAGCTGCCCCCTGCGACTGAGGGGCTGGTGCGCTCGTCGGCGCCCCTGCGCGGCGCCCCGGGCTCAGGCCAGCCGCATCTCCGCCCGGATCACGTCGTCGGTCGCGCCCGGGACGATCGTGAAGCCGACCTTCTCGGCGGCCCGGCGCATGCCCGCGTTGTCGGCCCGCATGTCCGCGCTCAGCGTGGCGACGCCCTCGCCGCGGGCGACGTCCACGATCCGGCGCAGCAGCTCGGTCCCGACACCCACCCCCTGGCGGGCGTCGGTCACGAGCACCGCGAAGACGGCGTCGTCGGAGCCGAACGTCCGCGAGAGGCGTCCGACGCCCACGATTGCCGGCAGGCCGGGGTCGGGGTGCGCGCACTCCGCGACGAGGGCCATCTCACGGTCGTAGTCGACGAAGCAGATGCGGATGAGGCGCTCGTGGGCGGTCCGTTCGTTGAACCCCAGGTGCGCGAGGTATCGCTGGAAGACCGTCTCCTCGGAGAGAGAGCGGTGGAAGTCGACCATGAGCGGCTCGTCCTCCGGCCGGATCGGCCGGATCGTCAGCTCGTGCCCGTCGGGGCAGGTCCAGGTGCTGACGTACTTGCGCGGATACGGCCGGATCGCCAGGGGCGGCAGGTCCTTCGGGTCGGTCGCCGGATCGTGGAGCACGACGCGGGCGTCGAGCGCGATGAGGCGCTCCGGCGAGGCGAGCAGCGGGTTGATGTCGAGCTCGCTGATCCAGGCCTGCTCGACGACGAGCTGGCTGAACCGGACCAGAAGCTGCTCCAGCTCGTCCAGGTCGACGCCCCGCCGCCCGCGCACGCCCTTGAGGGCGGTGTAGATCTTGGTGCTCTCCATCATCCGGCGGGCGAGCGTCGTGGTCAGGGGCGGCAGGCCCAGGGCGCGGTCCTTGAAGACCTCGACGAGCTGGCCGCCCATGCCGAACAGGAGCACCGGCCCGAACTGCGGATCGATGGAGCTGCCCAGGATGAGCTCGTAGCCGGTCCAGTTGACCATGGGCTGGACCGTGACGCCCTCGAAGTGCTCGGCTCCCTTCTTCTCGGTCACGGAGTCGCGGATCAGCTCGTACGCGTGGCGCACGGCGTCGGCGTCCTTCAGGTTCAGCTGGACACCGCCCACGTCGGTCTTGTGGGTGATCGTGTGCGAGTAGAGCTTGACCACGACCGGATAGCCGATCCGGTCGGCGGCGGTCACCGCGTCGTCGACCGAGGGAGCGACCACTGTCTCCGTGATCGGGATCCCGTAGGCGGCCAGGAGCTCCTTCGACTCGTCCTCCGTGAGCAGCGTCCGGCCCTCCGCCCGCGCCGCACCGATGAGCGCGTCGGCCCTCGCCCGGTCGACCGGGTGCTCCTCGTCGGAGGGCAGCGTCGGCGTCTCGTAGATCTGCTGGAGGTTGCGTGCCAGCCGCCACGTGAAGTTGAAGATCTCCACCGCCTCGTCGGGGTAGTCGAAGGTGGGGATGCCGGCCTCCCGGAGGATCGCCGCCCCCTCGAGGACGTCCATCCCGCCCATCCAGCTGGCGAGGACCGGCTTGCCCTCGATGTGGGCGAACGGGATGAGCTCGCGGGCCGTCGCGGTCGGGTCGGTCATCGCCTGGGGCGTGAGGATCACGAGGAGGCCGTCGCTGCCCTCGTCGCGGGCCGCGACCTCGAGGGCCTTGGCGTACCGCTCGGGCGTCGCGTCGCCGATGATGTCGATCGGGTTGTTGTGGCTCCACGGGCCGGGCAGGAAGGCGTTGAGCTCCTCCATCGTGGCCGGCGAGATCTCGCTCAGCTCGCCGCCGCCGGTGATCAGCGCGTCGGTCGCCAGGACTCCCGGGCCGCCGGCGTTGGTCACGATCGTCAGGCGGTTGCCGCTCGGGCGGGGCTGCTTGGCGAGGACCTCCAGGACGTCGAAGATGTCGGCGATCGCGTCGACGCGCAGGACGCCGACCCGTCGGAAGGCGGCGGCGAGCACCTCGTCGGAGCCGGTCAGGGAGCCCGTGTGGGAGGCAGCGGCCTTGGCCGCCTGGGCCGTCCGACCGGGCTTGATGACGATGATCGGCTTCGTGAGCGCGACCTCGCGGGCCGCCGAGAGGAAGGCCCGGGCGTCGCCGATCGTCTCCATGTAGATGACGATGCTCTCGGTCGCCGGATCGTTGCCGAAGTAGGTGATGACGTCGCCCCAGCCGACGTCGAGCATCGACCCGAGCGAGACGACCGCACTGAAGCCGACCTTCTCGCGCTTGCTCCAGTCGAGGACCGCCGTCAGGAGCGCGCCGCTCTGGCTCACGAACCCGACCGAGCCTGAAGCGGCGATGCCGGCGGCGAACGTGGCGTTGAGGCCGGTCGGCGGACGCATGACACCCAGGCAGTTCGGCCCGACGATCCGGATCCCGTGGGCCCGCGCCGTCTCGAGGATCTGGCGTTCCAGCTCGGCGCCCGCCGGGCCGATCTCCTTGAAGCCGGCGGAGATGATGACGACGGTCTTGACGCCTGCGGCCGCGCACTCCTCCACCGTGGCCGGGATCGTGGTCGCGGGGGTCACGATGACGACAAGCTCCGGCACCTCGGGCAGCGCCGCGAGGTTGGGGTAGGCCCGGACACCGAGGATGCTCGGACGCCCCTTGTTGACCGGGTAGACGGTGCCGCCGAACGGACTGCTGATGAGGTTCCAGAAGACTGTCCGCCCGACGCTCCCCTCCTTCTCCGTGGCGCCGATGACGGCGACCGATGCCGGAGCGAAGAAGCTCTCGAGCGGGTTGTGCGTGACGCCGAGGACGTCGGCAACCCGGTCGCGCGTGTTCGGGTCAGAGCCGGGCGTGGTCGGCGGGAGAGAGGCGGGGGAGATGTCGGGCACGGGATCGGGCTCCGGTCTGCGATGGGCTGCGCGGGGCGGGTGCTCCGCAAGGGGCGCCGGGGTGATGCGCGCAGAGTGCCACGCCAGGTGAGGCGGGACAGAGGGCCGGTTCTCCCCCATCCGGGGGCCGGGTGTCCACCGATGGCGTACCCTCGGGTCAACGCGCCGGCCCACCGGCACGGTCGCCTGGAGGAACTCGTGCCCGAAGTCAAGATCGGCGCCCTGTGCTGGAACCAGTACACCGACTGGCCACCGCTCCTCCAGGCCGGCATCCGGGCAGATCAACTTGGATACTCGAGCCTCTGGACGTGGGATCACCTCTACCCCATCGTCGGGGACTCGCACGGGCCGATCTTCGAGGGCTGGCTGACCCTGGCGGCCTGGGCCCAGGCGACCGAGCGCGTCCGGATCGGGCTGATGGTCGGGGCCAACACGTTCCGCAACCCGGCTCTCGTGGCCAAGATGGCCACGACCCTCGATCACATCAGCGGCGGCCGGGCGATCCTCGGCATCGGCGGCGCCTGGTTCGGGGAGGAGCACGAGGACTTCGGGATCGAGTTCGGGTCCGGGTTCCCGGAGCGGCTGCGCTGGCTCGGCGAGGCGCTCCCGATCATGCGCGGGATGCTCGACGGGACCGAGCCGACGGCATCCGGCCCGCGCTACGCCTCCCGGGAGACGCGCAACCTGCCGCCGCCCGTCCAGGCCCGCCTCCCGATCTGCGTCGGCGGCGGGGGCGAGCAGGTCACCCTCAAGCTCGTGGCGAGGTACGCCGACATGAACAACGTGGGCGGCGGCGTCGAGACGGTCAGGCGCAAGGAGGCGATCCTCCTGGAGCATTGCGCGGCGGTCGGGCGCGACCCGTGCGCGAGATCGAGCGGACGACGGGGATCGGGACGGTCTTCATCCGCGACGACCGGGCCGAGGCGGAGCGCGTCTTCCACGAGGCGTTCGACCGGAACCGGATCGCCCGTCACTGGGAGGACCAGCCGGTGGGCACCCCGGAGGATGTGGCCGAGATGCTGGCGCCGTATGTCGAGATCGGCTACCGGCATCTCGTCGCGGGCGTGCCGGCGACGTACGACGAGGAGTCGATGACCCGCCTCGTGACCGAGGTGAAGCCGCTGCTGGAGGCAATGGGCTGATGGATGGGCGGGGGACGGCCGCGTTCTCGTGGGAACCGGGCCGGTTCGACCTCCTCGAGGTCACCGAGCGGGGGACGCTCCGGCACCGCGCGTGGGTGGACGGCACCCTCACGATCGACGAGGACCTGGGCGGGACGCTCGCGTCGGCGCCGACGGCGGTGGCATGGGCGGTCGACCAGGCCGAGGTCTTCGCCGTCTTCCCGGACGGCAGCCTGTGGAACCGCTACTGGGACGGCGTGGCGTGGCATCCCTGGGAGTCGCTGGGCGGCGAGCTCGACCCGATGTCGACGCCAGCCTGCTCGTCGTGGGGCGCGGAGCGGCTCGACGTCTTCGCCCGCGGTCGTGACGGCATGACCTGGCACCGCTGGTGGGACGGCGCGCGGTGGGTCGCCTGGGAGCGGCTGCCGGCCTGACGGTCAGCCGGCGCTGCGCCCCGCGGCGCCGATCGCCTCGTCGGCCGGGACTGCTCCGCGCTTGCGCGCGCGATGGCGGGCGGCCTTGGCCCGGTTGCCGCAGCTCGCCATGCTGCACCAGCGCCGGCGCCCGGTCGGGGACGTGTCGTGGAAGACCCACCGACAGCCGTCGTTCGCGCAGATCCGGAGCCGGTCCGCCTCGTCCGCTTCGACGAGCGCGACGAGGGGCTGGGTCACCTCCGCCAGCGCTTCGTCGAGCGGCTCGCCGATGTGCCGGTGGCCGATCGCCAGCGAGCCTTCGCCCACCACGAGCTCCGTCACGGTGCGTGCTCGGAGAACCGCGTTCACGGCCTCGACGGCGGCCGGCTCGGCTGACCGGGCGGCAACGAGCGCCTCGACGATCTCGCGCATCGCGGCGCGCGTCGACGTGGACCTGCGCGAGCGGGTCCACCGAGCGATGTCCCGGGTGCGCCTCGATCCGCACGGCCTCCTCCGGGTGCAGCAGGCCGTGCTCAACCAGCCAGAGGATGGCGTCGGCGAGCGAGGGCAGCCGCTCGATCGGGTGGCCCGATCCATCCAGCTCGTCGGTGTTCAGGAAGTCGAACGTGTCGTCCAGGGTCGCCGCGTGGCGGTGATCTCGGGGGTCGTGATCTCGTCATCGATAACCACTTTAGGGGCTTGACTGGTTACGCGCAAGTGGGTACCATGCGGTAACCAGTTATGACCGCCGCATCGGTTATCACCGTGCGGCGACACGAGGGGGGAACCCACCGATGGAATCCGCATTCGCCTGGCTTCTCGCGCTCGTCGCAGCGCTCTCGCTCTTCGATGCGGCCGGCTTCCTCTTCGGCACCGACAGCCGGGACGCCGATCTCGACGACCACCGTCGCTGAACACCCGGAGGGTTCGCCTGATGTGGCAGCACCACTACCTGATCCACGTCATGAAGATGGAGGCGCTCCGGGCGGAGGCCGAGCGCGAGCGCCGCTGGCGGCTCGCGGACGAGGAGAACGGGCGCCCGAGCCACTCATCCGGCCCGGGAGCCGTCCGAGGCACGGCTGCCCGATTCGCTGCCCGCGTCGCCCGATTCGCGGATCGAGTCGCGCGCCGGCTCGACGAGCGCATCACGGTCGACCTCGGCTCCGAGCGGGTGATGCGCGACGCCTGAGATACCGCGCATCCGTCACGCGCCACAGCGTGGGCTGTGCGACCGGCGAAGGGGCCCGTGTACCCAGTCTCGTCCGACGCCCGCCGCATCAGTGTGCCCGCCGGTCGCGCCGGGTCCGGCGACGCGGTCGGACGTCCGACAGGTGCGTCCGCGCGGGCTCCGCGGGCACGGCCCCCGGAGCGGGACAGGGCCTCCGGCATGCGCCGAAGGCCCTGTCGCTGCGCTCAGCGGTACGTCGCTGAGAGTCGCTCCGCTACTCCTCGAAGCCCGACGTCGGGTTGCAGGCGACGCCGGGTTGGCCCCGATCGAGGTGAGGAAGTCCCGGAAGTCCTTGGGGATCTGGCCCCACGACTGCGCATGGGCGGGATCTCGGCCTTGGAGCCGGCCGTCCACGAACTGATCGTCTTCCTGGCCCGAGATAGGCACATCGACCGAGCGTGCAGGCCCGTGCCCCACTTGCTGTCCTCGTAGGGCGATCTGGAGCGTCTTGCCGTTTCCGGTGATCTCACCACCAAACGCGGCACTGGCCCCCAGGCTCAGGACAACGGCGGCCACAGAGAGCGCGACCCCGAATCGGGTCATGAAGCGGCGAACCATCCGCAGGTACCCCCTCTCCGACCGAGGTCGGTCTCGCCATTGGCGTCGGCACGACAGCGGGCGACCGCAACAAAGGACATCGTGCCGTGGACCCCCCCACGAGGCCCCGCCTCCTCGATTCGTTCGGCGGAGTCTACTCCAGCGTCGGCGAACCCGTCGGTGGGTCGTCCCAATCGGTGGTGCCAGCAGGCAACGGCCGCCGGGCACCCGGACGCCCGGTGCGCACTCCGGTCCGGGCGAGATAAGTCGCCGATAAGCGGCGCTCGCTAGTCTCACCCTCGACGTCCGCCGCATCGGTTGTGCCCCCAATGCGGCGGGCGTCTTCGCATCCGCACTCGGCCGGCCCTCGCCGCGCCGCGCGTCCGATCCATCACCCGCCCGCACGCCCGCCGGGGAGTCGAGCGTGGAGCAGCAGTTCCCGTGGCGCGTCCTCGAGGACGGCGCCCCTACCGTGTCGCCCCCGGATGGGCCTCCCCGGGCGACCGCGGAGCGCCACGCGGCGGCGCCGGCCGCGATCTCACGTCCCGGGGTCGTGCGCCGTCCCGTGCTCGGCCTGATCGCGCTCGGCGCGGCGGCCGTGGCCGTCGTGGCAGCCGCGGTGGTCGTGATCGGCGGGCTGTCGTCGCCTGCGCTGGTCCTGCCCGGCGACGGCGGTTCTCCGCTCGAGCTGAGCCGGGCTCCGCGCCGACGGCACGCCGCCGACGAGCGCCCCGGCGGCGCGGCTGCCGCGGATGGTGCCCCGACGGCCAGCATCGCGATCCCCGCGCTCGTGGTCGACGTGGCGGGCGCGGTGCGCGACCCGGGCGTCTACCGCCTCGCCCCGGGAGCGCGGGTTGCCGACGCCGTCGCGGCGGCCGGTGGGTTCGGGCCGCGGGTCGACGCGGAGGCCGCAAGCAGGGTCAACCTCGCGGCCGAGCTTCACGACGGCGAGCAGGTCCGGATCCCGTCGCGCGACGACACGCCGCTGCCGCGCCGGCACGCGCGCCCGACCTCGCGCCGCGCCGGGCGTCGCGGGACGCCGCGCCCGCCGGCCTCGTCGACGTCAACACCGCGTCGGCCGCCGCCCTCGACGCCCTGCCGGGCATCGGGCCCGCGACCTCGGCCAAGATCATCGCGGCGCGCGAGGAGGCGCCGTTCGCGACGGTCGACGAGCTGCGCAGCCGGGGCGTCCTGGGCGAGGCGACATTCGGGAAGGTGCGCGACCTCGTCACCGTCGGCCCGTGATCCCGTTCGGGTCCCGGGTCGGGATCGGGGCGATCGCGGTCGGCGTGGCCGCCGCGTCGGGCCGTCGTGCCCGTGGCTCGCGCTCGTGGCGCTGGTCGCCGCCGGCAACCGGCGCGTGGCGCTCCTGGTACTCGGCGTGCGGCCGGGCGGCGCCGGCGGGCGTCGCGCGCAACCGTCGGCGTGCTGGCGGGCGCGTGGCTCGTCATCCTCCGCCTGGCCGTCGCGCCCGGCGGCCCCGAGGCGCCCGCGTAGCTGCCCTCCGGCGCCGGTCCCTGGATGGCCCGCGTGACGACGCTGAGCGCGCCGCGCGATGGTCAGCAGCGACTGACGGTCACGCTCGACGAACCGTTCGGGGTGACGCCTCGCGGTGACGGCGCCCCGCTACCCGGCGGTGGAGCCCGGCGATCTTGTGCGCGTCAGCGGGGACGGCCGGCGCCGCCACCAGAGGGCGGCTACGGGGACTTCCTGCGGCGCACCGGGGTCGCCGGCACGCTGCGCTCGGGCACCCTGGAGCTCGTGGCGCACGCCGGCGACGCGGCCGGGCTGCTGGAGCGGACCCGGCGAGCCGCGGGCGATGCGCTCACCCGCGCACTCCCCGAGCCGGCGGCCGGACTGGCCGCCGGGATCCTCGTCGGGCTCCGCGACCGGGTCGACCGCGATCTCGCGGCGGCGTTCACGGCGACCGGCCTCTCGCACGTGGTCGCGATCTCGGGCTGGAACATCGCCCTCGTCGCCGGGCTGGTCGGGGCCGTCCTGGCGGGCCGCGCCCGGCGCACTCGATCGGGCGCGATCGTGGTCGCGATCGCCGTCTACACGGTGCTGGCGGGCGCGTCGGCGTCGGTGGTGCGGGCCGCCGCGATGACCGGGCGTCGCGCTCCTGGCGCGCGAGTCGGGGCGCCCGGGAACGGCGGCGGCGGCGCTCGGCTGGGCCGTCGCTCTGCTCGTCGTCGCCAACCCGGCCAGCGCCGTCGACGTCGGGCTCCAGCTCTCGGCCGCGGCCACCGCCGGCCTCATCGCCTGGTCGGCACCGATCACGGCCGCCCTCGACCGGCGAGCCGGCTGGCTCCCGCGCTGGGTTCGCGAGGGCCTCGGCGTCTCGCTTGCTGCGCAGGCGGCCACGCTGCCCCTGGTTCTGCTCGCCTTCGGTCGGGTGGCGCCGCTCTCGCCGATCACGAACCTCGCCGTGGTGCCGCTCGTGCCGCTCGCCATGGCGACGGGGGCCCTGGCCCTGGCCGGCGGGGCGCTCGCGACGCTCGGCGCGCCGGGAGTCCTCGCGTCGATCCTCGGCCTTCCCGGGGCGCTCGTGCTGGGCTTCCTGATCGGGATCGTTCGCCTGGCCGCGACACTCCCGTTGGCGAGCGTGACGATGCCCGCCGATCCTCGCGGCTGGCCGCCGCCGCGCTCCTCGTCGCGACGCCGCTTGCGTTCGCCGGACGGCGGCGGATCCGGCGGGCCCGGCCGGCGCCGGGGAAGCCGGGGACGCGCCGCCGGGCCGCGCACGGGCGCGGGGCGGCGCGAGCGGCGACAGCGGGCCGCACGGCGGACGGGGGCCCGACACCGCCCTCGCAGCGGCAGGCGGCGTCCCCGCCCCTGACCGCCGGAGCGCCCGGATCCTCCGGCTCGCCGGCGTCCTCGGAGCCCTCGCGGTCGCCGTCCTGCGTCGTCGCCGGCGCCACGCGCGCGGATGGCCGCGCCCACGTCGTGGTCCTCGACGTCGGCCAGGGCGACGCGATCCTCGTGACCGGCCCGACCGGCGGCCGAATGCTCGTCGACGGCGGTCCCGACCCGGACCGACTGCTCGTCGCGCTCGACGCGCGGGTGCCACCGTGGGACCGGCGGATCGACCTCGTCGTGCTCACCCACCCGCACGAGGATCACGTCGGCGGGCCTGCCGCTCGTCCTCGAGCGCTACCGCGTCGGCCAGGTCGTGGAGCCCGGGCATGCCGGGACGCAGCCCGGGATATGCAGGCGCTCGAGACGATCCTGGCCGCGCGCGGGACGGCCAGCGGCCGCCTCGTCGCGGGCGACCACTTCGCCCTCGACGGGATCAGCCGTCGACGTGCTCTGGCCGGACGCCGATCGGGTGCCCAGCCGAGGCCTCCGACGACGGCAGCGAGGTGAACGACGCCTCGATCGTCCTGCTCGGCTCGTTCGAGGGTCGGCGCTTCCTCCTGATGGGTGACGCCGAGGCGGAGGTCGAGGCCGAGCTGGCGGCGCGCGGCCTCCCGACCGTGGACCTGCTCAAGACCGGCCACCACGGGAGCCGGACGTCGACCACCGCCGCGCTGGTCGCGGCGACGCGCCCCCGCGTGGCGGCGATCTCGGTGGGCGCGCGGAACGACTACGGGCATCCGTCGCGCGACGTCCTCGCCCGGCTGGAGGGCGCCGGGTCGGCCGTCCTGCGGACCGACGAGGTCGGGACGATCGACATGGCGCTCGGCACCGCCGGCGTCGAGGTTCGGACCGAGCGCCCGGCCACCGGGGAGGACCCGGAGCAGTCGCGGCGGGTCGGCGCCCGGACGCCGGCCGCTGAGCCCGGCCGGCCGGCCGGGCTCCCGTATGATCGGCGCGATGCCCGTCCCGTCGCGCACGGCCGCTGCCGCACTCCTCCTCTCGCTCGATCCGCCCGCGTGGCATCTCCGCCATGCGCGCGCCGTCGCCGAGATCGCGGGCTGGCTTGCGGCGCGCTGCGCGGCCAGCGGAATCGCCGTCGATCGAGGCCTCGTGGAAGCGGCCGCGCTCCTCCACGACGTGGACAAGGCCATCCCCGCGACGGACCCGGCCGCCGCCCTCCCGCACGGCGAGGGCTCCTCCGCGTGGCTCGCTGCGCGTGGAATGGCCGAGCTGGGGCCTGCGGTGGCGGCCCACCCGGTCACGCGGCTGCTCGAGCGCTCCGCCGACGCCTGGCTGGAATCGGCCCCGATCGCCGAGCTTCTCGTCGCCTACGCGGACAAGCGCGCCGGCCAGCGGCTCGAGTCGATGGATGCGCGGTTCGCCGACTGGCGACGGCGCTACCCGGACGGCTGGTCGGCGGACGACGACGCGCGGGCACGAACCCGGGCGCAGGCACTCGAAGCGGTCGTCTGTGCTCGCGCCGGGCGTGACGCCGACGATGGTGCAAGCGCCTCCGCTGGACAGGGCCGGCGCTCCGTGCCGCCCGCGCGGCCGCGGAGCGCGCTGCATGACCTCCACCACGCTCGGCTACTACTGGGGCGACGACGAGTACGGCCTCGACGCCGCGGCAGCTCGCTCTTGGCCGTCGCGCGGCCGGGCCCGGCGGTGAGCCACCCGCCACCTGGCGCACCACCGGGGCGTCCACGCAGGGTCGGCGACATCGCGGAGCGGATCTCGACGGCAACCCTGTTCGGGGGCGGCACCCTCGTCATCGTCGAGGATCCGGGGCCGCTGGTCCGCGCGAAGGCGGACCGCGACGCGCTCCTCGCCGACGTGGCGACGCTCGCGCCCGGCAACGCCCTGGCCTTCGTGGAGCCTGTCGATGGCACTGCCCGCCGCACGAAGTCGCTCGAGGATCTCGCCGGCCGCGGTCGCCGACCTGGGCGGCGAGGTCCGGCAGCGTCGATCGCGCCTCGCGAAGGCGGCATGGCCCGCTGGATCGAGGACCGCGCGACGGAGCGCGGCATGCGCCTGGAGCACGGCGCGGCCGAGGCGCTGGCCCGCAAGATCGGGGCCTTCGTGCGCGAGGGGGACGTCGATCGCCGCCGCCAGGGCCGCCTGGCCGTCGCCGAGCTGGAGAAGCTCGCCGTCTACCGCCTCGACGCGCCCGTGAGGGCCGGAGGACGTCGACGCCCTCGTCGCCGACGCGGTGCCCGGGTCGACCTGGGCGTTCGTCGACGCGGTGGGCACGCGGTCGGCCCGCGACGGCCGCCGACCTCCTCGATCGGCTGCTCGAGACGACGCCCGAGCCGGTCCTCGTCGCGGTCCTCCACCGGCGGATCCGCGAGCTGCTGCTCGTCGCCGACCACCGCGAGCGCGGCGAGACGATCCAGGCCACCGCGCGGGCCCTCAAGCTCAAGGAGTACCCCGCCCGGAAGCTCTGGGAGCAGGGGCACGCGTGGCGGGAGGACGAGCTCGTCGGCGCGCTGGAGGGGCTCCTCGAGCTCGATGCCGGGCTCAAGGGCGAGCGCGGCGTCGGACGGCGGGCGCCGGCGGCTTGCGTTCTCGCTGTGGCTTCGCGGAGCGCGTCGCCCGAACCTGACGCTCCCGAGGCCGGCACCAGCAGCGCGGGCCGCGGTCGCGTCAGTCGGCGCTCGACCAGGCCTGCTCCTGGAGGACGAGGTCGGACTCGATCGCGAACACGCAGCGTGCCCGGCGCAGGTCGAGGACGTCGATCAGCTCGGGGTCGATGTAGAGCTGGTGGCAGTCCTCGCAGAGTCCGCCGGGAACGGCGAAGCAGAGGCGCTCGCTGCGGTCGGGCAGCCGGAAGGTGGCGTCGAAGCGCGAGATGACGAGGCGTCGCGTGCACTCGGGACATCGATCGCGCAGGTTCGCCATCGGGATCGCGGAGACCTCGCCACGCGGGGCCGATCCGCTCGGCCGCCTGCCCGGATTGTCGAGCCGTCGCGGGCGCCGAGGCGATGGGCCGCTGGTACCGTCGCGCGGCGGCGGTCGTCACCCACCCCGGCCCCCGACCGGGCTATTGGACGCGAAGCACCGTTTTCGCTTCGGCCCACAGCCGCTCGAGCGCGTAGAAGTCACGCTCCGGCGGAGCGAAGACGTGGACGACCACCGCGCCCGCGTCGAGCAGGATCCAGTGCGAGTCGGGTGCGCCCTCGCGCGCCAGGATCCGGAACCCATCGGCCTTGAGACCCTCCGTGATCCCGTCGGCGATCGCGTCGAGCTGACGCTCCGACCCGCCCGAGCAGATCACGAGGTAGTCGGCCACGGTGGTCAGCGGCGCGATCTCGAGGAGGACGATGTCGGCGGCCTTCTTGTCCTCGGCGAGCTCGACGATCCGACGTGCGAGGTCGAGGGGAACCTGGTCGGTCTCGGGAGGCGGCGTCGTGCGCGCGGGCAGGCCGGCCCGCGGCGCGACCTTCCGTGGCGTCGCGGGCCGTGGCGCGGGCGGCGATCGCCGAGCCGTCCGGCGGGAGCAGGCGATGGCGTCGGAGCCTCGAGGGCTTCCGCCATGGCGGCGTCCGCCTCGACACGATCGACGCCGGGCTCGGGCTCGTCCTGGGTGGAATCGGGAGCGGGATCGATGGACATGGGCCTCCTCAGGCGTCCGCCGGCGCCGGGACGGGCACCGGAGGCGGGGGTGTAGAGAGCGTACTCGGAGATCAGCGTCCGCGACGGCGTCGGGCACGAGGTAGCGGATGGACCGGCCGGCGCGGACCCGGGCCCGGATCGCGGTCGACGAGATGGCGAGCCGGGGGTGGTCGAGGACCGCCATCCGGACGGCGGCGGCCGGGTAGCGCCCGCGGAACGCCGCGAGCGTGGCGTCCGGGGCGCCTTCGCGGGGCACGACGCAGAGGCGCGCCAGGGCCAGGATCCGCTCGGGGTCGCGCCAGGTGGCGAAGCCCGCGAGCGCCTCGGCCGAGAGGATGAGCCACAGCTCGCCGTCGGTCTCGGCGGTCAGCTCCGCGACCGTCTCGGCCGTGTAGCTGGGCCCCGGCCGGTTCACCTCGCGCGGGTCGACGACGAAGAAGGGATTGCCCGCGATCGCGCGCTCGACCATCGCCAGCGCGGATGGGCCCCGGGGAGACGGCCCGATCCGCCTTCTGCCAGGGCTGCCCGGCGGGCACGAACAGGACGCGCGACAGCCCGAGGACCTCGCGTGCCTCCTCGGCGATCGCGAGGTGCGCGAGGTGCGGCGGGTCGAACGTGCCGCCCAGGATCCCGATGCGCCCGGCGCCGGCGACAGCGGTCACCGCGCGTCCTCGTCCCACGCGCTCGGTGCCCCATTCGAACTCCACCCGGCCGATCCGGACGGTGTCGCCGGGCTGCACGCCGGCCCGGCGCAGCGCGCCGTCGATCCCGAGGCGGTCGAGGTCGCGCTGGAAGCGCTCCGCCGATTCCTCGACCTCGAAGTTCGTCTGGACGGCGATCCGCTCGATGCGCTTGCCTCGAACGCGGAAGGCGTCGCCCTCGCGCTCCAGCGTGAAGCCGTCCCCGGCGGCGTCGAGGCGATGGACGACGACGCCCGACGGCTCGGGCTCGGCCGCGAGGCCCGCCGCGTCGGGAAGGAGCTCGGCGAGCAGCGCGCGGAGCGTGTCCAGGCCGTCGCCGGCCTCCGCCGAGATGGCGACGCACGGCACGCTCTCAGCCGCGCCGGGCAGCCGCGAAGGCGGGCCACGCCTCCCGCGCTTCCGGCAGGTCCATCTTGTTGAAGGCGACGACGAGCGGCTTCTCGAGGAGGGCCGGGTCGTGGAGGCGGAGCTCCTCGCGGATGACGTCGAAGTCCCAGCGCCGGGTCGCGGGCCGCGCCGTCGACGAGGTGGACGAGGACGCGCGTCCGCTCGACGTGGCGGAGGAAGGCGTGGCCCAGGCCCGCCCCGGCCGAGGCGCCTTCGATGAGTCCCGGCACGTCGGCGATCGTGGGGCGGCGATCCTCGTCGTCGCCGAGGTCCATGACCCCGAGGTTCGGCTCGAGCGTGGTGAACGGGTACGGCGCGATCTTCGGGTGGGCCGCCGTCAGGGCGGCGAGGAGCGTTGACTTGCCGGCGTTCGGGAGGCCCACGAGCCCGACGTCGGCGATCAGGCGGAGCTCGAGCCGCAGCCAGCGCTCCTCGCCCGGCTCGCCCTTCTGGGCGTGCCTCGGCGTGCGGTGCGTGGCGGTCGCGAAGTGGACGTTGCCCAGGCCGCCGCGGCCGCCCCGCGCCACGATCGCCGTCTGGCCCGTCGCCACGAGATCGGCGAGGAGCTCGCCGGTGGCGTCGTCGAGCACGCCCGTCCCGGGCGGCACCGCCAGGACGAGGTCGTCGCCGGACTTGCCGTGGCGCTTGGCGCCCAGCCCGCTTGCCGCCGGGCTCGGCCTGGAAGTGATGCTTGTAGCGGAAGTCGAGGAGCGTCGTCAGGCCGGGATCGACCCGCAGCACGATGCTGCCGCCCCGGCCGCCGTCGCCGCCGTCGGGACCGCCGCGCGGGACGTGCGCCTCGCGCCGGAACGTGGCGGCACCGTCCCCGCCGTCGCCGGCACGGATCCAGATCTTGACGCGGTCGAGGAACATCGGGGCGATTGTCGCACGGGCGCGAACCGGGCCGGTCCGCGAGGCCGGTCGCGCTCGGCGCCGACCGGCCTAGAGGTAGCTCAGCGGGTTGACCCGGTAGCCGCCGCTCCAGATCTCGCCGTGCCACACCTCGAAGTGGAGGTGGGACCCGGTGGCCCAGCCGCTCGTCCCGATGCGCCCGATGAAGTCGCCCCGCCCGACGCCCTCGCCGTAGGAGACGGCGAGCGACGACATGTGGTTGTAGGTCGTGTACAGGCCGCCGCCGTGGGCGATCCAGACCTGGTAGCCGCCGCCGTTGCTCTTCCAGCCGGCGAAGATCGACGGTCCCGCCGGCGGCGGCCCGAATGCGCCGTGCCGTAGTCCGCCGCGATGTCGAGCGCCGGGTGGCCGTAGTGGGAGTACTGGCTGATGTACCCGCCGGCGACCGGCCAGGCGAACGCGCCGCCGGAGTACTGGGCGGGCGCGCGTGGCGGACGACCGGGACGAGGACGATGGCCGGCTCACCGTGGCGACCCGGACGACCGGGCGCCGCGTCGGCTTCGGGGTGGGAATGGGCGCGCCGCGGCCGCCGGGGATGATCAGCACCTGGCCGATGACGAGGGTCTCGTCGGTGAGCGCGTTCGTGGCGACGATGTCGGCTGCGTCCACCTTCTCGGCGGCGGCGACTGAGGCGAGCGTGTCGCCCGCCTTGACCGTGACGCACGATGCCGTCGACGGGCGGGATCACGAGGACCTGGCCGATCTTGAGGTCGTCCTTGGACTTGAGCTTGTTCGCCCACCAGATCGTCATCATCGAGACGCCGGTCCGGCTCGGCGATCCCGGTCAGCGTGTCGCCCGACCGGACCTTGTAGCTGCGGAGCTGGTCGCGCCCATCCTCGACCGTCGCGTCGACCACGACGGGCTTGAGGAGCGTGCCGTCGGCGAGGAACTGGCCGGCCACCTCCGGGGAGCCGTCGGTCAGCTCCTGGCCGAGGACCATGCCGGCGGCCGTCTCGTCGTAGCCGATCCCGGGGTCGGTCCCGGCGCCGTCGTTGGGGCCGTAGCACGCCGGCGTCCACGCCGACGCCGGAGTCCACGCCGACGCCGGAATCCGCACCCGCGCCCGGTGCACCGCCCACGACGAGTCGCGGCGCAACTCCCGAGCCCTCGGTGGCGCCGGTCGCACCGGTCGCGAGGCCGGGGACCGCCGTGACGGAGGCGACCAGGAGGAAGGCGGCAACGAGGACGGGAAGAAGGCGTTCGGGGGATTCGAGGCGCCGCAGGAGCGCGGCGGGGGTGCGAGCCGGCCGGGCGGCCGGCGCGGCCGAGGCCGTTGCCGCCGGACGGCGGGACGCGGCGCGGAGCGCGGCGTCGGCGCGGCGGGCGAGGGCCAGGCCGGGAAGATGCGGGGACTCGACCCGGGGCTGCGGGCCGTTGCCGTCACCGCGCAGTCGCGACCGAAGTCGGCGCACGGCGACCGTCGCGTTCAGCAATACGATCTCCTGGAAGGGGGTCGACGGCATCAGCGCGGGAACGCACGCTTGGGGACGAGCCGTCGTCCCGTGGACGCGGTATGGAGCTGGGGGTCTCGATACGGCGTTCTGGATCCCGACGTCGCGGTCGGGCGTCTACGGGACGTTACCAGAGGATCGACGAGCCGGCAACGTTGGACGCCGCTCGCACTCGCACGGAGCACCCCTGCCGAATGGCCCTTTGCGCGGGGCCACATGGCCTCTGCGGACCCCGCGCGGGACGCGGTGCCGGCGACCTACCCGGTGGTCGAGTCGGCGCTCTTCTGCAGCGAGGCCAGGAACATCGCGTTGTTGTCGGTCTTGGCCAGGCGGTTGAGCAGGAGCTCGATCCCCTCGTTCGTGCCGACGGCGGAGAGCATCCGGCGCATCGTCCAGACCATCTTGAGGACCGGCTCCTCGAGGAGGAGCTCCTCGCGCCGGGTGCCCGAGCGCTGGACGTCGATGGCCGGGAAGATCCGCTTCTCGGCGAGCTTGCGGTCGAGGATGAGCTCGCTGTTGCCGGTCCCCTTGAACTCCTCGTAGATGACGTCGTCCATGCGGGAGCCGGTGTCGACCAGGCAGGTCGCGATGATCGTGAGCGAGCCGCCCTCCTCGATCTTCCGCGCCGCGCCGAAGAAGCGCTTGGGCGGGTAGAGGGCGATCGGGTCGATGCCGCCCGAGAGCGTCCGGCCGGACGGCGGGAGGGCCAGGTTGTAGGCCCGGGCCAGGCGGGTGACCGAGTCGAGCAGGATCACCACGTCGCGGCCGGTCTCGACCTGCCGCTTGGCGATCTCGAGGGCCATCTCGGCGACGTGGGTGTGGTTCTCGGTGGGCTCGTCGAAGGTCGAGGAGATGACCTCGCCCTTCACGGACCGGCGCATGTCCGTGACCTCCTCGGGGCGCTCGCCGATGAGGGCGACCATGAGGAGGATCTCGGGGTAGTTCGCCGTGATGCCGTTGGCGATGTTCTTGAGGAGCATCGTCTTGCCGGCCTTCGGCGGGCTGACGATCAGGGCGCGCTGGCCCTTCCCGATCGGGTTGACGATGTTGACGAGCCGCTGGCTCAGGTTCTTCGGGTCCGACTCGAGGTTGAGCAGCTCGATCGGGTGGATCGGCGTGAGGTCGCCGAAGTGCGGTCGCCGGCGCGCCGTGTCCGGGTCGACCCCGTTCACCGTGTCGACCCGCAGCATGCCCCAGTACTTCTCGCCCTCGCGCGGAGCACGAACGGTGCCGCCGACGCGGTCGCCGATGCGGAGCCCGAAGCGGCGCACCTGGCTGGAGCTGACGTAGACGTCGTCCGGCCCCGGCATGAGCCCGTGGCGGCGCAGGAACCCGTAGCCCTCGTCGACGACGTCGAGGATCCCGGTCACGTACGACTGGCCGAGCCGCTCGGACTGGCGCTGGAGGATGGCGTCGACGATGTCGTCGCGCCGCTCGGCGTCGCCCGTCTCGACCTCGAGCTCCTTCGCGGTGGCGCGGAGCTCGGCCGCGCTCATCCCGCGCAGCTCGGCTGCCCCGATCTCGGGGCCTTCGTCGCCGCTGCCGTTCAGCTCGTCGACATCGGGGAAGCCGGCGGCCCGCTGCCCCTGGAGGCGGCGGCGGGGACGGCGATTGCGGGTGCGCTGCGGGTCGGGACCGTTCGGCATGGGGGTAGAGGTCACCTGCGGGGAGCGGGTCGGCCTTCGACGGCCGAGGGGATGAGCGCACAGGCGCGGAATCGGATCCGCGGCGGCGGTGCGTGTGGGATGAGCGGAGCA
The DNA here is from genome assembly GCA_963715085.1 of uncultured Chloroflexia bacterium. Lineage (GTDB taxonomy): Bacteria > Chloroflexota > Limnocylindria > Limnocylindrales > CSP1-4 > CTSoil-043. The sequence continues at coordinate 283,412 of CAVQQU010000003.1, forward strand.
TACGCGGCCGATCCGCGTCCCGTCAATCGCTTGTGCTCGTTCGGTGGCCAGCAGGCATCGAGTCGGTGCATGGTCCGGGCCAGGTGCCACGCGTGGTGCCGGTCGCAGGAGCGGCCGGATCGGACGGCATCAGCCGATCGCGAGCGCCTGCCACGCTCACCGCCGGCCAACGCCCGATCGACACGGGCCTGGTCCGGCGCGCCGACGTCTGCCGACTGCCGTGACCCGGCCGTGCGAAATCCCGTGCGGCTACCCCTTGGCGGCGGCTTCCTTCGAGGCCTTCGCCCAGTCCGCCTTGAAGAGCTCGATGCCCCGGTCGGTCAGCGGGTGGTGGACCATCTGCTGCAGGACCTTGAAGGGGATCGTGGCGATGTGGGCGCCGGCGAGCGCCGCGTCCGTCACGTGGCGGGGATGGCGGACGGAAGCCGTGATGATCTCGGCGTCGTAGTCGTGGAGGTTGACGATGTCCGCCAGCTCGCGGATCACCGTCATCCCGTCCTCGTTGACGTCGTCGAGGCGCCCCACGAAGGGCGACAGCAGCGATCGCCCCGGCCTTCGCCGCGAGCAGCCCCTGGTTCGCCGTGAAGAGCAGCGTGCAGTTCGTCCTGATGCCCTCGTCGGCGAGCCGGCTGATCGCCTCGAGGCCGTTCTCCGACATCGCGATCTTGACCACGATGTTCGGGGCGAGGGCGGCGAAGTGGCGGCCCTCGGCGAGCATCCCGTCGACGTCGTCGGCGACGACCTCGGCGCTCACCGGGCCGGACGTGAGCTTGCAGATCTGGCGCAGGACGTCGTCGTAGGAGCCGCCGACCTTCGCGTAGAGGCTCGGGTTGGTCGTGACGCCGTCGATGACGCCCCAGCGGACGCCGGTGCGGATCTCGTCGATGTCGGCGGTGTCGAGGAAGAGCTTCATGGGGCGGCTCCTGGGCAGGCACGGAGGGAGACGACGATTGTACGCGGCATGCCGCGGCAGCCATGGGAACCGCCGTCGATCGGGCACGGCCGGCAAGCGAGCGACGGCCTCAGAACCGGTCGGCGAGCTGCCCGGACCATCCCCACCACCGGCCGATCGCGACCAGCGCGACCGCCGAGATCGCGACGAGCGACGCGTAGCCCCGGAGGCGCTCCCCGCGACCCAGCAGTGACCGCCGGCAGGGCCAGGCCGACCAGGGCCTCGACCACGAGGAGGCAGCGTCCCGGGATCGCCGGCGAGGTGGTCCCAGGGCAGCAGTCGCGCGCTGCCGAAGGCGATCCCCTCGGCCACGAACACGGCCGCGAGCAGCGCGGCGGAGATCGCCCGCGGCCAGCCCCGCCCGTGGCGCCACGTCGCGCCCGCCGCGCCGAGCGCCGGCCCGGCGATCGCGGCCACGAGACCCCAGACCGTCGCCGCGTGGGCGGCCCCGATGGGCCGGATCCCCTCGCCCAGCACCCGGATCAGGAGGTAGTACGCGGCGACGGCGCCGAGGAGCGCCACCAGGCCGCGCAGCGCACCAAGCGGGACGGTCCGCCCGGTGGCGCCGACCGCGAACGCCACGGCGAGCCACGCGCCAACGGCGTTGACCGGGACGAGGAGCTGGAACGGCCAGGCAAGCTGGTCCGCGAACCACGACCCGGCACCCAGGGCGATCCCGAGGCCGACCGCGGAAAGCGCCTGGCGCGAGATCCCCCAGACCGACGCCGCGGGCCCCCGTCTGGTCGCTCAGCTCGGCTCGACTCCGGGCCCGTGCCCGTCCATGACGGGCACGACCTCGCCGCCGGCGTCGAGACGCTGTTCCGGTCGGACCGCCTTCGCCCGTCCGCTCCGCGGCCGCAGCACCGGCTCGCGGCCGTCGCGGAGCGCGGCGGCGGTCGCCACGAACCCGTCGAACAGCGGGTGCGGCCGCTCGGGCCGGCTCTTGAACTCGGGGTGGAACTGGCTGGCCACGAACCACGGGTGGTCGCGCAGCTCGACGATCTCGACGAGCCGCCCGTCGGGCGACTGGCCGGACAGGACCATCCCGGCGGCCTCGAGCGTCTCCCGGTAGCGGTTGTTCACCTCGAAGCGGTGGCGATGCCGCTCGTAGACGACCTCGTCGCCGTAGACCGCGTGGGCCTTCGAGCCGGGCGTCAGGCGGGCCGGGTAGAGCCCGAGGCGCATCGTGCCGCCCTTCTCCTCCAGGTCGCGCTGGTCGGGCATGAAGTCGATGACCGGGTGCTCGGTGAACATGTCGAACTCGGTCGAGTTGGCGTCCCGCGAGCCGGTCGCCTCGCGGGCGAACTCGATGACCGCGCACTGCAGGCCCAGGCAGAGCCCGAGGTACGGGACCCGGTGATCGCGGGCGCAGCGCGCGGCGAGGACCTTGCCCTCGATCCCGCGATGGCCGAAGCCGCCCGGGACGAGGACGCCGGCCGCGCCGCCGAGCTCGGTCGTGCGAGGTTCTCCTCGGTCAGCGCCTCGGAGATCGACCCAGCGGACCTTCGCGTCGACGCCGTGCGCCCAGGCGGCGTGCTTGAGCGCCTCGGTGACGGAGAGGTAGGCGTCGGGCAGCTCGATGTACTTGCCGACGAGGGCGATCTCGAGCACCGGCTTGGGGCGCCTTGATCCGCTCGACGAGGGCGCGCCAGGCGGACGAGGTCGGGCGGCGCCGCGGTCGCGCCGAGGCCGAGCTCGCGCACGACGAGGTCGCCGAGGCCGGCCTCCTCGAACATGAGCGGGACCTCGTAGATCGTCTCCGCCGTCTCGGCCGGGATGACCGCCTCCGACGGCGACGTCGGTGAAGAGCGCGATCTTCTCGCGGATCTCGTCGCTGACCGGGTGGTCGGAGCGCAGGACGATGACGTCGGGCTGGATGCCGATCCCGCGCAGCTCCTTGACCGAGTGCTGGGTCGGCTTCGTCTTGAGCTCGCCGGTCGCGCGAGCGCGGGCAGCAGCGTCACGTGGACGTAGAGGACGTTCGCCCGCCCGACGTCCTTGCGCATCTGGCGGATCGCCTCGAGGAACGGCAGGCTCTCGATGTCGCCGACGGTCCCGCCGACCTCGACGATGACGACGTCGGCGTCGCCGTCGCGGGCGACGCGCTCGATCCGCTCCTTGATCTCGTTCGTGATGTGGGGGATGACCTGGACCGTGCCGCCGAGGTAGTCGCCGCGGCGCTCCTTGGCGATGACCGCCTGGTAGATGCGGCCGGTCGTCACGTTGGAGAGCTGGGAGAGGTTCTCGTCGATGAACCGCTCGTAGTGGCCCAGGTCGAGGTCCGTCTCGGCGCCGTCGTCGGTGACGAAGACCTCGCCGTGCTGGTAGGGCGACATCGTCCCCGGGTCGACGTTGATGTACGGGTCGAGCTTGAGGATGGAGACGGAGAGGCCGCGGGCCTTGAGGAGCCGGCCGATGCTGGCGGCGGTGATGCCTTTGCCGAGCGAGGAGGTCACGCCTCCGGTCACAAAGACATACTTCGCCATGGGTCGGGTCCTCCGGGGGTTTTTCCAATGCTACCGGATCCGGGGCTTGGCGCCAGCGGCCGGGACGGCCGACGGGTAGCGCACGGGTCCGATGCGCCGGCGGATCGGGACCAGGTGCTGCCGACATCAGGAGGCGCACGAGCCATGGAGTTCCACGACGTCGTCATGAAGCGGCGGGCCGTCCGCCGGTTCGAGGAGGGCGGCGTCGAACGCGGCCGTGATCGAGGGGATCGCCCGGCTCGCCCAGCGGACGCCGTCGGCCGGCTTCAGCCAGGGCCAGCGGCTCGTCGTGGTGACGGACCCGGAGGCCCGCCGGCGGGTCGCCCGGATCTGCGGCGAGGAGGCGTACGCGGACCTCGGGATGGGGCCGTGGATCTCCGAGTGCGCCGCCCAGTTCGTCCCGTGCGTCTCCGAGGAGATCTACCACCGCCGCTACCAGGAGCCCGACAAGGTCGACGAGGACGGCCGCGAGATCGAGTGGCCGGTCCCCTACTGGTGGGTCGACATCGGGGCGACGACGATGGTCGATCATGCTGGCCGCCGTCGACGCCGGGCTCGCCTCGCGGGTTCGCCGGCGCGTTCGACCCGGCCGCCCTCCGCGCCGAGCTGGGCGATCCCCGACGAGTTCGTGCCCGATCGGCGTGATGCCGGTCGGCCGGCCGCTCCCCGACGTCCGCTCGCCGTCGCTGAAGCGCGGCTGGGTCCCCTTCGAGGAGTTCGCCCGCTTCGAGCGCTGGAACCGCGAACGGTAGTCTCATCGGGCCGGGAGCCGGTGCAGCCCGGGCCCCAGGGGAAAGGAGCAGAGATGGCGTCCGAGCAGCTGCCCAGCGTCGGGTTCATCGGCCTCGGGATCATGGGCCAGCCGATGGCCCGGAACCTCCTGCGGGCCGGCTACCGGGTCGTCGTGCGCGACGTCGTGGCGGCGCCGGTCGAGGCGCTCGTCGCCGAGGGCGCCGAACGGCGGGAGCACGCCGCGCGACGTGGCCGAGCGGACCGACATCCTCATCACGATGCTCCCGGATTCGCCCGAGGTCGAGGCCGTCTACGCCGGCGTCGACGGGGCGCTCGAGGCAGCCCGACCGGGCTGGCTCGCCATCGACATGAGCTCCATCTCGCCACGGGTCGCGCGCGAGATGGCCGCGCGGGCCGCCGCGGCCGGGGCGGCGATGCTCGACGCACCGGTGAGCGGGGGTGACAAGGGAGCGATCGCCGGCACCCTGTCGATCATGGTCGGCGGGACGGAGGCGGACTTCGAGCGGGCGCTGCCCGTCCTCCAGGCCCTCGGCAAGACGATCGTCCACGTCGGGCCGTCGGGCGCCGGCCAGGTCGCGAAGGTCTGCAACCAGGTCGTCGTCGCGGTCGTCATCGAGGCGGTCTCCGAGGCGCTCGTGCTGGGCGCCAAGGCCGGCGTCGATCCCGCCCGGATCGCCGATGTGCTCCAGGGCGGCCTGGCGGCCACCAAGGTCCTCGAGATGCGGCCGCGACAACATCCTGGGCGGCCGCTTCGACCCGGGCTTCCGCATCCGGCTCCACCTCAAGGACCTGAAGAACGCCCTCGACCTGGCCCGCGAGGCCGGCGTCGTCCTGCCGGCGACCGCCGAGGTCGAGCAGCTCATGCAGCGGGCCCGGATCGCCGGCCGGGGCGAGCTCGATCATTCCGGGCTCGTGACCGTCCTCGAGGACCTGGCCGAGGTGCGCGTGTGCGACGCGGTGGGGCCAGCCGTCGGCGCGACCGGCTGACACGACCGAGCAGAGAGGCGGATCACGTCCGCCGTCGCGGCCGTCACGGCCCCCCGGTGCTGCGAAGGGGCGCCGGGCCGTCGAGCGGCCGCGGGACCATCCGTCCTGGCTCCCAGGCCTCCGGGCCGCAGATGAAGTCGGGGCGAAGCGGCCGGTGCGTCGCCCGCCAGGCGGGCAGGTCAGCCGTCGTCGCCGGTAGCCGGCCGTCGGCGAGCGCTTCGACGAACCAGGCTTCGATCTCGGCGAAGCGGTCCCATGCGCGGAAGTCGCGGCCGGTCGCCCGGCCCCAGCGAGGAGGCCGTCCTTGGCCCACACGATGTCGGCGTGGTGGGCGGCATAGCGATCGCTCGACCCGTCGCCGATGAAGATCACGACGCGCCCGTCCGCCTCGTGCGCCCGGACCCGCTCGCGCTTGCAGGTCCCGCACACGAAGCAGGCCGGGTGACCGTACGGGAAGGTCATCCGGCCCGTCCCGTCCACGTCGTTCTCGTTGGTCGCGATCGGCAGATCGACCAGGCCCGGGTCCAGCCGCGCCAGGTTGGAGGCCACGTAGAAGCCCAGCCCGTCGCTGACGATCTCGATCGCGGCGCCCGGCCGCGCGGACGGCCGCGACGAACGAGACGAACGTCTCGTCCTGGGGGATCTCCGCCGCGATCGACCGCAGCAGCGCTCCGTCGCGGGGCAGGACCTCCATGTCCCACTGCATGAGCTCGCGCGAGCCGGACCGTCCCGCGTCGTAGTCGGCATCCTTCGCGGCGACGACCGCCGGGCTCGACCAGGGCGTGCTCGGCCAGCAGCGCCGTGCCGACGTCCTGGCGGGACACCGTGCCGTCGTAGTCGACGAGGACGCTGATGGGGGCGCCGGCGGGGAAGACCGGAACGATCGGTGCGCGCGACACGGCGAGTCAGGCCTCGGGACGGGGTGGGTCGCCCTCGGCCGCCGGACGATCGTCCGCGCCGGGCATGGAAACGGCCCCGGGCGCCGAGCGCGGCTCCGGGGCCGTCGTCAGCGCGCTGGGATCAGACGCCTTCCTGCTCGAGCTCCAGGGCCTCCTCGTCGCCCTCCTCGGTCAGCTTCAGCCAGACGAAGAGCCCGGCCAGGACCACGAGCGGGATGACGACGGCCGCCGCGAGGAGGATCCCCAGGATGGTCGCCACGGTCTTGAGGGCCTTCATTGGCCTGCCTCCTTCTGCGCGGTCGCTCAGCCGGAGCTGCGGCGCCTCCGTGATCATCGCCTCGATGTCTTCCTTCGTGAACTCAGCCAGCTCGTGGTGCGCTCCGGCCGATGTGACCATCTGGAGGCGGACCACGAATGCCCCGTCCTGCTCGAAGAAGAAGATGTCGTGCGGGCGCTGGCTGTCCATCCAGCGCCCGATGACGCGGAAGGACTTCTCATAGTAGCCCGCCTGCGACCAGTCGGGCGGTGCGGCGGCCTCGGCGCCGCGACGCGCCAGCGCCTCGTCCATGAACCGGGCGATGTCGTCGTCGAGGAACGTGAGGGTCTCCTTGGCCTGGTGCCCGACCGACTCCGACCACGTGCCGGCTGCCGCCCTCGATGACGAGGCCCTGGACGATGAACCCGTCCGGTGCCTCGAGCAGGAGGACGTCGCGCATCCCGCGCTGGTCGAGGAACGCCCCGATCGAGCGCAGGACCTCCTCGAAGTCCTGGCGCGGGCTCCCGTCGTAGATGCGCATGACGCCTCCCCCGGCCCGCCTCCCGCGGGACGATGTCCGGCCTCAGCTGCCGGTCGTCTGGTCGATCAGGCCGCGCTCGCGCGCGATGCGCTCGAACGTGCGGAAGATCACCACGCTGCCGAGTGTAAGCACGACCGTGGAGACGCACAAGGCGGACAGGACCATCGCGTCGTCGAAACGCGCCAGCAGGTTCGGTGTGGGGACGCCCGAGGAGGGCCCGGCGGACCCCCTCCAGCCACCACGTGGTGGGCAGCGCGAGGGCGACGGGCTGGAGGAACGGGGGGCAGGACGTCGGGCGGGAAGATGGCCCCCGACAGGAGGTAGAGGCCGCCGGCGATCGCCTCCGGGTAGCTCCACGATTCGCGCCGGGTCGTGAGGCAGAGGCCGGCCACGGCCAGGCCGAGGGACACGATCGCGATCAGCCCGACCGTCATCGAAGCGACGAAGAGCGGCCAGTCGATGGCCCACACGTCGATCTGCACGCCGAGCAGGAAGCACGCCGACGAGCAGCGTGACCAGGAAACCCGCCGCCGGCCGTGAAGAGCTGGCCCGCGCGCGCGCCCGACGAGGAACGGCAGGAGCGCGGCCGTGCTCACGACGACGTACTTGAGCATCCGGTAGCGCTCGCGATCATCGAGGACCGCCCAGACGAGCCCGGACATCCCGCCGCCGACGAACGTCCAGCAGGCGCTCCCGACGACGAGGTACCCGACGTAGTCTGGGCGGCCGCCGCCGCCCACGAGCCACACGATCGCCACGAGGACGAGGGCGGCGCCGACCGGCCGCGCCACGGCGTAGACCGCGAACAGGAACGGGTCGGTCCAGTTCGACTCGATGACCCAGCCGAGGCGGGCGCCCGTCACGAGCGAGCGCCATGCCGGGGTCCCCGCGGCGTTGCCCTCCCGGGCCAACCTCGGCACCGGGCATCGTCGGGTGGTGGCCATGCCGGTCGACGACCCGCCCGGTCACTGCCAGCGCGCCATGAGGCGCCCTTCGGCGCGCGCCTGCTGCTCGAAGTAGCGGAGCGCGACCCGGGCGAGGAGGAGGAAGACGACGGCCATGATCGCCAGGATCGCCGCCTCCGTCTCGCGGTGGCAGGACCCCGATGTCGGGCACGCCGCGTGAACGTGAGCTGGCGGATCGCGTCGAGGCCCACGGCCAGGGGCAGGAGACCGATGGCGAGAGCGGCGAGCGGCCCGAGCACCTTCACCGGGGCGTACATGCCGCCGAGGAAGTAGACCGGCTCCTGGAAGAGGTTGGCCAGGTGCCACGCCTCGCGACCCCAGAACAGGAACAGGCTGGCCATCAGCATCCCCAGCCCATACAGCGCGACCAGGGTCAGGACGAACACGAGACCGAGGAGCAGCCACTGGTCGACGCTGTACTGGACCCCGAAGAGGACCGACCCCACGACGATGATGACCACCGCCCGGGTGACGGTCATGTAGAAGCCGCCGACGGCCATCCCGACGAGGATGCTCATGAGACTGATCGGGTGCCGTGAAGTAGATCTCCAGGTTGCCCTCGCCGCGATCCCAGTAGAGCTGGGCCCCCATGGCCCACAGCACGTTCAACCAGAACGCAGTCATCGCGCCGCCGATCACCGCGAAGCCGACGTACTCCTCGGGAGCCCCGAGCGCCTGGTAGACGAGGACGAAGGCGCACGTCGAGAGGAATGGAAGCGCGATCTCGAAGAAGACCCACGACTTCTCGCGCGTGCTGCCATGGATGCGCGGATAGGCGCGGCCGAGGATCGCTCCGCAGGTTGGTCGCCACCACGTGACGCGATGCTCCACCTCGCCGCCGCGGCAGGATCGCTGGCTGGGTCATGCGCGTAGCTGCCCGCGGGCTCGGCCTGTGGCGCAGTCACGGTGCCGCTCACGCGGGCACTCCGGCAGGCGCGGTGTCCACGTCCGCCTCGTCGAGCCCTCGCCCGACGAGCTCGACGAAGACGTCCTCCAGGGTCGGCTCGGACTTGGTGAGGCCGCGCAGGTGCGCATCGCTCGCGGCGAGGGCGGCCACCACGCCGGCCAGCGCGCCGTCGTCGACCAGGGCGAGGCTGATCGTGACGCCGTCTGGGGAAGCGACGCCGGAGCCCGCGGCGGAAGGCACGGCCGAGAGGACGCCGGGCAGCCGGGCGAGGCCGGCCACGCCGCCGGGCAGCCAGTCGACCTCGATGCGGAAGAGAGACTCCTTCTGCACGTGCCGCTTGAGCTCGGCCGGCGTGCCGAGCGCGAGGATCCGGCCCCGGTCGACGATGGCGACCCGGTCGCACAGCTCGTCGGCCTCGGCCATGTAGTGGGTCGTGAGCAAGCGCCGTCCGCCCCGGGACCGCTGCGCGCCAGTTGCGGAAGTGGTCGCGGACTTCGCGCGCCGCGCTCACGTCGAGGCCCAGCGTGGGCTCGTCGAGGAAGAGGATCCACGGGTCGTTGACGAGGCCCCGGGCAAGGTTCAGCTTCTGGCGCTGGCCGGTGGAGAGGGCGCTCACGCGCTGCAGGCGCTGCTCCGCGAGGCCGACGAGGTCGATCAGCTCGTCCGTGCGACGCCAGCCCTCGCGGGCGCCGAGACCGTAGAACTGGCTGAACATCCAGAGCTGCTCGCGGACGGTGAGGATGCCGTAGCCGGACTGCTCCCCGCCCGAGACCATGTTCATCACCCGCCGGATGCGGGACGGTCTCGGTCGACCACGTCGAAGCCGGCCACGCGCGCCGTGCCCGACGTGGGCAGGAGGAGCGTGGTAAGGATCTTGATGAGCGTCGTCTTGCCGGCCCCGTTCGGGCCGAGCAGGCCGAACATCTCGCCGGCGGGGACATCGAGGTCGACCCCGTCGAGGGCGGTGATCGGGCTGGGCTTCGCCTTGTAGACGCGGCGAAGGGCGCGCGCCTCGATGGCGGCGGCTGCCGCGGGCGGCGTCATGGCGGACGAGATCGGCGGTCGGCGCTCACTGCGCGCTGACGACGATCGCCGCGTTGCTCGTGCGGAGGACGAGCCATGGTCCGCCCACGCCGACGATGCCCTGCTTCGCGACCTCGGTGGCCGGCGCGGTCGTCTTGAGGGTGAACCCATCGAGGACGACTTCGGCGTTCGTGGTCCGGGCGTCGATCGTGAACCCGGCCGTGGCCGGGAGCCGGATCGTGATCGGGTTGTTCGTGGTGGTCACGCGCTGCGGGCTGTCGGAGAGCGTCCCGTCGAAGGAGACATCGCCGTTCGACGTCCGCACGCTCAGCGTCGCGTCCGTCCCGCGGATCGACACCCGCCATTCGTGGTCTGGACGTCGACGAGCCCCGTGCCGTCGATCTCCACCGCCCCGTTCGTCGTCCGCACGTTCGCACCGGACTCCGGGCCGGCCAGGTTGACCGCGCCGTTCGACGATCCGGACGTCGATGGGCCCGCTGACCCCCGAGGTCGTCACCGTCCCGTTCGAGGTCTGGAGGTCGAGGCCAGCGTCTGGCGGCACGTCGACGACAGCGCTGGCGGCGCGGTTGTTCGGGGAGCCCGGGTTCGGCTGGTAGACGGCGCGGAGGAGCACGGAGCCATCCGGGTTCGCGTCCAGGGTGACCTGGATCTTCGCCCGGTCGGCCTCGGCTTCGGCCTTCGAGCCGCCCACGCCGGTCGTCTCCACGGTCGCGGCGACTCGGCCGACGTCGCCGGCACGGACTTCGATCGGCCCGTTGAACATCTCGACCCGGATCACAAGGTTGGGAGCGGTCGCTCCGACGGCGACGTCCAGCTCCTGGGTGTCACTCGCCGTCACGGTGAGTGGCCCGTCGGCGGCGCAGGCAGCGAGCGACGACACGACGAGCAGCAGAGCAGCGAGACCGGCGACGGCGCGGCGGGAAACGGGCACGGCTTGGACCTCCGGTCGACTCGAGGGACGCGAGCTGGTGGACGGAGCGCGACCGGCGGGTCAGCTGCGCGCGAGCGCCGCAGCCAGGCGACCGGCGATCCGGGCGTCGTTGATGATGAGCGCGGTGTTGGCCCGAACGGACCTGCCGTCCGTCAGGTCCGCGACCCGCCGAAGGACCCACGGCGTGAGCGCCGGGCCATGGACGCCCGCCGCCTCCGCTTCTGTCGTGGCCCGCATGATGGCGGCCAGGGCCTCGGGACGGGGCAGCTCGTCCGCGGCCGGGACGGGGACGCAGATCAGCAGACCGCTCCCGAGCAGCTCGAGGTGCAGGGCCGCCAGCGCTGCCGCCGCCGCGACGTCCGGCACGGACTGGGGCGCAGGGATCCCCGAGGCGCGCGAGAAGAAGCCCGGCAGCTCGTCGGTGCCGATGGCCACGACCGGGACGCCGCGCGACTCGAGGACCTCCAGAGTGGCCGGGACGTCGAGGATCGCCTTCGGGCCGGCGCATACGACGACGACCGGGGTGCGGGCCAGCTCGTCGAGGTCGACCGAGACGTCGACGCTGGGCGGGCGGACGCGGTTGTCCGGGCCGGTCGAGGGCTCGAAGGCGCCGGCGTGGACGCCCCCGATCCCGCCCGTGGCGAAGACCCGGATCCCGGCGGCGTGGGCCGCGAGCATCGTGGCCGACACGGTCGTGGCGCCCCAGCCGCCGGCGGTCAGCGCTCCCGCCAGCGTCGGGCGGGCCACCTTCCGGACGCCCGGCGTCGTCGCCAGCAGCTCGAGCGCTGCGTCGTCGAGGCCGACCAGGACCCGGCCGTCGCGAATGGCCACCGTGACGGGCACGGCGCCGCTCTCGCGCACGGCGGCCTCCGAGGCCCGGGCGACCTCCACGTTCTGCGGGTACGGGAGGCCGTGGCTGATCAGCGTGGATTCGAGAGCGACGACGGGCCGGCCGGCGGCGAGGGCGGCGGCTGCTTCGGGAGCGACATCCAGGCGGGCGCGGAGGGCGGCGAGGCGGGCGTCATCGGGCATGGCGGCAGCGTAGCGCGGGACGGTCCATGCCGCCCCGCTTCGGGCCTCGCGGATTACCCTGCACGCATGGCCAGATCGATCAGCCCCGCCGCCCTGATTCGCCGCCAGGTCGTCCTCGAGGAGCACGATCCCCTCCCGGACGGGAGCGGCGCGGTCGTGGTCCGGCGATTCGTCCACGGCGAGACGTACCGGTCGCACCTGCTGCTCGTCCCGTTCGCCGGACGCGCGTCTGCTGGCCGTCGCGCTGCCGGCCGTGCCGTCGTGCCGCCGCGCCCGCTCACCGCCGGCCCGGTCCGCGACTCGAACCCCCGGGTCTCCCCCGACGGCCGCCGCGTCGCCTTCCTGCGCTCCTTCCCCGACGACCCGGACCGGCCGACCGCGGTCATGGTCCTGGCCCTCGACTCGGACGAGCCGTGGCTCCTGTGGGCGCCGTCGCACGGTGTGTCCGAGATGGCGTGGTCACCCGACGGCCGCCGGATGGCGTTCGCGGCCGGGGAGAGGGAGAACCGCCTCGTCGTCGGGCCGGAGACGAAGGGGCGCTCGGCGACCGCCCGCCGGATCACGCGGGCCGACTGGCGCTGGAACGAGGTGGGCCACCGCGACCGCTGGGACCAGGTCTGGGTCGGGGCGGTCCGCCGCGGGGCGAGGCCGCAGCAGCTGCACCCGTCACGACAGCAACGCACGATCGATCGCGTGGGCGCCGGACGGGCGCTCCATCGCCTACGTCACCGAAGCCGGACCCAACGCCGACATTCGGCCGCTGCCGTCGATCTGGGCCGTGCCCGTCGCGCGGCGGCGCCCCACGCGAGGCCGTCCACCTCGCCGGGTACGCCGGGTCCCCGGCATTCTCGCCCGACGGGCGCTGGCTCGCCTGCAGCGGCGTGGACGTCCCGGACCCGCTGGACGACGAGATTCCGGGGCTCTTCGTGGCTCCGTTCGATCCCGACGGGACCGGCCCGTCACCTGCGATCCCGCTGGCCCCGGACCTCGATCTCCCCGTCGGCGACTGGAACGACACGGACCTCAACGGCTGGATGGCATCGTCCCGGCCGGGGCCGTCGTGGGACGGCCCCGCGGCGCTCGTCGCCCTGGTCAGCGCGGCCGGCCGCGTGCAGCCCTGGCGCTTCGGCTGGGACCCGGAGGCGGGGCAGTCGGTCGGCGCCCCCTCGCGCCTGACAGACGCCGAGATCGCCGCGGTCACGCTCGGCGTGGCCGGCGGCGTGGTGTCGCTGGTTGCCACGCTCGACGACCGGCCGATGGAGCTGCTGACCGTCGCTGGGTCGCGGCCGATCGCCGTCGCGGAGTCCGGGCGTCCCCGGCCGGGGTCCGGCCGATCGGCGGCGGCGCCAGATCCGGCGCCACACCACCCTCGGCGGCGCCTGGCGGCGCGGCTTCCCGTGGCCGGAGATGCGGCGCATCGAGGTGCCCGGCGCCGGCGGCCCGATCGAGACCTGGATCGTCTCGCCCGCGGGCGCGCTCGACGAGCCGCTGCCCACGGTCGTGAACATCCACGGGGGCCCACTCGGGGCCTGGTCCCCGGCGCCCTCCCTCGAGAACGTCCTCCTCGCGTCGCGCGGCTACCGGGTCATCCTGCCGAACATCCGGGGTGGGGCCGGCTACGGGAAGGCCTGGATCACGCCCCAGCTCGGCGACTTCGGCGGCGTCGACGCCGATGACGTCCTCGCGGCGGTCGACCACGCCGTCGACCTCGGGTTGGCCGACCCGGCGCGGCTCGGGATCCTCGGGCTCTCGTATGGCGGGTTCATGGTCAACTGGCTGATCGGGGCGGTGCCCGAGCGGTTCGGCGCTGCCGTCTGCGACGGCGGCACGGCCAACCAGGTGAGCGCGTGGGCGAACACGGACTCCGGACCGGAGTACGACCGGATGGCGCGCCTGGGCGACCCGCTCAGCGAGGCGGGGGTCGCCTCGCTCTGGCGCCAGTCACCGCTTCGCCTCGTCACGCGGATCCGGACGCCGCTCCTCCTGCTCCAGGGCGAGGCGGACCTGCGCTGCGTGCCGGCCGACAACGAGCAGCTCTTCGTCGCGCTCCGCCATCTCGGGCGCGAGGTCGAGTACATCCTGTACCCGGAGTCGTGGCACACCTTCGCGATCACCGGCCGCCCCGACCGCCGGATCGACCGCAACGAGCGGATGCTGGCCTGGTTCGACCGCTTCCTGAAGGAAGTAGGCGACGCAGGCGGCACGCGGCCGGCCCTGGCATCGCAGGCCCGGATGGGCGCGGTCACGCCCAGCCGGCGCCGATAGCGGAGCTCGATCGGGCCGACGCCGCCGATCGCGTAGCGGCTTCGACGCGCCGTCGGGTCGACCAGCCCATCCGCTCGTAGAAGCCGCGGGCCGGAGCGTTCGCCTCGAAGACCCAGAGGACCGCCTCGGCGAACCCGCGGATCGCGAGCGCGCGGACCGGCGGCATCCATGAGCGCCCGCCCGACGCCGCCGTCCCTGCGCCGCGGGGTCGACGTAGATCGCCCAGACCTCGCCGAGGCCGACCTCGTCGACGCCGCGCGCGGGCCCCTCGGAAACGTAGCCGACCAGCCGCCGCGGCTCGGGCGACTCGACGAGCTCGGCCACGGCTCACCCGCACGACCTCCTGCTGCCGGAGGCGCTCCCGCCAGACGGCCGCTTCCTGCTCCGAGGCCGTCGATGACCCAGCGGGAACGCGCGGCAGGCGGTCTTCCGGCAGCGTCTCGCGGCGGCGACCGCCTCCGCGTGGCCGCGCCGGCGGTCCGGACCACCGCCTGTGACGGGCGGCCGATCCGGTCGCACCCCAGGGCCAGCTCCGGCCGCGGCGCCGCGATCTGGCGTGCGGCAGCCCGGTGGCCCGCGACGACGGCGCCGGCGAGCGGCAGGCGTGGTCGCGCGCCCGCCGCCAGCCACGCGGCGAGGAAGCCGGCATCGAAGGCGTCGCCGGCGCCCGTCGTGTCCGCAGCGGCGATGCGCGCGCGCGGCGACCTCGAACCGCTCGATCGGCAGCCGCGGGCGTCGGGTGAGGACGGTCGCGCCATGAGAGCCCTGCTTCACGACGGCGACCGGAGCGAATGCCAGGAGGCCCATGAGGCCGGCATCCCCGAGGAAGGCGGCGGCTTCGGCAGCATTCGCGAAGAGCAGGTCGGGAGCCGCGTCACGGATCAGGCGCTGGGTTGTGGACCGCCCCGCCGCCAGGAGCGGTGCGGCTGACGCCAGGTCAACCGTGATCGTCGCGCCCGCAGCCCGTGCCAGCTCGATGGCACGCCCCGTCGCGTCGGCGAGCGGCGATCCCAGGAGCGAGTACGCGGGGAGGTGCAGGGCCGCAGCCCCGGCGAACCACGCGGGCCGAACGTCGCCCGGGCCCAGGAGATCGGCCGCCCCGCGGTCGGCCACGAAGCTGCGTTCGCCGTCGGCGTCGACGAGCATCCCGATCCGGGCAGTCCGCGCGCCAGCAGGCCGAGCGGCTCGCACCGTCACCCCTCCACGCTGCGAGCGCGGCCACGAGCGCCCGCCCCGGCCCATCGCGCCCGACGGCGCAGATGAGGGTGGTGCGGACCCCCAGGCGGGCCAGCCAGCGGGCCGTGTTGGCCGCTGATCCGCCCTGGTGGAACCGGACGACTCCCGGGACGTCGGTTCCGTGCTCGAGCGGGCGCGCCGGCGCGAGCACGACGTCGAGCGCGAGGTCGCCGAGCACGACCGCGCGCGGGCGACCCCGGGCGGACGCGGGCGTCGCGGGCGCTGGAGCGGCGCGGACGGGGCGGGCGGCATCGTGGCGAGGATACGCCGCGGGTCACCGGTCGGCTGCCCACCGGCGAAGCGGGGCGTGAGCTCGGCGCTGCCGATCTCGCGCCCCCGCCGCAGAGCGGACACCCACCCCGCCTACAATGGCCACGTGGCCTCGCGGCCGCGCACCACCGCCCTCCGCCCACGGAGCCCCGCCCGATGACGACGCTCTCCCCCGACCAGCTCGACCAGCTCGCGATCGACACGATCCGGACCCTCTCCATCGACGGCGTCCAGCAGGCGAACTCGGGGCATCCCGGTGCGCCGATGGGCATGGCGCCCATGGCGTACACGCTCTGGACCCGCTTCCTGCGCCACGCCCCCACCCATCCCGACTGGCCGGACCGCGACCGATTCGTGCTCTCGGCCGGCCACGCCTCGATGCTCCTCTACTCGCTCCTCCACCTGACCGGCTACGACCTCTCGCTCGACGACCTCAAGCGCTTCCGGCAGTGGGGATCGCGCACGCCCGGTCATCCGGAGTTCGGGGTGACGCCCGGGCGTCGAGGCGACGACCGGCCCGCTCGGCCAGGGCGTCGCCAACGCCGTCGGGCATGGCGATCGCCGAGCGCCGGCTGGCCGCCGAGTTCAACCGGCCGGGCCACGCGATCGTCGACCACTGGACGTACGCCATCTGCTCCGACGGCGACCTCCAGGAGGGGATCGCGTCGGAGGCGGCCAGCCTGGCCGGGCACCTGCGGCTCGGCAAGCTGGTCGATGCTCTACGACGACAACCTGATCCAGCTCGACGGGCCGACGGCGATGGCGTTCTCGGAGGACGTCCTCGAGCGCTTCCGGGCCTACGGCTGGCAGACCCTGCGGGTGAAGGACGGCACCGACGTCGGCGCGATCGAGGCCGCGATCCGGCTCGCGCGCTCCGACGACCGGCCGTCGATCATCGCCGTGCGCACCGATCATCGGCTTCGGCTCGCCCAACAAGGCCGGCAGCCAGAAGGCCCACGGCGCGCCGCTCGGCCCCGACGAGGTCCGGCTCACGAAGGAGGCCTACGGCTGGGATCCGGAGCGGTCGTTCTTCGTCCCGGACGCGGTGGCCGCCATCTTCTCGCGGGCGATCCTCTACGGCGAGGACCTCGTCGACCGCTGGAGCGCCGCGCTTCGAGCGCTACCGGGCCGCCTTCCCGGCCGAGGCCGCCGCGTTCGAGCGCCGGCTCGACGGCGACCTGGCGGCCGGCTGGGACGCCGGCCTCCCGCGCTGGGAGGCCGGCGCCGAGGTGGCCACCCGCAACGCCAGCGCGGACACGATCAACGCCCTGGCAGCCGGCATCCCGGAGCTCTTCGGCGGCTCCGCCGACCTCTCGGAGAGCAACCTGACCGACGTCAAGGGCGGCGGCGACTTCACCGCGGCCGAGGCCGGCCGCAACCTGCGCTTCGGCGTCCGCGAGCACGGCATGGGCGGAATCGCGAACGGCATCGCCTACCACGGCGGCTTCCGACCGTACGTCGGCCACGTTCCTGACCTTCTCCGACTACATGCGCGGCAGCGTCCGCGCTGGCCGCGCTGTCCGGGCTCCCCGTCGATCTACGTCTGGACCCACGACTCGGTCGGCCTCGGCGAGGACGGGCCGACCCACCAGCCGGTCGAGCACTACGCGGCCCTGCGGGCGATCCCGAACCTCTGGTTCGTCCGGCCGGCCGACGCGAACGAGACGGCGGCCGCCTGGGCGCTCGCGCTCGAGCGGACGGACGGGCCGACGGCGCTGGCCCTGACGCGCCAGAAGCTCCCCGTCCTGCCCGGCACGGCCGACGGCGCCCGCGGCGGGCGTCCGGCGCGGCGGGTACGTGCTCCGGGCCGCGTCGACGGAAGCCGGCCGGCGGCGCGCCCGACCTCGTCTTCGTCGCCACGGGCTCCGAGGTCCAGCTCGCCGTCGCCGCCGCCGAAGCCCTCGAGGCCGAGGGGATCGCGACGCGCGTCGTCAGCCTCCCCTGCTGGGAGGCCTTCGAGGCCCAGGACGCGGCGTACCGCGAGAGCGTGCTCCCGGCGGCGGTGAAGAAGCGCGTCGCCGTCGAGATGGGCGTCTCGCTCGGCTGGGAGCGCTGGGCCGGCGACGAGGGCGCGATCGTCGCCCTCGACCACTTCGGCACCTCGGCGCCCGGCGGGAACGATCCTGAAGGAGTTCGGGTTCACCGCGGACGCGGTCGGCCGCGGTCGGGCGGCGGGTCGTCCGGCGAGGGCTTCCGCGGCCGGCGTTGACCGCGCCGCCGGCGCCCCATCCGGGAGGCACCCGGTGATGCGCGTCGCGTTCGCCGCCGACCACGGCGGCGCCGACCTCAAGGCGGAGCTGCTGGCCCGGCTGGCCGACAGCGGCCACGAGCTCGTCGACCTCGGGGGCGATGGCTCCGACCGCAACGACGACTACCCCGACTTCGCCCGCCGGCTGGCGTTCGCGATCCGCGACGGGGAGGCCGACCGGGGGATCCTCGTCTGCGGCTCGGGAATCGGGGCCAGCGTCGCGGCCAACAAGGTCCGCGGCATCCGCGCCGCGGTCGCCCACGACACGTATTCGGCTCGCCAGGGCGTGGAGCACGACGACATGAACGTCCTGTGCCTGGGCGGGCGGGTCATCGGCCCGGAGCCGGCCGTGGAGTGCGCCCGGGCCTTCCTCGCGGCGCGCTTCTCCGGCGAGGAGCGCCACGCCCGCCGGCTGGCGAAGGTGCTGGCGATCGAGGCTGAGGAGCCGTAGGACCGGGGGTCGTCGACCGGGGGCCCTGGGCGGCGCGCGGTGTCGATCCGGCCAGGGCACATCTCCGGCGATGGCCGAGCGCTGAGCCCTCCGACGGACCCTCGAGGTGGGCTCGTGGCGGCGTCATCCCGCGCTGGCAGACGCGGGCGTCCGTGCCCCGTCGCGCCGGGAGGGCGCCACCGATCCCCCCCGCGTAGACTCCACGGCGCAGGAGGACCTCCATGGCCGAGACCACGCTACCCTCGTTCGCCCCGGGCACGCTCGACGCCCGGATCGACGACCCGACCCTCTCCGCGGCCGTCGCCGCCACCCTGGCCCGCGCGGCCGACGAGCGGTGGAGTGATCGTCTCCATGACCGTGACGTGACCCTCTGGTCCTCCGACCCGGCAGTCCAGGAGAGGATCGCCAACCGTCTCGGCTGGCTGGACCTCCCCGTGGACTTCAGCCTCCAGGTCCCTGCGCTGGAGGCCTTCGGCGAGACGACGCGCGACGCCGGCTTCACGGCCGCCATCGTGGCCGGGATGGGTGGCAGCAGCCTGGCTCCCGCCGTGATCGCGACGGCCTTCGGCGACCTCGAGGACTGGCTGGCGATCCGGGTCCTCGACTCGACCGATCCCGCCGCGGTGGCGGCCGCGTGGGAGGGACTCGACCCGCTCGCGACCCTCTTCATCGTCGGCTCCAAGTCCGGCACCACGACCGAGACCCTCGCCTTCCGCGCCGATGCCTGGGAGCGGTTCCACGACGCGCTCCGGGCGCACGGGGTCCGGATGGAGTCCCCGGGCGAGTTCATGGTGGCCGTCACCGACCCCGGGAAGTCGCTCGCGGCGATCCCCCACCAGGACGACATGCGGGGCGTCTTCCTCAATCCCGAGTCGGTCGGCGGCCGCTACTCGGCCCTCAGCTACGTCGGTCTCCTGCCCGCGTCGCTCGGCGGCATCGACCTCGATCCCTTCATGGCCTCCGCCGTCGGGATGCACGCCCGCTGCGTGGCCAGCGATCCCACCGCGAACCCGGGCGTGGCCCTTGGCGTGGTGCTCGGCGCGCTGGCGGCCGCCGGGCGCGACAAGCTGACCCTCGTCGTCGATCCCGCCATCGGCTCGCTCGGCGCGTGGCTCGAGCAGCTCATTGCCGAGAGCACGGGCAAGGCCGGGGTCGGGATCGTGCCGGTCGACCGGGAGCCCCTGGGCGCCCCCGGCGCGTACGGCGAGGACCGCGTCTTCGTCCGGATCGCCCTCGATGGCGCGGCAGCCCCGGCATCCGGCCCCGACGGCAGCCCCGTCGACGCGCTCCTCGACGCACTCGCCGCCGCCGGCCACCCGGTGCTGCGCTTCACCCTGACCGACCCCATCGACCTGGCCGCCGAGTTCCTGCGCTGGGAGGTCGCGACCGCCATCGCCGGCATCGTCCTCGGGGTCAACCCGTTCGACGAGCCGAACGTGACCGAGTCGAAGGAGAACACGAAGCGGGTCCTCGAGGAGCTCGAGCACCACGGCCGCTTCCCCCGCGAGGAGCCGCTGGCCTCCGGGAACGGCATCGCCCTCCACGGGGACACGGCGCTCCGCCTGACCGCCGGCGACGGCAGCGTCGTCGGGGAGCTGCGGCGGCACCTGGCGCGCGTCCGATCGGGCGGCTACCTGGCCGTGGGCGCGTTCGTCGCTCCGACTGCCGGTCGCGCGGAGGCAATCGATCGCCTCCGCGGCCGCCTCCGCGACGCCACGGGCATCGCGACGACCGGAGGCTTCGGGCCGCGCTACCTCCACTCCACCGGGCAGCTCCACAAGGGTGGCCCGGCGAACGGCTGGTTCCTCCAGCTCACGAGTGACCACCCGGCCGACCTGCCGGTCCACGGCAAGCACTACACCTTCGGCCAGCTGATCGACGCGCAGGCACGCGGCGACATGGAGGCGCTCGAGGCCCATGGCCTTCCCGTCCTCCGGGTCCACCTGGGCGCCGACGTGGACGCCGGGCTCGCGGCGCTGGACGCCGCCGTCGCGGAGGCCTTGCGTCAGTAGCCACGCACCGTTCACCAGCGCCGACACTCCGGCGTCGGCAAGAGAGGGACTCTGATGCGCATCGGTTTCGTCGGCCTCGGCCGGATGGGCGGCAACATGGTCCGCCGCCTGGTGCGGGACGGCCACGAGGTGGTCGCCTACAACCGGACTCCCGAGAAGACACGCGAGATCATGGGCGAGGGGGCCGAGGGCGCCTTCTCCCTGGAGGAGCTCGTGGCGAAGCTCCCGGCCCCCCGGGCGGTCTGGGTCATGGTCCCGGCCGGCGACGCCACCGAGGCCATGATCGCCGAGCTGATGGAGCTCCTGGCGCCCGGCGACACGATCATCGACGGCGGCAACACCAACTTCCACGACGACGTGCGGCGCCACGCGCTGGTCGGCGGGAAGGGCCTTCGGTACGTGGACGCGGGCACCTCCGGCGGCGTCTGGGGCCTCCAGGTCGGCTACTGCCTGATGGTCGGCGGCGACCGCGAGGCGGTCGAGCCGCTCGAGCCGGTCTTCCGGACGCTCGCGCCGCCCGATGGCTACGCCCACGTGGGTGGCCCGGGCGCCGGCCACTACGTGAAGATGGTCCACAACGGCATCGAGTACGGCCTCATGCAGGCCTACGCCGAGGGCTTCGAGATCATGCACGCGAGCGACTACGACCTGGACCTCGCGAGGATCTCGGGCATCTGGCGCAACGGCTCGGTCGTGCGCAGCTGGCTGCTCGACCTCCTGCACGACGCGCTGTCGAAGAACCCCGACTTCACGGGGATCAAGGACTGGGTGGCCGACTCGGGCGAGGGGCGCTGGACGGTCCAGGAAGCGATCGACCACGACGTGCCCGCCCCCGTCATCACGCTCTCGCTCCAGGCCCGGTTCCGGTCGCGCCAGGACGCGAGCTACGGGGCCAAGGTGCTCGCCGCGCTCCGCAACGAGTTCGGCGGCCACGCGGTGAAGACGGAGTAGCCCGGGCAGGCACCAGGGGGTCGATCGATGGACGTTGCCGAAGCGCTCGCCCGCCTCGAAGCGGCCGGCACGGAGCAGAACCGCACGGTCTGCCGCCGCCACGGGGCGACTGATCCCCTCTTCGGTGTCAGCTTCGCCGTCCTCAGCTCGCTGCCCAGGGAAGCGCAGCGTGACGGGGCGTTTGTCGGCGACCTGTGGGCCACCGGCAACCCGGATCTCCGCCCGGCGGCGGAGGGCGTCGCGAACCGGATCGGGCTGGTGGCCGTGGACCACGGGTGGACGGGTTGCGTCACACCCGCGGCAATCCCGTGCACGCGAAGGCCTGGGCTCGCCGGGCGTCGAAGGCGGCGACCGCGGCGTCGAAGGCGGCGACCCCGGCGTCGAGACGCGGCGTCGGGGCCGGCCCATGACGCGGGGCGGGGGCTCGGGTGCGGCACCCCGCCCGGCCGACGACGAACCACGGACCGCCCGGGCCCTCCGCCTGGCGCGGGTCGGCAGGCGGAGGACCATCCGGAAGGCCGTCGCCAACCCACTCCGGGAAGGGCTGCGCCTCGAGCGCGTGCCCGACCCCGCGCTGCTCGTCCTCTTCGGCGCCACCGGCGACCTGGCCCAGCGCAAGGTCGTGCCGGCCCTCTTCCAGCTGTGGCGGACCAACCTCCTGCCCCACGAGTTCGGCCTCGTCGCCGTCGGCCGCCGCCCCTACGACGACGAGGCGTTCCGGGCCGAGCTGCGCGCGTCGCTCGAACAGTTCAGCCGGGTCCTGCCCATCGAGGCGCCGGCCTGGGAGGCGTTCGCCGAGCGGATCACCTACCACCGCGGCGACTTCGGCGACCAGGCCCTGTACGACGGACTCGTGACTCGCCTCGACGAGCTCGACGCGGTGCGGGGCACGCGGGGCAACCGCGTCTACTACCTCGCCACCCAGCCGTCGGCCTTCGCCTCGATCATCGCCGGCCTCGGCCGGGTGGGCCTCGACCACGAGCACCACGGCGAGGGCTGGCGCCGGATCGTCGTGGAGAAGCCGTTCGGGCGCGACCTGACGAGCGCGATCCGCCTGAATCGCGAGGTCGGCAAGGTCTTCCGGGAGTCGCAGGTCTACCGCATCGACCATTACCTGGGCAAGGAGACGGTACGCAACATCCTCGTCTTCCGCTTTGGGAACGGCATCTTCGAGCCGATCTGGCATCGCCGCTACGTGGACCACGTCCAGATCACGGTCGCCGAATCGATCGGGGTCGAGAAGCGCGGCTCCTTCTACGAGGAGGCGGGTGCCTCGCGCGACTTCCTCCAGAACCACCTCATGCAGCTCCTCGCCCTGGTGGCCATGGAGCCGCCGACGACCTTCGACGCGGATGCCCTGCGCGACGAGAAGGTGAAGGTTCTGCGGGCCATCGAGCCGATGGCGCCGGGCGAGGTCGCGACGAGCGTGGTTCGGGGCCAGTACGGGCCCGGCTGGGTGGCGGGCGAGGCGGTCGCGGGCTACCGCGGCGAGCCCGAGGTCGACCCCGCTTCCGAGACCGAGACGTTCGTTGCCGCTCGCCTCTTCGTGGACGACTGGCGCTGGGCCGGCGTCCCGTTCTACCTGCGGGCAGGCAAGCGCCTGCCGAAGCGGGCCACCGAGATCGCCATCCAGTTCAAGCAGGTCCCTCACGCGCTCTTCAAGGAGTCGAACGCCGATCCGGAGGCGAACCTCCTGGCGCTCCGGATCCAGCCGGACGAGGGGATCATGCTGCGCTTTGCCGCCAAGGTGCCCGGCCTCGGGGTGGACGTGCGCAGCGTGAACATGGACTTCACGTACGGCTCCGCCTTCAGCGTCGACAGCCCGGATGCCTACGAGACGCTCATCCTCGACGCGCTGCTCGGCGACGCGGCCCTCTTCACCCGCTCCGACGAGGTCGAGAAGGCGTGGGGGATCGTCACGCCGATCATCGAGGCCTGGGCCGACCAGCCGCCTCCGGCCTTCCCGGACTACGCTGCCGGGAGCTGGGGGCCCGACGCGGCGGACGCGCTCCTGGCACGGGACGGGCATCGGTGGCGGCGGATCTGAGCCGGGCGACCGTGACGGGAAGCGACATCGCCGGGGGCGCCGTCGCGGACCGCGTCGTGCCGTTCGGGGTCCCTGCGACGCCCGGTGAGCCGACGCTCCGGTGGGTGGGCCACGCGAGCTCGGTGGCGGAGATCGAGCGCGAGCTGAGCCGGATCTGGCGCCTCCCCGCAATCGCTCGCGTCACGCGCAGGACCGGCCGAGCGGACGATCGCGGGCCGCACGAGCGTCCTGAACCTCGTCGTCGTTGCCCGCACGCCCGAGCTCGGCGAGCAGGCCGCGGCGACGCTGACGATGGGGACGGGGCGTCACCCTTCGCGAACCCTCATCCTCGTGCCGACCGACCCGGACGGGCCCCCCTGGCTCAGGGCCGACGTGAAGGCGTACTGCGTGACTCCCCGCGTCGACGGACCGGAGACGTGTGCCGAGCAGGTCTACGTGACGGCCGGCGGCGACACGGGTCGGCACCTCGATGCCGATCGTGGCACCCCTCCTCGTCCACGACCTGCCCGTGACGGTCTGGTGGCCGGGCGACCCGCCGTTCGGGACGACCCTCGGGAACGCCCTTGTCGGGTTGGCGGACCGGGTGGTGGTCGACGGCTCCCGGTGGAGCGGCGACGGCCTGGGCCGGCTGCGGGCCCTCGCGGCGCTCGCTCGGCCGTCGCTTCCGATCTCGGACTTCGCGCTCATGCGCCAGGTGCGCTGGCGGGAAGCCGTGGCCTCGGTATTCGACGACCCGGGTCTCCAGCCCTACCTGCGGTCACTCCGGCGGATCACGGTGACCTATGCGGCGCACGGCGGACCGGGCACGGAGGTGGCGACCAACGTGGTCAAGCCCATCTACCACGTGGCGTGGCTGGCATCCCGGCTGGAGCTGCGGGTTCGCCGGCCGCTGGCGCGCCACGGCGAGCGTCGCGGAGGCGGGACGCGACCTCCGGGCGCTCCTGGCCCGCGAGCGTCGCGCCGACACGGAAGTCCTGCTCCGCCCGGTCATGTCGCCGGCGCCGAGCGGCACGACCCTCCGCGTCGAGCTGCTGGCCGAGCGGCGGGCGTCGGAGACTCCGGGTCGAGGTGACCGCGGAGGTCGAGAGCGTGCGCGTGCGTGCGCTCCGCGACGGGGTCGAGGCCCTCGACCGGACCTTCTACACGGCGCGCCGAACCGACGCCGACCTTCTCACCGAGGCGATCGAGGCCGATGGCCGGGATCCGGTGGCGGAAGGAACGCTCCACGCGGCGGCGCGACTGGCGGGCGGTGAGCCTGCCGTGGTGGCATCAGCCGGGGCAGATGCGTGACACCGAGCGAGCCGACGATCCTCGTGCGGGCAAGTCCCGCGCTCGCAGCCGCGAGCGTGGCCGAGGTCCTCGTGCGCGCCCTCGCGACAAGCGCCGCCAGGCACGGCCGGGCCGATCTGGCCTCGACCGGAGGCTCCACGCCGGCTGCCGTCTACCGTGCCCTCCTCGCGGAGCCGCTCCGGGCGCTCGTTCCCTGGGCGGTGCTCCACCTCTGGGTCGGCGACGACCGATTCGTCCCGCGCGGCGATCCCGACTGCAACCTGGGAGCGATCGACCTCGTGCTGCTGCCGGGAGACCCGCGCGGCGGCCTCGCCCCCGCGCCGCTTGATCCCGCGCACGTGCACGCGTGGCCGATCGACGCGGCGCTCGCTGCGGGGGAGAGCCCTGCGCGAGCTGCCGCGCGCTTCGAGGAAACCCTCCGCACGGAGCTCGCGGCCGACGCGTCGGGGCGCCCGGTCTTCGCGGCCGTCCTCGTGGGCATCGGCTCCGACGGCCACGTCCTGTCGGTCTTCCCCGGGAGCGCGGCCTTCGACGCGCCCGGCTGGGCGACCTGGGCACCCGCGCCGACGCACATCGAGCCGCACCTGGACCGGGTGACGCTCACGCCCGCGGCGCTCGACGCGACGCCGGGTCTGGTCGTGGCAGCCTTCGGCGCGAGGCAAGGCCGCCATCGTGGCCGCACTGCTCGGGCCCGGTCACCGCGACCCGGCGGCACGCGCCGCGGCGGAGCGGCACCTGCCGGCGCTGCGCGCGCGACGCGGCGGCGCCACCTGGGTCCTCGATGCCGATGCGGCCGCCGGCCTCGCGACGGACGATCCGCGCGTCCTCCGGGTAGCGTCGCCGCTGTCAACACCCTCTAGAGCGCCGTGCGGTCGCCCGCCGGCGAGCAGCCGCGACCGCGAGGTACGATGCGCGGAGAGTCGACACCGTCCCAACCACCCCGGCCTGCGCGAGGATCCGTGACGATGACCACCAAGCCCACGGCCTCGACCTCTTCGACTGCCGCCGCCCCGGACGATCCCTCGCTGCCGCTACCGTCGCACACCGTCGACGGCCGCCCCTACTCACCCGGCCTCGAGGGCGTTGTCGCCGCGGAGACCGAGCTCGGCCTCGTGGACGGCGTGAACGGCCGCCTCATGTACCGGGGCTACCGGATCGGCGACCTCGTCGCCCACGGGACGTTCGCCTCGGTCGCCAACCTGCTGTGGACCGGCGCGTGGGATCCCGATGCCCGACTGACGGCCGGTGACGTCCCGCCGGCCGTCATGTCCGCCCTCCGCGCCCTGCCGCGGACGGCGAAGCCGATGGACGCGCTGCGCACGGCCGTGTCCGTCTGGGGTGCCACGCAGATCCTCGACTGGCCACCCACCGAGGTCCAGGCACGCGCCCTGACAGCGTTCTCGCCGTCGGCCCTCGCGGCCTTCGTGCGCCTGCGCGAGGACCTCGATCCGATCGACCCGGACCCGAAGCTCGACCTCGTCTCGGGCTTTCTCTACCAGCTGACCGGCCAGCGGCCGGACAAGGCCACCGCGCGCGCCCTGGACGCCTACTTCATCGTCGGGGCGGAGCACGGCCTCAACGCCTCCACGTTCGCGGCCCGGGTGATCACCTCCACGAAGTCCGACATCGCGTCGGCGGTGACTGGGGCGATCGGGGCGATGAAGGGGCCGCTCCACGGCGGGGCGCCGTCCGAGGTCGTGGAGCAGATCCACAAGGTCGGCTCCGCGGAGCGCGCCGAGGAGTGGGTGCGGGGCGCAATCGCCCGTGGTGAGCGACTGATGGGCTTCGGCCACCGCGTGTATCGGGCCTATGACCCGCGAGCGCGCGCCCTGCGCACGGTCGTCGAGTCGATGCCGTCGCGACCGGACTGGCTGGAGTCTGGCGATCAAGGTCGAGGACGCGGCCCTCAAGGTCCTCGAGGAGAAGTATCCGGACCGGCCGCTCAAGACCAACGTCGAGTTCTACGCGGCGGCCGTCCTGCAGGGCGTGGGCCTGACCCCCGACCTCTTCCCGGCAACCTTCGCACTTGCCCGCCACGCTGGCTGGACGGCCCATGTCATCGAGCAGGCATCCGCGAATCGGCTGATCCGGCCGGACGCACGCTACGTCGGGGCCGCCGAGCGCGACCTTCCCGCGTAGGCATCGACCGGTGGCTGGCCGCTCCGAGTGTCGTGATCCAGCCCGACGTCGCGGCGTGCGCTGTGCGGCCGGCGACGGCCGCCGACCTGGCGTCAATCGGGCTCGTGGGCCACGCCGCGATCGATGCCGGGGACTTCCCGGACGCGACCCACCACGACATGGAGCGCACCCTCGCGGCGCTCGCGGCCGAGCCAGAATCGGCGTACGTGGCGATCGACGACGGGCAGGTCGTCGGGTACCTGGCGCCGCGCCTCAACGACCTGTGCGTGGACGCGGCCCACCGCCGCCGGGGCCATGCGAGCTCGCTGGTGGAAGCCGCCCTGCCGTACGTCCGGGACGTGCTCGGCCACCCGTACCTGCTCCTGTACGTCCCGCCCGGCGCGTCCCCGGGGCGTCGCTTCGCCGAGGCCCGCGGGTTCGCCTACCGGGCCAGCCTCTACTGGATGGAGCGCCCCGCCGCGGACGCCTGCCCTCCACCGGAGTTCCCGGCGGACATCGTGGCCCGCCCCTGGGACCCTGAGCGCGACGCGATCCCGGCCTTCGTCGATCTGCTCAACGCCACGTTCGCCGACCACCCGACCCCCGTGTCGTGGACGGAGCCGGTGATCCGGGCGGCCAACGCAGCGCCGGAGTTCGACCCGCGCGACATCCTGCTGGTGGCCCCCGTGGAGGATCCGGGGCGGGTGGTCGCGTTCTGCCGGTCCCGCCTCTACCCGGACGATCGGCCGCCGTACGGCGAGGTGAAGCTCATCGGGGTCCTGCCGCCCTGGCGAGGCCGGGGCCTGGGGCGCGCCCTCCTCCGCTGGGGCGTACGTCACCTCCAGGACCGCGGCGTGCCCACGATCTCGCTCGCCGTCTCGGCCGCCAACGAGCACGCCCTGCGCATGTACGAGGCCCACGGGTTCCGGCGAGCCGTCGAGTGGCCGCAGTGGAGTCGGGACGCCTGATCGCGGCTCGGCCCGGTGCCCGCCCCCGGGGGGGCGCTCACGCCGCGCGGCGCTCCGGCTCACCCGGGAAGCCCGCCGGAGCGCCACGATCACGGTGAACCCACCGACCAGGAAGACGACGCCGGCGGCGACGAACGGGGCCGTGATGCCCTCCGACGCCCGCGGCGACGGCGCCCGAGCGTCGGGCCGATGATGCCTGCGATGTAGAGGGGCAGGAGCACGAGGTTGAGCGTGGCCGAGCGACGCTCCGGGGCCACCTCGACCGCGACCAGGCCGAAGACCATCGACTGCGTGGACGCCTGGAACGCCGCGTAGACGACTGCGATCCCGGCCAGCGCCGCGACGCCCGGCGCGAGGGGCATGAGGAGGAGCGTCGTCCCGGCGCCCAGCAGTGCTCCCGCCAGGACGCGGCGGAACCCGACCCGGTCGCCGAGCGGGCCGGCCAGCGGGGAGAGGAGCGCCCCCAGCAGCGCCGCCGTGCCGGCGACGAGGCCGATCGCGGACGCCAGGTTGCCCTGGCCCGCGTTCACGTCGGCCACGAGGAGGGGCAGGTAGGGGCGGCTCATCTGGTTGGCCAGGATCGAGACGCCGAAGATCGCGAAGATCCGGCGCACGGCCCTGTCCGTCATCACCCCGGAGATGGCGCCGCGGGCCAGGCTGACCGCGCTCCCCGTGGGGATCACGGCCGGCCGGATGTCGCGCGAGCCGACGAGCAGGAGCACGAGCGCGGCGATGGAGAGGGCGGAGCCAAACCAGAAGACGGCGGTGAGCGGCAGGCCGAGTCCGTCGACCATGAAGGCGCCGAGCACGGGACCGATGGCGAAGCCGAGCGGATTGCTCGCCCCGAAGAGAGCCGTGACGGTGCCCACCCGGGGGCGAGGCGTGACGTCCCGCAGCGCCGCCAGCATGACCCCGGTGTTGCCCAGCTGGAGCCCCACGAGGAGGAGGCTGACGGCCAGCTGCCAGGGCTCCTCGGCCAGGGCAACGCCGGCGAAGACGACCGCCTCGACAGCCGCGCTCCGGGCGATGACTGCCCGCCGGCTGTACTTGTCGGCCCAGACGCCCCAGAACGGGACCAGGAAGATCCCGAAGACGAAGATGAGGCTCGTGAAGAGCCCCGTGAACGTCGGGATCTGCGCCGCCGGGAGGCCCACCTCATGAAGGCGCAGAGGCAGGAAGGCGAAGACCTGGGCGATGCCCAGCGCCTCGATCGTGGAGACGATCCCGTAGACGACGAGGAGTGAGCGCCACCCCTGGACCGGACGGGAGCCGAAGCGGGTGCAGGAGCGGCGGGCACCGTCGCAGGGACGCCGGGCGTCGTGCGCGGCGCTGGAGGGTCGTGGGTCACCGGCGGAGTCTACCGGCGCGACGGCCCGCGCCGTGGCACGATCCCCGGGTGACCGAGGTGCCCCTCCGAGACGACGAGCCCTGCCCCCGACTGCGGGTGCGCCGCGCTGATCGGGACGACCTCCCGGTCATCCTGGACCTGCGCCTGGCGTTCGACCGGGAGATTCTCGGCGGCGAGCTGCCGCCCGATCTCGTCGGACCGCACCGCTCGCAGGTGGCCGACTACCTCGCCACCCACATCGACGGCGACGGCTACCGCGTCTGGGTGGCCGAGGCAGGCGGGCGGATCGTGGCGATGGGCGGCCTGGTGGTCGTCGACCGGCCGCCGCACCCCCGCGCCCGGCGAAGCGGCGAAGGGGTCATCGTCAACGTCTACACCCTCCCCCGCTTGCGCAGCCGCGGAGTGGGACGCGCGGTGATGGACGCCCTGGTCGCGGACGCGAGGGCCCTCGGGCTCCGCCGCGTCTACCTGCGGACGTCGGACGACGGCCGCCCGCTCTACGAGCAGATGGGGTTCCGGGACCCCGGCAACTACCTCTCGCTCGACCTGGACTGACGGTAGGCGGCGAGGGCCCGCAGCCGAGCCTCGGCGTGGTGGACCAGCGGGGCTGGGTAGTCGTGCCCGATGACGCACGCCGGCAGCACCCTGCGCGTGAGCGGGCATCGTCCAGGGCTCGTGGATGTACGCGTCCGGGACGCTTGACAGCTCCGGCACCCAGCGCCGGACGTAGGCGCCGTCGGGATCGAAGCGGCGACCCTGGGCCACCGGATTGAAGACCCGGAAGTACGGTGCGGCGTCCGTCCCCGTCCCCGCGGTCCACTGCCAGCCGCCGTTGTTGGCGGCCACGTCGCCGTCGACGAGGTGGGCCATGAAGTGGGCTGCGCCGCGCCGCCAGTCGATCAGGAGGTCCTTGGCGAGGAAGCTCGCCGCGATCATCCGGGCCCGATTGTGCATCCAGCCGCTTGCTGCGAGCTGGCGCATCGCGGCGTCCACGACCGGGTAGCCGGTGCGGCCCGCTCGCCAGGCCGCCAGGCCGGCCGGGTCGTCGATCCACGGGACGGCGTCGTAGGCGGGCCGGTACGCGCCCCGGACCACGTGCGGGAAGTGCCACAGCACGTGCGAGTAGAACTCGCGCCAGCAGAGCTCGGACGCGAAGACGCGACGCCCGTCGCCCGGCCCTTCGGCTGCCAGCAACACCTCCAGCGGCGAGAGCGCTCCCGAACTTGAGGTCGGCGGACAGGCGCGAAGTCCCCTCCACGTCGAGCCGGTTGCGGCCGTCCGCGTACGCCGGGCAGGGCTGCCGACGCGACCCACCCGGCCAGGCGCTCGCGCGCCGCCGCCTCGCCGGGTCGCGGCAGCAGCCCGACGTCAGCAGTGGGCGTCGGCGACACTGGGAGACTCTCGCTCGCGAGCGTTCCGGCGGGGAGTGACGGGATGGCGCCGGGGGCCGGGACGAGCGTCCGCTCGGTACGGCGGACCAGCGCCGGGAGAACGGGGTGAAGACGGTGACCGGCCGACCATCGTCCGTGCTCAGGTCCTCGGGCTCGACCACGAGGAGGCCGCGCTCCAGGTGGAGCCGGCGCCCGGCGGCGGCGAGGCTCTCCCCCACGATCCGGTCCCGAGCGCGGGCGAACGGGCTCACGTCGCGGCTCGCGAACACGTCGCCGGCACCGGCCTCGGCGGCCACTGCCGGGATCACGTCCTCGGGTCGTCCCGAGCGGATCACGAGCGGAGCGCCGCGCGCCTCCAGGTCCCGCGCAAGGGCCCGGAGCGTTCCGAGCAGGAACCAGGTCCGGTTCGCCGATGCACCCGGTCCGTCGAGCAGCCGCGGATCCAGCACGAAGACCGGGACGACGGCCCGTGCCGACGCCAGGGCAGCGAGCCAGGGCCGGATGGTCGTGGACGCGCAGGTCGCGCCGCAGCCAGAGCAGGGCCACGCGCTCGGTGGAGGAGGAGGTCACGGCCCCGGAACGCATGGCTCGGCCCACCGAACGGGCTAGGGCCGGATCGTGAACGACGTCGCGATGTCGGCGACCACCTGCGCGTAGTCGTTCGCCCGGTCCGGCGGCACGGCGAAGGTCATGACGTAACCCTGGCCCGGGAGGACGTAGAGGACCTGCGTGATCGCAGCCGCCCCGGGCTTGCCGTCCGGCCGCGTCACGGGCGCCCCGTAGGCGAGCGAGAACGCCTGGCCGGCCGTGACGGTGATCTGGCGGAGGTCGACGGTGCCCTCGACGAGCTGCTCGACCTGGCCCTTGATCGTGCCGGCGAACGCCTCGAGCCCGACGTCGGCCGGCAGGGCAACCTCGGTCACGACGAGCATCACGAGATCGCCCTTCTTCACGGCATCGGGCGACGAATCGAACGCGACGTAGGTCGTCGTGTCGGAGAGGCCTGCGAGCCGGGCCGCCAGCGACTCCGCGAACGCGGGGTTCTGCGCGCGGATGCCCCCCAGGAGGGCATCGTGACTGCCCGAGACGGGGACGGCGACCCAGCCGACAGGCAGGTCGAACGTGAACGCGCCGGGCGGCAGCGGGGTGGCGACCGGCCCTGGATCGGCGGAGGCCGAGGGCCCGGTCGACGGCGCGGCCGAGGCCGCGGGCGTGGCGGGTGCGGCTGGGGACGCGTCCGGCGCTGCGCCGCACCCCGCGACGGCGAACGCGGCCAGCACGCTGAGGCAGGACATGAGCAGCCCGGAACGGCGGAGGCCTTCCCGTCTCACGCGAGGCATCAGGCCGGGATCTCGTCCGGCCGGGCGACCCGGACGAAGGGGCGGACGCGCACCTCCACCCAGACGCCCTCGCGCATGTAGACGTCCTCCCGGGCGATCGCAAGAGCGGCCTCGGCGTCGGGGCTCGGACCAACAGCAGCGAGCCCGACATGTCCGGGAACCCTCCCGCCTCCACGACCACGCCGGCCGCGCGGAGCGCCGTGATCCGGGCCAGGTGGGTCGGTCGATGGGGCGGCCGCAGCTCGGCAGCGTCCGGGCCGTAGGTGGCCTCGATGACGAAGACGGGCTCCATGACGATGCCGTCCGGGATCTCCTGGGCCACCTGGCTCCTCCGGTGCGTGCTGGGGTTGGCGCGTACGGTACCTCCGAAGACGACGATCCGCCTGCGGCGGTTCCGGCTCCAGGACCACAGGACTGCGCGATGTCGGTCAGGCGCCGCCCACGATCAGGACCGTGGCCAACGCCGCGGTGGCGATCCCGACGGCATGGAGCCGCCCGATGGGCTCGCGCAGGACGACTGCCGCCAGGACCACGGTCGAGACGGGGTAGAGCGAGGCGAGCACCGCAGCCAGGGCCAACCCGGACGCCTGGGCAGCGACGAGGAACGTGGCGTTCCCGATCAGGTCGAGGATCCCGACGACGATGACGAGCCGGACGAGGCGCGGCTCCGCGGCGGCCATGGCGCGTACCGGCGTGCGCCGAGCTGCCACGATCACGAGGACGAGGGCCGACGAGGTGGCGCGCGCGACCAGCAGCGGCCCGAAGATGCCCGTCTCGACCTGGCCCACGCAGGCCGTGTAGAGCCCGAAGCAGACACCCGCGACGAACGCCAGGAGGAGGCCCCCGCGCCCCGTCGTCCCGTCGTCGACAAGCGAGACCAGCACGATGGCCAGCAGGGCGAGGGCGAAGCCGGCCGCGCGGACCGGTCCGGGTGCCCCGGCCGTGGCAATGCCGATGGCGCCCGGGATCGCAGCCGTGAGGACCCCGGTGACGGGGGCGACGATTCCCATCCGCCCGTCTGCCAGCGCGCGGTAGAGAGCAGTCAGCCCGACTGCCCCGAAGAGCGCGGCTGTCACGGCCCACGCCGCGTCGGCGGGAGCGGGAAGTGACTCGCCGAGCACGACCACCGCGACGATGGCGCCGGCCAGCCCGACGAGGTGGCTGCCCAGCAGGACGACCATGGCGGGCAGGCGCTTCGTCGCCAGCCCTGCCCCGAAGTCCGCGGCGCCCCAGGTGGCGGCCGCGACGAGGGCGGAAGCGGCCCCGAGCAGGTCGGTGAGCACGATCGCGAACGGCGGGGCCGGCGTCAGCCGGCCGGCAGCGTGGCCTCGGAGCTGTCGTCCGACGGCGCGTCGTCGGAGGCCACGGGGCCCTGGAGCTCCACGACGCGGTCGGCCGCGTGGTCGTAGCGGTCCGAGGTCGTCAGGTAGATGACCTGGAAGTCGGCAGCGAGGTCGCGGAGCATCGCGATGGCCCGCTCAGCCCGGGCCTCGTCGAAGGTCACGAACGGGTCGTCGAAGATGAGCGGCGGCCGGCGATCCTGGGTCACGAGCCGGACGATGCCGAGGCGGGCCGCAAGGTAGCCGAGGTCGAGCGTCCCCTGGGACAGGTCCTCGATGGCGACCCAGTCGCCGCGCTCCGGCGCGAAGACCGAGATGTCGAGGGTCGCGTCGTCCACGGCCACACGCCGGTAGCGGCCACCCGTCAGGCGCGCGAGGTCGCTGCGCATCCGCTTCTCGAGGTAGCGCGTCGCCGTCCGCATCGTCGCCGTCTCCGCCCGGCTGATCGCGTCGAGGCTCTTCTGGTAGACGCGTTGGCGGCGCTGGAGGGCAGCCAGCTCCTCGCGCCACGACGCCAGGCGCTCGGCCTCGCCGGCGATCTGCTCGGCATCCACGGGGTTCTGCTCGACCCGGGCGCGGGCAGCGGCCTCGTCGTCGCGGGACCGCTCCAGGGCACTCTCCTGGTCGCGCACCTCGACCTCGAGCCGCTCGCGGGCGCGCGGCTCCTTGGCGATCGGTCCGAGCGCCTCGAGGGCCGCGGTCTTCTGCTCGATCGTCAGGGCCGCCGCGTCGCGCATGGTGGGGAGCGTCGCCACCGGCTCCTTGCCGACCAGTCCGTCGAGCTGCGCCCGCGCCAGGTCGATCGCCTGGACGTGCGCCTCCTCGCGGGCCAGGAGGTCTTCCGCGCGCCGCCGGGTCGTCGACCTCCATCGTGACCAGCTGGGCCTTGAGGTCCGCCTCGGCGTGGCGCAGGTCGGCCTCCAGGTGGCTCCGACCCCGGAGGCGCCGGGCGATCTCGTCGTCACGGAGCTGCTTGTGGCGCCGGAAGTCGAAGGCGGCCCGCCGGCGCGCGCGGGCGACGGCGGCGAGGATCAGCCCCGCGACCGCGGCAACCACGCCGCCGACCACCGCGGCGGTGAGGCTGGCGAACACCCCCAGGGCCACCGCGATCACGCCGCCCACGGCCAGGAGCACGGCGAGCCAGGCGATGGGGCGGTAGCGTGGCTCGGGGATCGCCACCTGGTAGTCGACCGAGGACGGCTCCTCGCCCAGCTGGGCGCGCAGCTCCCCGATCTGGCGATCCAGGACGCGTGCCCGCTCCACGACCTGGCGCAGCACCGGCAGCGGGTTCGGGGACGGATGACTCCCCTCGAGCTCGGCGATCTCGTCGGCCACCACGACGGCCTGGCGATACCGCTCGAAGCGCTCCTGCGCCACGTCGCGCTCCGAGACGAGGCGCTCCGCCTGGCGCGCCTTCTCCAGCAGGGAGCGCCGCTCCGCGAGGATGTGCTCCGCGGCGGCGCGGCGCTCGCGAGCTCCCGCGAGGGCGTCCCGGTCGCGCTCGAGCTGGGCGAGCTCGGCCTCGCCCTGGGCCAGGTTCGTCTCCGACTGGGCGACGGCCTCCTCGGCGACGCGCAGCCGCCCGGGGTTGCGCTCGCCGCGGGCCTGCAGGTCCCGGAGGGCCCTGTCGAGGCGGCGCTTCGCCACGCTCGTGCCCCGATCGGCGCCGCTGATGGACGCCTGCAGCCGGTCGCGCAGGGCTCCCTCGTCCCGGGCCAGGTCGAAGACCTCGTGGTGGCGCACCGAGGCCGTGGACCGGAAGAACTTCTCGCCCGGGGATCCCGGTGAGGTCCGCGAGGATCTCGTCGACCCGCGCCGGATCGTTCACGATCTCCCCGTCGAGGACGAGCCGGGCGGTTCCCCTGGCGCCGCGGAAGTCCTTCTCGAGCGTGCCCGAGGCGCGTCCCCTCGGGATCCTCCTGCACGAACTCCAGCGCGACCCACGGGCGTCCGTCGTCGGGCGCTCCCCAGCTGCGAAGCCCGTCGATCTCGGCCCCGCCGGCCGTGACCTTCCGGAAGAGGGCGAGCTCGAGCGCCCGCTGGAGCGTCGACTTGCCCGCCTCGTTCGGGTCCGCGGACCACCGTCAGGCCGGGCGCGAGCTCGAGATCCAGGTCCCGGTGGACCTTCAGGTCGCGGAGGCGCAGCCGGGTGATCCTCACAGGGCCACCTCGCGGCCGTCGAGCAGCAGGCGTGCCAGGCGGAGCGCATCGCGGGCCTCGCGGGCGTCGCCGTCGCGGCCGGCAGCCTCGAGCTCGGCGATCTCCGCCTCGAGGTCCCGGACCAACGCACCGGCAATCGTGTCCGGGGGCGGCAGCGGACCGTCCGGAAGCGCCGCCGCGGACGTGTCGCGGACGCGCGCCCGGAAGAAGCGGTCCGCGATCTCGCGTTCGACCTCGTCGGTCGCGAGGTCCAGGTCGTCCGGCCGGACGCCGATGATCCGCACGTCGAGGACGAGATCCGGGTCGGCGAGGGTCGCCAGGCGCGCGACGAGCGCTGGCTGGCTGCCCACGGCGGCGGCGTCCACCTCCAGGCGCTCGAACCGGGTCTGGCCGACGCGGCGCTCCTCGACGGTCACGTGGCGTCCACCCCCGCGCTCCTCGAGGGTGACGAGGAGCACGTTGCCCGCCCGGTCCTGGTCGACCGCGACCGGCTCCGGGGCGCCGCTGTAGGCCCAGATCGTCGCTCCCGCCCGGCCACGCTGGGTGGAGTGCCAGTGGCCGAGGGCCAGGTAGTCGAGGTGCGAGGCAGCCACCTCGTCGTTCGTGAAGACGACCTCGTCGTGCTCGGTC
This sequence comes from uncultured Chloroflexia bacterium, assembly GCA_963715085.1. Taxonomy (GTDB): domain Bacteria; phylum Chloroflexota; class Limnocylindria; order Limnocylindrales; family CSP1-4; genus CTSoil-043. Next base: position 319,230 of record CAVQQU010000003.1, read on the forward strand.
TTCTCGGGGATGCTCAGCGACCCATGGATCAGGCCGACGTGCCAGGTCGCCCGGTCGTCCGCCGCGACGTCGAGCCCGGCGAGCGGGCTGCGCGGGGCGCGCTTCGTCGCGAAGACACGGCCGTGCACGACGACGTCGAGCGACCCGAGCACGACATCGGGGCGATCGGGGGTCAGGACCACGAGCCGGTCCGTGTCGGAGGGGAGGCCAGCCAGCCCGGCGAAGTCGTAGGCGCGGTAGACGGACGCGCCGTCGTAGACGTCGTGGGTGCCCGGGATCAGCACCGTGCGGATCGTGGCGTCCGCCAGCCGCTTGAGCTCGGCCACGACCCGCTCCACCGACCGGCGCGGTTGCGTGTTGGAGTCGAAGAGGTCGCCCGCGATGAGGACGAGATCGACCTTCTCGGCTAGGGCGAGGTCGACGGTCGCCCGGAAGGCTGCGAACTGGCGCTCCCGCTGGAAGGCCGCCTGGTCGCCGAGGTCAGCGTGGCGAGCCCCGAGGTGAATGTCGGCCGTGTGGATCAGGCGCAGCATCGCCGCCATTGTGTCAAATCGGAGGGGGCACGGTGAGGCCGTCCGTGGCGGGCCCGAGCGAGGCGGACGGCGACCGAGGCGTCGCGAACGACCGCCAGCAGACCCGGTGCTATTCTTCCGGCAACGCAACCGGTGCGCGCCCCGAGAGGTTCCGCAGCACGTCACCCGGGTCGCGCGGCACCAGGCTCTCTTTCGCCTTTCCGCCGTCCCGCCTCGACGGCCGCCCCTCCACCGACGTCCGCCGGCAGCGAGCGCACGGACTCTGGAGGAGCAGCACCCTTGACCTACGCCGATCGGACCCTGACCTGCGTCGACTGCGGCCTTGACTTCACGCACACGGCGGCCGACCAGGAGTACTACGCCCAGAAGAGCTTCACCTCGGACCCCAAGCGCTGCCCGAGCTGTCGCGCCAGCCGGCGCCAGACCCGCGGCGACGGGTGGGACGTCCGGAGCATCGGCGGGCCCCGCGGCTACGAGCGGGGCGGAGATCCCGTCGACCGCGAGTACTTTGCCGTGACCTGCTCGCGCTGCGGCAACAACGCCCAGGTGCCGTTCAAGCCCCGACTCGACAAGCCGGTCTACTGCTCGGACTGCTTCCGCGCCGTCAAGGCCGGCTGAGCTCCTCGTCGGACGGGCCCTCGAGGCCCGCGGCGAGGCGGAAGGTCTCGCCGTCGCGATGCCGCACGCGGGAACGACCCCGCCAGACCGTCACGCGTCCACGGCCGCGGACCTGCCACGCCCCGTCGCGCCCGATGGCCGCGGTCTCCTCGTCGATCCCCAGGACCACCGCCCGGCGCCGCGGGGCGAGGGCGATGCAGCGCGGCGAGCGGCTCGGGAAGCGCGTCGTAGTGCGGCAGCACGGCGACGCACTCCACGAAGCCCAGAGCATCGCGCCAGCCGGCTGGGAAGCGCATGAAGCGGCGGCCGCGCAGGCGGGGCTGCCGGCCGGCGAGAATCATCGCGCCCGCTGAGCACCCGACCAGGGTGCCACCCCGCAGATGGACGGCCCGCAGGGCGGCGGCGGCCGGTGTCCCCTCGAGCACCTGGAGCAGGTGGTCGGGCTTCCCGCCGGACAGGTAGACCAGGTCGGCCTCGCCGATGGCCTGGGCACATGCCTCGTCGAGGGCGTCGGGCCGTGTGCGCAGCTCAACGCCCTCAACCTCGGCGCCGAGCGCGGCGAAGTGGACCCGCCCCTGCTCGAGCCAGCCCAGGAAGGCCGATTCGCCGTCCGGCCAGGACGCGGTGGGCAGGATGGCGACGCGCGGCCGGGCGCGCCCGGTCGCGGCCAGCAGGTCGCGGTCGAGGGCCGCCATGGCGTCGGTGAACTCACCGGATCCGACGAGGACGATGGGACCGGGCATGGGTTGAGTCTAGGCCCGCTGGCCGCGGACATGCCGTCGACCGGGACGTGCGCTGACAGGAGGATGGCGCCGCGCGGCAGGACCACCTGACGGAGGCCCGGGGCTGGTCACCGGGCAGGCGCCTCGCTATGCTCGCGGCGTCCGGGGCACGGCCCTGGGATGCGACCGCCCGGGAGGTGGTCGCGCTCGCCCGCCGGCTACCACGCACGAGGGAGGAACAATGGAATCGACCGGTTCGCCAGGGATGCCCCCACCCGACGAGGCCCCGGCACCGCCGGCGGCGGCGCCTCCGCCGAGCGCACCCGCGGTCGAGGCCGCGCCGCCGAGTGCGCCCGCGGCCAGCACATCGCCGGCGTGGGTGAGCACGATCACCTCGTCCCAGACGGTCGCCGGGCCCGCCGGCTTGGCCTACGCCGACGTCCCGTCGCGAATCTTCGCCTACATCATCGACGCGGTCATCATGGCCGTCGCCTTCGGGATCCTCTACGCGATCTTCGGGGCCCTGCTGATCGGCTCGGCGCTGGGCGGCTTCGATTTCATGTTCTTCATCTGGTTCGTCGTCCTGCTGCTCATCTACGCTGCCGGCAGCGCGGTCTACTTCATCTACACGTGGACGCAGATGCGTGGCTCGCCCGGCCAGCGTGTCCTCGGTCTCGAGACGCTGAACGCCTCCGACGGGGCAGTGCTCACGCAGCCCCAGGCGATCCGGCGCTGGCTCTTCCTGTTCGGGCCGTTCGTCCTGGCCCAGGTCGCCAGCTTCATGCTGGGCGGGCTCGGGTCGCTGGTCGGCCTGCTCACGTTCGCCTATGCCGTCTACCTCCTCTACACGGCGGCGAACAGCCCCACTCGCCAGGCCTTCCACGACGTCCAGGCGAGCACGGTGGTCGTCAAGGTCAAGAAGTAGGCTCCCGCCCGCCGCGCTGAGCGCGGCCCCTGGACGCCCCGACGCCCGTACGGGTGGCGCCGGCGCCGAGGTCCGGCTTCGTCCTGGTGACCATCGTGTGGGCCGGGACGTCTGGGCCTCGGCGGCCACTCAGGCCGGCGGAAGATCGTCGCGCGTGTCCACGTCCCGCAACGAATTCCCTGCGGGGTCGAGCGCGCTCCACTCGACCGGCGTCAGCCTCTGGACCCTGAGCCGGCCGAACACGCCCATGAGGCTGCGGGTGCCGGACACGCGCGCGACATCCGCCGCCGGTCGGACGGTCGCGACCCGGAGCGCGGTCGGCAGGGGGCGCAGCTGCCCGTCTTCCTCGAGGCCGACGACGTCGAACGTCACGCCGTCGGTGCCGGCGTCGAGCCGGCGCAGGAGCTCGCGAAGGAGAGCCGGTTGGAGGGCGGGCTGGTCGCCCCCAACAAGGAGGGCGAGCGGGTGCAACGCGACAGCGAGGCCCGCCGCGAGCCCGGCGAGCGGGCCCTCGGCCCGCGACGGCATCGCGCGCCACGACGACGGAGACCCGGAGCCCGGTCGGCAGCGTGGGCGCCGGCATCTCGGCGCCACCGACGACCACGACCTCGTCGACGACACCGGCGACGGCTTCAATTGCCCGGTGGAGGAGCGGACGACCGCAGACCTCCGCCGCCAGCTTGTCGGTGCCGAACCGAGTCGACCTGCCGCCTGCGAGCACGATCCCGGTGACGCGGGCCGCGCTCACAGGGGCGGGAGATCGCCAAGAGCGACCACGGGCGCGTCCGCCGTGGACATGGCTCGCGCAAGCCTCCTGTCCGCGGTCACGAGTGTCGTCGCAGCGCGACGGGCGCAATCGAGATAGGCAGCGTCGGCGACGCGAAGCCCGGTCTCGAACGCGAGGACGAGCGAGCTCGCTGCGGCGGCAAACGGGTCCGTTCGCTCGACGAACACAACCTCGAGTGCGCCCAACGCATCGCTACAAGCCGCGGCCGTCAGGCGCCCCGCGCGATGGGCGCGCTCGAGGCCGGCGGCAACCTCGAGCAGAAAGTGACCGGGCTCGATTGGGTTCAGCTCTCCGGCCTCGAGCTCGTTGCGAATTCGCAGTGCCGGGGCGCGGTCGACTTCGTCATCAAGCATCCAGCGAAGTGCGACGCTTGCGTCGAGGGTCACGCGTCGCGTGCTCAAGCTTCCTCCGGTGGTTCGGCAAGTCCGGCGATCATCCAGTCGAACCGGGCGCCGGACTCCTCCCGCACGGCGTCCAGGATGGCGTCAACGGTGTCGTGGGGGCCGCTCGGCGGCTTCGAGGTGGCCCGGATGGCGTCGAGGCGGACGAAGGCTCGGCGACGCCGTTCGAGCATTCGGTCCCAGGTGTCGGGCCAATGCGACGCATTCCAGCGGGCGACGTAGGCCGCCTGGTCCTCATCCGCGTCGATGGCGTACGGGGCGGCCACCTCGCGGACGGCTGCGCTGGCCGGACGGGCCACCGGAAGGTCCAGGGCCGCAGCCGGGATCCGGACGGCGCGCCCGATCCGGACGCTCGGCAGCGACCCGTCGGCGATCCGCCGTCGCGTGGTGCGGAGGCTGATTCCGAGGCGGGCTGCGGCCTCGGCGGCGGTCAGGTAGTCGGGTTCTGGCATGGGGGAATACTGCCATATCGAGCCACCCGATGCCAGCAAGCGCCAAGGCTTCAGGGCCCGGCGCGCGGCCTCCGCACGTGGCCGTCGGGCGTCCGCGCCATGTGTCGCGGAGGGCCGATGCGTCAGCCGGTCCATGCAAGTCATCCCGGTCGAGCACGCTCCGCTTGACGCCCAGGACGTCGCCAGGGGCCGATTCGGTCACCGAGCGCAGCGTGGTGGCGGCCAGATCCTTTCGCGGAGTCAGCCGCGGTGGGCCAGCACAGTCGTCAGGATCCGTGGCGCCGCGCGCACGAAGCACGTGGCTACTCCGGTTTCGCGGCTTGGGCTACGCTGTGCCCCGAATGCGACGGAGGGGAGATGGCGGTGAGCTGCACGAGCTGCGGCGCGCAGAACGATCCTGGGCGCAAGTTCTGCCTCGAGTGCGGAGCGCCCCTCGCGGCCGTCTGCGGCGCCTGCGGCGCCGCCAACCCGCCGGCCGCGAAGTTCTGCGGCGAGTGCGGAGGGCGGCTGGGTGCCGCGGCAGGAGCCACGGCGGGGGCCGCCAGCAGCACCGCCCCCGAGCCCGGAGGCGCGACCAGGCCCGCCCTCGTCGTCGCCGAGCGTCGCCTCGTCTCGGTGCTCTTCGCCGACCTGGTCGGCTTCACCGCGCTCGCCGAGGACCGCGACGCCGAGGAGGTCCGCGACCTGCTCTCGCGCTACTTCGAGCTGGCGCGCGGCATCGTCGAGCGCCACGGCGGCACCGATCGAGAAGTTCATCGGCGACGCCGTGATGGCCGTCTGGGGCACGCCGACGAGCCACGAGGACGACGCCGAGCGCGCCGTGCGGGCTGCCCTCCAGCTCGTCAACGCGCGTCCACGGTCTCGGGCCGTCGGTCCAGGCCCGGGCCGGCGTCCTGACCGGGGAGGCGGCCGTCACGATCGGGGCCGTCGGCGAGGGGATGGTCGCCGGCGACATGGTCAACACCGCGAGCCGCCTCCAGGGTGCCGCGCCGGCCGGCGCCGTGCTCGTGGGTGAGGCGACGATGAACGCCGCGTCGCGGGCCATCGCGTTCGAGGCGGCCGGCGAGCAGGTCCTCAAGGGCAAGGAGGCGCCCGTGGCGGCCTGGCGGGCCCTGCGTGTCGTCGCAGAGCGCGGCGGGCGAGGCCGGTCGGAGGCGCTCGAGGCGCCCTTCGTGGGCCGGGACGACGAGCTGCGCCTCCTCAATGACCTCTACCACGCGACAGCGCGAGACCGCCGAGTCCGGCTCGTCTCGATCACCGGGCAGGGTGGCATCGGCAAGAGCCGGCTCGCCTGGGAGTTCCTCAAGTACGTCGACGGGCTCGTCGAGACCGTCTACTGGCACCAGGGCCGCTCCCCGTCCTACGGCAACGGGATCACCTTCTGGGCGCTGGGAGAGATGGTCCGCGAGCGCGCCGGGCTCGCCGAGGTCGACGACGAGGCCACGACGCGAGCCCGGATCGCAGAGACCGTGGCTCGATGGGTTCCTGACGACCGCGAGCGGCGCTGGATCGAAGCCTCCCTCCTGGCCCTCCTTGGCGTGGCCGAGCCGCCGGCCGGCGGGCAAGACCAGCTCTTCTCGGCCTGGCGGACGTTCTTCGAGCGCGATCGCCGCCGACGCGCCCGTCGTCATGGTCTTCGAGGATCTCCAGTGGGCCGACAGCGGCCTCCTGTCGTTCGTCGACCACCTGGTCGAGTGGAGCCGCGGCGTCCCGATCTACGTCGTGGCCCTGGCCCGCCCGGAGCTCCTCGAGACACGGCCCGACTGGGGCGCCGGCAAGCGCAACTTCACCAGTCTCGCGCTCGAACCGCTGTCGCCAGTCGCCATGCACGAGCTCCTGGCCGGCCTGGTGCCCGGGCTTCCCGACGACGCGGCGCGGCGCATCGTCGTCCGGGCCGACGGCGTTCCCCTGTACGCGGTCGAGATCGTCCGGATGCTCGTTGCCCAGGGCTCGCTCGAGGTGGCCGGCGGCGTCTACCGGCCGGTCGGCGACCTGGCTGACCTGGCCGTCCCCGATACCCTGCAATCGCTCATCGCGGCACGCCTCGACGCGCTGGACCCGGCCGACCGGGCCATGCTCCAGGCGGCGGCGGTGCTGGGCCATTCGTTCACGGTCGACGGGCTCGCGGCCGTCGCCGCGCATCGATCCCGGTGATGCGGAGCGTCGACTGGTTGGGCTGGCCCGTCGCGAGCTGGTCATCCGCGACCTGGATCCGCGGTCCACCGAGCGCGGCCAGTTCGCGTTCGTCCAGTCGCTGGTCCGCGAGGTCGCGTACTCGACCCTTGCTCGGCGCGATCGCAAGGCGCGCCACCTGGCTGCCGCCCGCCACTTCGAGACGCTCGTGGACCAGGAGCTGGCGGGCGCCCTCGCGATGCACTACCTGGCGGCGTTCCGGAACGCCGCCGAGGGCCCGGAGGCCGACGCCCTCGCCGGCCAGGCCCGGATCGCGCTCCGCGCGGCCGGCGACCGGGCGGTGACCCTGGGCGCCCAGGAGCAGGCGTCCGGCTTCTTCCGGGATGCGCTCGAGGTGACCGCGGAGCCGGTCGAGCGGGCCGGCCTGCTGGAGCGGGCCGGCCTCGCGGCATCCGCCGCGGGCTCCCACGAGGAGGCGGAGCGGCTGCTGGCCGAGGCGATCGACCTCCTGCGCGCGGCCGGCGACCGGAGCGGCGCGGCGCGCGTCACGGGGCTGCTGGGCGATGCCATGTTCGGGCGGTACCGGCTCGATGCCGCGCTCGCGCTGGTGGAGGCTGCCGCGACCGAGTTCGGCGACCTCGGCGACGATCCGGGACTGGCGACCCTCCTGGGCCAGGTCTCCCGCTTCCAGATGCTCCGCCAGGTCGACTTCGCGGCGGCGATCGCCAACGCGGACCGCGCCCTCGCGATCGCCGAGCGCCTCGACCGCGTGGACCTCGTCGCCGACGCGATCGTCACGCGTGGCGTTGCGCTGGTCAGCATCGGCCGGGCGTACGAGGGGATCGGCTGCCTGGAGGCGGGCCTGCGCCTCTCCCAGCAGCATGGGCTGCTCGCCACCGAGATCCGGGCCCGCATCAACATGGGAGGCCCACTGACCGACCGCGACCCACGGGCGGCCTTCGAGACCTCGCGCGTCGGATTGGAGCAGGCACGCCGGTTCGGTCACCAGCAGGGCGTCTCGATGCTCGTCGTGAACGCCAGCGTCGGGGCCATCGAGAGCGGCGAATGGGACTTCGCCCGCGCCGAGCTCCGCGCCGGGCTCGACGGCGCCGCGAGCGAGGAGGAGCGGATCGTCCTCCTCAACATCGACATCGAAGTGCGGGTCCAATCCGGGATGGACGCTGCCGCGGAGCTGGACGAGGCCGGCGCATGGCTCGCTGCCCACGTCGCCGACGAGCCCTACCTCGAGTCGGCCATCGCCGTCAACGATGCCGTCCGCGCTCTTCAGCGGGGCGACCACGTCGGCGCGTCGGCCCGCTATCTCGACGCCGCGCGGCTCGACCCGTACAACGCCGTCGGCAGCGTCGGTGAGGCGGCCGTCTGTGCGCTCTCGCGCGCGACCGAGACCTGGCCCGGTCCTGCGCAGACGCGCTCCGCGACACTGGTTCGCACGCGCCGGTCGCGCGCATCGCGATCGCAACCGCCGAGGCGGGCGTCGCGGCGCTCGAGGGCGCAGCCGACGCCGCCCGGGCGGGACTGCTCGACGCGTACGCGAGCTCCGGGACCTCGGCGCGACGCGGAGGCAGGCGCTCACGGGGCTCGTGATCGCGACCCTGCTCGACGTCGACGACCCGCGCGTCCGAGCCGTCGTCGACGAGAGCCGGCGGCTCTTCGAGCAGATGGGCGCCGGCCTCTGGCTCGCCCGGCTCGACACGGCGCTGGGCGACGCTCAGGGGGCGCCCGCATCGACGGCACCCGCTTCGTCGTTCCCTGCGCCGACCACGCTCGCGTCGTCCGCGCCCGCCTGACCCGGCGCGGGGCCGCACCCGACGCGGGGGAGCCTCGCCTCGTCCTCGTCTGGCCCCCGGACCTCCCGGGCTCCGCGGCGAGGGTCGCGGGTTCAATGGCGGTCGATCGTCTCCCAGCGCTCCGGTGCGGCCGCGTCGTGGGCGGCGGCCTTCAGCCCCTCGAAGGTCCGCTCCATGTGACAGATCGTGACCCGCTCGACTGCCGCCAGATCGCGCGCCAGCATGGCGGTCAGCAGGTCCAGGTGCTCCTGGGCGGTGTCGGTCAGCACGCCCTGCCGGGCGATGGCCGGCACGGCCACCACGCGGGCTCTCGACCGCAACTCCTCGATGAACTCGGTGAGGATGCCGTTGCCGCACAGGCCGGTCAGCTCCCAGTGGAACTCATAGTCCGTCTCCACGAAGCGCTTGAGGTCGCCTTCTCGCGCCGCTTGCATGACCGAGTCGGCCAGCTGGCGCACGGGCCGGATCGCATCCGGCGACACCGTGCGCGCGATGTCGAGCATCGTCGGAATCTCCACCAGGCGTCGGACCTGCATGGCCTGGACGAGGTACTCCATCGACGGCGCGACGACTTCGAAGCCTCGATTGGGGTGGGCCACGACCAGCCCCTGCTGCACCAGGTCCAGCACCGCTTCACGCACCGGCGTCGGAGAGACTCCGAACTGCTCCGCCAGCGTGGGAACCGAGAACCGCCGGCCTGGCGGCAGCTCTCCCATGAAGATCGACCACCGGAGCGAGCTCACCACCTGCTCGCGCAGGCTCTCGCCCTTGACAGCGAGGCCGCTGCGCGGGCGGTCGACGCTCGCGTGACCACGATCGAGCACGTGACCCCCTGACGTTGGACGCATGACGCAGGACCCCTCAGGCAACCACGACGCCGGCCTTCACGACGCGACGACCCGGAGCGGACTGCCACAGCACCTCGGGGTTCGAGAACGGATTCCCGCCGAGGATGAGGACGTCCCCGGCAGCTCCGAGGGCGATCCGGCCGAAGCGATCGTCTCCGAGAATCGCGGCATTCCGACCGGTCACGCTTCGCAGCAGCTCGAGCGTCCCCTGGACACTGTGCTGCACCTCCAGCCCCCGAAGCTGCTCGCTCTCGAGGCTGCCCATCAGGTCAGTCCCGAAGCCAACGAGGACGTTCGCCCCCGTCGCGCATTCGATGGCGGCCTTGCCGGCCTCCAGCACCTGGGCGTTCTTCTCGAGCCCGATGGGCGTCATGCCGAGCACCTTCCCGCGCTCTGCCATCGCCTGGTACGTGACAAGGGTCGGGACAAGCACGGCGCCATGCTCTGCCATGAGGCGCGCCGTCGAGTCGTCGAGCAGGTTCCCGTGTTCGATGGACCGCACGCCGTTCGTGACCGCATGCCGGATCGCCTCCGGCGAGTAGGCGTGGGCCGCCACGTAGGACCCGCGCCTGGTCGCCTCGTCCGTGACGGCCCTGATCTCCTCGGCGCTGTACTGCGGGACGCGGATCGGATCTGACGGCGAGACCACCCCCCCTGACGCCATGATCTTGATCAGGCTGGCGCCGGTCCGGAGGCGCTCACGCACCGCCACCCGAAGCTTGTCGACGCCGTCGACGACCTCGACGCTGTGACACGAGCCGGCAGCGACGTCGAGATGGGCCTGGCGACCGTCCCCGTGACCGCCCGTCTGGCTCAGCGCAGGGCCCGCAAAGAAGTAGCTGGGTCCGGTCACCAGCCCCTCGTCGAGGGCGCGCGCAAGGCCGATGTCGCCGCCCGCGGCGTCCCGGACCGTCGTGAAGCCCCGCTTCAGGGCGCGGGTCAACCTCGTGGCGCCCTGCAGGGCCACGTAGCTGGTCCGGCTGCCCTCCATCTCCAGCATGTTGAGGCTGATCCCGTAGGCATGGAAGTGACCGTCGATGAGGCCTGGCGTCACGACGCTCCCGGCAGCGTCCAGGCTCGGACAGTCCTGGCTGGCGACAGCCCCGATCTCGACGATCCGCCCAGCATCGATTCGGATGTCTCCGGGCACCAGCTCCTCGCTCATGCCGTCGAAGACGAGCGCGTTGCGGATGACCAGGGATCCTTCGGCCGGCGACATGGGTGGGTACCTCCCGAACGCGTGCGTCGCTACATCCGTTCCGAGCGTCGGAAGACCTGGTCAGCCGCGACCGCCAGGAAGATCAGCAACCCGAGGATGGTGAGCTGGTAGGTGGTGTCGACGCCGAGCAGGTTGAGCCCGTTGCCGATCAGGGCGAACGTGAGGATCCCGAGGGAGCCGCGCCAGACAGCACCCGAACCGCCGAAGATGCTGACGCCGCCGACGACGGTCGCGGCGATGGCCGTGAAGGCGAAGGTGTCCGAGTAGGCGTTCGTGGCGCCCGATCCGTAGCGACACACGTAGAGCACGCCCGCCAGGCCGGCACCCAGCCCCGAAAGCGTGTAGCACGCAACCAGGACACGCCTGGTGCGGATCCCGGCGAGGAAGGCGGCACGGCGGTTGCCGCCCACCGCGTAGACCATCTTGCCGAAGATCGTGAACGCCAGGAGGGCGCCCATGAGCACGACGAAGGCGGCGGCGATCCAGACGGCGCCCTTGAGCCCGAGATAGGTGTCCTCTGCGATGCCCTGGAGCAGGTCCGCGGCAGCCTGGTCGCTGATCGACACAAGGCCGCCGCTGGCCAGGATGAGACCGAGGCCGCGGTACGTGAAGGAGGCGGCCAGGGTGCCGATGAACGAGTTGACGCCGGTGACCGTGATGGCGATCCCGGTGACCAGCCCCAGCAGCCCTCCAAAGGCCACGCCGGCGACCACGCCTCCGGCGGGACCCACGAGGTTGACGGCCGTGACCGTCATGATCGCGGATGCCGTCGCAACAGCTGCGATCGAAAGGTCGAACACGCCGGCGATGATGCAGATGGTGGTCGTGGCCGCAAAGATCAGCAGGATCGACGACTGGTCCAGGATGTTGGCGGCGTTCTCGAACGAGAAGAACGACCGGGAGGTGAGGGACAGCAGCACGAACAGGACGCCGAAGACGGCGACGATCCCCAGGCTGCGAAGGCGCTCGATCATGTGCCGCTCGCACCCTGGCCGAAGAAGGCGGCCATCACGTCCTCCTGGCGGTACGGGGCCTTGAACTCGGCCCGGACCTGGCCCCGATGGATCACCAGGACGCGGCTGCAGACGCCCAGGATCTCCTCGATCTCGCTGGAGATGAACAGGATCGCCACTCCGTCCCCGGCCAGCTCGGCGAGCTTGGCGTGGATGGCTCGCTTGGCGGCGATGTCAACCCCGCGCGTCGGCTCGTCGACGATGAGCACCTTCGGCTGCACCTCACGTGCCCTGGCGAACAGGACCTTCTGCTGGTTGCCGCCCGAAAGGGTGCCAACGTGCTGGCTCACCGTCTTGAACCGGAGGTCCACGTCGTCGGCCAGCACGGACGCCCGGGTGTCCATGGCCTTCCGATTCAGCCAGCCGCCGCGCGAGTATCTCCGCAGGGTCGAGAGGGTCACGTTGTCGGTGACCGAGGACCCGGCGACCAGGCCCTGCTCCTTGCGACTCTCCGGGACCATGAAGATCCCGCTGGCGATCGCCTCGGTCGGGTGCGACGCATTCGCTGTGATCCCGTCCACCGTGACCTGGCCGGCGGTGCGCTTGTCGGCTCCATAGATGCAGCGCGCGATCTCCGAGCGGCCGGCTCCGATGAGACCGGCGAGCCCCAGGATCTCGCCGCTGCGGACGTCGAACGAGACATCCGACAGAACCCCGGGGCGGGTCAGGCCACGGACCGCCAGGCGCACGGGACCGGCGGCCTGCTCCTTGCGCTCGTGGTACTCCGTGGCGAGCGCCCGACCGACCATGGCCGCCACCATCGTGTCGACCGTCTCGTCAGCGGTGGGGCCCTCCCGGACCAGCTCTCCGTCACGCATGATCGCGACCTGGCTCGTGAGATCGAGGATCTCCTCGAGGAAGTGGGAGATCAGCAGCACCGCGGTGCCGCGGCGACTCATCTCCCTGATGGCGTGGTGCAGGTGCTCGATCTCGTCCGCCGCCAGCGCAGCGGCCGGCTCGTCCATGACGACGACCAGGGCGTCCTGGGACAGCGCCCGCATGATCTCGACCTTCTGCTGGTCCGCGATCCGGAGGCGGGAGACCCGTGCGCCGGGATCGATGTCGAACTGGGTGAGCTCGGCCAGCTCCCGGTAGCGACGCCGCATCGCCCGGCGATCGAGGAACGGCCCGCGCCTGGGCATGCTGCCCAGCAGGACGTTCTCCTCCACCGTTGCGTCGGGCACCAGCGCGATCTCCTGGGCCATCAGGGACACCCCGGCCCTGAGGCCTTCGTGAGGGTCTCGCAGGTGCCGCACCTGGCCGGCGATCTCCACGACACCGTCATCGGGTGCATAGACGCCGGCAATCACCCGGGCCAGGGTGGACTTGCCCGCTCCGTTCTCGCCGACCAGGCCCACGATCGCACCGCTCGGAATGGCCAGGCTGACCCCCCGGACGGCACGTGTTGCGCCGAACGACTTGACGATGTTCCGCGCGCGGACAACGGGGCCGGGGACGCTGTTCGCGCCCCCAGCCCCGATCACCCGCGACGGGGCGTCGCCCACGGCGCTGCTACTTGAGATCGGAGTAGGCCGGGGTGTAGTCCGCGATCACGTCCTTCGTGCCGTGCGGGTCACGGAGGGTCGAGGAATTGAAGGAGTGGGCCGCGCTCGGGTCCGCAGCAACTGCCAGCCCCATCTCGACCGCCTTCGACCCCATCCCGACGACATCCATGTTGTAGAACGCAAACCACGTACCTGCGTTGACCGCGGCGAACGCCTCTTCGAGGAGCCGTTGCCGATCAGCTTGACCTTGGCCACATCGACCACGCTCTCCGCGCCGATGATGGCCTGCGACGAGCCGACCATGACGTTGATGTCGGGGTTCCGCTGGAGCGCATCCTGGGCGGCCTTCTTGCCCTGGTCGGGCGTGTATCCGCCTTCGACATCGGCCACCACCGTGGCGTTCGGAGCGCCCGCCGCCAGCGTGCTCAGGAATGACTTCGTGCGCGCGTTGTCCAGCGGAAGGGCCTTCAGGCCCTCGAGGAAGGCGACGTTGCAGGGGTTGAGCGAGCCACACGCCTGGATCGCAAGCTCGGCGAGCACCTTGCCGTTCGACACCGGGGTCTCGCCCACGACGACGAGGCCGTCGACCTGTGGCTCGAGGGTGGTCGAAGCTGGGTCCGAGCGGCGTGAACGCCGGCGACGACGGTGATACCCTTGTCGATCGCCTCCTCGGCGGCGGTCGCCATGCCGACCGAGTCGGCGGCGAGGAGCGACGTACATCTGCGCGTCACCCTTGACCGTCTGGTCCTGGACGGCCTTGGCCTGGGCGACGGCGTCATAGGTCGGGGTCGTGAGGTCGACGACCTCCGCCCCGGCGGCAGCGCCCGCGGCCTCGACGCCCTTCAGGACCGCCTGGGTGAACGAGTTGGACTTCCAGAAGCCGAAGAAGGCGATCTTGGTGACCGCGGGGGCGGCCGCCGACGGTGCGGACGAAGCAGCCGCCGAGGCCGCGGGCTCGGAAGCCGCGGGCGGGGCGCTCGCAGACCCATCGCTCGAGCAAGCGGCCAGGACGGCCGCGAGTGACAGCGTCGCCAGCAGCCACAATCCTCTGGTCTTCACCGGTGCGTCTCCCTTCACTGAGGTGCCTCCCTGTCGTTCGTCACGCTCGGCTGTGGTCCGTCGAGCGTGCTGTCCACGGCGTGGAGCACGTGCCAGACCTCACCTGGGGCGGACGGTTCCCAGGTGTCAGACATCAACGCAAGGAGGTCGGCAGTGCCGACACCCCGCTGCGGGTGGTCGATCCAGCGCTGATAGGCCGCCTCGTCGTCCCAGACGCCGACCACCCGCGCACGACCCTCGTGCACGGCGTCGGCCGTGAGGTACAGGGAGCGACAGCCCTCGATCTGAATCGCGCGTTCCAGGATCGCGTGGCGCCTGAAGGCCTCGGCCAGAGAGTCGAACGACCCCGGCCTCAGCTCCATGGTGAGACAGCTGAGGATCACCTGGCCACCGCCGTCGCACGCAGACCGGCGGTCGTCCGCTCGTCCACCTCGAAGGAGACCGGATCGACGACAACGCCGTAGTCCCGGCGAGCGCTCTCGGGCGACACCAGGCCCTGGCGGACGTCGCGGGCGACGAGGGCGGGATCGCGCTCGAGCGGGTCGCCCCAGCCGCCGCCTCCGCCGGTGAGGTTGACCAGCGTCCCGCCAGCTTCGAAGGCCGTTGTCGCTGACGCCCACCTCGCGCTCATCGGGCGTGCCACGCCCGATGAGGACGGTGTTCTTGACGCCCTCGCGGCCGCCGGCCATGGCCCAGGGAGCGGTCCGGGTCTTGTAGTTGATGACGATGGCGTTGGTGGGGGCGAGGAAGCGGTAGGCACCGGACGATGCCGACGCCACCGCGGTGCCTGCCCGGCCCGCCCGAGTCGGGCCGGTAGCCCGTACTCGTCGATGATCATGGGCGCCTTGTTCTCCAGCACCTCGATCGGGTTGTTGCGGCAGCCGGGCTCGGTGATGTGCATGATCCCGTCTTCGCCGTCCCCGCCCGCGTGCGCGCCGAAGCCGACCGCGTCGTTGGTCGCCTCGAGCCAGGCGGCCCCGTTGCGCGGGTTGACGCCCAGGGCCATCACGTCGCAGACGTCACCGCCGGAACAGGCCGGCACCACAGTCCGGCAGGCCCTGGGCAAGCGCCTTGGTGATGACCTCCGGCGCGAGCAGCCCGGTCCACAGGGTGAAGGTCGGCATCGGCGGCACCGCGTGCATGAGGGAGCCCGGCGTCGTCCGGACTTCCAGGTTCCGGAAGTTGCCGGCACAGATGAAGCTGTCCGGGGTGGTGAGCGCCTTGAACGCCAGCCTCGACGCCGCCATGGTCATGCCGATCGGGACGTTGATCGGCCCGTCGACGCGCCTTGTCGACCGCGGTCCAGTCGATGATCATCCGGTCGTCCTCGACCGTGACGGTGACCGTCAGGGCGACCAGGTCGTCCAGGTGGATCCCGTCCGTGTCGATGTAGTCGGTCGCCGTCCAGGTGCCCTTGGGCAAGCGGGCCACGGCGGCCCGGGCCAGGCGCTCGCCGTGGTCGTTGATCGCCTCCATCGCCGCGAGCAGCGTGTCGACCCCGTACTTGTCGGCGATCTCCTGAGGCGCACGTCGCCGGTGTGGACGGCGGACACCTGCGCCTGCAGGTCGCCGATCGTGCGCTCCGGGAAGCGGCTGTTGAAGCGGATGATGTTGATGATGTCCGTGCGCTCGCGGCCGCGGTCGTAGAGCTTCACCGCGGGGAAGAAGATGCCCTCCTGCGACATGTCGGTCGAGTCGAGGACGTAGCCGGCGTTCTTCTGCTTCAGGTCGAGCAGGTGGACCCGGCAGGAGGCGAAGCCGATCAGCTTCTCCGCAGCGAAGATCGGGCAGAACACCAGCACGTCGAGGGTGTGCGCGGCCGACCAGTACGGGTAGTTGAGCATGAACACGTCGCCGCTCGACATGTTCGCGATGCCGACGAACTCGACGCCCTTCTGGACGCCGAAGTCGTTGGCGCCCGAGAAGATCGCGATGCCGGGCGCCTCGGCGATCGTGTTGCCGTCCGGGTCGTGGAGCCCGATCCCGTAGTCGTGGATCTCGTAGACGATCGTGTTGTACGCGGTCCGGCACAGGTTGCGGGCCATCTCCTGGGTGGCCGAGAGCATGCTGTGCCGGATGACCTCGGTGGTGATCGAGTCGATCATGTCAGTCCGCCTCTGCAACCGTGATGACGATCTGGCCGTACGCCCCGATCGACGCCCTGTCCCCGGCGTGGAGCACGGTCGTGCCCGTGTGCTCGCCGATGACCGCCGGCCCGAGGATCTCGTCCCCGTGCCTGAAGTCGTCGCGGTGGTAGAGGCCGTACTCCTCGATCGACCCGTCGGCCCCGATGACCCGGCGGGCGGCCCTGGTGCGACCGTGACGCCCGTGCGCCGCTCCTGCTCGGGGACATGCGGCCGTGCCTGGCGACCGATCGCGCTCAGCCGCACGGCGACGACCTCGATCGGGTCGGGCATCGTGTGCCCGTAGGCGCGCTCGTGGGCCTCGGCGAACGCCGCCTTGAGGCGATCCGCCTCCGCGGCCGAGAACGCCTCGCGGATCGGGAGGCGGACGCTGTGCTCCTGACCCACGTAGCGCATGTCGATGGCCATCAGGTACTCGCGCGCGTCGCGGACGAAGCCCTCGGCATCGAGCGCCGCATCACCCTGGGCACGCATGTCGGCCAGGTGGGACTCGACCAGCGCGGTGTCGATCCGGTCGAGCGGACCGATGAGCGTGCGCGAGCTGTCGTGGCGCACGTTGGCCATGAGCATGCCGAACGCGCAGAACGCACCCGGGCCGGGCGGCACGATCACGGTTCGGATCGCGAGCTCGCGGGCCACGTCGACCGCGACCAGGCCGCCGCCGCCACCGAAGGCAAGGAGCGCGAAGTCGGCGGGGTTCCGTCCGAGCTCCACGGTGATCGCGCGGACTGCCCCAACGATCTTCGTGGTCGAGATCCGCAGGACACCGCGCGCCACGTCGTCGATGGACATCCCAAGGGCGCTGGCGGCCGCCTGCAGGGCTGCGGCCGCGCAGCTCCCGATTCAGCGTCAGGCTTCCCGCCAGCGCCATGTCGCTGCCCAGGTAGCCCACGTACAGCGCGGCATCGGTGAAGGTCGCCTGTGTGCCGCCGCGGTTGTAGGCGGCCGGCCCGGGCTCGGCGCCGGCGCTGGCAGGACCCACCTGCAGGTGGTTGCCGTCGTCGATCCAGACGAGCGAGCCGCCGCCGGCTCCGATCGTGTGGATGTAGAGCGAGGCGAGGTTGATCGGCAGTCCCTCGAAGGCCGCGTCGTGGTAGGTGAGCGGCTCGCCGTTCACGACAAGTGACGCGTCCAGGCTCGTGCCGCCCATGTCGATGGTGATCAGGTTCGGCTGCCCAGCCGCATGGGCGAACCACGAGGCGCCGAGGACGCCTCCTGCGGGTCCCGACAGGATCAGGTTGACCGGCGCGTCCTTCGCGGTCGACACGGTCATCGCGCCGCCGCCGGAGCGCGTGGTGAGGAACTGGCCCGCGAAGCCGCGTTCCGCGATCGTCGTCTCGAGCTTCGAGAGGTACCGCCGGACGATCGGCTTGATGTAGGCGTCCAGCACTCCGGTGCTCGTGCGCTCGTACTCCCGCAGCTCGCGCGACAGGGCGGAGCAGACGGTCACCTCGACGCCCGGCGCGACCTCGCGGAGGATCTCCGCCATGCGCTGCTCGTGGGCGGGATTGACGTACGAGTGCAGGAACGAGATGGCCACCGACTCGAGGCCGAGCTCGCGGACTCGGCTGGCCGCCGCGCGGGCGGAGTCGTCGTCGAACCCGACCACGACGTTGCCCTCGAAGTCGAGGCGCTCCGCCACCTCGAGGATGTGCTGACGCTCGACAAGGCTGGCCGGCTTGCGGTACTTGAAGTCGTACATGGGCACCCGGTCCGTCCGGCCGAGCAGGTAGACGTCGCGGAAGCCTTTCGTCGTGATGATGCCGGTCCTGGCCCCACGCCGGGTCAGAAGCGCATTGAGCCCGAGCGTGGTGCCGTGGATGAAGGTCTCCACGTCGGATAGCGGAGTCCCGCTTGCCGCGAACCCGTTCATGACGCCCTGCTGGGGGTCGGCCGGCGTGGTCGGCACCTTGTCGAATCGGAGTTGCTGGGAGGCGCCCTCGAGCGTGACGACATCGGTGAACGTGCCGCCGACGTCGATCGCGATGCGAGTACCTGCTGGCATGAGTCTCCCTCGGTCTGTAGGATCGGAGTAATACGTCACCGGTGACACGGCACGCTACTCGAAGAGCGAGGTGGTCCGCAAGGCCCAGATTCGCGCCAGGGGTGTTGTGCCTCAGCTCGCCGATGTCCGGCGCGTTGCGGGCCTCCCGGGCGCAGACACGCAGGTGAGGGTGTCAGGGCTTGGATGGTCCCCTCGCCCGGCTCGCCCCTGTGTGTCGATCCGTCGAGCCGCGTGGGGGAATCGGGCTCGGCTGGACTTCACCCCGAACGGCCCTTGCGAGCGCAGCTCGCAGTGGTGATTCTGCGGGCCTGAGGTGATCGGGTGAACGGCTGGCGCGACCGACTCCGTGGCGACCCCTTCCCCTGGCTGCTCGACGAAGCGAACCCGGCCATCCGCCACCTGGCGCTGCGCGACCTGCTCGGGCGGGCGTCGGCTGACCCCGAAGTGCGCGCCGCGCGCGATGCCGCGACCCGCACCGACCCGATCGCCACGATCCTCGCCGCCCAGGAACCCGCCGGCTGGTGGGAGAAGCCGGGCCATGGCTACGGCCCGAAGTACCGCGGCACGACCTGGTCGCTCATCTTCCTCGACCAGCTCGGGGCCGATCCCGCCGAGCCGCGCGTGCGCGCCGGCTGCACCTACGTCCTCGCCCACAGCCAGGCGCCCACCGGCGGCTTCGGCTGCTCGGCGGCCGCGGTCGAGACGCGCCCGCCCGCGCCGGGAACGGTCATCCACTGCATCAACGGGAACCTCCTGCGGGCGCTGATCGGCTTCGGCTGGCTCGACGACGAGCGGGTCGGGCGGGCGATCGCATGGGAGGCGACCGCGATCACGGGCGAGGGCGAGCCGCACTGGAACTCCGCCACGCCGGGCCCCGGGTTCCGCTGCGGCGCAAACGAGAAGGAGCCATGTGCGTGGGGGGCGACGAAGGCCCTCCTCGCCCTGGCCCGGATCCCGCCGGAGCAGCGCTCGCCGGCGGTCGACCGGGCGATCGCGGCGTCGGTCGACTTCCTCCTCTCGCGGGACCCGGCCGTCGCCGACTACCCGATGGGCTGGGGGAACACGAAGCCGAACGGCTCCTGGTTCCGGCTCGGCTTCCCCTCCGGCTACGTGACCGACGTCCTCCAGGTGCTCGAGGCGCTCGTCGAGGCCGGAGCCGGCGGCGACCCGCGGCTGGCCGCCGCCGTCGAGTGGCTCCTCGGGCAGCAGGACGATCAGGGCCGCTGGGCGAACCGCTACCCCTACACCGGCAAGATGTGGATCGACATCGACCGGCCGGGCGCGCCCAGTCGCTGGGTCACCCTGCGCGCCTGTCGCGTGCTGCGCGCCATCGGCTGAACCACGCGGCGCCGCCCGCCGCCCCGCCGCCTCCCAGCCGCCCGTCCGCCCGTCCGCCTGGCCGCCCCTGCCGCCCCCGGGCCGGGCACGACACTCCCCGGACCCGGTGCCGGGGACCAGCGCGCCGTTCGTCCCCGTGGACCATCTCGCGGGCGGTCTCCGTCTTCCCGCGAATCGAAACGGCCCCGGGGGATCCCGGGGCCGTGCCGTTGGCAGCGCGTTCGCGCCGGGCGCTAGGCGCGCCGGAGGGCGAAGCAGTCGCTGCAGTAGACGGGCTTGCCGCTCGTCGGGCGGAAGGGCACCTGGGCGTCCTTGCCGCAGGACGAGCAGGTGGCCGTGAACATCTCGCGGGGACCGCGATCGCTGTAGCCGCCGCCGCTGTAGCCGCCGCCGTAGCTGCTGTCGCCGCCGTAGCCGCCGCGGTTGCCGTAGCCGGAACCGCCGGAGTCACCGCGCGATGCCTTGCGGCTGGCGCGGCACGAGCCGCAGCGGCGCGGCTCGGTGAACTGCCGGGTGGCGTAGAACTCCTGCTCCCGCGCGGTGAAGACGAACTCCTGGCCGCAGTCGGCGCAGGTGAGGACCTTGTCCGAGTACAAAGAAAAACCGCTCCTTCTCGCCGGCTGTCCGCGACCCTTGACCGTTGATCCTCGCGGGAGCCCGTGAGTTGTGGGAGCGATCGTGTGGTGCCGAGCGTATGACCCCGCACCATGCGGGGATGTGCCGGGCAACAGTAGCCGATCATTCGGAACATGGGAAGAGGGAATCCACGGCCCCTTTCGGCAGGCCCCGGGATCCGATCGTCCCCAAGGCACCGGCGCTCCGTGGAAGCTCCCGGGGTCCCCGCCACGGTCGGCGCGGCGGCCGCCGGCATCACCGTCGTCGTGCTGGCCGTGCGCGACGCGATCCGCTCGTTCTCCACCTGACGAGGCGGTCGATCGATGCGCCGGCGGTTCCTTGTGGCGGCGGGTGCAGCCGTCACCGGCATCGTCCCCGGCTGCTACCTCGACAGTCGTGGTCCGGGCTCCCCGACCGTGGTTCTCGAGGCGGGGACGGTCCGAGGCCACAGTCGGGCCGCCGGTGAGACCGCCCTCAGCCCGCCGCGCCCGGAGCTGCCCACGCGGCGGCCGCCACGATCACCGTGGTCTGGATGGCGACGTGGTAGGTGGCCGAGGCCCAGATCGCGCCGGTCCGCCAGTTGAGCCAGCCGAAGACGAGACCGCCGACGAGCGTCGAGAGCGCCTCCACGTCGGGCTTCCCGATGTGGATCATGAAGAACGGGACGACGGCCACGACCACCGCGAACGGCCCGATCGCGCGGAGCAGCGCGAACATCAGGAAGCCGCGCAGGAGGAACTCCGTCGGCACCAGGTCCAGGACGTTCGTCAGGAGGACGTCGGGCACCGTGGACATCGACGGGCTGTACCAGTCCCGGATGGCAGGGATCGCCGCGATGACGGCGATGACGGGCACGGTCACCAGGATCGCCAGCCCTCCGAGAGCCACTGCCCGCCGGACGTCCCCGCGGCCCAGGCCGTACCGGCGCGGATCCTCGCGCAGCGCGAGCAGGATGCCCAGCGGCACGAGGCCGAAGAGCACGAGCCGCTCGATCCCCTGGTTGCGCAGGCTCCGCGGATCGAGTGGACCGAAGCGGGGCAGCACGTCGTAGTTGCGGTCCAGCATCAGGAGCGCGCAGGTGAGGAAGAGGAACGCCGTGGCGAGCGCCGGCACGCGCAACCCCAGGAGGTTGAGCTCGACCCGGTCGCGCGCAGACGGCACAGAAGTCGGCGGATCGCCGACGAGGAGCTCGGCCACGCGGGCGCGGAAGGTCACGGCAGGACAGGCTACCAGCCGGGTGGGGCACGCTGTTCGCCCCCGGGCCGGCGGACGACACGGGATTGATGGCGCGCGCGAGTAGACTGCGAGCGGAGGTGGCATGACGCCCGAATCGACCGCCCCGGGGTCGCCGGCCGGCCTCGGCATCTCGCTCGACGAGGCCGCGCGCCACGTCGAGCGCCTCGGGTTCCTCGACGTGAACGGCACAGCCCCCGAGGCAGCGGGCGGCGCGAATCTCGTCGTCGCCCTGCGCGATCGCCCCACCCTGACCCACTTCGACCCCGAGCGGGTGGAGCACTGGGTCGTCGCGGACGGTCGCGGACGGCCCGCGGAGATCACCCGGGCCACCGAGGCGCCGACCGAGCGGCCGTTCTCGTGGGGCACGATCCGGGTCGTTGACCGGCTCGAGGTCCTACAACTCGTTCCTCACCTTCGGGGGAACCGTGCGCGTGGTCGCGCGGGACCCGGCGACGACGCTCGTCGTCCTGTCCTCGCATGCGCCGATCCTTCGCTCCACGGGTCACAGCCAGGGCGTGGACCTCTCGACCGGCGAGGTGGGGGCGTTCTTCGCCCGGATGATGATCCCGATCGACTTCACGCCCGGCGCGGAGGCCCGCATCGCGGCGTCGTCGCCGATGGCGATCTATGCGGCCTTCCATGCGTCGGCCCAGCAGCGCCTCGGCGAGTCGGACGAGCTCCGCGAGTCGCACCCGGACTTCGCCGCCTGGTGCCGGCGCGAACGACAGCGCTGGCCGACAGGTTCGGCGCGGACTGGGAGGCAGGGTGCGCCCTGGCCCTCGAGCTCGGGCTGGCGACGCCCTGAGGGCGACGCCTACAGCAGGCCGCGACGCCGGAAGGCGAGCACGGTGGCGATCAGCACCCCGACCATGATCGCCACGACGATCTCGAACCCGTACTGCTCGTCGCCGAAGGGCACCTCCACGTTCATCCCCCAGGCGCTGGCGACGAAGGTCAGCGGCAGGAGGAGGACCGAGAAGATGGTCAGGACGCGCAGGACGTCGTTGGTCCGGTGGCCGATGACCGACTCGTTCGTCGACTCGATCGACTCGACCTGCTCCTTGTAGTTCTCGAGCACGTCCCAGATCCGCTCCGAGGCGTCGGTGATGTCGTCGAAGTAGAGGTCGAGGTCGGGGGCCCGGTACCGGCTGACCGCCCGCTCGAGATCGCGGTAGACCACGCGCTGCGGGCGCACGATCCGCCGGAAGTTGATGATCTCCGACTTGGCCGACGAGATGTCGCGCACGAGCTCGCGTGCCCGGCCCTCGAAGAGCTCGTCCTCGATGTCCTCGAGCTTGCTCCCCATCTGGCGAAGCATCGGGAAGCCGGCGTCGACCGCCTCGTCGACGATCCGGTAGAGCAGGTACCCGGATCCGTAGGCGAAGAGCTCCGACCGGGTGTCCTCGTTCTCGCCCACCCGGTCGAAGAGGCGGGAGAGCTGCACGAACCGCTCGTTCGGCAGGGTGATCACGTAGTCCGGCCCCACGAAGAGGTCCAGCTCCACGGCCTTGAGGCGCCCGGTCGCCTTGTGGTAGCTGGGGAAGTAGAGGACGATGAAGAGGTAGTCGTCGTAGACGTCCACCTTGGGCCGCTGGTTGCGCGAGACGAGGTCCTCGAAGGCCAGCGGGTGGAAGTCGAAGTGCTCGGTCAGCCACTCCCGCTCGGCGAGCCTGGGGTGCTCGATGTGGATCCAGCGCAGCCCGTTGTCCTCGACGGTCGCGATGGCCGGCGATGCCTCTCCGGGCGACTCGGGCGGGACGGCGGCGCGGGTCGGACCGGGGCAGCCGCGGCCGGATCGCCCCGAGCCGGCTCCGCCGTTCCTCGCCCGGACCCGTGTTCGTCGGCATCGTCCCTCGTCGCTCCGGGCGCACTGATGCGCGCGCCGGCGCAAGTCTACGCGCGCGCGACCAGCCGCGGCACTCGCGGAAGACAGCCGGGCCTGCTGTCGGGAGGCCAGCGTTCGCGGCTGCACGGGCAGCGTCAGCGGGGAAGCGGGAGATCCTCGAGCGGGACGTCCCAGTGCGCCTCGAGGAGCTCGAAGCGCCGGCGCTCCTCGGCGCGGAAGGTGGACCTGGTCCGGATAGAGGCGCGCGGCGATCTCCCGCTCCGAGTGCTCCTCTACTGCCGCCCAGTCGCGATAGACGATCGTGACCATCAGGTCCCAGTCGGCGCGGCCATCACCGTGGAAGCGGGGGGCGTGCATGCGGACGTCGAGGAAGCGGCCCTCGGACAGCTGCTCGCGCAGGATCGGCCAGTGGTTGCGCAGGAAGAGGTCGACGAACTCGGCGTGGGCACCCCACCGGGTCCGGTAGTAGTAGTCGACCTGGACGGGTCGTCCGACCATGAGCTGTATCTCCTTCGCAGCGACGCTGGCGGCGGTGCGCGGGCGCAGGCGGCGCCGAGCGGGATTCGGCGCCGGGCCGACCGCGCTCCAGCGTATCCTGCCTCCGGGCACGATCATCCGCTGGGAGGCCGCGCGATGCACGTCACACTCGTCCACGTCCGCGTCCTGCCGGGACACGTCGCCGACTTCATCGCGGCGACCCGGGACAACCACCTGGCCTCGGTGCGCGAGCCGGGCAATGTTCGGTTCGACGTCCTGCAGGCGCCCGACGACCCGACCCGGTTCGTCCTCTACGAGGCCTACGCTGACGCCTCTGCCGCCAGCGCCCACAAGGAGACCGACCACTACCGGGCGTGGCGCGAGACGGTGGCCCCGATGATGGCGGAGCCCCGCCGCGGCCGAGCCGTTCGTGGGGCTCTACCCGGGCGCAGGGTGACGATGGACGCGGACGGCGCGCTCCCGGGCACGGCAGCGTCGGGCGCCGCACTCCCGTCGTTCGAGGTCGCGCGGCTGCCCCGGCTGGTCGTGGGACCGGGCCGGATCGCGGAGGTGCCGGCGCTCGTCGCCGCGTTCGGCCGGAGCGCTCTCCTGGTGACCGGAGCGCGCTCGTTCCCTGAGAGTCCGGCCTGGCCGGTGCTCGTGGCGTCGCTCGAGGAGGCGGGCCTCGGCTGGGACCACGTGGCCGTCGCCGGAGAGCCGTCGCCGGAGCTCGTGGATGCTGCCGTGGCTGCCCGGCGCGCTGACCCACCCGACGTGGTGGTCGGGATCGGCGGCGGGAGCGCACTGGATACCGCAAAGGCGATCGCCGGCCTGCTCCGGAGCGGGACCGTCGGTGCTCGACCACCTGGAGGGCGTCGGGCGAGGCCTCCCGTACCTCGGACCCAGCGACACCGTTCATCGCCGTGCCGACGACGGCCGGGACCGGCAGCGAGGTGACGAAGAACGCGGTCCTCTCGGGACGCCTGCGGAACGCCGCGCCGGGCACGCCGCCGTTCAAGAAGTCGTTCCGGGACGAGCGCCTGGTGGCCCGCGCGGTTGTGCTCGACGCGGATCTCCTGGCCACCTGTCCGCCGGCGGTGATCGCCGGGGACGGGATGGACGCGGTGACCCAGCTGCTCGAGGCCTTCACGGCCACCGGCGCGTCACCGTTCACCGATGCCATCGCCCGGACCGGACTGGAGGCCGCCGCCAGGGCCCTGCCGGACTGGCATGCGGCGACCGTGGCCAGTGCGCCGCCGGAATCGAGCGCAGCGGCCCGGGCTGCCATGTCCTGGGCGGCATGCTGCTCGGGGATCGCCCTCGCGAGTGCCGGCCTGGGAGCCGCTCACGGCATCGTCGCGCCGCTGGGCGCCGCGTTCCCCGTGCACCACGGGACGGGCTGCGGGATGCTGCTGGCGGCGACGACGCGGGCGAACATCGCGGCGCTGGCGGCGCGGGCTCCCGGCTCGCCGGCGCTGGCCAGCTACGCCGACGCGGGTCGGATCCTGGCCGGCGACCGCGCCTTGACGGACGGGCAGGCGCGGGACGCCCTGCTGGCAACGCTGGACACGTGGACGGTGGCCCTGGGACTGCCGCGCCTGCGGGACTTCGGGGTGAAGCCGACGGGACCTGCCGGGGCTCGTGGCGGAGAGCCGCGGGATGACCAGCATGAGCACGAACCCGGTCATCCTGACCGACGAGGAGATCGGCGGCATCCTCACCGCCACGCTCTGATCGGGCGGGGGCTCGGATCGCGCCTCAGGCGCCTTCCCATCTCGGCCTGACGGTCACCCGGCGGCCGCATCGCCCCGGCGGGTGCAGCCGAGCTTCGTGGGCCGTCGGGCTGGCTGTATTCTTCGAGGGTCAGGTAGGGCGAGCGAGCGAAGGGAGACGCCATGAGCGACGACGCGGAGGCGACGCAGGACGCGTCGTCCCAGGCCGAACGCGAGGTGGCGCAGGGCGCACCGGCCGAGGCGGCAGCCGCGCCCGACGTGGCCGAGGCAGCGCCGGCCCAGGTCGAACGCCCAGCCGGCGCCCGCGGACGCCGCGGCAACCCAACCGGCGCCCGGCGCCTCTTCCCGCGGCAGGGCCGGGAGCCCCCACGCCCGCCGAGCCGGCGATCCGCGCGTTACGGCCGGACGCGAAGCATCGCGGTCGGCCTGTTCTTCTTCCTCACCTGCCTCAGCCTGATCCTCGCGACGACGACGTGGTGGCTGCACGACACCGTGCTCGATACCGACCGCTTCGTCGCGCTGACAGCCGACCTGGCCAGCAACCCCGAGGTCCAGGCCGCGCTGGTCGAATCCACCGTGACCCAGGTCGACGAGGCGCTCGGCCTCGGCCCGGTCGGCAGCTACGTCGTGGCCGGGATCGCGCGCGAGGTCTACGCAAGCGATGCCTTCGCCAAGATCTGGGAAGGCTTGATGAGCGTCGTCCACTCCCAGGTCGTGCAGGTCCTCCGCGGCGACAGCAACCTGGCGCAGGTCGAGGACGGGCAGATCGTGGTCAACCTGTTCCCCGTCATCGACGTCGTGCTCGAGAAGGTCAACAGCCTCGATCTCGTCATCGCCGGCAACCCGATCGTGGTGCCCGACATCACGAACCCCGACGATCCGACCGCGTCGCGCGAGGAGCTGTCGGCCGCGCTCGGGCGGGAGCTCAAGCCGACGTTCGGCGTGATCCCCATCGCGCCCTCGGCGAAGCTCGAAGCAGCCCAGCGCTACGTGACGATCTTCGACGCGCTGACCATCGTCCTGTGGGTGATCACGGGTCTCCTCGCGCTCCTGACCCTCGCCCTGGCGCGCCGCCGCCTGCGGATGGTGGCCCTGCTCGGGATCGGCGGGCTCGTGGCCCTGCTGGTCGCGCGGCTCGTCATCGCCTCGGCGGCGGACGGGATCGCCACGGCCGTCGCGGAGGGAGGTCCCGGGGCCATCATCGGTGGGCAGGTCGCGCAGCAGATCGCCGCTTCGTATCGCGAGTTCGCCCGGAGCGTCCTCCTCGTCGGGCTCGTCGCGGCCGTTGGCGCAACGTTGGCGGCGTGGGTCCTGGAGCGCCGGGCGGGTTCCGGAGCCGCGGGTGACGGCACGACAAGCCTCGCCGACGGGTGGTTCCTGGCGCTCGCGGGGCTCACGATCGCCCTGGCCTTGCTGCTGGTGGTCGGCTTCACCGTCGTCACGCTGGCGCTGGTCGGAGTCGCCTATGTGGCCTGGCTCGTGCCATCGTCCTGTGGCGGCGGCGAGCCGCACGGGCCGTTCCGGCGTAGGTCCGGGCCCGCGCCCGGCCAGAGCAGCACGCGCCGCAGCCGGCCCAGCGGCGCGGCTAGGTCGGTACAGCGGCCGATCAGCCGGCCAGCGTCGGGTGCGTCATCTCCTCGGGCCTGACCCAGCGCGTCGAACTCCTCGGCCGTGAGAAAGCCCGAGGCGACGGCCGCCACGCGGAGCGTGGACCCCTCGTGGTGGGCCGTCTTCGCGATCGCTCGCGGCCCTGTCGTAGCCGATGTGCGGCGCGAGCGCCGTGACGAGCATCAGCGAGCTCGCCACGTGCTCGGCGATCCGCCCTTCGTCGGCCTCCAGGCCCTCGATGCAGTGCTCCCGGAACGAGCGGCAGCCATCGGTCAGGAGCTCGATCGCGTGCAGCAGGTCGTGGGCGATGATCGGCTTGAAGACGTTGAGCTCGAAGTTGCCCTGGCTGCCGGCGATCCCGACGGCCACGTCGTAGGCCATCACCTGGACCGCGACCATCGTGAGCATCTCGCTCTGGGTCGGGTTCACCTTGCCGGGCATGATCGAGGAGCCCGGCTCGTTCTCCGGCAGGCGCAGCTCGCCCAGGCCCGCCCGCGGCCCGGAGCCCAGCCAGCGCACGTCGTTGGCGATCTTCATGAGGCTCGTGGCCAGCGTCCTGAGGGCGCCCGACGCGAAGACCGTCGCCTCCTGGCCGGCGAGCCCCGCGAACTTGTTCGGGGCGGTGACGAAGGCGAGGCCGGTCAGCTCGGCGATCCGGGCTGCTGATCGAACGGCGAACTCCGGGTGGGCGTTGAGGCCGGTCCCGACGGCCGTCCCGCCGAGCGCGATCTCGTGGAGGCCGGGCAGGACTGCCCGCAGGCGTGCGAGGTCGCCGTCCAGCATGGCGACGTAGCCCGAGAACTCCTGGCCGAGGGTCAGGGGCACGGCGTCCTGGAGGTGGGTCCGCCCGATCTTGACGATCCCCATCCATGCCCGCGCCTTGGCGTCGAGGGCGTCGCGGAGGGCCGCCACGGACGGGACGAGGCGCTCTTCGATCTCGGCGGCGACGGCCATGTGCAGCGCCGTCGGGAACGTGTCGTTCGACGACTGGCTCATGTTCACGTGGTCGTTCGGGTGGATCGGGGTCTTGCCGCCCCGGCTGCCGGTCGCGAGCTCGTTGGCACGGCCAGCGATGACCTCGTTGACGTTCATGTTCGACTGGGTACCCGAGCCGGTCTGCCAGACGCGGAGCGGGAACTCGGTGGCGAGGGTGCCGTCCACGACTTCGCCCGCCGCCCGGACAATGAGGTCGCGCTTGTCAGCCGGGAGCAGGCCCAGGTCCGCGTTCACCTCGGCCGCGGCGCGCTTGAGGATGCCGAAGGAGCGAACGATCGGCACCGGCATCGTGTCGCTGCTGATCGCGAAGTGGTGGAGCGAGCGCTGGGTCTGGGCGCCCCAGTAGTGGTCGGCCGGGACCTCGATCGGCCCCATGGAATCCGACTCGGTGCGGGTCGCGGCGCTGGGAGCGTGCGGGTCGACGGCGGTCATCTCGGCATCCCTCGGGCTGGTCTCGGGCTCGCCGTCAGCGTACGCCCGCCGAGGCGGGCGGGCTCGGCGGCGGTACGCAGAGCGGCGCGGTCGCGCGGTACGCAGAGCGGCGCGGCAGAGCAGCGTGGCAAAGCGGCGCCATGCCCGCGGACGCCCGGATCAGGTGGGCGAGCCCCCGGCGAATGCGGCGGCGGCATCGGACAAGCGGGCGAACTCGTCGTCGGACAGCGCGAGATCTGCCGCCGCGGCGTTCTCCTCGAGCTGGGCGATCGTCCTGGCGCCCGGGATCGCGATCGTGTTCGGGTGCCGGATCACCCACGCGAGGGCGACCTGCGCGGGCGTGGCGGCGTGGGCATCCGCGATCTCGTGGAGCACGGACGCGAGCGGAACGAGGCGGCGGCGCGTCCCGGGCCGGAAGAGGGAGCTCGCCAGGCGCACGCCACGCGGACGCGGAGCCGACTCCGCGAGCCCATCCGTGAGCAGGCCCTGCGCGAGCGGGGAGTAGGCCACGACGACGCGGTCCATCGCGGCCGCGTAGGGAACGAGGTCGCGCGCCGGGCCGGTGCTCATGAGGTTGAACCGCACCTGGTTCGCGATGACGGGCGCCCGCAGCGCCCGCTCCGCCTCCTGCCAGCGTCCGAGGCCGTAGTTGCTGACGCCGACACGCCGGACGATTCCCTCGTCCACGAGGGGCCGCAGCGCCTGCATCGTCCGACGCGCCGAGACGAACGGGTTCGGCCAGTGGGCGTAGTAGAGATCGACGACGTCGACCCCCAGGCGCCGCCGGCTTCCCGCCGCCTGGCGGGCGATGACGGGCTCGGCCGGGACGACGGGCATGAACTTGGTCGCGACGACGAGTCCGTCCCGAATCGGCGAGGGGATCGCGGCAAGGGCACCGGCGATGATCCGCTCGGAGCGACCGAGTCCGTACATCTCGGCCGTGTCGAGCATCGAGATCCCCAGCTCCAGGGAACGTCGAACGAGCGCCGGGGCGGTCTCGGTGGCATAGGCCTCGCCGTAGCCCCACTCCCGCGAGCCGAACTGCCAGGCCCCCAGGCCGATCACGGAGGTGCGAAGGCCGTCGATCTCCACGTAGCGCATCCGCGCAGGGTAACCGCGCGCCGTCGGGAGCGCGTCGCATCACGCGGCTGCGTCGCATCCGTCGGCCGCCGGCGCCACCGCGGCCACCGGCGCCCGCCCGCCGGTTCGGCCGCGTCTACGCCGGTTCGTCCGCCTCGAGAACCCGTTCGAGGTGCGTGGCGTAGTCGGGCTGGCTCCGCTCGTAGGTTCCTTCGAGGAGGGGCGACGAGACCATCAGGTCGGCCGAGGCCCGGTTGCACGCGACCGGGATGTTCCACACGACCGCGAGGCGCAGGAGGGCTCGCACGTCCGGGTCGTGGGGCTGCGGCTCGAGCGGATCCCAGAAGAAGACGAGGAAGTCAATCCTGTCCTCGGCGATGAGCGCGCCCAGCTGCTGGTCGCCGCCGAGCGGCCCGCTCTGCAGCTTGTGGACAGGCTGGCCGAGCTCCCGCTCGAGGAGCGACCCGGTGGTGCCCGTCGCCCACAGCTCGTGGCGGGAGAGGAATGCGAGGTTGTAGCGCGCCCACTCCACGAGATCGCGCTTCTTGTTGTCGTGGGCCACCAGGCCTACGCGGATCGAGGGTGACTCGTCGGGGACCATGGAACCTCCAGGGCAGGTGGGACGGGCGACGCGGCCGTGCGCCGGCGTGTGGAGCCAGCGTATCGCCCCGCGACCCGCGGTCGCGTGGCCGCGTCGGCAAGGCACGCCGGCAGGCACGCCGGCAAGCGCATGGCCGCGCCGGCAAGCGCGTCGAGCGGGAGGCGGCGCGATCCCGACTCGCCGCCAGCCGGTTCCGGCCGAATGCAGTACAATTGGCACTTCCCGACGACGGGCGTTTCCGCCAAGCGCCCAGCCGCATGCTTCGTCGACGCTCCAGCACCGGAGGCCACCGCCTTGGCATCTCCTATTCCCCGCCGACCGGTCGTCGATCCGGGCCCCCGCCACGTGATCGCCGAGTACCGCCATCGACTCCAGATGGTCACCTGCGAGTGCGGCTGGCAGGGCAGCAGCGCATCCCCGGACACGCGCCCCTCCGAGTGGAGCTCGCACGTCGCCGCGCACCGCACCGGGTCGCGCTGAGCAGGTCCGCCTTCGGGCGCCGCAGCCCGGCACCACCGCCCCCACGCGCTGGGACGTGACCGGTGCGCGGCCCGTGTGCCGCAGCCTCCGACCGACCCGCCACGAGCGCCGGATCCCCGCGAGACCGGCGCTCGTTCGATTCCCGGGACCGGTAGGCTGGTCGCGGGCACCCTCGCACGGCGAGGGTCCACCACCAACAGGAGCGACCCCGTGAGCTTCACCTATGGAGTCCTCGGCGCCGGACGCCAGGGAACCGCCGCCGCGTACGACATGGCCCGCTTCGGCGACGCCGCCCGGGTGAAGGTCGGTGACGTCGACCCCGTGGCCGCCCGCCGCACCGCCGCCCGCGTCAACACCCTCGTGGGCCGCGAGATTGCCGACCCGTTCGCCGTCGATGCCGCCGACCCGGCCGCCGTTCGGGCCTTCCTCGACGACGTCGACTCGTTCCTGTCCGCCGTTCCCTACTGGCTCAACCCGGCGATCGCCCGCATCGCGATCGAGGCGCGCGCCTCCATGACCGACCTGGGCGGCAACACGGACCTCGTCCGGCAGCAGCTCGCCCTCTCACCCCAGGCCGAGGCCGCCGGCATCGCCATGATCCCCGACTGCGGGCAGGTCCCGGGCATGGGCACCAGCCTCACGGTCTACGCCATGTCCCTCCTCGACGAGACCGACGAGGTCACCTTCTGGGACGGCGGCAACCCCCTCCACCCCGAGCCGCCCTTCAACTACATCCTGACCTTCAACATCGCCGGTCTCACGAACGAGTACTACGGGGTCGCCCACTTCCTCCGTGGCGGGCAGCGTGTCGAAGTGCCCACCTTTCTCGAGGAGGACTACGAGATCGTTGACTTCCCGGCACCGATCGGGCGGATGGAGGCCTTCGTCGCCGGAGGCGGCACTTCGACGATGCCGTGGACCTTCGAGGGAAAGCTCCGGACCCTCTGGAACAAGACGCTGCGCTGGCCAGGCCACTTCGCGGCGTGGAAGGCCTACATGGATGCCGGGCTGCTCGAGACCGAGCCGGTCCGACGTCGGCGACGTGCCGGTCGTGCCCCGCGACCTCCTCCATGCCGTCCTGGACCCGAAGATCCGGGCGAAGCCGGGCGAGCCGGACCTCGTGATCGTCCGCGTGCTGGCGAAGGGGCGGAAGGACGGCCGGCCGGCCGAGGCGCTCGTCGAGCTCATCGACCGCTACGACGAGGCGACCGGCTTCACGGCGATGGAGCGGACGACCGGCTGGGACGGCTCGCTCAAGGCGATCCTCAACGCGCGGGGCGTCACGCCGAGGGGCGCCCATCCGGCGGAGGTCGCGGTCTCGGGGCCTCTCTACGCGGAGGAGCTCCGACGCCGCGGCTTCGCCCTCACGGAGTCGGTGTCGGCGCCCCGGGCGTGATCGACCGCGCGGCGCGCCATGCCCGGATCCTCCCCGGAAGGTGCACCACCGCGTAGTACGCGGCGCAGGCGTACGCGGCGCCGGCCAGGGCGTCGATGATCCAGTGGTCTCCCGTGTAGATCACCGAGAAGGTGACCAACGCGGCATAGCCCAGGGCGAGCCAGCCGACCCGGCCGAACGCGCGCCGCAGAAACAGGAACGTCAGGATCGGGTACGCAACGTGGAGCGACGGGAACGCAGCCACGTTGTTGGGGTTCACCTTGCTGAAGATGAAGGAGTAGGCGTAGCGCCCGTCGAACCCGAGGGCGTCGGCGAGCTGCTCGAAGGCCCCCGGCTTGAGGTAGCTGATGATCGGGAGCCCGTCCGGGCCGTCGAGCATCCCCTTCCAGGCGAGGTACCAGGGCGGCGCCGCCGGGAAGAGGAGATAGGTCACGAAGGCGCCCATGCTCAGGAGGATGAGCGCCGCGACGAAGTCGTAGTACTGCGGTCGCCGCCACAGCCACAGGACGAAGCCGGTGGCAAGGGGCAGCGCGAAATGCAGCATGTAGACGACGGTGGCCACGAGCGCGATCGCGTCGACCCCGCTCGCCGGTCGGAGCGCGTCCTGCAGCACCTGCGTGGGCAGAGCTCCAAACGAGAGGAACCGCTCTGCCAGGAGGAGGTCCTCCGCGTGCAGCGGCAGGCCGGCATCGTCCGCGACCCCCCGCATGAGCTCGTAGGCAAGCAGCAGGACGATGAAGGGGATCCAGTCGCGGAAGAACAGTCGACCGCGACCCAGCAGGACGGCGGCGAGCCCGAAGGAGACCGCGAGCACGTCGGGCGTGAGGGCGACGCCGCCGACGACCATGAGCATGACGACGAGCGCGGCATAGGCAAGCACGCCGCCAACCAGCAGGCGGTCGTTGCGCCGCAGCAGCGCCGCGTGGGGCTGATCGACAGTGGACGTGATGGTCGCTCCGTGCCCCCCTCTCGTCGCGCCGAGTCTACCGTGACGCTCGTCGCCAGGTCAGACGCCACGCCCGGCCTGCCGCGCAGGTGGACTGGCAGGGCCCGCAGGGGGACAATGCCGGCCTCAGGCGATTCGAGGTCGCGAAGCCGTGGATGATCGAGCCAAGGCAGGTGGAGAAGCGAGCGAGGCGTCTGCTCAGCGCCTGATCGCTGGGGTCATCCGAGGCCTGATGCGGGCGACGATGGGGCCGGCGCTCCGCGTTGGACGTCCCGTCGAGCAGCGGCGACGGCAGGAGGCGCGGTTGACGCGGCTCATGCGAACCCCGCCCGGCGTAGAGATCCGATCGGCCGTCTGCGGCACCATTCCGTGCGAGTCGCTCGCGGTGCGCGGAGCGGAGCCGGCCGGCCGGGCGGTCCTCTACCTCCACGGCGGCGGGTACTGCCAGGGCTCGCCGGCGACGCACCGGAACATCACGGCGCATCTCGCGCTGCGGTCCGCCGCCCGGGTGGTGGCCGCGGACTACCGCCTCGCGCCGGAGAGGCCGTTTCCGGCCGCGGTCGAGGACGCAGTCGCGGCGTACCGCGGGCTGCTGGCCGAAGGCTTCACGCCGGGCGCCACGGTGATCGCCGGCGACTCCGCCGGCGGCGGGCTGGCGGTGGCCGCCGCCGTCAGCCTGCGCGAGGCAGGCTTCCCGCAGCCCGCGGCGCTGGTCCTCTTCTCACCCTGGGTAGATCTCACCCTGGGTGCGCTCGGGCCGCCGCCGCCGGGCGAGTTCATGATCACGAAGCCGTGGCTGGAGGAGTGTGCGCGCTTCTACCTCGCCGGGCACCCGGCGACGGATCCGCTGGCCTCGCCCGTCGCGGCTGACCTGCAGGGCCTGCCGCCCATCCTCATCCAGGTCGGCACCGACGAGCTGCTGCTCACCGATTCACGCAGGCTGCACGCGGCGCTCACGGTCGCCGGCGTCGAGGCGACACTCCAGGAGTTCGCCCACCGCTGGCACGTCTTCCAGCTGAACGCGGGGCTGCTTGCGGATGCGAACCGCGCGTTGGCGACGGCGGGCGCGTTCGTCCGTGCCCACGCGGGCGTCGTGCCCGCCGGCGGTCAGTAGCCCACCGACGGCAGGTAGGCGCCCCGCGGCTCCTGGTAGATGCCGATGGCCATCATGTTCGTGACGAAGAAGACGCGCAGCCCGTGGGCCAGGCACCAGCGGAACAGGTCGCCGTTGTCGAGGGGGACCAGGATCCCGGGGGTTCCGACAGCGCCGGCAGCGCCGATGAGCGCCTGGAGGTCATCGTTCGTCTCGGCCACCGAGTGGCCGAAGTAGCTGATGCCCGTCGTGTAGGCCGTGATTCGCCCGAGGCGCTCGACGACCCGGGCCTTGCCGTCGGTGATGGAGCTGCCGACCTCGCCCGCCCTCGTGTGGCCGTGAACGCGCAGGCAGAGGGCATTGCACGCGGCCTCGTCGGCCGGGATCGCGGTGCGGACCCCGTAGCCGGGGAATGCCGTCCGGATCGGCTCGCCGTGCATGGCGGCGAACGTGCCCTTCATGTCCATCCCGAGCTTGGCGTACAGGCTCAGCGAGCGGTTGTGGTAGGAGATCTGGACGAGGCGCACGCCCGGCGTGCCCGTCGCTTTCGCCCGCTCGAGCATCGCCACCATGAGCGCACGGCCGACGTGCTGGTCCTGGGCCGCGGGATCGACGCTCACCGGCCCGATCGCGTGGATCGTCGAGCGCTCGTCGAGGAAGGAGCTGCCGGCGACGCGGCCATCGAGCTCCGCAACGATGCCGTAGAACGCCGGGTTGCTGATCAGCGCGCGCATGCTCCCGGTCGCGGCCTCGACCGATGGGAAGTCGTGCGGGAAGCCGTGCTCGTCCGCCAGGGTCGCGAACGCCTCGTAGCAGGATGCGTCCGCACTCCGGGATGTCAGCCGGCACCGCGCGGCGCAGCGTGATCTCCACGGCACTCTCCGATCGCTGCTTCGCCGGCCCTCGGCTCTGGCCGGCCCGCGACGATCGTAGCGGGGCGCCGGGCGGCGCGACGATCGCCGCTGCCGGCTCCTGCTCGGGGTGCTGGGCGTGATCTGAACCAGACGCCGCGTCGGCCACTGGCTGGACGCCCGGTGCGCGTCCCGTCCTCGGGAAGAGCGGAGCGCCCGATGCGGAGCCGGGGGCCTGTCTTACGACTCCTGCATGAACGGCGGGATCTTGTGAAGGGCCGCCTCGCGGCCAGCGAGATCCGCTCGTGCGCACGAGAGCCAGAGCGCCCAGCCGCCCGCGTCCGTGCAGATGTAGTACTGGATATGGACGACGTCCTCTCCACCCGGGTCGGCGTTCACCATCTCCAGGCGGAGCGCCTCGCCGAGCGGGAGATCGACGCGGCCGAGGGACCGGATCTGCATGCCCACCGCACCCGGATGCATGCCGTAGCGCCATCGGCGCGGCATCGTCGCAGACGACTCAGTCACCTTGGTCCCCCTCGTTCTCTGGTGTGGATGCCCTGTCGAAGACGGCCCCGGCTTGGAGTACGGGGCGTCGCGGACATGATCGCCCCCGGACGCCCGGTGCGCGTCCGATCCTCCGGGGATAATGGAGGTCCACGACGTCAGTGGGAGGAGAACGACCCCGATGGCAACCCGGCTACTGGTCGCGCTCGCCGCAGTGGTGCTGGCGGGCTGCAGCGGGTCCCAATTCACGGTTCCTCCAGACCCGATCCCGTCCTTGGCTGCGCCCTTTCAGGCCCAACTCAGTGAGTATCTGGACCCAGAGTGGCTGAGTCCACCGAGCGACGCAATCGCTCACTGTGGGTGGTTCCCGGACTTGCACGAGAACTTCCCCGAGCCGGCCTGCGGGCTGAAGGGCGCCATCACGGGCAGCGTGGTCATCGTGGACGCCGAGACTCGTCAGATCGACCCCGGCTTCCTGAAGGCGCTGGCCTACCCCGACAGCGTGGACGCGCTGGTAGAAGTCAAGGAAGACGGGGGAACCCCCATTTCGCTGGCTACCACGCCAGCGGAGGTCGGCACGGTTGTGCTTCTCTGGACCACCACGGACGAAGCCGCAACCTACCTGGATGGCACCAAGGGCTACAGCACTGACTACGGGGTGAAGATCATCGACTTCGGGAAGCAGGCGATTGTCCGCGAGGTCACCATCCGGGGCGCCTCGCCTCCCCGGACGAAGTTCACCGAAGGCAACTGGACGGGCTCTGCGCCGTGGGATGGGCTGCTGGTTGCACTCTCCTGCGCCGCCGATCCCAGTTGCTCGTCACCGTCGAGGCCGACCCAGACGCCGACACCGTAACCGGGATCATCCCCGGACGCCTGCGTGCATCCCAACCGCACGCGAGGAGGCGGTCGGACCAGTCGTCGCTCCTCGTCAGCCACGAAAGCGACTCGCGTACGGGCGTCTTGTGACGCGGTCGCGATAAGTCGCAGATAGGCGGCGCGGAGGACGATCTGCTCGGCATCGCGATGGCGGGTCGCCCGTCGTCCGGCCGATCACTGGGGGCACCAGGGAGGTGCCCCCGTGCGCGCCGAAGACGAAGACGAGACACGAGACGGCGGCGCGGTCGTGGCGCGATTCAGTCGGCGTCGCCGTCGGGGCGCGATTCCACGGCGCTGCCGACATGCGGGAAGGATTGGTCGGGGCGAGAGGAATTGCGCCGCGACCACCGACCTGCCCGTCAGGATGCGGCTCGCCGAGCCGCCTGCGCCGTTCGACTGACTGCGGAGCGCCTGATG
>CAVQQU010000004.1:0-132897 GCA_963715085.1 uncultured Chloroflexia bacterium
GCAGGCCCGCCGGTCACAACCGCCTGGGGCGCGGGGCGGGAGACGGGCGGGCCACGGCGGGTTATGCCCGATAGGGTCGCATGGGATTCGGACTCCGGCGGCCTCCTAATTCGGGACCGGCGAGCCACCCCCTTCCCGGGATTCGTGCGGCGTGACCATGCGATTGCCCCATCACCGGGCGTTCCAGGACCTGATCCCGATCCATCCACCGGGGATTCGGCCGGGCGCGCAGGTGCGCGCTAGACTTCACGCCCCATGGACGACCTCTACCGCGACTACATCCTCGAGCACTACCGGCGGCCCCACAACTTCGGGATCCTGGAGGATCCCGACGCCCGCTTCGAGGGCGCCAACCCGCTGTGCGGCGACCGGATCACGATGATGCTCGGGATCCGCGACGGGGTCGTGGCCGAGGTCGCCTTCACCGGTCGCGGCTGCGCGATCAGCCAGGCGTCGGCCAGCCTCCTCACCGACGAGATCAGGGGCAAGCCCGTCGCCGAGGTCGAGAAGATGACCCCGGACGACGTCCTCGAGCTCCTGGGCATCGAGATCAGCCCCGCCCGCCTGAAGTGCGCCCTCCTGTCGCTCGACACCGTGAGCCACGCCCTCGAGGAGCGGGCGAAGGCGGAGGGCGACGGCGCCGCCGCCGCGCCCGCACCGGCGCGTCCGCCCAGGCCTCGCCCCGTCGGGCCCTGACCAGCGGCACTAGCGGAGCCCGACCAGCCGATGTCGAAGACGCTCTCCGACCTCATGCGCGAGGCCCGCGCGGAGATCCGCGAGGTGACGCCCGCTCGAGGCCGACCGGCTGCGCGCGAACCCCCGCACCGCGCTCGTGGACGTGCGCGAGGACGGCGAGTGGGAGCAGGGGCACATCCCCGGCGCCCACCACGTCGCCAAGAGCTCGTGGAGCAGCAGATCGAGGCCTCCGTGCCCGACCGCTCCACCCCGATCGTCCTCTACTGCGCCGGCGGCGTCCGCTCGCTCTTCGCCGGCCAGACCCTCCGGGCCATGGGCTACCAGGACGTCGTCTCGATGTCCGGCGGCTTCGAGCAGTGGAAGTCGCTGGGCCTGCCGTGGACCCAGCCGTCGCTCCTCTCGGACGAGCAGAAGCGCCGCTACAGCCGCCACCTGCTGATCCCCGAGGTCGGGGTCGAGGGCCAGGCGAAGCTGCTCGCCTCGAAGGTGCTCCTCGTCGGCGCCGGGGGCCTCGGCTCGCCGGCCGCCCTCTACCTCGCCGCCGCCGGGGTCGGGACGCTCGGGATCGTCGACTTCGACGTCGTCGACCTCTCGAACCTGCAGCGCCAGGTCGTCCACACGACGAGCCGGGTCGGCGAGAAGAAGGTGGTCTCGGCCGCCGCCGCGATCGAGGCCCTCAACCCGGACGTGAAGGTCGTCGCCCACGACGAGGTCCTGGGGCCGACGAACGTGGAGCGGCTCATCGCCGGCTACGACGTGATCCTCGACGGCACCGACACGTTCGAGACGCGCTACACGCTCAACGACGCCGCGGTCGCGGCCGGGATCCCGGTGATCCACGCCTCGGTCTTCCGTTTCGAGGGCCAGCTGACGACCTTCGTCCCCTTCGACGGGCCCTGCTACCGCTGCCTCTACCCGACGCCGCCGCCGCCGGAGCTCGCGCCCGGCTGCTCCGTCGCGGGCGTGCTGGGTGTCGTGCCCGGGATCATGGGCCTCCTCCAGGCGAACGAGGCGCTCAAGGTCCTGCTCGGCATCGGCGACACGCTCGCGGGGCGGCTGCTGCTGTTCGACGCGCTCGACGCTTCGTTCACCGAGCTGAAGCTGCGGCGCGACCCGGCCTGCCCGGCCTGCTCGGATGCCGCGGTCGCAGCGCGCGCGGCGGGCATGCCCCTGGCGTCGCCGAGCAACGTGCCCGACGCCGCCACCGAGGCGCTCCGCTTCCCGTTCCCACCGCCCTCGCGCGACGTCCCGGCGTGATGCTGGTCGGCCACGCCCGGACCGGCCACGGGGCGCCGGGACGCACGATCGCGCAGGCCGATGACGATCGGCACCGTCGCAGGCCGAGATGCCTCCAACCCGCGGGTTCGCGGCGTCTCCATGCCCGAGAAGGCCTGGAACGATCGGCGTGGCCGATAGACCACCACCCACCGCCCCGCGCTCCGGGGCCGCCACGCACCCCGGGCCGGCCCGGCACCCTGGTCCTTCCCGCGCGACGCTCCCCGCGGCCATCCGCGACGCGCTCGTCGCGCACGCGCGAACCGAGCTTCCGAACGAGGCCTGCGGCCTGATCGCCGGCACGTCGCCGCCCGCCGACGGCGGCACGGCCACGCGCTGGTACGCCACCCGCAACCGGGCTGCCTCGCCGCTCCGCTACGAGGTCCACCCCGACGACCTGCTGCGCGCCTCGCTCGCGATCGACGACGCCGACGAGGTGATCTGGGGGATCGTCCACAGCCACGTCCGCTCGCCGGCCCGACCGAGCCCCACGGACGTCGGGCTGGCGCTCTACCCGGACGCACTGTACGTCCTCGTCTCGCTGGCCCCCGACCAGGCCGATCCCGCGACGGCGCCGAGAGCGTGCGGGCGTGGCGGATCGTCGACGGCGCGGTCTTCGAGGTGGCCCTCGACGTAGGCTGAGGCGCGAGTCGTCCTGGGACTCGTCGCGGACACGAAACCCCACCCCTAGCGGTCGGTTGCCCGTCTGCTCGGTGAAGGTTCGGTCCAGCGTCCTCCCTGCCCTGAGTCAGCGACCGCCTCGCGGCGGCGAGCGGCCTCCACCAACGCTCCCTCGGTCGGGGTCGAGCCCAGCCCGAGGTGCGCCCCCACCCGAGCGGCGAGCGGCGGCTCCAGGTACGTCGAGGCGAGCGTCGGCCACGCCGCGCCGGCGAAGACCTCGGCCGGCGCACCGTCCAGGACGATCCGGCCCTCGCGCATGACGACGACCCGCTCGAACGACTCGGCCACGAAGCGCATGTCGTGGCTGATCGCGACGACCGTCCGCCCCTCCGCCGCGAGCCGTCGGACGATCTCCCGGACGATGGCCGCGCCGCGCAGGTCCTGGCCGGTCGTCGGTTCGTCGAGGACGACGATCGGCGTCCCCATCGCCAGGACCGACGCGATCGCGAGCAGCTTCCGCCGCGAGTAGCCGAGGTCGTACGGGTTCGCGTCGACGGCGTCGGCGAGGCCCACGGCCGCGAGGGCATCCGCGACGGCGCCGTCCAGCGTCGGCGCCCCGCAGGCCGAGGTTCCGCGGCCCGAACGCGACCTCGGCCCGGACCCGGCCGGCGAAGATCTGGCGGTCCGGGTCCTGGAACGCGAGCCCGACGATGCGCGGCGAGCGCGGCGACGCGGGCGCCAGCGATGTCGCGGCCGTCGATCAGCACGCGCCCCTCGGTCGGTCGAAGCAGGCCGTTGAGGTGGCGGACGAGCGTGGTCTTGCCGCTGCCGTTCTGGCCGACGATCGCCACCGACTCGCCCGGCGACGATCGCGCAGGTCCACGCCGTCGAGGGCCCGCGTGCCGCCCGGGTAGACGTGAACCAGGCCCTCGACCTCGATGGCCGCGGCCGCCGGGTCGCTCGTGGCCGTCGCCGCGCCGAGTCGCCTCAGCCGGCCATCCCAGCTCCGCGAGACCCGGCAGTCCGCGCGCTGCGAGCGCGCGCGCGAGGCGCACCCGCGCCGGCGGCTCCACCCCCAGCCCTCCAGCCGCGGATCCTCGAGGGTCGCGGCCGCGGGACCGTCGAGGACGATCCGGCCGCCGTCGACCACCGCGACGCGACTCGCAGAGCCCGTCGAGCAGGTCGGTCTTGTGCTCGGCGATGAGGAGCGCGGCGCCGGTCGCGGCGAGATCGCGGAGCGCCGCGGCGACGAGCCGCGTCCCCTCCGGGTCGAGCTGCGCGGTCGGCTCGTCGAGGATGACGTGTCGCGGCCGCATCGCGAGGAGGCCGGCGATCGCGACCAGCTGCGCCTGGCCGCCGGACAGGCGGGCCGGGTCGCGATCGGCGAGGTGCTCGATCCGGAGCGTCGCGAGGGCCCGGCGCGTTCGGGCCACGGTCTCGGCGACCGGCAGCCCCAGGTTCATCGGCCCGAGGGCCACCTCCTCGAAGACCGTGGCGGCGATCCCGGAGCGCTGCGTCTCCGGGTTCTGGAAGCCGATCACGACCCGCTGCGCGAGCTCGTGGACCGGGCCGGCCATCGGCTCACCGTCGATCAGCACCTCGCCGCGCAGCTCGCCGCCGATCGACGGCGGCGCCAGGCCCGACGCGACCAGGCAGAGCGTCGACTTGCCGGCCTCGTTGGCGCCGACGAGCCCGACGATCTCGCCGTCGCGCAGCGCCAGGTCGATCTCGTGGAGGACCGGCTGGGCGTAGCCGGCGTAGCGATAGGTCGCGCCCCGCAGCTCAAGCATGGTGCGGCGCGCTCCGGCCGGCTCACGGGACCGCGGGCCAGGCGCCGAGGACACGGGCCGCGACGAGCCCGGCCAACGCCGCGACCAGCAGCCAGCGCGCCACGCCGCTCGCGCGGGCGATCCGGCGGCCACCACAGGAGCTGGCGCCGGCCGGGCCGGCCGAACGCCCGCACCTCGAGGGCGAGGCTCCGCTCCTCGACCTCGGTCAGCGACGAGAGGAGGACCGGCCCGACGAGCGGCAGCACGCCCCGGATCCGCGCCCGGAGGCTGCCCTCGGTGTCGAGGCCGCGGCTCCGCTGCGCCGCCTCGATGACGCCGGCCCGCTCGACCATCGCCGGGACGGCCTCGATCGTTGCGGCACGACGAACGCGAAGCGCGGCGAGAGCCCGCGCCGCTCGAGGTCGAGGACGAACGCTCGCGGATCGGTCGTCAGCCCGAACAGGCCGATCGAGGTCGAGATCGCGAACAGGCGCACGAGCGTCTGGCCGGCGAAGTCGACGCCCTCGAGGGTGACGTCGAACGGGCCGAGCATGAACAGGACGGTCTCGCCGGCCCGGGTGAACACGCTCACCAGGACCACCGAGATCGCGATCGGCAAGGTGAGCAGGAGCGAGACGCGCACGAGCCGGCGGAGGACCCCCGCGATCGCCGCCAGGCGAGCACGATGGCGATCATCGCGAGCGGCCCCAGGTAGCCGCCGATGACGAAGGCCGCCAGCGACGTGATCGTGGCCGCCACGGCCTTCGTGAGCGGGTTCAGCCGGTGATACGGCGAGGGCGTGACGGGGACGAGGCGGGCGACGAGCTCGTCATCGCTCAGCCGGATGAGGTCGATGCGCCCTCCAGCCCGATGGCCTTCTCACCCTGCGGGAAGCGCGCGACGAACCGCCGCGAGAGCGTCTGGAGCAGGAGGAACACGATGAAGAACGTCAGCGTCTTGTCGATCGGGTCCGAGAGGAGGCCCTGCTGGAGGACCGCGGTCTGGAGGTCCGAGCCGGCCTGCTGGAAGGCGGCGACGAGGAGGTCCGTGCCGGAGCCGGTGACGCCGCCGAAGACGATCGCCGCGATCGGCGCCGAGATGATCGCGGAGACCACGCCCGTGATCGCGCCGCCCACGGCGACGAAGACGACGCCCAGGTCCCGCTTCGCCAGGAGCAGGTAGAGGAACCCGACGACGGCCACGACGAGGACCGCCGCCACCGCCCAGCCGAGGACCACGAAGATCGGCGCAACGTCCGTCTGCTCGCCGAAGAACGTCAGCGTGCCGTCCGCGTAGAACGGCAGGAACCCGTAGACGAAGACGATGGCGACGAGGATGGCCACCACGAGAACCCCGACGACGAGCTGGGGCAGCGGCGTGTTCGGACGGCTCCGGAAGAAGCCGAGCCGCCCGAAGATCCCCGCCAGGAGGCCGATCTCGACGGCCACGATGACGAACGGCGCGGCGTACTGCGAGTGGAACGGGGCCGGCAGGACGTAGGTCCAGATGAGGTTCGTCAGGACGCCGGTGAGCATGCCGGCGATCGGGCCGGCCAGGACGCCGACGAGGATCGTGCCGATCGAGTCGAGGTAGATCGGGACCTTCAGGGCCGCGGCCACGGTCTGGCCGAGGACGATGTTGATCGCGATCGCGATCGGGATGAGCACGATCGTCCGGGTATCGAACTGACGGCGGATCCAGTCCACCCGGCCCTCCAGTGGTGCCGCGCTCGCTCCGGACGGCGCGTGCGGCGCCAGTATCGCCCGCTCGGAGACCGCCGCGCCAGCCGCGATCGGCGCTCGACCGCGCCGCGCCCTGTCGGTGTCAGCCGGGGCCGATCCGCTCCGCCAGGCCCCCGACGCGCTCGACGAACCGCGCGAGGAAGGTCGCCACGTCCGCCTCGACCGCCACCGCCAGCGTCGGCGGCCGCCCCCACGCGCGACGCCAGTCGGCCACGGTCTCGCCGGTGGTGAGGGTGCCGCCCAGCTCGACGTCGACGGCGAGCTCCTCGGTCCGGACGAGGACGGGTCCAGGGCGGCGGCCACGGCCAGCGGGTCGTGGATGAACGCGCCGTAGAAGCCGTCGTAGCGCGAGTGGAACTCCATGTAGAAGCGGAGCGCGTCGTCGACGTAGCGGACGACCGGGTGCGTTGCCGTGCTGCCCACGCCGGGAGTGCCACGCTCCCGCCGCCTTCGTTGCGCGAGGGGTCCGGCCGGGAGCCGGCGCGCCGGGCGAGCGCGACCACGTGGTCGGGGAGCATCTTCGCCCGCTCCGTCACGTCCAGGCCGAGGGCGAGGGGGAGGCCCGGCCAGCCCCGCGGCCCGGCGCCGCTCCACGACCGACGGCTCACCGAAGGCGGCGATGCAGACCTTCAGCGCGTCGGGGTCGACCGAGGCGTTCCACTCGGTCGTCGGCGCCGTGTTGCCGGGCGAGCGGTAGCTGCCGCCCATGAGCACCCAGCGGCGCAGCAGGAGGGGCAGCTCCGGCTCGCGCAGGACGGCGACCGCGAGGTTGGTGGCGGTCCCAGGGTCACGAGCGTGATCTCGCCGGGGCGCCGGTGCGCCTCCTCGATGATGAGGTCGGCGGCGTGGCGGTCGGAGAGCGGCCGGCGGGCCGGCGGCAGCACCGCGTACCCGATGCCCCGCGGCCCGTGCGTCTCCGGCGTCGTCACGAGCGGCCGGACGAGCGGCGTCTCGCGCCCCAGGGCCACCTCCACGTCGTCGCGGCCGGCCAGCTCCAGCACGGCCCGGGTGTTCTCGGCGACCTGCCGGGCGTCGACGTTGCCGCCGACGCAGGTGACGGCGACCAGCTCGGCCTCGGGTGAGCCGCAGGCGTAGAGGAGGGCGAGGCTGTCGTCGATCCCGGTGTCGACGTCGAGCAGCAGCGGGAGGCGCGGACGGGGTTCGCGTCGGGGCGGCGCGCTCGGTCCCGTTGGAGCGCGCTCGGTCATGATCGCTGCCTCCGGCGGCCCGCTCCTCGCGCCGGCTGTGGGCCAGCGAGAAGGTGACCGCGCCGCCCAGGACCACGGCGATCACGACCAGCGAGACCCACGGCGGCAGGTGGATCCAGGGGCTGGCCAGGAGCTTGATCCCGACGAAGACGAGCACGATCGAGAGCCCGTGGGTCAGGTACCGGAAGCGGTCCTTGAGGTCGGCCAGGAAGAAGTAGAGCGAGCGCAGCCCCAGGATCGCGAAGGCATTCGACGTGTAGACGATGAAGGGATCGGTCGTGACGGCGAAGACCGCGGGGATCGAGTCGACCGCGAACACGAGGTCGCTGATCTCCACCACGATCAGCGCCAGCAGGAGCGGCGTCGCCATGCGCTTCGCGCCGACGCGCGGTGAAGAACTTCTGGCCGTCGAGGCGGTCGGTGAACGCGAAGCGCCGCCGGGCGAACTTCACGATGGCGTTGTTCGCCGGGTCGGCCTCCTCCTCGCTCCGCGTCGAGCGCCA
The DNA here is from genome assembly GCA_963715085.1 of uncultured Chloroflexia bacterium. Classification (GTDB taxonomy): domain Bacteria; phylum Chloroflexota; class Limnocylindria; order Limnocylindrales; family CSP1-4; genus CTSoil-043. The sequence goes on from CAVQQU010000004.1 coordinate 7,815, forward strand.
CATCCGGAAGCCCGGTGAAGACGAGGAAGCCGCCGAAGACGAGGAGGATCCACTCGAAGCGCTCGATCAGCGCGGCCCCGACCACGATCATCACGAACCGCATCGCCAGGGCCCCGATGACGCCCCAGAAGAGGACGCGGTACTGCAGGTGGCCGGGGATCGCGAAGGCCGCGAAGACGAGGCTGAAGACGAAGACGTTGTCGACCGACAGCGACTCCTCGATCAGGTAGCCGCTGTAGTACTCGACGGCCTTCTCCGGCCCCAGCCAGAGCGAGCACGACGATCCCGAAGCCGAGGCCCAGGCTGATCCAGAACGCCGACGTGAGGGCGGCCGAGCGCAGCGTCACCTCGCCCGGCTTCCGGTGGAAGACGAACAGGTCGAGGGCCAGCATGGCGCCGATGAAGACGAAGAAGCCGACCCAGAAGACCGGCGAGATGGCTTTCGGTCATGAGGGCCAAGTCTAGGGGCCTCGCCTCGCATCGTCCGCGGGGGCGATCGGTGTCCGGCGGACCGGACATGGTCAGGCGGAGCGCGCCACCCCGCCGGATCCCGTCATCTCGTCAGCCGGCCGCCCCCGCCGTCCGGATCGTCCGTCGGCCAGGGGAGGTCCGGATGCCCCTCGACCTCGGGCGTCTCGGGTCGCAGCCAGGAGGCGACGATCGAGACGGCCAGGATGGAGCCGACCACGACCAGCGAGACCAGCGGGTCGATCTTGATCCCGAGGTTCACCACGGTCAGCTTGATGCCGACGAAGACCAGGATCACCGCGAGACCCAGCTTCAGGTAGCGGAACCGGTTCTTCAGGTCGGCCAGGAGGAAGTAGAGCGCGCGCAGGCCCAGGATCGCGAACGCGTTCGACGTGTAGACGATGAACGGATCGGTCGTCACGGCGAAGATCGCCGGGATCGAGTCGACTGCGAAGATCAGGTCCGTGATCTCGACCGAGATCAGGACGAGCAGCAGGGGGGTTGCCACCCGCTTCGCGTTGGCCCGCGTGAAGAACCGCTGGCCGTCATAGGTGTCGGAGAAGGGGAGTCGCCGCCGGGCGAAGCGCACGACCGGGTTCTGGCTGGGATCCTTCTCCGGCTTCCCGTGGGAGAGCCCCATCCGGATGCCGGTCAGGATCAGGAAGGCGCCGAACACGTAGAGGATCCACTGGTAGGCCTCGATCAGCGCCGCCCCGGCCACGATCATCACCAGGCGCATGGCCAGGGCGCCGACGACGCCCCAGAAGAGCACCCGGTGCTGGTACTGGGCGGGCACGGCGAAGGCCCCGAAGATCAGGGCGAAGACGAAGACGTTGTCGACCGAGAGGCTCTTCTCGATCAGGTAGCCGGTGAAGTACTCGACGCCCTTGGTCGAGCCGAGCCAAAAGTAGACGACAACCCCGAATCCGACGCCGAGGGAGATCCAGAAGGCGGAGAAGATCGCCGCCTCGCGGACCTTCACGACGTGCGCGTTCCGATGGAACACGAATAGGTCCAGGAACAGCAGGAACGCGATGAACGCCAGGAAGGCGATCCAGTAGATCGGCTCGATCGTCGGGGTCATGTGGTGGCTCGGGGCTCTCCATGGCGGAGGCGACGCGTGCCTCGGGGTCGGGGGAGGTGCACGACCTCCTGGGTCGGGAGGCGCAAAATCCCTCCCGCGTGCTGTACCTATGACTTCGGAGCATTGGCGAGCACGGATGCCCTGGGACGCGCCTCGGCCGGCCGGGCGCCGGTCGGGCCAATTGCCCGGATGTCCGCGCTCGGGATCGATGGTACCCGCGCGCTCACGCCGCCACGCGACCCGGACGACGAACGCCGCGCAGCGGCTACGGTCTGCCCGGCCCACTCGTACACTCCCGTCGCCATGTTGAGCACGCGTTCGCCGGCCCCCATCGCGCCCGGCGCCACCATCGGCATCCTCGGCGGCGGCCAGCTCGGGCGGATGCTGGGGTTCGCGGCGCGGGCCATCGGCTACCGCGTCGCGGTCCTGGATCCCGACCCGGACTGCCCGGCCGCGCGATCGCCGACCGCGTGGTGTCGGCGCCCTACGACTCCGTCGATGGCGCGGTCGAGCTCGCCCGCGAGCTGCGCCGTCGTCACCTACGAGCTGGAGCACGTCGACGCGGCCCTCGTCGATCGCGGTGGAGATCTGCCGGCGTGCCGGTTCGGCCGGGCGCCCACGCCCTGCGGATGACCCAGGACCGGCTGGCCGAGCGCCGGTTCGTGGCGGCGCTCGGGATCGCGACCGCGCCGTGGCGCGAGGTGCCGACGAGGCGGGTCTCCGCGGCGGCGGCCGCGGAGCTCGGCACGCCGCTCCGCCTCAAGGCGCCGATCGGCGGCTACGACGGCCGCAGCCAGGTCCGGATCGCGACGCCCAACGAGATCCCCGGGGCGCTGGAGCAGCTGGGCCGGCCGCCCGGCACGCGCCTCCTCGTCGAGCGCGAGCTCGACTTCGCGGCCGAGCTCTCCGTCATCACCGCCCGCGCCGCTCGACGGCACCCTCGCCGCCTTCCCGATCGCCCGCAACCGCCACGACGCCGGCATCCTGGTGGAGTCGGTCGCCCCGGCACCGGTGGGCGGCCGTGGTCGCCGTGCGGCCCAGGCGCTCGGCGCCCGCATCGCCGAGGCGCTCGACGCCGTCGGCCTCGTGACCGCCGAGCTCTTCCTGCTGCCGCGACGGCTCGCTCGCCGTCAACGAGCTGGCGCCGCGCGTCCACAACAGCGGCCACTGGACGATCGAGGGCGCCCGGACCAGCCAGTTCGAGCAGCACGTCCGGGCGATCTGCGGGCTGCCGCTGGGCGACTCCGACCGCGCACGGGCCGACCGCGATGGTCAACCTGCTCGGGCACCGGCGCGTCGCGCGAGGCCCACCTGGAGGGCGTCGCGGACGCGCTGGCCGACCCGCTCGTCCATCTCCACGTCTACGACAAGCGGCGGGTCTTCGAGCGCCGCAAGATGGGCCACCTGACCGTGGTCGGGGCGGCAGACGTCGAGGACGGCCTCGTCCGCGGGCGGGCCGCCCGCGCGAAGCTGCGCTGGTCCTGAGCCGGGCCTGACCGGGCCACCAAAAGGCCTCATCCCTGAGGGATCGGGCGTCCTTATCCCTGGGGGACCGGCCGTCCGTCGTCGCGTCATGGCCACGAGCCATGCGCCCCCGGACCCGAGGAGGGTCTTGCCCGGCGCGGCGGCGTCGCCCCGGGCCGCCCGGCGCCGCCGAAACCGGCGCTTCGGCCCTACACGTTCGCGCGCGCTGCGCGCTACGGTCCGCCGGAGGTGAGCCGCATGACCCACGTCGACGAGACCGCCGAGCTGGACACGCCGGTTCCTGCGCGAGGCGATCCGCCTCGCCGCGGTCCCGGATGCAGCGCGGCCGCGCCGGGCCGTTCGGCGCCGTCGTCGCCCGCGACGGCGTCATCGTCGCCCGCGGCTGGAACGCCGTCACCTCGAGCCTTGACCCCACCGCCCACGCCGAGGTCGTCGCGATCCGCCGCGCCTGTCGGAAGCTGGAACGTTCCGCCTCGACGGCTGCGTGCTGTACGCAGCTGCGAGCCCTGCCCGATGTGCCTGGCCGCCGCCTACTGGGCTCGCGTCGACCGACTCGTCTACGCCGGCACCCGCGACGATGCCGCCCGCGCCGGCTTCGACGACGCCTTCATCTACGACCAGGTCGCACTCGCCCCCGAGGCCCGCTCGCTCCCGACGGACCAGCTCCTCCGGCCGGAGGCAGTCGCCGTCTTCGACGAGTGGCTGGCGAAGCCGGACCGCGTTCCGTACTGAGCGACCCGATCGTTCCGGCCTGACCGTCCCGAAGTGAGCGTCCTCTTGGTGATGCCCCCGGCCGCATCACGAGGGCATCGCCGCAGGTAGGCCCCGTGCCCGCGCACCGTCGCAGGCTGTCGCGCCACGCTGGCCGCTCGCTCCACGCGTCCGCAACCCGGCTGACGCGCGCACGATGCGACCTGGGGCATCAAGATGAGGACCGCGCTTCGTGTCGGCCGGGACGAACTACGTCGCGCCCACCGGATACGGCAGAATCAAGGCGATCTCGCCGTGGACGAAGCCCGCGCCGCCCCGGCCGATGACGTCGCCCTCCGCCGTCGCCCCGCACAGGAGACCCGTCCCGATGACCGCCCAGCCCCACCGGATCACCGTCATCCCCGGCGACGGGGTGGGCCCCGAGGTCGTCCGGTCCGCGCAGCGGATCATCGCCGCGGCCGGCGTCGCCGTCGACTGGGAGGAGGCCGAGGCCGGCGCCGAGGTCTTCAAGCGCGGTGACACGTCGGGCGTCCCGAAGGACACCCGCGCCTCGATCGAGCGCACCCGCGTCGTCCTGAAGGGTCCCCTGGAGACCCCCGTCGGCTTCGGCGAGAAGAGCGCCAACGTCACCCTGCGCAAGCTCTTCGAGACCTACGCCAACGTCCGCCCCGCGCGCGAGCTCCCCGGCGTCCCCACCCGCTACGCGGGCGAGGGCGTGGACATGATCATCGTCCGCGAGAACATCGAGGACCTCTACGCCGGCATCGAGCACATGCAGACGCCCGACGTCGCGCAGTGCCTCAAGGTCATCACCCGCAAGGGCAGCGAGAAGATCATCCGCTACGCCTTCGAGCTGGCCCGCCGCGAGGGGCGCGCCAAGGTCACCTGCGCCACCAAGGCCAACATCATGAAGCTCACCGAGGGCCTCTTCAAACGGATCTTCGAGGAGCTCTGCCGCCGAGTACCCGGAGATCACGGCCGAGCACCTGATCATCGACAACGTCGCCCACCAGATGGCCAAGAACCCGGCCCAGTTCGACGTCGTCGTCACCACGAACCTCAACGGCGACATCATCAGCGACCTCGCCTCGGGCCTGGTCGGCGGCCTCGGCTTCGCGCCGTCCGGGCAACTACGGCGACGGCGTCGCGATCTTCGAGGCGGTCCACGGCTCGGCCCCGAAGTACGCCGGCAAGGACGTCATCAACCCGACCGCGCTGATCCTCTCCTCGCTCATGATGCTGCGCCACGTGGGCGAGACGGCCGCGGCCGCCACGATCGAGGACGCCGTCCTCGTGACGCTCGAAGAGGGGAAGGCCGTCACCCAGGACCTGGCCCGCCAGACCGGCGGCGACGTGGAGCACGCGGCGTCGACGACGGGCTTCACCGAATCCATCGTCGCGAACCTGGGCCGGCGGCCCGCCACGCGTCCCGCCGCGCTCCGCCGCGCGAGCGCCGGACGTCGCCCCACCGCGCGGCCGCGCTGGTCGTACGGCGCCGGAGGTCTCGGCCGCCGTCCCCCGCACCACCGTCGGCGTGGACCTCTTCCTCGAGACGTGGGAGCGCCGGGCGGCCGCGGGCCCGGCGCTGGAGGCGCTCGCGGGCGACACGCTGAGGCTCCAGATGATCTCGAGCCGCGGCACGATGATCTGCCCGGCGACGGGCCTCACCCCCGACGAGGTGGGCCTGCTGCGTGCCGCTACGTGGCCCGCGAGGCAGGCGCCGGCGGTCACCGACGCCGAGATCGCCGCGCTCGTCGGGCGGGTCGGCGAGCGCTTCGCCTGGACCCACGTCGAGAAGCTCCACGTCTTCGCCGGCGAGGACGGCTTCACGAAGGCGCAGGGCCAGTAGGCCATGACGGACGAACGGCGCGGGTCGGCGGGCCCCCGCCGTGGCCGCGCCGAGTCGTCGGCGGCAGCCGCTCCGACTTCCCGGTCCTCGAGAAGGCGAAGGCGCTCCTCGACGAGCTGGGCGTGCCCTGCGAGCTGCGGGTCGTCTCCGCGCATCGGACGCCGGATCACCTCTTCCGCTACGCGGAGACGGCGGCCGGCCGCGGGATCCGGGTCATCGTGGCCGGGGCCGGCGGCGCCGCCCACCTGCCGGGGATGCTGGCCGCGAAGACGCTGCTGCCGGTGATCGGCGTCCCGATCCCGACGCAGCACCTTGGCGGCCTCGACTCGCTCCTCTCGATCGTCCAGATGCCGCGCGGGCATCCCGGTGGCGACGGTGGCGATCGGCAACGCCGAGAACGCGGCACTCCTGGCGGCGGCGATCCTGGCCCTGTCCGACGAGGAGCTGGCGGGCCGCCTGGCCGCCTACCGCGCCGCCCAGACGGCCGGCGTCATGGCCGACGAGAGCAACGCCGCCGCACCCGCCCTGACGCCGGCGCGACGGTCCCGGGGCGACCGAGGGGTCCAAGGGCATGGCGCCGGCCAACGGCGCGCCGGCCCGGAGCGCCGGTCCCGTAGCGCTCGGACGTTGTCGAGCAGGACGATCGCGTCCAGCGTTCGGACGGCAGGCCATGGGCGGGCGGGCCGCCGTGGTCGGGGGGCCCGTCGCCTTGGTCGCGCTCGGGTGCCACAACCCGCTCGCGCCCGGATCACGAACGTCGCGATGAGCGCAGGGCAGCCACTCACGGCTGACGTGAACGGTGCGATGCGACCGCGATCAGGCCCCAGCCGTCCCCGCCCAGCCCTCGAGGGACGCCGTCAGCCCGGCGGCGTCGAGACCCGTCCCGCCTCGATCGCGGCGCAGGTACGCCGCGTGGTCGCGCTCGTTCACGTCGGCGTACGTCTCGGCGAAGTCGGCGAGCGCGCCGTCGAACGTGTCGCTCGTCCCAGGTAGGCCGAGATCGCCGCCGCATCGCCGGTGCGGGCGTGCGCACGGGCGAGCGACCAGCCGCAGAGGCCGGCATAGAAGCCCAAGCCGATCGGCTGGAGCGCGGTCGAGATGTCGACCGAGCCCTTCATGTCCCAGAGCTGGCGGAGGTAGAAGTCGCGGCCGGCCGGGACCGCGTGTCCAGCCGAGGAAGATGTCCGGACGTCGCCTGCATGAGCCGCTGGCCCGACGACCACGCGCTGCGGCATGGTTGGCGTGGCCACTCGCCGTCGACGTAGGGCTCGATGACCGAGGCGGTGGCTTCCTTGGCCTGGAGGATGAGCGGGTCGTTCTCGTCGCGGCCCTCGAGGACGACGACGAAGCAGCGGGTCCCGACGCTGCCGACCCCGACGACCTTGAGGGCGACGTCGACGAACCGGTAGCGCTCGAAGGAACGTCGCGACGGTTCTCGGGCAGCGTCGCCCGGTAGTCGTTGAACACCTTCTCGAGCGCTGCCGGGCCGCCGGCGAGCTCGACGTGCGCGATCACCGGCGGGTCGTCGAGGATCACCCGACGCCGTCGACGACCGCGGTCAGGGACTCGAAGGCGCGCATGCCGTCGCGCCGGCGCGCCTTGGTGAAGATGCGCCTCGAGGCGCTCGCGCGGCGGGCGGCGCCGGCGCGCGCCCTGCAGGGAGCCCGTCGCTCGGCAGCGTCGCGGATGTCGGCGTCGGTGATCGCGGCGTACCAGACGTCGAGGAGGCGCATGGCGGCGTAGCGAGCCATCCACTGGCGGTAGCGACGGACGGCCGTCATCGTCGCCACGCGGTTCTGAGCGGCGCTGAAGCCGTTGGCGCGGCCGGCGATGACGATGCTGGCGGCCAGCCGCTTGACGTCCCACTCCCAGGGCCCGGGGAGGGTCTCGTCGAAGTCGTTGGCGTCGAAGACGAGCGTTCGCTCCGGTGAGGCGAAGAGGCCGAAGTTCGAGAGGTGGGCGTCGCCGCTGGCCTGGACGATGATGTCGGTCCGCGGGGTGTACGCGAGGTCGAAGGCCATGACCGCGGGGGTGCCCCGGTAGTAGGCGAACGCCGACTCGGCCATGCGCTCGTGGCGCAGGGCACGAGGTCCGGGAGCCGATCGGCCTCCTGGGCCTCGAGGATCGCGATCGGGTCGCGTCCGGCCGCGGGCTCGAAGGCGGCGTGGCTCGTGCGCGGGACGCGCTTGCGGGCCGCCTTGCCCGGCGGCACGCGCGCTCGGGTGGACCCAGGGCCGCGCCGTCCAGGCGTCGCCCGGGGCCGGGATCCCGGCCTGCCAGGCGGCGTCGTAGGCGGCGGCGGTGGCCCTGTCCGGGATGCCCTTCTTCGGCTGCCGCGTCGGCTTTGTCGGCTCGGTCATGGCGTGCTCTCCCTCTCGATGGCACCGCACCGCGCCCGCCGCGGTCAATCGCGGCACACGATACGGCGCGCGCAGAACCGGCGCCATCCTGGCGCGGCAGCACCTGAACCCCGACGCCGGGCGCGCGCAGGGTCGTCTCACCCGGCGGCGTCGTGCCGCCTCTACCCGCCCGCGGGTCGCGCCGGTGAAGCGCCAGGAGCCGATCCGCACGCCGGAACCAGGACGGCGCCGGAGCTCGCCCCGGAGCAGGCGACGCCCGGACGAGACGGCCTCGACGGCGGCGAGGGCGTCGAGGTACGACTGCGTGAAGCGGAGGTTCCGGACCCTCGGGCCCACGATCTCGCCGTCCTCGACGAGGACGTTCCGTCGCGGGTCATCCCGGTGATGACCGCGAGCTTCGGGTGGTACGACGTTCGTGTAGTGGAAGCGGTCACGAGCAGGCCGCGGCGCAACCCGCGGACCAGCTCCCCGCGCGGCGTCGACCCGGCCGCCATCGCCGAGTGGAGCGGGAACGGGCCCCACGGAGTCGGAGCTGCAGGCCGTGGCCGGTGGACGGCACGCCGGCGCGGGCCGCGGTCCTGGTATCGCGACGATTTCCCGGCAGACGCCGCTCTCCACCATGACGACGCGGCGCGTGGGGACGCCCGGAGTCGAACGCAGCCGGCATTCCCGCTGGGTCGCGCGGGTCGTCGACGATGGTCATCGAGCTCGCGCCCGATCCGCTCGGCCGGGCTCGAAGAACGAGCGCTCCTCCTCGACGGAGAGGCCGGAGAAGCCGACGAAGCCGAGGTTGTCGAGGAGGTCGGCGACGGCGTACTCCTCCAGGACGACCGGGTAGTCGCCGGCTGCCAGGTCGACCGGGCCGGACCGAGCGTCGAGGCCTTCCGGCCGCCTCCGGCCGACCGCGGCGGCGTCGATCGCCGAGGCGGTCCACGGCGGCGGCCTCCGCGTAGCCCGTCCCGTCGTGCGGGACCGATCGTGACCGTCAGCAGCGCGCGGCCGCGCGCACCTCGGCCGCCCGGAACGCCCGTCGTCGACGCCGACGGCCACCATCTCGACACCGGTGGAGAACGACCCGAAGGCGCCGACCCCCGCCGCGTCGGCCGCCGCGATCACCGCACGCACGCCGGCCGCGCGCAGCTCGGGGAGGCGTCGGCGGTTCCGAGCGCCGAAGGCGCCCTCGACCGGCACGATCGTGTCCGCCGCCGGCAGCCCGGCGAGCGGGCGTCTCCTCGGCGATGGCCGCGATCCGGCCCGCGACCTCGGCCAGCCCTCGCAGGGCATCGGGTCGGTGCGCCGGACGAGGCGACCCGGATCCGCCGGCCCCGCACGAAGCGGAGGCTCGACCCGGACGCTCGGGATTCGGCGACATTCTGGTGGATCTCGCTGTTCGCGAAGCGGGTCAGGGCATCGTCACCGCCGGCCACCAGGACCTCGGCCTCCGTGGCCCCTCGGCCACCGCCAGGCCCGCAGCGCCCCCTGGCGATCCGAGCGCCGCGGCCGCTGTCTCGAGGCGCGCCCCGAAGCCCGGCGCGGAGCCACGCCGCTCACGACATGCACTCCTCCTGGACGTTCGCGGAACCGCGCCCCAGCAGCCGTGGCCCGACGCGGCCGGCTCTGCATCGGCTCGCCCTTGCCGCAGTTCGCAGTCCCGAGCATCACGTAGCTCGACGCGTCGCCGATCGCGTCGCAGCTCCCCCAGAAGGTCGGCGTGATGCCGTGTACGCGGCGTTGCGATAGAGCTGGCCGAGCTTGCCGACCCCGGATCTCGTAGGCAAGCTCGGTGGCGAACTGGAAGTTCGAGGCGGACGATCGTTGATCGACCAGCTCCGGTTGGTCACCAGGAAGAGGCCGTCGTCGGTGTCGGCGATGATGTCGCCCAGGCTCGATGCCGGGCTGGGGCAGCAGGTCGACGTTCGTCATGCGGATGAGCGGGATCCGGTTCCAGCCATCCGCCGCATCGCGCCGCCGGAGCGCCGGCCGATCCGCGGCGCCGTCCACGATGGACAGGTAGCCGACGAAGACGCCGGCCGGTACCAGCGGAACAGCTGGCCGCGACACCCTGCGTGCGTCCGCAGCCGAACGCGCCCATCCCGCCGGGGCCGTCGCGTCGGCCACGATGTCCACGATCTCCGACCCGTAGCGGAAGCCCGCCCGAGCTTGTCGGACGTCAGGAAGCTCGTCCCGGCCAGGCTGGCCTCGGTCCCGAAGGCGCGGTCGAGCTCGGTCGGATGACCGCAGCTCTCGTGGACCTGGAGGTAGAGCTGCGAGGGGTGGAGGACGATCGTCCGCCGGCCGGGCGGCAGCTGCGGCGCGGAGAGAAGCTGCACGGCCTCGGTCGCGACCCGCTCGGCCGTGCCCGCCAGGTCGAGCGAGCGGACGTACTCGTAGCCGGCGCCCTGCCATCCGCCGCCCGCATCGGGGTAGCTGCGGCGCTGGTGCTCCTCGCCGTCGACGGCGTTCGCCTCGATCCCGGCCCGACGTGGGTGATCACCTGCTCCGTGGAGCTGCCGTCGCTGGCGGCGAACGTCTTCTCCTCGCGCTGGGCGCCGTAGGTCGTGTCGGCGAAGGCGATCCGTCGACTCGGCGCATCGCCTCGTCCGCGGCGAGCAGGTCGCCGATCTTCTCCTCCAGGGGGATCGCGAACGGTCCTCCGCGGCCGGGGTCTCGAACCGGCCGTGGGCCGGTGGCCGATCGTCGAGGACCACGGGCCGGCGCACGGCCGTGGCGCTGGCCCGGGCGATCCGGACGGCCTGGGCAGCGACCGATCGGCTTCGACGCTCGACAGACGATGCGAGGACGCGAATCCCCACGCGCCATCGACGAGGACGCGAACGCCGAAGCCCTCCGTCTCGTGGCTCAGGACTCCGGCCAGCCGGCCGCTCTCTGACGTCGATCGACTCCTCGCGGCGGCGGACGACGCGGACGTCGGCGTACGACGCCCCGCGCAGCCCGGCGGTGTCGAGCGCCCGGTCGGTGATCTCGTGCATGCGGCCAGCGTACCGGCGCGGGGCGTTCTCGGCGTCGGCCCAGCCCCGCTACTCTGGCGCCATGACGCTCGACCGGGGCCGCGCCGGCGCCGCCTTCATCACGCTCGAGGGACCCGACGGAAGCGGCAAGACCGCCCACGGCGAGCGGCTCCGGGCCGCCGTGGCCGCCACCGGGCGCGAGGCGCTCCTGGTACGCGAGCCGGGCGGGACGCCGGCGGGGGAGCGGATCCGGGCCATCCTCATGGATCGCGACGAGTCGTCCGTCCACCTGACCCAGCGGGCCGACGCGCTCCTCTTCATGGCCGCCCGGGCCCAGCTCGTGGAGACCGTGATCCGTCCCGCCCTCGAGCGCGGGCTGATCGTCCTCTCCGATCGCTACCTCGACTCGACCCTCGCCTACCAGGGGTTCGGGGGCCGCCTCGGCGTGGAGGAGCTCCTGCCCGTCGGCCACTTCGCCACCGGCGGCCTGCGGCCCGACCTGACGATCCTCTTCGACGTCCCCGTGGAGATCGGCCTCGCCCGCAAGAGCGATGCCGAGACGACGCGCTTCGAGGCCCATTTCGACCGCGCCTACCACGAGCGCGTCCGCGCCGGCTACCTGTCCCTGGCCGCCGCCGAGCCCGGCCGCTGGGTGATCGTCGACGCGTCCGCGCCCGAGGGCGACGTCCTGGCGGCCGCGCGGGCCGAGCTCCTCGCCTTCCTCGACCGGGCGGCCCCGCTGGCTGGCCTGGGACGGCCGCCGTCGCGCCGCGCCGTTCGCTGGCGCGAACCGTCAGCCGGCACGAACCTCCGCGATCACGCCCGGCCCGAGGTTCGGGCACCTTCGAGCGCGGCCAGCGCGGCCCCCAGCAGCTCGTCGGCGCTGGTTCCATCGGCGGGGAACCGGGCGACGCCAACCGAGACCGTGACGGCGCTCCCGCCGACGGGCCCCAGCGCCTCGAGGGCGCGGAGGATCCGGTCGGCGACGACGACCCCACCGCTGCCGGGCGCGACGACGACGAACTCGTCGCCGCCGATCCGGGCCACGGTGTCGACGAGGCGAACCTGGTCGGCCAGCACGGCGGCGACTGCCCGCAGGACCGCATCGCCGGCCGCCGCGCCGTCGCGCTCGTTGATGGCGCGGAAGCCGTCCACGTCGAAGACGGCGACCGAGATGTCGCTCTGCTGGCGGCCGGCGCGGGCGATCTCCAGCTCCAGCACGCGGTCGAGCGTTCGGCGGTTGGCGAGCCCGGTGAGGGGGTCGAGGTGGGCGAGTCGCTCCTGCCAGTCCTCCTGCTCGAGCGGCGCCGGCGGTCGCGGCGGCGCGATCGACGGCGACGGCCGCGAGATCCACGACGGCGTCCAGCACGCCGGGGGTGCCGTCGCGCCCGGCTTCGCCGGCGCTGCCAGCCGAGGGCCACGACGCCGACGACACGCTCGATCCCGGCATCGCCCACGACGAGCGGGAGAGCCAGGACCCGATCGAGCCGGTTGCGGGCGGCGAACGGGCCCGGCGGGGCATCGCCGATCGTGGCCGCCGCGACCGGCCGTCTCTCGAGGAGGGCGCTGGCGACCGGATCGGCCGTCGGGCTGCCGTCGAGGGCGGCGCCAACCGTCTCGTCGGCGGGAAGCGTCGCCGCGCCCGCCACGCGAAGGGCCCGCACGAGGCCGTCGTCGCCGGCGGTCGCGACCACCGCGGCCGCCGCGCCCCGGTCGGCGAGGGCGATGGCGAGGAGCGCGTCGAGGGTGGCGTCGAGGTCGGTGGCACGCGCGACAGCGCGGGCGGCCCTCGCCAGGAGCGGACCGGGATCGGCGAGAGTGGCGGGCTTGGTCACGACTGCCTCCACGCGCGGTCCCGAGCATGGGCGACCCGGGCCGGGATGCCCCGATGATACGCGGGCCGCGCCGGGACGCTCGAGCGCTGCGGCCTATACTCGCCCGCGTGAAGCTCGTCGTCGCGATCGTGAACCCCGAGGACGCCGGACCACTGGTCGACGCGCTCCTCGAGCGCGAGTTCCGGGCGACCCGCCTCCACAGCTCCGGCGGCTTCCTCAAGCAGTCCAACGCGACCGTGCTCCTCGGCGTCGACGACGAGGCGGTCGAGGAGGTCCTCGGGATCATCCGCGAGAACTGCCACTCGCGGACGCAGCTCGTCAACCCGATGCCGCCGATCCTCGAGCCGGGCGAGTTCTTCCTGCCCTACCCACTCGAGGTGGAGGTCGGCGGCGCGACGGTCTTCGTCCTCCCCGTGGAGCGGTTCGAGCGGCTGTAGCCGCGGAGCCCGGGGACCTGCCCCGGCCTCGGCTTCGGCCCCGGCGGTCGACCCCCCGTGACGTCAGGTCAGCCCCTCGCCCCGATCTCGTCGAGTGCTGGATCTACCGCCACCGGCCGGGCGGCGACCCGGAGTTCCTCCTCATCCGGCGCGCCCCCGGCCGCATCTTCGCCGGGCTCTGGCAGTGCGTCACTGGCGGCCTGGAGCAGGGCGAGCGGGTTCCGATGGCCGCTCTGCGCGAGGTCCGCGAGGAGATCGACTTCGGGCCGGACGAGATCGAGGCGTTCTACGACCTCGACCAGGTGACGCACTTCTACGACGAGGGGTCCGACGCGATCGTCGCCGGCGCGATCTTCGCGGTGCGGGTCGGGCCGAATGCCGAGCCGACCCTCTCGCACGAGCACGACGCACACCGCTGGGCGGCCGCCGGGGACGCGGTGCGGCTCACGGTCTGGCCGACCTACCGGGAGACGATCGAGCGGATCACGGGACGCTGCTGGACCCGGAGGCCGAGCCGCTGGTTCCGCCTGGACCTCGAGGGGCGACGGCTGGCCCGCTGAGCGCCGTGCGCCGGCCGTACAATCCCCCGAACCGGCGGCCGGCGGGACGGCGGCGACGGACGGCAGCAGCGGCGGAGGATCCGGATCGACGATGCAGACCCCGACCCAGGCCGCGGCGCGGCGCCACTTCCGCTCGAAGGTCGACTCCATTCGTCCGACGTACGGCTTCGAGGACGTCTCGCTCGCCCCGGCGCCGAGACGGTCGAACCCGCCGACGTCTCGCTCGAGCAGGATTTCGCCGGCATCTCGCTGCGCATCCCCGTCCTGGCGGCAGCCATGGACGCCGTCGTCGATGCCCGCAGCGCCGGCACGCTGGCCGCCCTCGGCGGGCTCGCCTTCCTCAACCTCGAGGGCGTCCAGGTCCGGTACGAGGACCCAGCCCCAGGTCCTGGAGCGGATCGCCACCGCTCCCGACGCCGAGATCCAGGGCGTCTTGGCCGAGGTCTACGCCGCCCCGATCCGCGAGGAGCTGATCGCCCGCCGGATCGCCGAGATCCACGCCGCCGGCTCGAAGGCGGCCGTCTCGGCGACGCCCGGCGCCGCCCGCCGGTTCGGCATGTTCTGCGCCGAGAACGGCGCGGACCTGTTCCTGGTCCAGAGCCAGGTGAGCAGCGCCCGCCACCTCGCGACCCAGTACGAAGTGCTCAGCCTCGCCGAGTTCACCCGGCTCATGCCGATCCCCGTCGCCGTCGGAAACACGACCAACGCCGAGGCCGCCTTCGCGCTCATGGAGCAGGGAGCGGCAGCCGTCTTCGTGGGCGTGGGTCCCGGCGCGGCGTGCACCACCCGCGAAGTGCTCGGGATCGGCGTGCCCCAGATCACCGCCGTGAGCGACGTGGCAGCCGCGCGTGACGCGTTCTACGCGGAGACAGGTCGCAGGGTCCCGGTGGTTGCCGATGGCGGGATGAAGAAGGGCGGCGACATCGCGAAGGCGATCGCGGCCGGGGCCGACGCGGTCATGCTCGGCAGCCCGCTCGCCCGCGCCCAGGAGGCCCCCGGGCGCGGCACCAACTGGGGCATGGCCGCGCCATCGCCGGTCCTGCCGCGGGGGACACGGATCAGGGTCGGCACGATCGGGACGATGGAGCAGATCCTGTTCGGGCCCTCGCACGTGACCGATGGCACGCAGAACCTGGTGGGCGCGCTGCGCCAGTCGATGGCGGCCCTGGGCGCACGCACGATCCGCGAGATGCAGGGGGTCGAGATCGTCTACGCGCCGTCCGTCGCCACGGAGGGCAAGTCCTGGCAGGTCCGCGGCAGGTAGCCATCCGCCCTCGGGGACGGGGCGATCGCCCGATGTCCGACACGTACGGCGAGCAGCTCGCGGCCTGGGGCACGGTTGTCATGCTCGAGACGACGGGCCGCGTCAGTGGCCGCGCCATCCGGACGGCGGTCGGCTACGTTGCCGAGCCCGACGGCTGCCTCCTCGTCGCCGCAGGCAGCCCCGGCGCGGATTGGGCCGCGAACCTGCGGGCCGATCCCGCGTGCCACGGGACGATCGGCGCAGAGAGGCGACCATACGGGGCCGAGGAGCTCGACGGGCCGGAGCGGGCCCGTGCGATCTCCGAGCTGATCCTGCGCTACGGCACCCCGGCGGAGCGCCTGGGCGCCGGGCCCGCGTTCCGGTTGCGGCCGCGCGAGGCGGGCTCAGGCGCGCCTTCCGCCCGTGCCCCGGGCTGATCGCTACTCGAAGACGCCGACCGAGACCACGAGCCGGGCACGCGCGAGGTCGAAGGCAAACGGGCCGTCGAGGCGGCCACCCCCGTCGACATAGACGCGCACGGTACGCGCCGACACGAAGTGCGCGAGGTCGACCCTGGTCGCGCCCGCCCACCGAGTGGCAGTCGGGGAGACCCCTGAGCGAGCCCACCCGGAGCGGTAGAGCTGACCCCACGCCGATCCGAGCGTCCAGTCCTGGAAGCCGATCGTCGGCCGGCGGCCGGCGGTCGTGCCCTGCACCTCGAAGCGAATCGACCGGTAGGCACCCCCGGCCGGGAGGCGGAACGCGTAGCCGACGCCGGGCCAGTCTCCGGCGTTGCCCGCCAGGCGCAGGGGCGCCGTGGACGAGCACGAGTGGGACCCGACGCCGTCGCCACTGGAGAACTGGTAGCAGCGGGGTCCGCGACTGACCGGGATGGTCGTCGTCGTCCAGCGGATCTTGCGCAGGGAGACCGTAACGGCCGACGTCACGGTCCTTCGAGGTCGCGAACCATATCGGTCGATGAGGGTCTGCCGGATGGTGTACCTGCCCGCCGGAGCCAGCACGCCCGGTGACGTCCTCCCGTTCCAGGCCCACGCGTAGGGACCCGCCGAGGGTCCCGCCGCATACCTCCGGACGACCGTGCCCTGTGCGTTCTGCACCTCGATGGCGAGCGAGAGCCGCTCGTTCCGGATTCGCGCGCGATCACCGTGTCCCGCCAGCGATCCACGATCGGATAGAACGTGGATCCCAGCACGCCGACGCCACTGGCCCGGGCCGTGTTGGCGGCGACCGACGGGGCCGCGGACGCGTCCCCGGTTCAGCGACGCTTCCATCGCCGGTATAGGCCACCTCGACGCTCTTGACCCCCACCGTCGTCCACGTGACAGTGACCGAGCCTCGACCGAGCGCATCGAGCGGGACGGCCGGCCGGGCGACACCGTCGATCGTGAACGCGAGGCTTCCGGACGGGATCGCGCCTGCCACGCTCGGCTCCACGGTGGCAGTGAAGGTCGCCGGCGTGCTCGTCTCGAAGACCGTCGTGGCGGTCGAGAGGGTCACGCTCGAGACACCGCGAACGACCGCGAGGACGCCCGGTGCGAACACGAAGCCATAGGAGGCCGAGGCCAGCGTGCCGATGCCGCAGGTGATCGGGTAGGAGCCGGCGGGGCTGGTGATCGTCGCGGTCGTCACGCACGCGGGACTGCCAGTGACTCCGGACGTCGCGAGCGTCTGGCCATTCACGAAGCCCGAGATCGTAGCCGTGAGCTGCGCATTCGCCTGGCCGAACGGCCGGCTCTTCGCGTCGGCTGTCACGGTGAGGGTCGGCAGCCCGACCGGGGGTGGCACGATGACGGCCCCGACGGTGAAGCTCTGGGTGACCTGCGGGGCTGCGGCCCAGGTGGTGCCGTTGCCGGCCTGATTGGCGTTGATCGTGCACGTGCCGACCGCGAGGAATGAGACGACGGCGAGGCTGATCGAGCACACGGCGCTCGCCGCGGCGTCAATCGTGAAGGTGACCGGGTTGCCCGACCCACCGCCGGTGGCGGTGACGGTATAGGTCGCCCCACCCACGGACGCGGTACTCGGTGCCGTTGAGGTGAACGTGATCGTCTGGCTGCCCAGGGCGACGCCAACCGCGAAGCTCTGCGTGACCTGTGGGGCGGCGGTCCAATTGGCGGCGCCGGCCTGGTCGGCCGCGATGGTGCAGGTGCCGACGGCGAGGAGCGTGACCGTGCCAGCCGTGGTGACCGAACAGGCCGCGGACTTGGTCGAGAACGCGACCGCGAGGCCCGACGAGGCGCTCGCGCTCAACGAGAAGGGTGGGTCGGCGAGGGACTTGTCGGCAAGGAGGCCAAACGCGATCGTCTGGCTCCCGGGGGTGATGTCGGCCGAGCTGGTGTTGACCGCGGAGATCGAGTATTCGCCAGCATCCGCGCCACCGAGCACAAACCCGGAAGCGGACACGGCCTTCGCCGTTCCGACATCCGGGTCGAGGAAGGTGGCCACCGCCGTCGAGAAGTCGCAAGTGACGACGTGCGGGTCGACGACCCCGGTCAGACTGCATCCGGTCACCGTCGCGTTCTTGGTGCCGTCGTACGGTCGGCTCGCAACCGTGAAATCGACTGTGACGGGAGCGGCCGCCAGCGCGTCCACCGGTGCCATGCTGCCGAGCGCCACGACGGCCGCGAGCGCCGCGGCGGCGAGCCGCACGACTTGTCCGCGTCTGGCCTTCATCGCGATGGCTCCTCGGTCCGCGCCGCCCGGCCAATGGGCATCGCAGCCCCGAGTCTACCTGTGATCCATGGATACGTGGTCGGCCGGTCGCCCTGATTACCCTGAGTCACCCCTGGCTCGCGACAGCGGAGACGCAGCACGGAACCCCGACTGAACGCGGGGTAGCGGGCCGTCCGGCGTGTGGTTTCGTGGTCGGACGGCGTGATCCTGAGTCGCCCGTGCATCAGGCCTGGGGCATCCTCCCGGGCCGACTCGCGGCCCGAGTCTACCGCCGACCACCGGGCCGTGCGGGCGCCCGGTAGACTGCCCCGAACGGGGCCGTCGGAGTGGGAGGCGAGCGGTTGAGCGAGGCGGACGACCAGCCAGCGGCGGCCGCGAGGGGCCGCGTGGATCAGCGCGGGCAACCCGCCCGGCAGCGCGGCACCACTGTCCACGGGGAGGCTGCCAACGCGGGCCACCGCGTCCTCGCCCCCGACGACGCCGAGGTCGAGGCGTACCTGGAGGTCGCCCTGGATGCCGGGGCGCCCGAGCGCCCGGAGATCGATCGTCCCGGCGGAGCCGTCGCCCGTGGGGAGCCGAGCGCGTCCGAGCCCGACACGGTCGTGGTCCTCGACTTCGGCAGCCAGCTCGCCCAGCTCATCGCCCGACGCGTCCGCGAGCTGCACGTCTACTCCGAGCTCCTCCCGCACGACACGCCGTACGCCGAGCTGGAGCGCCGCCGCCCGCGCGCGATCATCCTCTCGGGCGGTCCCACTTCCGTCTACGACGAGAATGCCCCGCAGCCGGACCCGGCCATCTGGAACGGCCGGATCCCAGTCCTGGGGATCTGCTACGGGGCCCAGCTGATGGCCCTCGAGCTCGGCGGCGATGTGCTGCCCGCGGCTCGTCGGGAGTACGGCCCGGCAACTGTCACCATCACCGCCGAGGATCGCCTCTTCGCGCGGCCTCGAGCGGGACCAGCCGGTCTGGATGAGCCACGGAGACTCGGTCACCAGGCTGCCGACAGGCTTCGTCCCCACCGCCGAGACACCCTCGACGCCCTTCGCCGGCCTGGCCGACCCCGCTCGAGGCCTCTACGGCATCCAGTTCCATCCCGAGGTTCTCCACACTCCGCACGGCCGCGACATCCTGCGGAACTTCGTCCTCGGCATCGCCGGGGCGCGGCCGCACGTGGACCCCGGCCAACTTCATCGAATCGACCGTCAACGAGATCCGCTCGCGCGTGGACACGCATGCCCGCGCGACGGGCGGCGACGGGAAGGTCATCTGCGCCCTCTCGGGCGGCGTGGACTCGGCGGTGGCCGCGGCGCTCGTCCACCGCGCCGTCGGCGACCGGCTGACCTGCATCTTCGTCGACAACGGCCTGCTGCGCAAGAGGGAGCGGAGCTGGTGCGGGTCGACCTTCGAGCAGAACCTGGGCATGAACCGGTCATGGTCGACGCCCGCGAGCGGTTCCTGGCAGCGCTGGCCGGGGTGACCGACCCGCAGGAGAAGCGCCGGATCATCGGCCACGCCTTCATCCGGGTCTTCGAGGAGGAAGCGGCGAAGATCGAGCGCGGATCGACTTCCTGGCCCAGGGCACGCTCTACCCCGACGTGATCGAGTCGGCCGCGCCCGGACGGGCCGCCGCGACGATCAAGATGCATCACAACGTCGGCGGGCTGCCGGAGGATCTGGGCTTCAACTGATCGAGCCGCTGCGCGACCTGTTCAAGGACGAGGTCCGCGACGTGGGCCTGGAACTGGGGCTGCCCGAAGACATCGTCTGGCGGCATCCGTTCCCCGGGCCGGGCCTGGCGGTGCGGTTCCTGGGCGAGGTCACGGCGAGCGGCTCGACACGCTGCGCGAGGCCGACGCGATCGTGATCGACGAGATCAAGGCGGCCGGCCTCTACCGCGACGCTCTGGCAGGCCTTCGCCGTGCTGCTGCCGGTGCAGAGCGTCGGCGTGATGGGCGACGCCCGGACCTACGACAACGTGGTCGCCGTCCGCGCGGTCACCACGACGACTTCATGACCGCCGACTGGGCCACCTGCCCTACGACCTGCTGGCCCGGATCTCCACGCGGATCATCAACGAGGTGAAGGGCGTCAACCGCGTGGTCTACGACATCAGCAGCAAGCCGCCGGCCACGATCGAGTGGGAATGAGCGCCCGTCACTGGGGTCGCCGCTTGCTGGTGGCGTAGCGCACCGGAGGCGCGCCGCGACAGGTGCGGGGCTACGTCCGACGAGTAGCATGCGCCAATGGCCGACGACGCCGGACCCGTGACGCCCGCCTACGAGTGGGAACGCGTCCCCATCTGCCCATGGTGCTCCGCAGCCCTGCCGGCGGCCGACGTCGCCGACTGTCCGTCGTGCCAGGCTCGGCTCGTTGAGCCGCTGGATGTCGTGATCCCCGGCGT
The DNA here is from genome assembly GCA_963715085.1 of uncultured Chloroflexia bacterium. Lineage (GTDB taxonomy): Bacteria > Chloroflexota > Limnocylindria > Limnocylindrales > CSP1-4 > CTSoil-043. Next base: position 27,911 of record CAVQQU010000004.1, read on the forward strand.
GACAGCCGTCGACCCGGTGCTGCTTGCCGCGGCAGCCGCGCCCCGCAAGGTCAAGCGCACGTTCGGATCGCTCCTGGTGGGCGAAGACAACGAGATCCCTCCGCCCTCCGAGGCCGAGATGCCGGCCCTCGCGCGTCCCGATCCCGAGGTGCGCCGCGAGATCCTGCGCCTGGAGATGGAGGCGCGCCTGAACGCGCTCAAGGCCGAGGTTGCGTCGCGGGACGCCGACGACGCGGTCGCGAGCGGTCGGCCGATCAGAATTCCCTGAGCCGACCGAGGGCGTGGACGTGCCCGACCCGACCACGGCCGCCGAGTCAACAGAGTCCGGGAGACACCCGACCCGGCCTGACGCCGCACCCGTATCCTTCTCGGGATGTCGCCCCGCCTTTCCCCGCCCGCCGCTCGTTCATCCGTGAGCACGAGGTCTGCATCGGCGATCTTCGCCTCCGCGCCGGCATCGATCGGCCGACGGAGATCGAGGGCTGGTGGCTGGCCGTCCTGTGGGTGGCCGACGACGACGGGATCGTGCCCTGTCTGCTGGTGGCGCCCGCCGCCGGCCCGCCGCCGGATCCCCCGCACGCTCGCCTGGGACCGCTCATCTCGGGCAGCCTGTCCGGCTTCGTCCTGGAGGACGACGAACGCCAGCAGCTGCGCCTCCGCCTGCCGGTGCCGCCCGATGAGCCCGATCGACCCTGGAGCGCCCGCTGGTCGTCGAGCTGGCGGTCCGGTGGGAGCCGGCGCGAGCCGCGGCGATGACGCCGAGCAAGCTGGCGGACGTTGCGCTGGCGGCGTTCCGGCGAGCGGTCGAGGCCGCGCAACCGGCCCTGAGCGCGCCGGCCTGGGTGTGCGTCTCGACGCTCCCGCAGGGTCCGGGTAGACTCAGGACCTGATGAAGAACCTGTTCGATGATTTCCTGCGTGAGCTGAACGAGCGCCAGGCGGCTGCCCAGGGCGGACCGACGCGGCGTGACCCTCGGCGACCGGCCCGGCCGACGACGACGGCCCGGCCGACGACGCCGGCCCTGAGGCCATGGACGCCGGCCCTGAGGCCACGGACGCCGGCACGATCACCGCCAGCGCGGACGCCGACGCTCCCGACGCTGACGTCGTCGCGGCCGGCGACCAGGATGGTGAAGGCGGGGGCGACGTCGCCCCCGACGCCGACGCCGACGCCGACGCCGACGCCGACGCCGCGCCCGACGACGAGCCGATCATGTCGGCCCCCGCGATCAGGGCCAGCGTGGTGGGGGAGGCTGCGCGGGGGAGGGAAGCCGCCGCGCCGCCTGCCGGCGGCCGAACGACGGCGGCTCGTTCCGCCAGCGCTCGCAGCCTGGGCCCGCAGGTGCTGCTCGCGGTCATCGGCATGGTCCTCTTCGCCGCCGTGTTCCTCATCGGCGTCGGCCTCGACCTCGCCGACCGATGCGATCTGGTTCGACAGCGTCGGCTTCGACCCCGTCTTCTGGACCCGCCTCGGGTCGCAGGTCGGCCTCTTCGCGGTCGGCCTGCTGGCCGCGCTCCTCTTCCTCCTCGCGAACCTGTGGCTGGCCGGCCGACTCGCCCCGCCGCCGGACGCCGCGGCCGGGAAGCGCATGCGCGGCTTCGTCGGCCGCCTTGGCGACGCGGCTCGCGCCACCACGAGGGCCAGCTCGGGCGGACCGATCAGTTCGGCTTCCAGCGTCGCGGCCCCACCGGCGGCCGGGAGAGGGCGGACCGCCGCCACGTCCACGATCACGCTTCGAGGCCGACGAGATGCCGGACCTCTCGCCTCTCGTCATCGGCGGCCTGACCGTCGTCGCCGTATTCGCCGCCGTCGGAACGGCGGGCGCGCTCTCCAGCAGCTGGGACACGGTCCTGCTCTGGCAGAACCGGGTGCCGTTCGCCGCGGCCTCCGCCACCGCGGTCGTCGACCCGGTCTTCGGCGCGACGTCTCGTACTACCTCTTCGAGCTGCCGTTCCTGCGCCTCGTCCAGGCGGTGGGCGGGGGGCTGCTCCGTCGTCGGGCTCGTCGTCGTCGGCGGGCGCTACCTCCTGGCGCGCGCGCGCAGCGGCGGGTTCGCACGCCGGTCCGCGTCCACCTGGGCGTGCTGGGCGGGCTCTACCTCCTGACCGTCGCGGCCGGCTACCAGCTGGACAAGCTGGAGCTGGTCTACAGCGGGCGGGGGTCGCGGCCGGAGTCAGCTCACGGACCAGGCCGCCCAGTTCTTCGCCTTCGATGCCCTCACGATCGTGGCCGGCCTCGTTGCCGCCCTCCTGGTCGGCGGCGCGTTCACCCGCTGGATCTGGCCGCTGGGGGCGGCGATCGCCGTCTGGTTCGGCCTCTCGCTCCTCCTGGGCAGTGTCTACCCGGAGGTGATCCAGCGCTTCACGGTGGAGCCCAACCAGTACGCCCAGGAGCAGCCGTACATCGTCAACAACATCGGGATGACGCGGCTCGCCTTCGACCTCGACGAACTGGGAGGACCGGAGCTATAGCGGCGACCCGCCCCTCACGGCGGCCGACGTGCTCAAGGAGGCGGCGACCTTCAAGAACGCCCGCCTGTGGGACTACCGGCCGCTCCAGACGACCCTGGACCAGCTGCAGACGGTTCGCCAGTACTACGACTTCTACGACGTCGACGTGGACCGCTACGTGATCAACGGCGAGACGCGCCAGGTGATGCTCAGCGCCCGCGAGCTGGCCCCCGAGCGCAACCCCCAGGCCGGGTCGTGGGTCAACCAGCGGATCGTGTTCACCCACGGCTTCGGGCATCGCGATGGTCCCGGTCAACGAGGTGGACTCGCAGGGCCTGCCGCGGCTCCTCATCCGCGACCTGCCACCGCGTCCGCTCCGGGCGCGCCTCCGGTGAGCGAGCCCCGCATCTACTTCGGCGAGCGACCGACCGACTGGGTCGTCGTGGGGGCCCGCCAGCCGGAGTTCGACTACCCGATCGGAACCGGCGACGGGACCGACGGCGGCGGCAGCCGAGGAGACCCGCTGGACCGGCAACACCGGAATCGACCTCGACAGCATCCTCTCGCGGCTGCTCTTCGCGGCCCGCTTCCGCGACCTCAACCTGCTCATCCGCGACCAGGTGACCGCCGACAGCCAGCTGCTGATGCACCGCTCGCTGGCGGAGCGGCTCAGCCTCGATCGCGCCGTTCCTCGCCTACGACAAGGACCCCTACGTCGTGGTCAACGACGAGGGCCGCCTCGTCTGGATCCAGGACGCCTACACGGTCACCGACCGCTTCCCGAACGCGCAGACCTTCGACGGGTCGGCCCTGGGGGAGAACAGCGGCATGGCCGGCCGCTCGTTCAACTACCTGCGCAACAGCGTCAAGATCGTCATGGACGCCTACGACGGCACGATGACCTTCTACGTCGCCGACCCGACCGACCCGCTGATCCGGGCCTGGCAGGGTGTCTTCCCGACGCTCTTCCGGCCGATCTCCGAGCTGCCCGCCGGCCTGCGCGCCCACCTCCGCGTGCCCGAGGAGCTGTTCAACGTCCAGACGCGCGTCTTCGCCAAGTACCACGTGACCGATCCCCTGACCTTCTTCCAGGGCGACGACCGCTGGACGGTGCCCCAGAACCCGACGAGCGAGAACGGCCAGCTGCCGCTGGAGGCGTACTACGTCTACATGCGGATGCCGGGCGAGGACCGACCCCGAGTTCCTCCTCCTCCAGCCGATGGTTCCCCGAGAAGCGCCCGAACATGATCGCCTGGGTCGCCGCCCGCAACGACGGCGACGCCTACGGCGGCGTCCGGGTCTACCGCTTCCCCCGCGACACCTCGATCTTCGGCCCCGTCCAGATCGAGGCCCGGATCGACCAGGATCCCGGTCATCAGCTCGCAGGTCACGCTGTGGAACCAGTCGGGCAGCAAGGTCGTGCGCGGGAACCTCATCGTCGTGCCGGTCCAGGACTCGATCATCTACCTCGAGCCGATCTACCTCCAGTCGACCGGCTCGGCGATCCCGGAGTTCACGAAGATCGTCGTCGCGTCACCGACGAAGATCGACTGGGCCGACACGCTCGGCGAGGCGCTCGATCTGCTGCTCGCCGGCGGCCCGGAGGCCACTCCGGGTCCTTCGCCGGCCCCGGCGCCGACTCCGCCGCCGGCGCTTCGCCGACACCGTCGCCGACTTCCGGCCCGTCGTGACACCGGCTCCGGGCGACGTCCGCGCGCTCGTCGAGTACGCGAACGTGCACTTCGAGGCGGCGCAGGCAGCGCTCCGGCCGGGCGACTTCGCCCGTACGGCGCCGAGATCGCCGAGGTCGGAGGACGCTGGCGCAGCTCGAGATCCTGGTCGGGGGAGCCCCACCCCGGCACCATGAGCAGGTCCGGGGCCGCGTCCCCGGATATGCCGGAGCATGCGTCTCCAGGCGGGGCGACGCTGTCCCGGGAGTCTTCGGCTTGGCCGCGTGAGGCCAGGCCGCGGTGACCGTGCCTCCAGCAACCGGGCCGGTTGGCGCAGTGCCCCCGGACGGGTGTCCTGGAGGAGCTGGACGGTCGCCCGATCGGGCAACCGTCGGTTCGAGGTCTCCCTGCGGGCGATGCGCTGCCCGGGCCCGGCGTTCCGTGCGCTGCGGCGTTGCCGCAGCAACGGAGATGACCGCCCGCCGGCCGAGCCTGTGGGTCTACGCCCTCGTCGCATTCCTCGCCCGGGGCGGATCGTGGTCCTCGCCCTCCCGATCGTGGTCGCGCCGACGTTCATCGGGCTCGCCAACTTCGTCGGGCCGGCATCGGTCTCGGCGGGGGGTGCCGGTCCGCTCATCGCGCTCCTTGTCGTGGGGTTGGCGGCGGCCGCCGCCCTGGTCGTCGTGGGGGCCTGCGTCGCGGCCGCGGCCGAGGTCGCGCTCCACCGGGCCACGGCGGCCACGCCCGAGGCGCGGGCGGTCGTCGCGATCGGCCGGGGCGCAGCCGCGGAGGACGCCGGCACTGTCCGGGCGATCGCCCGGGTCGCCGGCGTTCGGCTGATCCTCCTCGTGCCGGTGGTCATGGTTGCGGCCGTCGCAATCCCGGCCTGGGTCGCGGCCGCCTATCGCGAGCTGACGGTCCCGGCTGACGTGAGCGCCCCACTTGCGACCCGCGTCTCGGCCGGGGCGCCAGTCGCCAGTGTTGCGGTGCTCGGTGCGTGGCTGGCGGCGGAGGTCGTGGGCGGGTTCGCAGCCCGGCGCTCGGCGCTGCTCGGGGCGTCGATCTTGCGTGCCCTGCAGGCCGGGTTCGTGGACCTGTTCCGTGCCCCTGTCGCGACGGCGCTCACCGTGGCCGTCGCGCTGGCAGCCACGGTTCTCGCGCTCGTCGCGACGTGGTGGGTGACCGGGTTCGCGTGGGACGCCGCCCGGCAGGCGCTCGGGGGCGGCCTGGATGCGCCGGCGGCCCTCGGGGCGGCGCTCCTGATGGCCGCCGCCTGGCTAGCCGGACTCGTGCTGGCGGCCGGGGCGGCCGCCTGGCGGGCCACGCTCGTCACGATGGAGCTGCTGCGCAGGCGACGCTGAATGCCCTGCTACACTGCGCCGCGTGCGCCGCCGACGGCCAGCCGCCCGGGCGAGATGGCGCTCGCATGGAGGTGGGTGACCCCACCGCATGAACCTGGACTTCCTCTCCGGGATCGGTGACGCGATCGCTGGCTTCTTCGAGAGCCCGCTCGTCCAGGCGGGCCTCCAGGCGATCGGCGTCTACATCGTGATCATCTGGCTCGCGTCGGCCTACTGGGCCTTCCGGGACATGCAGGCGCGGACCTCGAACCCGGTCGTCCCGTACCTGCCCGCCGCGGCGCTCATCGTTGGGTTCACGCCGGTCTTCTTCATCTTCGGCATCATCGTCTACCGCATCATCCGGCCCCAGGAGCGACGGCCGGGGCGAGGCCGACCAGCGCGGGCTCGCGGAAGAGGCCTTGATCGCCGAGATCGAGCAGATCGAGCACTGCGCCACCTGCGGTCGCAAAGTGCACGAGGAATGGATCATCTGCCCGACCTGCCGAACTCGCCTCAAGCGCGTCTGCCCCCATTGCTCGAAGCTCGTCGGGCTCGAATGGTCGCTGTGCGCCTGGTGCGGTCGCGACTTCGAGCGGCGCGAGGCCCTGGCCGCCGTCGGCTCGGTTCCGACTCGCCCGACCCGCGAGCGGCCGGCGGCTCCCGCAGCCGCCGCGTCGCCCGTGCCGGAGGCCTCGGCGGTGTCGGCCGCTCCGCTGCAGGCGTCGGCCCCGGCACCCGTCACCGAGCCCTCGGCCACTGACATGTCCGTGCCGAGGGTGCGCACGACACGCACGACCCGGTCCTCCGCCGCCTCGCCCGCGACGGATCCAACGCCGCGCGGCTGAGCGACGACCCTGGACGACACCCGCGACGCGCGGCCGGACGACCACGCGCCCGACGCGCGTCAGGACGTCTCGCTGCCTGCCGACACGCCTGCCCCCGTTGTCGTTCCGGATGCCCCCCTCGATGCGGGCGGCTCGCCTCGCCCACGGCGCGGCGTCTTCGAGCTCGAGCGACGCGCTGCCCCCGGCCTCTACCTCGTGGCCTGGGGTCTCGGCGTCGCGGGCCTCGGTGCGGTCGTCGTGGCCGTCGCCTCGGGGGGAGCCTCCGGTGGGACCGTCGCCTTCATCATCGGGCTTGCCGCGGTTGGGCTGGGCCTTGTCGCGGGCGCCGGCTCCGCAGGCGCTCCAGCGCCGCGCTGACGGCGCGAGCGTACGCCGGGCCGTCGCCGATCGCCGTCTTCGTGGCCGCCTTCCTCCTGACGCTCGTCGTCGGCTTCGGCCTTGGCTCGCTCAACGTCCTGCCCGAGGGGCCGGCCACCATCCTCGCGTCGGTCCTGGTCTCGGCCGGAGTGTCGCTCGGGGTCCTGGCGCTTGTCGTCGTCGGGTCCGGCGCGCTCAGCTGGCGCGAGATGGGGCTCCGGTTGCCAAGGCCCGAGGAGGGCTCGGCGCTCACCGACATTGGCCGGGGGATCGCGCTGGCGGTTCCAGCCCTCTTCGGCGCTGCGTTCCTGGCGGTCATCCTCATCGCGCTCCTGGGCGTTGCGCCGGCGGCCCCACTGCCACCGGCGGAAGACCCGGCCAGCATCGCGGTCAACCTCCTCGTCGCGGCCGTCCTGGCGCCGTTCTGGGAGGAGGTCTTCTTCCGCGGCTTCGTCACGACGGCCTGGGCGCGAACCGCCGGCCCGCGGGCGGCCATCGTGCGTGGGGCCATCTTCTTCGCCTTGATCCATGTCATCACGCTGGCCGGCAGCGACTTCGACACCGCGATCCGGGCCGCCATCATCGCCTTCGTGATCCGACTGCCCGTCGGGCTGGTCCTTGGCTGGGTCTTCCTGCGCCGCCGGACGCTCGTCGCGCCGATGGCCCTGCATGCCACGTACAACGCGATCCCGGTGCTCCTGGCCGCCCTGGGTGCGGGCGCGACGCCGACCTGACGCTGGGCCAAGCCGGCGCACGGATCGCGTGCACGTGGCCGGGTTCTGCCGCCGACCCTCGCCGATCGGACGCCGGTGAGTGCCGGATGAGTGACCGATGAGCGACTGTCCCTAGGATGCGGGGCGTCCTCGGGTTCGGATGGCGGGGGAATTGGCGGGCTCCGTCGTCCGGGCTCGGGGACCCATCACCCCCGCGATCGCTCGGAGGAAACCCCCGTGACAGATGCCGGCATCCTCGACGTCTCGGACGGCCCGCCGCGGGCTGCCGCTCCCCGCGCCCCGACGCGCCCGGCGCCCCGCCCGGCGCGTCCGTGAGATCCCGGTCGCCGAGCGGCCCCGCGAGCGCCTCGCGATCCGGGGCGTCGCCGGCCTGACGACCGCCGAGCTGATCGCCCTGGTCTGGGGCTCGGGCGCCCGCGGCCTGGGTGCGGTGGATCTCGCCGAGGAGGCGCTCGCCCGCCACGACGGCCTCGCCGGTCTCGCCCGAGCGGGCGAGCTCGAGCTCGTCGACCTGCCCGGCGTCGGCACGGCCAAGGCGGCCCAGCTGACCGCCTCGTTCGAGCTCGGGCGCCGGCTGCTGGCGGACTGGCCGGCCGGGCGCTGGACGGTCCGCACGCCGCGCGACGTCGCCGACCGCCTGATCCCCCAGATGGGGCACCTGGAGCGCGAGGAGCTGCGCGTGGTGCTCCTCAACGCGAAGAACGCCGTCCTCAAGGTGGTGACCGTCTACCAGGGGAACGTCTCCGCCTCGCTCGTCCGGGTCGGCGAGCTCTTCCGCGACGCCGTCCGGATCAGCGCGGCGGGGGTGATCCTCGTCCACAACCACCCGTCGGGCGACCCGACGCCCTCGCCCGACGATCTCCACCTGACCGCCGAGGCGCTGGCGGCCGGCCGCCTCCTCGACATCGAGCTGCTCGACCACCTCGTCGTCGGCCACGACGCCTTCGTCTCGCTGCGCGACCGGGGGATCGCGTTCGACCGCGGCGGTCCCGGGCTGCGCCCCGCGACGGCGGCGGCCGAGTAGCCACCGCCGCGCCCGCGGAGCTCCGACGCGCGCCCAGGCTGGCGTGCTCGCGGGGCCTGCAGTGCCCCTCGGGGTATACTCCGCCGGCGACCCGGACCGGTCGCACGTGCCGCCGCGCGCCTCCGAGACCACGGGGCCTGCCGCGGGCGATCCCTGATCGACCAGGCAACAGGATCCCGACCTCGCACATGCTCGACGCCATCCTCGGCAGGTTCTCCCGGGACATCGGGATCGACCTCGGGACCGCCAACACGCTCGTCCACGTCCGTGGCCGCGGCATCGTGATCAGCGAGCCCAGCGTCGTCGCGATCGATGCGAAGACCAAGAAGGTGCTGGCGGTCGGCGCCGAGGCCAAGCGGATGGTCGGCCGGACGCCAGCGAACATCATCGCGATCCGCCCCCTGCGCGATGGCGTCATCAGCGACTTCGACGTCACCGAGCAGATGATCAAGTACTTCGTCCACCGGGTCCACGACCGGATCGGGCTCATCCCGCGGCCACGGATGGTGCTCGGGATCCCGTCGGGCGTGACGGAGGTGGAGAAGCGCGCGGTTCGGGACGCGGCCCTCAACGCCGGCGCCCGCTGGGCGCGGCTCATCGAGGAGCCCATGGCGGCCGCGATCGGGGCCGGCCTGCCCGTGAGCGAGCCCACCGGCAGCCTCATCGTCGACATCGGCGGCGGGACCACGGAAGTGGCCGTGATCAGCCTCGGCGGCATCGTCGTGAGCCGGAGCATCCGGATCGGCGGCGACGAGATGGACATGGACATCGTCTCGTTCGGCCGCCGCGAGTACAACCTGCTCGTCGGCGAGCGCACCGCGGAGGACATCAAGATCGCGATCGGCTCCGGCTACCCGGGCGACTGGGACGCCCAGCGGGTCAACCTCCGCGGTCGCGACCTCCTGACCGGCCTCCCGCGCAGCGTCGAGGTCGGCGCCGACCAGATCCGCGAGGCGATCGAGCCGTCCGTCCAGCAGATCGTCGACACGATCAAGGACACCATCGAGGAGACGCCGCCCGAGCTCGTCGCCGACATCATGGACCAGGGGATCGTGCTCGCCGGCGGTGGCGCCCTGCTCCTGGGCCTCGACCGGCGCGTCGCCGAGGCGACCCAGATGCCGGTCCACATCGCCGACGACCCGCTGACCTGCGTTGCCCGGGGCACCGGCGTCGTCCTCCAGGAGCTCGACAGCATGAAGCGCGTGCTCGTCGCGGACACGTACTCGCGCCCGCTCCGGTAGGGGGCGGCTGATGACGAGCCGGCTGGCCGGCTACGGGCACCGCGCCCCGCGCATCGCCCGCCGCCGCGCGATTGTCTTCTCGGTGCTCGTCGGGATCTCGATGATCCTGATGATCGCCAGCGCCACCGCTCCGGTCGCCGAGGTCCAGCGCGGCCTCGCCTTCGCCCTGTCGCCCTTTGCCGAGGCCGTGAACGGCGTGGGTCGCGAAGTCCGGTCGGTCATCGACGCAGCCGCCGAGATTGACCGGCTCCGGCGCGAGAACGCCACCCTCCGGTCCGACAACGAGCGGCTCGAGCAGCGCAACCGGACCCTGGACGCCCTGGCGGCCGAGAACGAGGAGCTGACGGCGCTCCTGGCGATTTGGAACACCCTTGACTACTCCACGGTGGCAGCCCGGGTCATCTCGCGCGAGCTGGCCGACGTGAGCCGGGTCGTGATGATCGACGCCGGGAGCGACGACGGGATCGAGATCGGCGACGTCGTCGTGGGAGCGGGCGGCGCGCTTGTCGGCCGGGTGACCGAGCTCGGCGCATCAGCTGCCCGCGTAACCCTCATCAACGATCCGGCCTCGACGGTGATCGGCGAGATCGTGGGAAGCAAGGCGACCGGCGAGGTGGTGGGCGACCTTGGCGGCACCCTGGTCATGGACAAGATCGACGCGACCCAGCAGGTCGCCCTCGGCGAGGAGGTCGTTACCGCGGGGCTCACGCTCGGCGAGGCGGTCCGCTCGCCGTATCCCAAGGGCCTGGTGATCGGGCGGATCATCGACGTGACTCGCGACCCGAACGCGGTCGTCCAGACCGCCTTCGTCGACCCGGCGATCGACCTGACCCGGCTGGAGGCGCTCCTCGTGATCACGGACTACGAAGGCGGGATCCCGAGCGGCGACATCCTGCCGACCGACGACCTCAACCCCGATGGGACGCTGCCCGACTCAGAGCAGCCGTTCGCGACGCAGGCCCCCACGCCGCGCCCGACGCCGCGCCCGACCCCGGTCCCGACGCCGCGGCCCTGACGCTCGCCCCGGCTGCTACGATCGCCGGACGATGAAGGGCCTCATCCTTGCCGGCGGCACGGCGACGCGCCTCTTCCCGCTGACGATCGTCACGAACAAGCACCTCCTGCCGATCTATGACCGGCCGATGATCTACTACCCCCTCGAGACGCTGGCGGGGATGGGGATCCGCGAGGTCCTCGTGATCGTCGGAGGCAAGAGCGTGGGCGACGTCGTGGAGCTGCTCGGCGACGGCACCCACTTCGGCCTCTCCCTGACCTACCGCTACCAGGGCGGTGCCCTCGGGATCGCGCACGCCATCGGCCTGGCCCGGGAGTTCGTCGGGGACGATGCGTTCTGCTGCGTCCTGGGCGACAACATCCTGAGCGGACCGCCGCTCGAGCCACTCGCCCGCGAGTTCGCCGCGGGCACGTGGGGAGCCGGCACCCTTCTCTACCAGGTCGCGGATCCCGAGCGCTTCGGCGTTGCGGAGCTGGACGCGGCCGGCCGGGTCGTCGGATTCGAGGAGAAGCCGGAGGCGCCCAAGAGCAACCTCATCCCGATCGGCGTCTACTTCCTGCGGCCGGATGTCTTCGACGTCATCGACACCCTGGCGCCGTCCGGTCGCGGGGAGTTCGAGATCACCGACGTTCTCAACCACTACATCCCCCAGGGCGGGCTCTACGCGCCGCGCTACGAGGGGCACTGGGCCGACGCGGGAACGGTCCCCTCCCTGCTCCGGGCGGCCCAGCTGGCCGCGGCCGCGGATGCCGAGGGGAAGCTGGCCGCACCGCCGCAGCGGCCCACTCCGTGACCGCTCCCGGGCCGGGGGCCCACCTCCTGGTCTCCGGCGGCGCCGGCTTCATCGGGAGCTGCTTCGTCCGCGACGTCCTGGGCCGGCACGACCGGACCCGGATCACCGTCCTCGACAAGCTGACCTACGCGGGCAACCGGGCCAACCTCGGCGAGGTCGAGGCCGACGCCGAGATGGCCTCCCGCTTCGCCTTCGTGCAGGGCGACATCGCCGACGCGTCCGCCGTCGCCCCGCTTGCAGCGACCGCCGACGCCATCGTGAACTTCGCCGCCGAGAGCCACGTCGACCGCTCCATCCTGGAGCCGGCTGCCTTCCTGCGGACCGGCGTGGATGGCGTCCACGTCCTGCTGGAGGCCCTGCGGGTCGAGACAGAACGGGCCCAGCGCGGCGAACGGGCCACGACTCCGCGCCTTCTCCAGGTCTCGACCGACGAGGTCTACGGGTCGGTGGACGAGGGCCGCTCCGTCGAGTCCGATCCCCTTGCCCCGCGCTCGCCCTACGCGGCGGTGAAGGCCGCGGGCGAGCTGCTGGCACGGGCGTACCACGTGACGTACGGGCTCGACGTGGTGACCACGCGCGGCTCCAACACGTACGGCCCCTTCCACCACCCCGAGAAGCTGATCCCGCTCTTCGTGACGAACGCGCTCGACGACCTGCCGCTGCCCCTGTACGGCGACGGCCTGCAGCGACGAGACTGGCTCCACGTGGCGGACCATGCGGGCGCCATCGCCCACGTGCTTGCCCACGGGGCCGCGGGCGAGGTCTACAACGTCCCGGGGTCCGTGGAGCTCACCAACCGCGAGGTGGTGGAGCGGCTCCTGGCCCTGCTCGACAAGCCCTGGTCGCTCGTCCGCACGGTCGCCGACCGGCCCGGGCACGACCGGCGCTACGCGATGGACGGCGGGCGTCTCGGCGCGCTGGGCTGGGCGAACCGGGTGGGCTTCGACGAGGGGCTCGCGACGACCGTGGCCTGGTACCGCGATCACGAGTGGTGGTGGCGAGCGGCGCGCGGCGGCGACTGGGACGCCTACTACGACCGCCAGTACGCGGAGCGCCTCGCAACGTCGTCGGCGGCGGAGGCGAGCCGATGAGCGGCGCGGCCGGCCGACGGCGGCCGGACCCGCCGGGCGATCGGCCGGGCCGGCTGATGCGGGTCGCGATCACGGGAGCCGGCGGCCGCCTCGGCCGCGCCCTGGTGTCGGCTCTCGAGGAGGCGCCGTTCACGGGGCCGCTCGGCCCCCTCGCCTGGGACCTCCCGGATCACGACCTCGACGAGCCGGCGAGCTCGGACCGCCTCGTTCGGCGCGATCGACCCGACGTCGTGGTGCACACGGCGGCGTGGACGGACGTTGACGGCTGCGCCACGGATCCTGCGCTCGCCCTCCGCCGGAACGGCGCCGCCGTCGGCGACCTCGCCGCGGCCTGCGTGCGGGCCGGGGCCGATCTCGTCTGCATCTCGACCAACGAGGTCTTCGACGGGCTGCGAACGGACGGTCGCGGGTACGGCCCCGAAGACGAGCCTCGCCCGGTCAACCCGTATGGCGCCAGCAAGCGCGCCGGGGAGGTTGCCGCGCAGGCCGCGTACCTCCGCCACGACGGCAGCGCCGCGTCCGAGGCGGGCGCCCCCCACGCGACGCCACCAGCAGGACCGCAGCTGGCCATCGTGCGCACGGCCTGGCTGTTCGGCCCGCCCGGCAACGACTTCCCGGAGAAGATCCTCGCCGCGGCCGACCGAGCACGCGCGGCCGGCGAGCCCCTGCGGGTCGTCGGCGACGAGATCGGCTCGCCCACCTACGCGCCCGACCTCGCCGACGCCATCGTGGAGCTCCTCGCGAGCGGCGTGTTCGCCGGCCTCCACCACGTCGTCAATGGCGGCGTGGTCTCCCGTGCCACGTGGGCGCGGGCCATCCTCGACGCTGTCGGCGTGGACGTTCCGGTCACCGAGGTCTCCCTGTCCAGCTGGACGCGTCCGTCGGTCGTCCCGCCGTGGGCCGTCCTCGCCCCGACCCCCCTGCCGTCGGGCGAGCCGCTGCGCCCGTGGGAAGCAGCCCTCGCCGACTACCTGCCGACCCTCCTGCGCGCGCGTGCATCGGCGGCGCGGCCATGAGCCACCAGCGACCGACGGGAGCTCGGCCGGCCGCCCCCGCGCCATCCGCGATCCCGGACGTCGCCTGGGGGACCGTGGCACGTCACGGCGATCTCCGGGGAAGCTTCCGCGAGCTCTGGCGGGCGAGCGCGTTCGGCGCGCTGGACTCGCGTCTCGCCGGCCGGCCGGACCCCGCCTTCACGCAGGCGAACCTGTCCACGTCGTCGCAGGGCGTCCTGCGCGGCCTGCACCTCCACCGCCGCCAGCTCGACCACTGGATCGTGACCGCAGGGCGGGCGCTCGTGGCGCTCGTCGACGCGCGGCCGCTCGTCGAGGGCACCGCGGACCGTCCCATCGTCGAGGTCCGCGAGGCTCTCGTCGATACCACGGTGACGATACCGGCGGGCGTGGCCCACGGCTTCCTGGCCCTCGAGCCCCTCCAGCTCGTCTACCTCGTCACGAACGAGTTCGACGGGACCGACGAGCTGGGCTTCGCCTGGGACGACCCGCTCGCGGCAGTCCCCTGGCCGGCCGTGGCCGGGACGCCGGACGGGCGCCCGATCCTCTCGGACCGCGACCGGTCGAACCCACCCCTCGCGGAGCTGGTGGCCCGTCTCCGGATCGGCTGAGTGGTACTCCCCGGTGCAGCCGAGGTGCCCGGGCGACCGCCGCCGGACCGCACCGGACCGCACCGGACCTCCCTTCACCCATCCGTACCACTCGCCCCCGGACCATCGTCGGGTAGTCCGTCGCCCGGCCGCGACGTACCGTGACGCTCCGATGATGAGCCGGACTGCGAGTCGCCCGGGGCACGGTCGCCGTGCTCTCGCCGCCACCATCCCGGCTCTCGCGCTGGCCGTGCTCACCCTGGTCGGCCTGCCCGTCGGCGCGCTCGCCGCCGATCCCGACGCCGTCGGGCCTGGCGACCAACCCAGCCAGGTCTACCTCGACGCGATGGCCCATGCCGACGGCACCTACGCCTTCACGCCGGGGGCACCCGCCGAGGCCGACGCGCGGAGCTTCGCGCTGGCCGGGGATGCGGCGTCGACCCCGGCGGTGGGTCGCGTGATCTACGGCTTCCTGCCGTACTGGACGCTGGCGGATCCCGACACGCGGCTCGACTTCAGCGTCCTGACCCACGTCGCCTACTTCTCCGTCGGCGCGGACGCGCGGGGCAACCTGAGGAAGCGGGATCCGGATGGCTCGCTCACGACCGGCTGGGCGGGCTGGACGAGCTCGGCGATGACCTCGGTGATCAACGCGGCCCACGCCAGGCATCGCCGCGTGACGCTGACGCTCTCGGTCTTCGCCTGGACGACGGGCCAGGCTGCCGTCCAGAAGGCACTTCTCGGCAGCGCCGGCGCCCGCCAGAACCTCGCCCGGCAGGCCGCCGCTGCGGTCCGCGACCGCGGCGCCGACGGGATCAACCTCGACTTCGAGCCCCTCGTCGCGGGCTCGGAGGACGACTTCGTCGCACTCGTCCGGGCGATGCGGGCCGAGCTGGACGCGGTGATCCCCCGAGCCCACCTCTCGTTCGACACGCTCGGCCGCCCGGGCAACTACCCGCTCGAGCGGGCCTTGGCCAAGGGCGGCGCCGACGCCGTCCTCGTCATGGGCTACGACTACCGGACCGCCAGTGCCCCGGCGGCAGGCTCGATCGACCCCCTCGCCGGCCCCGGCTACGATCTGGCCGAGACGGTCCGGACCTACACCGCTCGAGTGCCGGCCTCCCGGGTGATCCTCGGTCTCCCCTACTACGGCCGGGCGTGGTCCACCGTCTCGGATGCCGTCAACGCGCGCACGCAGACGGGTGCCAAGTACGGCTACTCAGCCGCGGTCGAGTACGCGACCGCCGTCGAGTACGCGGCGAAGCACGGGCGGCGCTACGACAGCCGCGAGGTCGCGGCCTGGACGGCCTACAAGAAGGAGAGCTGCACCCCGGCCTTCGGCTGCGTGACGACGTGGCGCCAGCTCTACTACGACGACGCAGCGACCCTGGGTGCCCGCTACGACCTGGTCAACCGGGCCCGGCTCCGCGGGGTCGGAATCTGGGCGCTCGGGTATGACGGCAAGCGCAAGGAGCTCTACCGTGCCCTCGCGGCGAAGCTCGTCAAGGACACGACGGCACCGGCCGCAGGGATCGCGGCCTTCCCTGTCACGCAACCCGACACGGGCTTCATCGTGCGCTGGACGGCCGAGGACGACTGGAACGGCATCGCGGGCTACGACGTCCAGGTGTCGGCCGGCGGGGGAGCCTGGAGCGCCTGGCTGACCGGGACGAAGGCCACGAGCGCGGCCTACCTCGGCTCGGACAACACCGGCTACGCGTTCCGGGTGCGGGCCCGCGACGGCAAGGGCAACCTGTCCGCGTGGAACGTGAGCAGCGTCCACGTCGAATCGCCGGCCCTCGCGCCCGGTGGCTTCCTCCGGGTCAGCGGCGCCAGCCTGAACGTTCGCTCCGCGCCCGCCACGTCGGCCCCGAAGGTTGCCACGGCCCAGCGGGGCGACGTCTTCGCGATCACGGGCGGACCCCGTACGGCCGATGGCCACACCTGGTACCGGGTGACGGGGCCGCTGGCGACATGGGGCGCGGTGGGGGACGTCGAGTCCAGCGCCTGGGTCGCGGCGAGCGGCACGAGCGGAACCCATGTGGCTGCCGCCCCGGCGCCGAATGCCACCCTGGTGCGGGCCGGGATCCGGGCGGTCGAGTTCTCCGGCGGCGGCCCGGCCAGCCTCGGGGCGAACGCCGCTGCGGTGGGCCAGCGCAGCTTCTCGCCGAACGGTGACGGGTCCGGCGATGTCCTGGTGATCGGCTGGGACAACCGCCGGGCGCTCGACAGGCTCACGCTTCGCGTGCTCGGTCCCGACGGCACGGTCCTCGGGACACGTCCGGTGCCGGCCACCGCGTCCGGGCCGCAGGAGCTCCGGCTGGGACGGAACCGCTGGCGATGCCGCCCGGCCCGGCGCCGCCCTGCCCGACGGCAGGTACCTGCTCCAGCTCGTCGGCACGGCCGACGGCGCCACGTTCACGTGGCCTTCCACGGGACCCACGGCGGGCGACCTCCCGGCCCGGACGGCCGTCGTGATCGATCGCGTCCCGCCGACGCTCCAGGCTGCGAAGGCCTCGGGCAACCGCCTGTCTCCGAACGGCGACGGGGAGCACGATGCGATGCGCATCTCCGGTACGGGCTCTCCCGACGTCGTCCGCTGGGACGTGGTCGTCGCGCCCCTGGTGGGCGACGTCGTCGGCGCCCCGATCCGCCGGATCGCGGGGGCCGGCCGCTCCGCTGCAGCAACCTGGAAGGGGACCGCCGACGATGGGACGCGCGCGGCCGACGGCGCCTACCGGGTCACGCTCCGGCTCTTCGACGCCGCCGGGAATGCGGCGACCCGGTCCTGGCCGGCGACCGTGGACGCGACGCCGCCGACCCTCACGGTGGCGGCCGCCGCCACGGCGATCTCCCCCGACGGCGACGGGGTCGCCGACACCGTACGACTGCGCTGGACGTCCGCCGAGCCCACGCGCGGCACCCTGCGTGTCCTGCGCGGCAAGACGGTGATCCGCTCGTGGCCGGTCGACGGTACCTCCGGCGCCGTCACCTGGAACGGGCGCGACACGGCCGGGCGCACGGTGCCGGACGGCCGCTACACGGTTGCCGTCTCGGCCGCGGACGCGCTGGCCAACCGGGCCACGGCCAGGGTCCCGACTCGTCGTCGACCGCACGGTCGGCGCCCTGCGCTGGGACCGGGCGGCCTTCTCCCCCCAGGACGGCGATCGCATCCTGCCGACGGCGACCGTCGCGGTCCGGGTCGCCCGGGCGGCGCGCCTGACCCTGCGCGTCCTCGACGCGGCCGGCACCGAGGTCCGCGCCGCGTGGCGCGACCGATCCTTCACGGCCGGGACCGCCGCCTGGCGATGGGACGGCCGGGCGGCCGACGGAGCGTGGGCCCCGCCCGGTCGCTACGTCGCCGAGCTGACCGCGGTCGGCCCGTACGGGACCACGGTCCTGCGGCGATCGATCGCCGCCGCCGCCTTCGTCGCGACGACGTCGACGGCGTCGCCGGCCGCGGGCACGGTGCTCACGGTCACGTTCCGCAGCGTCGAGCCCCTCGCCGCGCCGCCGACTGCCGCCTTCCGCCAGGCCGGCGGCGAGGCGGTCCGGATGTCGGTCACTCGACTGTCGGGCGGCGCCTGGCGCGCCAGCGTCATGGTTGCGGCCGGTGCGCCCGGGCCCGCCACGGTGACGCTCCTGGCCGCGACACCGCCGGTGGCCGGAACCGGGTCACGCTCGTCGTCACGGTCCCCTAGGCCGGGCCCGGCTACACTCGGGGGGATGATCGACCCGGCACGCTCCTCCGATCACTCGACCGCTGGCCCGCTCGAAGCGGTTGCCCCGGCCGGCGTCGACGCCTGGGTCGTCCTGCCCACCTACAACGAGGCGGAGAACCTGGGCAACATCGCGGCGGCCATCCTCGCCGCCCTGCCCGCTGCGACCCTGCTCGTGGTGGACGATGGCTCACCCGACGGGACCGGGGAGATCGCGGACGGACTGGCCGCGGCCGATCACCGGGTCCGCGTGCTCCACCGCACGGCCAAGGCGGGTCTCGGCCGTGCGTACCTCGCCGGCTTCCGCGTCGCCCTCGACGGCGGAGCCGAGCGGATCATCCAGATGGACGCCGACTGGTCCCACGATCCCGAAGCTCACGCGGTCCCTCCTGGCACCCCTGATCGCCGGCACCGCCGATCTCGTCATCGGCTCGCGCTACACGCCGGCGGGCAGGTGTGTCGACTGGGGGATCTTCCGGCGTGTCGTGAGCCGTGGCGGGAGCCTCTTCGCCCGCATCGTGCTGGGCTTGCCGGCCAACGACCTGACCGGCGGCTTCAAGGCCTGGCGTGCGGCGACCCTGGCCGGGGTCGACTTCGCCGGGGTCCATGCCGGCGGCTACGTCTTCCAGGTGGAGATGACCTACTCGCGCCCAGCGCGGCGGCGCGCGCATCCGCGAGGTGCCGATCACCTTCCGCGACCGTCGCGTGGGCCAGAGCAAGATGAGCCGCCGCATCATCGTCGAGGCGCTCGTGGTCGTCCTTCAGCTGCGCTGGGACGAGCTGCGCGGCCGCGGACCCCGGCGCGCCGCATGAGGCTGGGAGAGACGGCGAGCGCTCCAGCCGCGGTCCCGGGCGTGCGCGTCCTCGTCGACGTCCGCCCGCTGGGCGATCCGGAGCGGGCGCCGGCGACGGCGACCTACCTCCGCGGCCTCCTCGGCGCCTTTGCCGCGGAGCCCGTCGCCGGCGAGTCGTTCGTCATCCTCCTCGACCTGGGAGCCGATGATCCTGCCGATCTCTTTCCTGGGCTTCCCGTGGTCGGTAAGCGCCGACTGCCCATCACGAGAGTCTTCCGTTCCGGCGCGCTGACCCTCGATCCGTTCCTCGTGCGGGGCGCATCGCTCGGCGCCGGGCGGGGCCTCGCCCGTGAGACCGGCGCTGCCGGGGCCGTGGCCCATGCCGTGGCTGGCGCCCTGCCCATCGCCCCCGGCCTCCCCGTGGTCGCCACGCTCCTGGACGTTGCTCCCTGGGAGCTTCCCGAGCAGTACCAGCGCTCGCCGGCGGCGCGCTTCGGGCAGCGTCTCCGGGCCCAGCTGCTCCGCGAGGCCGACGTCGTGATCGTGGGCAGTGCCGCGGTCGCTCGGTCGGCCACGCGGCTCCTCCGTATCCGGCCGGGGCGTCTCCGGGTCGTGCCGCTCGCAGGAGGCGATGCCTTCGCCCCGTTTTCGATGGCGGGCACCGAGGTCGGCGATGCGCAGCGGGCGGCGCTCGCTGCAGAGCGCGAGCGGTATGGCGTGCCGGCGCGCTATTTCGTCTACACCGGCCGCCACGATGCCCGCCACGACCTGGGCACGCTGCTCGACGCGCTGGCCCGCCTCGGCGCCGACGGGCGGCCGCCCCGCCTCGCGAAGGCCGTCCCGTGGCCGCCGCGGATCCTGCTGGTCGACACGACGCCCGACGATCGCGCGGCCGTGGCCCGGGCCGCGTCCTCGAGCGGCGTCGGCGAGCTCCTGCACTATGCGCCGGCGCTTCCCGTCGACCAGCTCGCCAGCCTCGTCGCGGGCGCTCGTGCCGCGGTCCACCCGGTCGTGAGCGAGGCGGCCGCCCTGCCGGTCCTCGACGCCCTCGCCGCCGGCACGCCCGTGATCGCGAGCGCCGTTGGCGCCCTGCCGGAGGTCGTCGGGCCGGCCGGCCTGCTCGTCGAGCCGCGCGACGCCGATCGCCTGGCCCACGCGCTCCGGGCGGCCTGGGCCGACGATCGCGTCCACCGCGGCATCGCTGCGGCCGCGGCCACGCGAACCGGGCCGGGGCGGCGGAGGTGGTCGGACGTCGCCCGGGAGACGCGGGCCATCTACGCGGCGGTGGCGGAGGGGCAGGACCGAGACTCCGCCGAGCGAGAGCAGGGCTCGGCCGGGTCGGCGGAGGGCTGATCTACGGGTTCGGCGAGGGGCTCGCCGAGGGGGTCAGCGAAGCCGACGGGTCGGGTGCCACCGATGGCGACGGCGTCGCGAGCTTGACGGGCGTGCCCTTGACCACCTTGATCGGGCGAGCCCGTGGGCATCACCTGCACGAACGTCTGGCCGATGGTCAGCGGGACGGCCTTCCCCGCCCCGTCGAAGAACCGGGTGGGGCTCGCGGCCGAGAGCTTCTTCCAGGTCCCGCGGACGACGATCCCGTTCGTTGCGATCCAGGCCCGGCCGCTCCCGACGTTGGCCGCCTCGAGGCGGCCCTTCTGGCCGGCGCCCAGGGATCCGAAGGCGACCTCCATGACCACCACGTTCTTCGGAGCGACCACCGTTCCGGTCGCCCGGTCCTTCTGGAGCTTGCCGTTGACGGAGCGCCGCCACGTGTTGGACTGGCGGTCGTACCGGTAGGAGAACGCGCCGTAGGAGTAGGCGACGTCGATCCGCGCGCCCGACGGTCGAAGCTCGAGCGCGGCGTCGGGCCGGAACAGCCAGACCGGCTTCGGCGGCGACGAGCGGGGCCGCCCCGACCTTCGCGGCGAGCGCCCGGAGGTGCTTCCCGTCGGTGTAGACGTTGTGCGGCGAGGCGCGGTCCTTCGTGCGCCACAGGTAGGCACCCCACCGGTACTGGTCCGCGTCGTAGACCAGCTGGCCGCGGCCCTTGGCCCTGAGCAGGGCCATCGCCTGCGGGCTGCCGCCGACGTGGACGTAGGCGGCCTTCCACTCGCCGGCCCACTGGACGAAGTAGACCCGGGCGCTGCGGACCGGGCCGACCGAGGTCGGGTTCCCTTCGGCGAAGATCATCATGTAGCGCGGGATGCCGCCCTCCGCCGGGGCCTGCCAGACGACGGACGCCTCCGTGAAGCCGCTCTGGGGACGGGCCGCCGCAGTGGTCGTCGACCATGACCGCGATCGGGTGGCGGGCCGCGAGCTGCGGCGAGACGAGGCGTCCCGTGAGCGGGGCCGGCACGAGGACCGGGGTGGGGACGGGCGTCGGCGAGGGCGTCGGGGTCGTCGCGGCGTCGGCGAGGGCGTCGGCGGCAGGCTCGAGGCTGGCCGGGCGCCTCGCGAGGCCGCAGGGACGACCGCGACGGCGCTCGCACCCGGGGCAGCGAGCGACGGCGAGCCGCAGGCCGCCACGCTGAGCGCGACGACGACGGCGATGGCGAGCAGGACCAGGGTCTGGCCGCGCGCGCGCGCCGCCATCGGCGAGGCGTCGAGGAGAGGTCTCATGCCGGGCGCAGGATACTCCGGAAGCGGTAGGCTGGTCACGGCGAACCCCGCGGATCGTTCGGCCGGCGCCCGCCGGCGCAGCGCCCCGCGTCGACCCCCGCCGAGGGAACCATGTCCGAGAAGCCGATCTCCGAGCTCATCACCTCGTCGTCCGAGGCGCCCGCAGCCGCGACGCGCCGAGCTCCCCAGGCCGACGACCGGGTCGCTCGACACCGTCGCCGTCGACGTCCTCGACTTCGAGCGCGGCGCCATCGGCGGCGTCCGCGCCACGGACGTCACGCGCCCGTCTCGCCGCTGTCGGCGGGATCGCCGCGAACCACGCCTCGGTCGAGCAGGGCGCGGTCAGCGGCATCCTCGCCCGCGAGGCCACGGTCCGCCAGGGCCTGGTCCGCGGCGTCGTGGCCCAGCACGTCCACGTCGAGCAGTCGTTGGTGCGGGCCGTCGTCGCGAACACGGTGGAGGCCGGCCCCTCGACCGGGATCCTCTTCGCCGTCGCCCGGCGGATCGACGGCGACGCGAAGATCCTGCTCGACTGGCGCGGGGCGCTCGCGTTCGGCGCCTCGCTGGGGGCCTTCCTCGCCCTGATCCGCTTCTCGCGCCGCTGACGCCCGCCGCGGGCTGCCGCGTGACGCGCGCGCCCTACGTCGTCGCGGGCTGCGGCTCGGGGGGCTTCGCGAAGCGCTCCGCGTCCGCCTCCGCGAGGAGCTTGCTCTCGCGGACGCGGCTCCGGTAGAGCGTCGACCGTCTCGTCGGGGTCGCCGTCGTGGATGATCTGGCCCTTCTCGAGCAGGATCGCCCGGTTGCAGAACTCGGTGACGTACGAGAGGTCGTGGGTCACGAGGACGATCACCCGGGCCCGGCTGATCAGCTCGCGCACGCGGGCCTGGCTCCGGGCCCGGAACGACCTGGTCGCCGGTGCCCAGCACCTCGTCGAGCAGGAGGATGTCGGGCGTGATCGCGGTGGCGATCGAGAAGCCCAGGCGGGCCTTCATCCCCATCGAGTAGGTCTTGACCGGCGCGTCGATGAAGGCGCCGATGTCGGCGAACTCGATGATCGACGGCGTGAGCCGGTCCATCTCGCCGTGCGTCGATCCCGAGGAAGGCGCCGGCCAGGTCGATGTTGTCGCGCCCGGTCAGCTCCTGGTCGAAGCCGGCGCCGAGCGTCAGCAGGGTCGAGACCCGCCCGTCGATCAGCGATCGCGCCCTCGCTCGGCTCGAGGATCCCGGCCAGGGCCAGCAGGAGCGTGCTCTTGCCGGCGCCGTTGGGCCCGATCAGGCCGATCGCCTCGCCGTGGAAGATCGTGGAGGTCCAGGTGGCGGAGCGCCCAGAAGTGGGTCGGCGCGTTCCGGTCGCGCCGGAGCATCCCGACGAGCGAGCCCTTGATCGTGGTCCGCCGCGTCAGGCGCAGGTCGTAGCGGATCCCCAGGCCGCGGACGTCGACCGCGACGGGCCTGGGCGCCGGCTGCGTCGCTCACAGGATCCGCGCGAAGGCGGGTTCGACGCGCTTGAAGAGGGCGATCGCGAGGACGAGGAGGACCACCGAGACCGCGAGCAGGATCCCGAGGGCGAGGAAGTCGGGCTGCGTCCCGTGGTCCGACCGTCTCGGTGCCCCAGGTGACCGTCCGGTAGGCCGTCAGGAGGATGCGCGAAGGGGTTGAGCATCATCAGCTTCTGGAGCGTCCTCGTTGGGCACCTCCCAGAGGGCGTAGAGGGCCGGGCGAGACGTAGAACGAGCAGCCGGATGAGGTGGCCCATGACGTTCTCGACGTCGCGGTAGAAGGCGTTGGCCGCGGCGAGCACGATCGCCACGGCAAGGCCGAAGACGAACTGGACGGCAGCGATCAGCGGGATCGCCAGGACCCAGAGGCTCAGCCGGTCGTGGTAGGGAATGAAGAGGAACGCCGAGCGCGATCAGCCCGATCGCGAAGCTGAAGGTCTCGGCAACGGTGGTGGCCGTCGGCAGCACGATCTTCGGGAACTGCACCTGGCGGATCAGCCCCTGGCGACCCACGACGGAGTTCATCGCGCTGTTGACCGTGGTCGAGAACCACTTCCAGGGCAGGATGGCGGCGAACAGGAAGAGCAGGAAGTCCTCGGTCTGGCGCTGGAAGATCACCGCGAACAGGAAGTAGTAGACGAGCATCTGGAGGATCGGGTCCAGGAGCCACCAGGCCTGGCCGAGCGCCGTGTCCGCATGGGTGCGCTTGAGGTCGGCGGCCACGAGGTAGCGCACCAGGCGCCAGCGGCCCGTCATCTCGCCGAAGCCGTCACGCGTCAGGCGGATGGTGCCGCGCCGGGAAGGCGGGGTGAGATGCGTCCCCGCGGCGGGCTCGGAGAGGGTCGCCATGTCGGCGCGTACGGTAGCATGGTTGCCCGCGCGGCCGAACTGTTGTCCCGGCGCGCGCTCCGCCCCCGCCGACCGCGAGCCGAGGTGCGGAGCCAGCGTTGACGTCGAGGTCCGTGATCGAAGCGACTCGCCCCCGGCTCGCCATCCTGTCGTATTCCAACGGGCGGTTCGACGCCCGGACGCGCCGCGTCGCCCGCTCGGCCGAGGAGGCCGGCTTCGACGTCGTCGCCTATGCCCGCTGGGAGCCCGGCCTCCCGTTCGAGGAGACGGTGGAGGGCCTGCGGATCGTCCGGGCCCCGATCGTCGTGCGCACGGCCATCCCGGGCCTGCGACGCAGCGGGCGGCGCGCGATCGCCCGGCTGCGCGCTGCGGCCGCCGTCTCGACCGCTGCAGCCGCGACCGGAGCGTCCATGGCACCAAGGCCGGGGCCGGCCGGCGGAGCCGCCGCCACCCGCCGTCGATCACCCGCGCTGCCGACGGGCGGCCGCACGCGCCCCCTCTCGGTCCGCCTCCGCGAGCTCCGCGACGATCCCGTCGGATACTCGCGCCACATCGCGACCAGGATCGTGCGCCTGCCGTACCGCGCCGTGCGCGGCCTCGTCGGCCCGTTCGTCCTCTTCCCGCTCCGGCCGATGGCCTGGGCGGCAGCCCTCGAGGACGTGGCCGAGCCGGCCGACCTCTGGCACGGGATGTGGGCGGGCTCGCTCCCCGCCCTGGAGCGGCTCCGCCGGCGCCACGGCGGCCGGACGATCTACGACAGCCGCGACGTCTACCTCCACGCCCGGGTCTTCGATCGGATGCGGCCCGCCATGCGCAGCCGCTTCGTCCGCCTCGAGCAGCGCTGGGCCAGGGCGGCCGACCTCGTGGTCACCGTCAACGACGCCTACGCGGACATCCTCGTCCCGCTGCTCGGCATTCCCCGCCCGCTCGTCGTCCGCAACTGCCCGGATCCCTACGACCCGCCCGGGACGCGTCCCGACCTGATCCGCGCCCTCGTGGGGATCGCGCCCGAGACGGCGATCGTCCTCTACCAGGGCGGCCTGATGACCGAGCGCGGTGTCGAGCAGGGGATGGCAGCGATCCTCGAGGTGCCGGGCGCCCACTATGTGGTCATGGGGTACGGGAGCCAGCGCGCGACGTTCGTCGAGCTCGCCGGGGAGCCCCGGTTCCGAGGCCGCGTCTCGGTCATCGACCCGGTTCCCCCCGAGGAGCTGCTGGCCTGGACCGCGTCGGCCGACGTCATGCTCATGGCGATCCAGCCGACGACCCTGAACCACCGCTACACGACCCCGCAGAAGCTGTGGGAGGCGATCGCCGCGGGGGTTCCGGTCGTGGCGTCGGACCTGCCGGGGATGGCCGAGGTCGTCCGCGAGGTCGGCTGCGGGACCCTCTGCGACGCGACGAGCCCAGCCTCGATCGCGGCGGCGGTCCGGGAGCTCCTCGCGCTCTCCCCCGACGCGCGCGCGGAGATGCGGGCCCGCATGCTGGCCGCTGCCCACGACCGCTACAACTGGCGAGCCCAGGCCCGAGGTGCTCCTCGCGGCGTACGCCGGGCTTGTCGGGGAGAGGGGGAGACCATGACCGTGACGCTGCCCGGTCCTCGCCCCCTCGTCCACGTCGTCGGGGCGCGCCCGAACTTCGTCAAGGCGGCGCCCGTGATCCGTGCCCTCGCCGCGGCCGGGGTGGCGCAGCGCGTCGTCCACACGGGCCAGCACTACGACGAGGCGCTCTCCGGGCGTCTTCTTCGCGGAGCTCGAGCTGCCCGGCGCCCGACCTCAACCTCGGCGTCGGCTCGGGGAGCCACGCCCGGCAGACGGCCGCGCTGCTCGTGGCGCTCGAGGAGGCGTTCGAGGCCCTGCGGCCCGGCGCTCGTGATCGACTACGGCGACGTCAACTCGACCCTGGCGGCGGCAATCGTCGCTGCCAAGCTCCACCTGCCCCAGGCGCACGTCGAGGCCGGCCTGCGCAGCTTCGACATGTCGATGCCGGAGGAGGTCAACCGGCGCGTCGCCGACGCGCTGGCCGACCTGTGCTTCGCGACGAGCGCGGACGCGGTCGACAACCTGCGCCGCGAGGGGGTCCCGGCCGAGCGGATCCACCTGGTCGGCAACTCGATGATCGACTCGCTCGAGGTGGTCCGCCCGCGACTGGACCCGGCTGCGGCACGGGCGGCGGCCGGCCTCCCGGACGCCCCGTACGGCGTGGTCACGCTTCACCGGCCCGGCAACGTCGACGAGCCGGGGCGCACCCGGGCCCTCGTCGCTGGGCTGGCCGCGTCGGCCGCCCAGGTGCCGCTCGTGTTCCCCGTCCATCCCCGCGGACGGGCCGCGCTGGAGGCGGCGGGGCTGGCCGGCGTGCCCGGTCTCCACCTCGTCGAGCCGCTCGGCTACCTCGCCTTCCTGTCGCTGCTTGCCGGCGCCGCCGTGGTCGTCACGGATTCGGGCGGCGTCCAGGAGGAGACGACGATCTTCGGCGTCCCGTGCCTCACGGTCCGCCCGAACACGGAACGCCCCGTGACGATCACCCACGGCACGAACCGCCTCATCGAGCCCGGACGAGCTGGCCGCGGCCGTGGCGGACGACCCTGGCGGCCGGGCCGGCCGCGCCTGGGCGCCCGTCGAAGCGGCCGCCGCTCTGGGACGGTCGCGCCGGCGAGCGGATCGCGGCAGTCCTCGCAGCGTGGCTCCGGGACCGCACCGCGGTGAGCGCGCCATGACGGCCCACACCGGGCGCCCCATCAGGGCCCCCGCGGGTCGCCCCGGAACGCCCCGCCGCCGCCCCGTCGCGATGCTGGTCCACAGCTACTACGAGGAGGACCCGCGCGTCCGCCGCCAGGCCGAGACGCTGGTCGCCACCGGCCGTCCGGTCGACGTCTTCTCCCTGCGCCGTCCCGGCGACCCGCCCGAGGGGATGCTGGCGGGGGTCCGGATCACCCGCCTCGACGTGCAGCGCCACCAGGGATCGCCGATCGCGACGTACCTCGCCGAGTACTCGGCCTTCCTGGTTCGCGCCGCATTCGTCCTGGCCCGCGCCCACCGGCGCCGCCGCTACGCGATGGTCCAGGTCCACGCTCCGCCCGACTTCCTCGCCTTCGCGGCGCTGCCCCTCCGCCTGGCCGGGATCCCGCTGCTCCTGGACCTGCACGAGGCGACGCCCGAGTTCTTCCGCTCGCGCTGGCCCGGGGCGTCGAACCCGCTGACGATCGGCGCCCTGACCGCGGTGGAGCGCGTCTCGACGGCGATCGCCGACCGCGTCCTGTCCGTCAACCAGGCGCGCCACGAGCGGCACATCGCGCTCGGCATCCCGGAGCGGAAGCTCCGCGTGGTCCGCAACGGGCCGGTGCTGGCTCGCTTCGACCCCGACGCCCACCCGCGACGCGCGTTCATGGCCGACGGCACGCTCCGCCTGGCCTACGCGGGGGCCCTGACCCCGCTCTACGGCCTCCCCGACGTGGTCGATGCGGTCGCGATCGCTGGCCGAGCGGCGCCCCGAGCTCGCGGTGGAGCTCCACCTGTACGGGCGGGGCGACGCGGAGGACGAGCTCCGCGCCCGCGCCGACGAGCGCGGGATCGCCGCCCGCGTGGTCTTCCACGGCCGGATCGCGCTCGACGCGGTCGCCGCCTCACTGGCGGGCTGCGACATCGCGCTCTCGCCCATCCGGCGGAACCGCTTCTCGGAGATCAGCCTCTCCACCAAGGTCTTCGAGGGGGCGATCATGGGCAAGCCGGTCGTCGCCGCCGACCTCCCCGCCGCACGCGCCGAGTTCGAGGCCGACATGCTCGCCTGGTACGCCCCGGACGACCCGGCCGACCTGGCCCGGGCGATCCTGCGGGTCGTGGACGATCCCGCCTGGCGGGCGGCGGTCGCCGATCGGGCGGCGGCTCGCGCGCGCGAGCTGGCCTGGGACGGCGAGGCGCCGCGCTACGTCGCCATCGTCGAGGAGCTCGCCCGCGACCGGGTATCCTCCTGACCGAAACGAGGGGATCACGCCAGGGAGGCGTCGTGGAACAGGATCGGTCCATCGCGGTCATCGGCCTCGGCTACGTCGGGCTTCCGCTCGCCCTCGGGTTCACCGAGGCGGGCGCCCGGGTCACGGGCATCGACAGCAGCGAGCTGCGGGTCGCGGAGCTCAACGACGGCCACTCGCCGATCGAGGACATCTCCGACGAGCGCCTGGCCGCCGCCCTCGCGGCCGGGTTCCGGGCCGTGGCGCCCGACCCGGAGGTCATCCGCGCGGCCGACGCCGTCTTCGTCTGCGTGCCCACGCCGGTCACGGCCACCCGCGACCCCGACCTCGGGCCGGTCCGCTCGGCGGCCGAGCTCGTCCGCGCCGGCCTCCGCCCGGGGCACCTGGTCGTTCTCCAGTCGACCACCTTCCCGGGCACCACGACCGGCCCCTTCCGGGCGGTCCTCGAGCGTGACACGGGCCTCCGGGCCGGCGAGGACTTCGACCTTGCCTTTGCCCCCGAGCGCGTCAACCCCGGCGATCCCGCGAGCTCGGGCAAGCTGGTCCCGCGCCTCGTTGGCGGCTCCACCCCGACGGCCACGGCACGGGCGGCCGCGCTGCTGGCCAACATCAACGACACGGTCGTCGAGCTCTCGTCGCCCGACGCGGCCGAGATGGCGAAGCTGCTCGAGAACGTCTTCCGGAACATCAACATCGCCTTCGTCAACCAGCTGGCGCTCCTGTGCGAACGGATGGGCCTGGACGTCTGGGAGATCATCGACGCGGCCGCCACCAAGCCGTTCGGGTTCATGAAGTTCACGCCCGGGCCGGGCGTCGGCGGGCACTGCATCCCGGTCGACCCGTACTACCTCTCCTGGCGGGCCCGCGCGTTCGACTTCACGGACCGCTTCATCGAGGTCGCGGCCGACGTGAACGTGGGGATGCCGCGCCACGTGGTGGACCTGGCGGCCGAGGCCCTCAACGACCGTTCGCGCGCGCTCAGCGGGGCGCGGGTCGGCGTGCTGGGCGTGGCCTTCAAGCCGGACGTCGCGGATGCCCGCGAGGCGCCCGCGGCCGACGTGCTGGCGCTTCTCCGCGAGCGCGGCGCCGACGTCCGCTTCCACGATCCGCACATCGCCCGGTTCCGGGATGCGGCGGGCCGGACCGACGACGGCGTGGGCCTCGACGACCTCCTGGGCTGGGCCGACCTCGTCGTCATCGTCACGCCCCACCGGGCGATCGACTGGGCCGCGGTCTACGAGCGGGCCGACCTCATCCTCGACACGGTCAACGCGTCGCGGAGGGTCACGCCGCGGGCGCGCCAGGTGCTCCGCCTCGGAGCGGGATGGAGCTGACGTCGACCCCATGAAGCTGCCGTCGATCCTGCGCCGCTCGGCGTCCGGGGCGACCTGATGGACGGCCGCGCCCGCCCTGCCTCGGGTGCCGGCGAGGAGCCGGCCGCGGAGGAGCTGGCGGCGCAGGTCGAGGAGCTGCGGCGCCTCGTCGAGGTGCAGCGGGCGCTCGGGCGGGCCGACGCGGCCACCGTCCGGGCGACGCGGGCCCAGCTCCGCGACACGGAGGCCGAGCGGACCGCGCTGCGGCGCGAGTACACGGCCTTCCGTGCCCGCCGCTCGGTGCGGACCGGCGTGGCCCTCGCCGACCGGCTCCGACGTCTCCGCGCGGCCATCGGGCGGCGCCCGGCCCCGCCCGCGCCGCCCGCGCCACCACCACCCGTGAGCGACCCCGCGGCCACCGTCGCCCGCCTCGTGGCGGCGGCCGCGGCGCCGGCCCGCACGGAGGGCCCGCTCGTCTCCATCGTGATGCTGACCCGGGACGGCGCCGCGCACCTGCGGCGGACGCTGCCCACGCTGGCGACGGGCGCCTACCCGAACGTGGAGCTGCTCGTGGTGGACAACGCGTCGTCCGACGATTCGGCCGCGGTGCTGGCCGCGTTCGCCCCCGGCTTCCCGGTGACCGTGATCCGCAACGAGCGGAACGAGTCATACGCGGACGCCAACAACGCCGCCGTCCGGGCGTGTCGCGGGGACCTGGTCCTCTTCCTCAACAACGACGTGCAGCCCGTCGGGCCGCACTGGCTCGGCCACCTCGTCGAGTCTCTCGAGGCGCCCGATGTGGCGGCCGTGGGCGCGCGCCTGGTCTACCCGCTCGGCGAGGCGGGCCCCCGGGCGGGGAACCGATTCGCGGACCTCACGCTCCAGCATGGCGGCGTCTGGTTTGCTCCGGTCGACGGGGCGCCGCAGGCGAGCCCCATCGGGGCCGGCGGCGATCCCGACGGGCCGGAGGCCGCCGCGGTGGGCGAGGTCCCGGCGTTGACCGCAGCGTGCCTGCTCGTGCGGCGGGCCGCGTTCGAGGCCGTCGGCGGGTTCGACGCGGGCTACCTGTACGGGCAGGAGGATGTCGACCTGGCCCTTCGCCTCCGGGCCGCGGGCTGGCGCCTGGTCTACGACGGACGTGCCGTCCTCTGGCACCACGAGTCGGCGACGCGCGTGCTCGATGACCGGGCCGCCCGCCGGGAGCGCTCGGCGGCGAACCGCGAGCGCTTCGTGGGGACGTGGGCGTGTCGCCTGTACCGGACGACCCTGCTCGACGCGATCTGCGGCGGCACGTTCTGGAGGGCGCCGCTGGAGGTGGGGTTGGTTCCCTCACCGTCGGGCCCAACGGTCGGGGAGCGGGCCGAGGCGCTGCGAGCGCTCGGATGGGTGGTCCGCGAGGTCGCCGACGCTGGGGTCGCCAGCGCCGAAGCTGGGGTCGCCAGCGCGGATGTGGCGACCGGTGGCGAGGCCCCCGCCTCCTTCGCCGTCGGCACGTCGGAGCCCCCGCTCGACGTGCTGCTCATTGTCGATCCCACCCACGACCTCCGCCTCGATCCCGGCGGGCTGATCCGGGTCGGGATCGTCGAGACTGCGGATGCCGACGCCTGGCTCGCCGCGCCGTGGCTCCCCGACCTGGACCTCGTCGTGGCGGCGGACTCCGTGTCCGCCGAGCGCATCGGCGCTGCCGCCGCGATCCCGGTGACCGTTGCGCCGAACCCGCTGGAGCCGATCGTCGTCCGCGACGCACTGACCGCCTGGGTCGGTGCGCGCCGAGTGACCATCCGGAGCGCCGCTCCGTCCTGGGACGTGGCCGCCTCGTGGGGCGATCTCCACTTCGCCCGGGACCTGCAGCGGGCGCTTCGCCGGCTGCGGCCGGCCGACGAGGATCCAGCTCCGGGACGAGTGGCGGCAGCCCTGGGCGGCGCGCGACGACGTGGCGATCAACCTGCTCGGGGTCAGCGAACCGCCCTGCGCGCCGGGCCAGGTCAACGTCCTGTGGCACATCAGCCATCCCGACATGGCGTCGCCCGAGCTCTACGAGCGCCACGACCTCGTCTTCGTGGCCTCGGATCCGTTCGCCGCCTGGATGCGGGACCAGGTGTCGGTCCCCGTGCAGCCCCTGCACCAGGCCTCCGACCCCGAACGCTTCGCGCCCGGGCGCGAGGGCCCACGGCACGAGCTCCTCTTCGTCGCCAACTCGCGGGGCGTTCGCCGGCACGTGCTCGACGACCTGCTGCCGACCGAGCGCGACCTGGCCGTCTATGGACGCAGCTGGACACCGGAACGGCTGGACCCCCGATACCTGGCGGGCGAGCTGGTTCCCAACGAGGATCTCGCGGGCTTCTACGCGACCGCGGGGATCGTCCTCAACGACCACTGGACGGACATGCAGCGCGAGGGCTTCCTCTCGAACCGGCTCTACGACGCGTCGGCGGCCGGCGCATTCGTCATCAGCGATGCGATCGACGGCCTGCGCGAGGAGTTCGACGGGGGCGTCGTCGCCTACCACGGCCGGGCCGAGCTGCACGACCTCGTCGAGGCGTTCCTCGCGGATCCGGAAGCGCGGGCGGCGCGGGCGGCCCGGGCGCGGGCCGCCGTGCTCGCGCGCCACACGTTCGGACCACCGCGCGCAGGAGATCCTGGCCGCGGTCGCGCCGCTCGAGGCCGCGCGCCCGCCGGCCGTCGTGCCGTGACCCATCGCCCTGTGATGGGGACGCGGCTCGTCTTCGTCCCCACGGCCGGGGACGCAGCCCCTGCCGGAGCCGGGCACGACCGTTGTCGTCCTCGACACGACCTGGACGCCGCCTCGCGGCGAGCGGGGGGACCTGGTCTCGCTGCGCCATCTCGCCGGCGAGGCCCTCCGCGCCGCGGACCTGTTCGAGGAGGCGCTGACGCTCCTCGACACCTGGGCGGAGGCGGCGCAGATGACCGACCTCCTCGCGATCGACGGCGTCACCTACTGGTACCGGCTCCGCGAGATCGCCTGGCACTGGCTGCACGAACGGCTCATCTGGGAGCGGGTGATCTCTGGGGTGGCGAAAGGGGCGACAGGGGCGGCGACGGGGGCCGGTGCGGACGGTGTGGCCGGTGCAGATGGGTCGCTGGCGCTGTCGTCGATCGCGCTGCCGGCCAACGAGTCGGCCCTCCTGGACGTCGCCGCGGCCGTTGGGCGCGCCCGCGGCGCCGAGGTCGTCGCGCCTTCGGCCCTGCTGGCCGTCACGGCGGACGCGTCCCGAGCGCACCTCAGGTCGCGCTCCGACGGTGGCTCCGGGCCGGCCGGATGCACGCCGCCCCCGAGCCGGCGGCCTCGACATCGGGCGGCTTGCCGGCCGGGTGCGGCGGCTCGTCGGAGACTCGCCGGGCCGCGCACCCGCCGTCGTGCGCGCGGACATCCTGGTCGAGCGGCTGCGGACGCTCGCCGCCGACCCGCCGGGCCCGATCCTCGTTCTCACGAACACCCGGCTGCAGCAGCGGATCGGCGATCCGGGGGCCCGGCGGGTGGAGGACCCGAATCTCGGACCGGTGATCGCGCAGCTGCGCCGGATCGGACTCGACCCGGTCGTGATCGGCCTCGGGCTCGACGAGACCACGGGACGCGGATTGGCCCGCCATCGAGTCCGACCCGAGGCTCCTGCCCCAGTCCGTGCTCCGCCGGTGGCGCGGCCCGGAGGAATCCGCGTCGCAGGCTGCCGATCTCGTGCGCGCGCGGGTTCGCTCGGCAGCGGCGGTGCCCCTCGACGTCCACGGCGTGGACCTGGCGCCGGCGCTCACTGCCTGGCTCGCGGAGCAGGCGGCCTCGATCGTCGGGACGATCCTTCGCCAGCTTCCCCGCATCGACGGCCTCGTGGAGGCCCTCCGACCGCGAGCCCTCGTTCTCACCCACGAGGCGATCCAGACCCCGTGGCTGCAGGTCGCGCGCGCTCGCTCGGTCCCGATCTTCGCCGTGCAGCACGGGATGATCTACCCGACGCACCCGGGGTATCGCCATCCCCGAGACCCCCGCCTGCTCCTCCCGGACGCGACGTTCGTCACGGGGCCGTTCGAACGCGACGCTCTCCTGGAGCATGGCGGCTACGCACCCGACGAGGTCGTCGTGGTGGGCGCGCCACGGCTCGAGCATGGACAATTCGCCAGCCGCCGGGCCGCTCGGCGTCGACGAACGAGAGGCTGTCCGTCGCGAGATGGGGGTCGCGACGGGCAACCGGATGCTGGTCGTCTCGACGGGCTTCCTGCCCCTCCAGCGCCGCTTCGTGCTCTCGGCGTCGCTCGAGCGCCTCTTCGGGGAGCCCGTGCCCGGCGTTCACGTCGTCTTCAAGCAGCATCCGGGCGAGTCGGACGAGGGGCCCTACCGCGAGCTGCTCGTCGGCCTCGCCCGCGCCGGCGGCTTCGCGGCTCCGCCGATCACCGTCGTCCGGGACGTGGACCTGTACCGGCTGCTGCGGGCGGCCGATGCGCACCTGGGGCTCCTGTCCACCGTGCTCACCGACGCGGTCGCCGCCCGGACGCCCAACCTGATCGCCGTCGACCAGGCCCACACGGACCTGCTCGGCTACGTCGCTGCCGGGGTCGCCCGCCCGGTCCGCGACGCGGCCGACCTCCGGGCCGCCCTCGACGATCTCCAGCCCCCGGACGAGGCGGCCCGACAGGCATTCCTCGCGGTGCACCTCGAGCCCGGCCCGGCGAGCGAGCGGATCGTTGCCCGCGTCAGCGCCGCGCTCGGGGCACCGGCGTGAGCACCACGCGTGGCGGGATCGTGCTCCGGCCGGCGCGGCCGGACGACGCGCCGCGGCTCTTGGAGTGGGCCAACGACCCGGCCACACGCGCGGCCTCGTTCGATCGCGCGGAGATCTCGTGGCCGGAGCACGTCGCGTGGCTGGCCGCTGTGCTGGCCGACCCGGACCGGCGGCTCTGGATCGCCGAGGAGGAAGGCGTCGCGCTCGGGCAGGTCCGCGTCGACCGCGCGCCCGAAGGCTTCGGCGTGGTCTCGATCGGTCTTGCCCCGGGCGCTCGCGGTCGGGGCATCGGGCAGGCCGTGCTCGGCCTGGGCGCCGCCGCGGCGATGCGCGAGCTGGGCATCCGGCGTGTGCGGGCCCTCGTGATGCCGGCCAACGTGCCCAGCCGCCGGCTCTTCGAAGGGGCGGGCTTCGTTGCCGTGACCACGGCGGGCACCGGTCCCGGCACCGGTCCCGGGGCGGATCCCGGGGCGGACGAGCCGGGTCGCCCGGCGGCCCTGGTCCTGGAGGCGGACGCGGCCGTTGTCGCGGCGGGGCCTGCCTGACTGTCCGAGCGACCGCGATTCAGCCGCCGTCCCCCTCGCCACGCTTGCCCCCGCGCTCATGGCCGACCTCCTTGCGCCGAACGCACAACCGCGCGGTCACCCGACCCTGGCGCGGCCGGCCGGCCGCCCCGATGGCAGAATCTGTGCGTCGAACGGCCGGTTCGTGTGCCGGTCGCTGCGCGGATCCGGGCGGGCCGCTCCCTGGCGGCACGTTTCGTGCGTTTGACCTGCGAGACCACGCCGGCGGGCACCACCCGACGGGGCAGTGCTGCGCGGTGTTGAGTTGAGCCGACGCAAGCCGCCCCGGCGCAAGCCGCCCCGGCCCCGCGCGCGGCCGCCCGGGCCTGGGCGCTGACCTACCGCTTGCGGAGAAGCTGCCAGGTCACCCGGTCGAAGCCGGCGTCTTCCCCGAGGAAGCCTTCGCGATCCACGGCCAGCTCCGGGAAGAGCTCGCGATAGATGCGCCCGTAGTCTCGCTTGAGGAGTGCCCCGTGCTCGCCGTGATAGGCGACCTCGGTCGTCTCGTCCGCGTGGTACTCGGCCCACAGGACGTAACGCCGGCTGACCCGAACGAGCTCCGCCATGACGAGCGGGAGGGTCGTGTCGGGCTGGTGGATGAGCACGCCGACGGTCAAGGCCAGGTCGACCATGCCGTCGCGGAACGGGCAGCGCCCGCGCCAGCGCGGCCACGACGTTCGTGCCCGGAGCGTTCGCCCGCGCCCGAGCCCGCGCCTCGGCGTTGACGTCGACGCCCCAGACCGCCTCGGGCGGAAGGATCGCGGCGATGTGGCGCAGGTTCCCGCCCTGGCCGCAGCCCACCTCGAGCGTGCTCGCGATGTCCCTTCCGGCGAGCAGGTCGGCCCAGAAGAGCCCGCGGCGATCGTCGAGCGTCGCGTTGCGGCGCACGTAGTCATCACCGAACGCTCCGCGCCAGAGCGCCTCGAGGCGCCGCGCCTCGGCCTCGGCGCTCGTGGCCGGGGTGTCGGCCTCCGCAGCGGCCCGCCCGCGCTTCGGCCTCGCTCGTCACTCCGCCTCCTCAGTCCCGCTGCCCGACATGGTCGCGGCAACGATACGACGCGCCCCGTCGCCCGGCACGACCTCGGGGCCGCGACGCGCCATCGCCGCCCGGCGCCGGGGATCCAGGGCCAGCGCGGCC
Source organism: uncultured Chloroflexia bacterium (assembly GCA_963715085.1). Lineage (GTDB taxonomy): Bacteria > Chloroflexota > Limnocylindria > Limnocylindrales > CSP1-4 > CTSoil-043. The sequence continues at coordinate 63,268 of CAVQQU010000004.1, forward strand.
ACCAGCTCGACCACGAGCGCGGGTTCGACCTCCCGCCCGTCGCCGGCCCAGGCCGCCGCCCCGGTCGCGGCGAACGGCGGGCCGACGGGCAGCTGGTCGTCCGCGACGGCCAGGAGAAGCGCCGGCGTGCCGAGGGCCGCCGCCTCGAACTTCATCGTCCCGGCCCCCAGGATCGCCACGTCGGCCGCCGCAAGGAGCTCGACGAGGTCAGGTGGCTCCCGCAGAACGGCCAGTCCGCGCGCCTGGGCCGCGCCGCGATAGTCCGGCCCGGCGGCGACCTCCAGCGACCAGCGCGCATCGGCCGCCAGGGCGACCCCCAGGCGCGCCGTGACGTCGCCTGGATCGCTCCCGCCGAAGCACAGGAGCACCCGGGGAATAGCGCTCTCCGCCCGGGCGGCGCGCGCCCGCTGCTCCGCGGCGGTGCGCGAGGACCGAGCGCCCGAGCGGCGCGAATGCGTACCCGACAAGCGCGCGGCCGGCGCGACCTCCGGGGGCCGGCGACCACGCAGGCAGCGATGGCTGCACGACGACGCGCACGGGCGAGGCCAGGAGCTGCCGGTCGTCGAAGGCGGTTGCCCGCGCCAGCAGGGCCAGGCCCGCCTCGTTCGGGTCGGGCAGGTCCACGATGAGCCGGCCGGGCGGCTCGCCGAGCCCTGCAGGAGGCCCGGGCCGCGTCTCGGGGCGCGCGAGCGCGGCGAGCGCCTCCGGACCCGCGAACGTCGCGCCGGCCGCCCCCGCCCGCGTTCGCTCCGCCGCAGATGGCTCGCCCCGGAGCAGCGCGACCTCGCACGAGATCCCCGCCTCCTGCGCCGCCTCCGCCAGGGCGAGCGCTCGGGCCAGGTGGCCCCGGCCCTCGCCACGGCCCGCGGTCGCGAGGACCGTGAGCGCCGGGCCGCTCAGAGCGCGTCCCACGCGAGCGGCTCGTGGCGCTCGATCCGCCGTCGCGCGGTGCGTCCGATCACGTGGTCGAGGTCGCGGACCTCGATCCCCGTTCCCGGCCGGAGGATCGCGATCGCGTCGCGATCGAGCACCTCGCCCGGCTCGATGTCGCGCGCCGCGTGGAGGCTGCGCCGGGCGGTCACGTAGAGGTCGGCCTCGGCCGGCGCCATCCGCTTGATGCCGTCCCCGAGCGCGGCCTGCGCGTCCCGGATCGCCCGCACCATGGCCGCCAGCTCGTCGGGCTCGAGGGCAAACCGGTGGTCCGGCCCGGGCCGGTCGCGCGAGGTCGTGAAGTGCTTCTCGATGACGGCGGCGCCCAGGGCCGTCGCCACGACCGGGGCCGTCCAGCCCGGGCTGTGGTCGCTGTAGCCGACCGGGACCCGGAAGGCCGTCCGCATCGTCGCCATCGCCCGCAGGTTCAGGTCGGCGAACGGCGGCGGGTAGTTGACCGTGCAGTGCAGGAGGATCAGGTTGTCGAGGTTGCCTTCGGCCTCCACGGCGCGGACCGCGTCCTGGACCTCGCCGATGCTCGCCATCCCGGTCGAGCAGATCATCGGGCGGCCGAGGCGAGCGATGTAGCGGATGAGCGGCAGGTGCCACAGCTCGTACGTGGCGACCTTGTAGACCTTCACGGCGAGCCCGTGCAGGAGGTCCACGGCCAGCTCGTCGAAGGCGGACGAGATGAAGTCGAGCCCCGCGGCCTCGGCGTGCTCCTTGAGGATGGCGTGCCACTCGTAGGGCAGCTCGAGCTTGCGGAAGAGGGAGGCCATCGTCTCGTCGGCGGCAGGATCGCGTCGAGGTAGGCCGCGCGCGTCCGGGTCTCGGCCACGATCCGGTCGGACGTGAAGGTCTGGAACTTGACCGCGTCCGCGCCGGCCTCGGCGGCGACGTCGACGAGCCGCTTCGCCTGGTCCAGGTCGCCCGTCGTGGTTCGAGCCGGCCTCCGCGATCACGTAGACGGGCGCGCCCTCGCCGACCGGGCGGTCGCCGATCCGCACGACGTTCACGGTTCCACCTCCTGCCAGGGCTTCTGGCGCACGTCCACGTTCAGGTCGGCGAGGCCCGGCTCCCGCGCGACGATCGCCTCGAGCTCCGCGAGCCGGACCGGCGGCGGGTGGCCGATCCGGGCCGCGAGGGCCCGCGCGAACGCGAGGTCCTCCGGCGTGTCCACGGTATAGCGCGAATGGCGCGCCGCCGCTGGCTGCGCCAGGCTCCCGATCCGGAACCGTTCGGGATGGCCGTAGAGGAACGGCATGACGTGCTCGCGCTCGGCCGGCGCGGTCGCCTCGCGGGCTGCCGTCTCGAGGGCCGCTGCGCGGGCCACCTCGGCCGCGATCCCGAGCGGGTAGCCGACGTGCCCACGTAGTCGAAGCCGCCGCTTGCACAGGCGGCGATCTGGGCGCCGATCACCCCGGGATCGGGGAACGGGTTGTCGGCCGTGCCGCGGACGACAAAGTCGGGGCGTGGGGCCGCCGCGTCCCAGACCCGGGCCAGGACGTCGCGCGCCGACCCGCGGTGGACGAGCGCAAGCTCCGCCGCGGCGTCGCCAGGGCGTCGTCGGCGGGCTCGTCGGAGGTCGCGAGCACGACGACGTCGATGCCCGGCACGGCCCGCAGCGCCGCGACCGTCCAGGCGATCAGCGGCCGGTCGCCGATCACGGCGAGCACCTTGCCCGGCAGCCGCGTCGAGCCGGTCCGCGCCTGGATCACCGCGATGACGCGCACGCGGCCCCGTCAGCCGCGCGGTACGCGGCGGTCACCTTGTCGAGCGCGGCGACCACGTCGTCGACGTCGCCGTCCGTCATGGCCGAGAAGAGCGGCAGCGTCAGCAGCCGCTCGTAGGCGGCCTCGGCGACCGGGAAGCGACCAGGCCCGGGTAGCGCTGCCGGTAGAACGGGTGGCGGTGGACCGGGATGTAGTGGACGTTGACCCCGATCCCCTCGGCCCGCAGGGCGTGGTAGACCGCCGCCCGGTCCACGCGTCAGGCGGTCGAGCCGGAGCAGCACGACGAACAGGTGCCAGGCGGGCTCCGCGTCGGAGTCGACGGCCGGCAGGTCGACCGCCGAGTGGTCCGCGAGGGCCGCCCAGGTAGCGGGCCGCCAGCCGTCGGCGGCGCGCCAGGAACGCCTCGAGGCGCGCCAGCTGGCTCGTGCCCAGCGCCGCCATCACGTCGGTCAGCCGGTAGTTGTAGCCGAGCTCGACCATGGCGTAGGTCCAGTCGCGCCGGGCCGCCAGCTCGGTCGCGATCCCGTGGTTGCGGAACCGCCGGAGGAACGCGGCCCGGCTCTCGTCGTCGGTCAGGACCGCCCCGCCCTCGCCGGTCGTCATGATCTTGGCCGGGTGGAGGCTGAGGACCGTGAGGTCGGCCAGGGTCCCGACGCGACGGCCGCCGCGCGTCGCGCCGAGCGAGTGCGCCGCGTCGGCGACGATCGGGATCGGACCGCCCGGGGCGGCGTCGGCGACGGCCGCAGCGCGGCGTAGTCGGCCGGCTGGCCGGCGTAGTCGACCGCGGACGAGCGCCCGGGTGGCGGGCGTGAGGGCAGCCGCGACGCGCCGGGGTCGAGCAGGAGCGAGCCGGGATCGACGTCGGCGAAGCGCGGCTCGCGCCCCGACGTAGAGGACGGCGTTGGCGGTGGCCGCGAACGTCATCGGCGTGGTGATCACCTCGTCCCCGGGGCCGAGGGCGAGCGACGGCCGCCCCGTGGAGCGCCGCGGTCCCCGTGCTGAACGCGACGGCGTGGCGGGCACCGGTCGCGGCCGCGAGCGCCTCCTCGAAGGCCGGCACCCGCGGGCCCGGTCGTCAGCCAGTCGGAGCGCAGCGCCGCGGCGACCGCGTCGACGTCGTCGTCGGCGATGTCCTGGTGGGCGTAGGGCAGGAGCGTCGCGCGGACGGGCGCGCCCGCCGTCGATCGCGAGCCGGTCGCCGTCACGGCGCGAGCCGACGCTCAGGCACCCGCTCGGTCCCGGCAGCCAGCCGCTCGGCCATCCAGGCGCGCGTCGCCGCCGAGGCCCTCGGCGAGGCGCGACCTCCGGCCGCCAGCCGAGCAGCTCGGCCGGCCAGCGCGGGCGTCGCAGCGCAGGACCGCGATCTCGCTCTGCGGGTGGATGTGCGTCGACGTGCACGATGCGCGTCGGGTCCGGCTCGACGACCGCCGCCAGCTCGTTGACCGACACGTCCACGCCCGGTCCCGGCGTTGAGGATCCGCCCGTCGCCGCGTCGGAGACGCAGCGCGTCGCACACGAAGCGGGCGCAGTCCTCGGCGTACAGCAGGTCGCGCGTCTGGGTCCCGTCGCCGTAGATGCGCAGCTCCTCGCCGACCAGCGAGCGCCGCGTGAAGATGGCCACGACCCCGCCCTCGCCGACCGAGCGCTGGAACGGCCCGTACGTGTTGAACGGCCGGACGACGGTCGTCGGCAGCCCGTAGGCGTGGTGGTAGAGAGCGTCAGCGCCTCGCCGGCCAGCTTCGAGGCGGCGTACGGCGACGCCGGCTTGGTCGGGTGGTCCTCGTCGATCCCGTCGGGGCGTCGGCCCGGTCGTAGACCATGCACGTGCTCATGAACAGGAAGCGCGTCCCGCGCTCGCGGGCCGCCTCGAGCAGGCGGAACGTGCCGACGACGTCGTTGTCGAACGTCGTCGGCCGGGTCGTCGATCGAGTCCTGGACCGAGATCGACGCCGCCAGGTGGGCGACCGCATCGACCCCGGCGAGCCCACCGCCGGCAGGCCGCCGCGTCGCGGACGTCGCCGACCTCGAGCGGTGCGCAGGCCCGGGTGGCCGTCGAACTCGGCGAGGTTGGCCGGGTCGCCGGCGACCAGGTTGTCGACGGGGAGGACCTCGTGGCCGCGCTCGAGCAGCTCGCCCGACCACCCAGCGGCCGATGAAGCCGGCCGCGCCGGTGACCGAGCACCGCTCGAGCGGCCGCCAGTCGCCGGCGACCGCCGCGTGCCGTCGAGCGCCTCGGCGACCAGCCGTCGACCTCGGCGGCGTCAGTCGGCTCGACCGCCGTCGGAGCGATAGGCGCCCGACCGGGCGCCGGCCGGCGCATCGCCGTAGGCGGCTGCGACCAGGTCGGGTCGGACGTCGATCGACGGCAGCACCGCGAACATCTCGCCGATGTCGCGGGCGCGGGTCGACTCGTCCTCGGTCATCAGCTCCTCGTAGGGCTTCTCGCCGGCGCCGGGCGGGCATCGGCTCGGCGCGCGATCGCGGCCGGATCGCAGGCCGTGGCAGCGGGGCGACGACGTCGATGGTCGCCGCGACGAGGTCGTCGAGCCGGGCGACCGGCATCTTGAACACGAAGACCTCGCCGCCGCGCGCGACGTCGGCGGCCTGGATGGCCAGCTCGACGGCGCGGTCGGTGGTCATCACGAAGCGGGTCATCGCCGGGTCGGTGACGGTCACCGGGCCGCCGGCCGCGACCTGGCGGGCGAACAGCTCGAGCGCCGAGCCGCGCGAGCCGAGCACGTTGCCGAAGCGGACGCTGGCGAACGTCGTCCGGTGCGGGCCGCGGTAGTTCGTCGCGGCGCTGACCAGCTTCTCGGCCAGCAGCTTGCTGGCGCCCATCACCGAGGTCGGGTTGGCCGCCTTGTCCGACGAGGTCAGGATCATCGTCCCGACGCCGGCGGCGAGGCACGCGTCGATGACGTTCTGCGTGCCGACGACGTTCGTCTGGGTCGCCTCGAACGGGTTGTACTCGCCCGATTCGACGTGCTTGAGCGCGGCGCAGTGGAAGACGACGTCGATGCCCTCCATCGCCCGCAGCAGCCGGTCGCGATCGCGGATGTCGCCGATCAGGAAGCGCACGTCTCGCCGCCCGGATGCCGCTGGCGCTGGTAGAACTGCTTGGTCTCGTCGCGCCCGAAGACGCGCACGACCTCCGGGCTCGCGCTCGAGCAGGCGCTCGACGAGGCGGGCGCCGATCGTCCCCGAACCGCCGGTGACGAGGACGCGGCGGCCGCGGAGGCATCGGGAGGGGCGAGGGTTCGCGTGGTGCTTCCGGGGCGAGGGCAACGGTTCGGGCCGCTGCCGGGCGCCGTGGCGCGGCGGCTTCGGGCCGGGACCTGACCGGACGTTAGAGTACGATCACGCGGGCGCCCGGCCCACGCGGTCCGGTGGGGTACGATGCGCGGGCCGGCCGTGCCGCCCCCCGGCCGAGCACACCGAACATCACGACCAGCACCCATGACCTTCCGAGCCAGCCCGTCGAAGCGGACCGCCGCCGCGCGGGAGAGCCGACACCGCCGGAACCTCTACTTCAACCTCGGCTTCGGCGCCGTCGTCGTCGTCGCGATCATCCTCCTCGTCGGCGCCGGGCTGTCGCTAGTACAACGACCACCTCGCGGCGGTGGCGGTCGTGAACGGCGAGACCATCACGAAGGACGAGCTCGCGCGACCGCGTCGCCGAGGAGACGTGGCGTCTCGATACGCCGAGTGACGGATCCGCGAGAAGGTCACCGCAGACAAGACGCCGACCTCCAGGGCCAGCCGCCCCTCAGCGAGCGCCAGCCTCAAGAGACAGGTCGAGACCCTCGCCTACGAGCGCGAGATCGACACCACCCTCCTCCTGCCAGCTGGCGCCCGACCGGAGGTCACGGTCACCGAGGCCGACATCGACGCCCGCTCACCGAGGAGGCGACGACGCCCGAGACGCCGCCACGCCTGGGTCATCGCAGGTCGCGCCGGAGACGACGCGGGGCCACCGAGCCGACGACCGCTCAGATCGCGGCAGCACGCCCGAAGGCGACGCGGCGCTTGGGCGATCTGAGGGCGGCAAGTCGTGGGAGGAGTCGCGACCACCGCCTCGACGCACCCGCCGACCGCTCCCCAGGGCGGCGATCTCGGCTGGGTCCTACGGACAGCACGAGCTCACGGACGAGACGCTTCGTGCAGGCGCTCTTCGGGCAACGTCGACGTGCTGAACACACCGACCGCTCATCGAGGGCGAGGACGGGGTCTTCCGGATCGGTCGCGTGACCGAGATCGCACCCGAGAGCGACGATTCCTACGTCGATGCACGGCGAACGAGCGGCGCTCCAGAACGCCAACACCGAGTACCGCGGTCGTGCGGGCGACGTGATCCGCCAGAAGCTCGAGGACAAGGTCGTCGCGCACGCCGGACCCGCCGCCCCGCACGGCCAGGTTACCGCCAGATCAACAGCAGGAGACGCTGCGTGCCCGACGAGGCGATCAAGGTCCGCCACATCCTGTATTCGCCCAAGGACGATTCGGCCGCCGGCCGCGGCTCCCCGTCACCGACCCGTCGTGGGCGCCAGCCAAGGCGCATGCGACGCGACCTCGCGAAGCTGGAGGCCCGGCACGACCCGAGTTCGATTCGATCGCCCGGCCGAAAGCGACGAGAGCCGTCCCGCGGCCCCACCGGATCGCGGCGGGCTGCCGTACGTCGACAAGGACCGACAGCAGTCACAGATCGACGAGTCGTTCTCGGGCAATCTTGCCGCGAAGGCGACGGCCGACCAGGTGCTGCCCCCGATCAAGACGGCCTTCGGGTGGCACATCGTCCAGGTCTGTCAGCCGACGGCATCCCCGGATCCCGCGACGCCCAGGCCGAGGCCGATGGCGGGGCGGACTTCGCGGCACTCGCTCGCGACAGTCCGGTGCAGCTCCCGCCGCCAACGGCGGGGACCTGGGTTGGATGGCGCGGGGCAGCTCGACGAGAAGCCTGACGGACGCGATCTTCGCGACCGAGGCCAACGGCGAGTCGGAGGTGGTCACCAGACCGGCAGCACCGTCCAGCCTCACTTCACGTGGTCAGGAGATCACCACGGCCGGACCCGGCCAGCTCAGGACGATCCGCGACAACGCCTTCTCCAACTGGTACCAGGCGCACCAAGTACGACACGATCCTGACGACGGTCGAGCGGCTCCTGACACGACCGCCACCGCTGACGGGAGGCGCGCCGTGCTCGATGCGCTGGTCGCGGAGGCGCGACTCCGGTGGGGACTCGATCCGGCCGCGGGCCTCCAGGTCTTGCGCCGCGGAACGGCTGATCGCGACCCCGTTCGAGCCGTCACGGCCGTGCTGCTCGGGCGCCCGTGGCCGCCTGCACGGGCGCGGCGGTGCCGTTGGGTTCGTCCACCCCGCTCCCCGGCCGGCACGGCCCCCGCGGCCGCACGCGCTGACGGTGCTCGGGCGGCTCTACCCGCCGGGCACCCGTGGGCGGTTCGGGTCGGCGGAGGCCACGACGGTCGGCGACCTCGAGCCGCCGATCTGCGGCGCCGCTGTACCTGCGGCCGCGTGGCGGCCGAGGGCGGCCGTCGCCGGCCCCTGGGCCATGCCCTGGATCTCGCCCGCCTGCGCGCGCCCGACGGCTGCCCGTGGGATCGCGAGCAGACGCACCCTCGCTGCGCAAGCACCTGCTCGAGGAGGCGTACGAGGTCTACGACGCACTCGAGGCGGGGCCACGCCGGCGCTCGCCGGCGAGGTGGGCGACCTGTGGCTCCAGGTCGTCCTCCACGCGCAGCTGGCCGCCGAGGCCGGCGTCTTCGACCTGGCCGACGTCCAGGCCGCGATCGCCACGAAGATCGTCCGCCGCCACCCCCACGTGTTCGGCGACGCCGTCGCCCGCACGGCGTCGGACGTCAACCGCCAGTGGGAGCGGATCAAGGCCGACGAGCGGGCCGAGGCGCGGCGCCCTCGGCCCGCGGATCCCGCGGACGCAGGCGCCCCCGCCCGGGGCTCGCTCGACGGGGATCGCCCCGTCGCTGCCGGCGCTCGCCGCCAGCCAGGAGATGCAGGAACGGGCCGCCAACCTCGGCTACGACTGGCCGTCGGCTCGACGGCGTGCTCGACAAGGTCGCCGAGGAGGTCGACGAGCTGCGCGGCGCCGCCGACCCGACGCCAAGGGCCGGCCGAGGAGTTCGGCGACCTGCTGTTCGTGCTCGTCAATGTCGCCCGCAAGGCGGGATCGAGGCCGAGGCCGCGGTCCGTGCCGCGAACGCGAAGTTCCGCCGTCGATTCGCGAGCGTCGAGCGGCAGGCGGCCGACCGGGGTGTCGCGCTGCGCGACCTCGATTTCGCGGCGCTCGATGAGCTGTGGGATGCGGCCAAGGCGGAGCGAGAGATCACTCATGAGATCGGCAACCAGGCCCGCCACCTTCGCCCGACGGACCGACGGCCGCACGACCTGCGGCCCGTGACGATCACGCTCGGCGTCCAGAAGTGGGCCGAGGGTTCGTCCGGATCCGGGTCGGGGACACGGAGGTGCTCTGCGCGGCGACGATCGCCGATCGCGTCCGCTGCACTGCGCGGCAAGGGGATCGGCTGGGTGACGGCCGAGTACGCGATGCTGCCGCGTGCCACCGCCGAGCGGACGACCGCGAGTCGGCCAGGGCCGGATCGGCGGCCGGACGCACGAGATCCAGCGCCTCATCGGGCGCTCGCTGCGCGGCGGCGTCGATCTCGCACGCCTTGGCGAGCGGACGATCACCGTCGACTGCGACGTGCTCCAGGCCGACGGCGGGACGCGGACGGCCGCGATCACGGGCGGCTACGTGGCGCTCGGCGCGGCGCCTCATCACGTACGGGATGGAGCGCCTGCTGCGTCGCAAGGTCGCGGCCGTGTCGGTCGGGATCGTGGACGGGGTGTCGCTGCTCGATCTCGACTACGCGAGGACCCGCCGAGGTCGACTTCAACGTCGTCGGCACCGACGCGGGCACGTACGTCGAGCTGCAGGGCACCGCCAAGGGCAAGCCGTTCGACGGGCGGCCACCGCGGCGGGATGCTCGACCTCGCCGACACCGGTCTGACCAAGCTGTTCGCGGCGCAGGCCAAGGTCCTCGCGACCGTCCGGCGGTGATTGAGCGGCGGAGACTCGTCGTCGCCACCCGATCGCGACACAAGCTTCGCGAGCTCCGCGAGCTGCTCCACCTGCACCGCGCGGAGCTCGTCTCGCTCGACTGACGTGGGATCGAGGGCGATCCGGTCGAGGACGGCGACGACGTTCGAGACGAATGCCGCGATCAAGGCCCGCTTCGGGGTGGCGGACCGGCCTTCCGTCCCTGGCCGACGACTCCGGCCTCGAGGTCGACGCCCTCGGCGGCGGCCGGGCGTCCGGACGCGACGCTACGCGGGCGAGGACGCGACGGACGCCCAGAACAACGCCAAGCTCCTCGCGGCGCTCGAGGGCCTCCCGCGGGATCGGCGGGGCGCCCGTTACGTGCTGCGTGCTCGCCTTCGCGCTCCCGGGTCGTGTGGACCCCGCGGGGGCGAGCTCGTCACGTTCCCGCGGGGGGACGTGTCGCGGTCGGATCGCCACGGGGCCGCGAGGGACAGGCGGGCTCGGGTACGACCCCATCTTCGAGCCGGTGTCCGAGCCACCCGGTGGGCGGACGCTGGGCCTCTGGAAGCCCGCGCGAGAAGCACGCGATCTCGCATCGTGCGCGCGCCGCGCGTCGGATGGCGCCCATCCTGGCCCGCGAGGGGTTCTGAGCATGATCGGGCTACACTCGTGGCCGACCGCGCGGCCGGGAATGCCGCCGTTCCAGCCCCGCCGCAAGGGAGATCGACGCAACTCGTGACCGCCTCCGACGTCCGGCCCGCCGCCGAACCGCGCGACGGCTTTCCGGCCCGATATCGAAGGTCTCCGCGCGGTCGCCGTCATCCTCGTCCTCCTCTATCACGGGCGGGTCCCCGGTTCGGGGCGGGTTCGTCGGGGTCGACGTGTTCTTCGTCGTCTCCGGGTTCCTCATCACCGGGCTGCTGCTGCGCGAGCTCGGCGACCGGGCGCATCTCCGCTCGCCGGCTTCTACGCCCGACGGGCCCGACGGCTCCTGCCGGCGCCGCGCTGCGTCTCGTGGTCACGGTCGTCGCCTCGGCGCGTGCTGCCGCCGCTGCGGGTGCCCGGACGTCGCGGGCGACGCGGGTCGCCGCGGCGCTTACGTCTCCAACTTGCGGTTCGCCGCCCAGGCGACGGACTACCTCGCGGCGAGATGCGCGCCGTCACCCCTGCTGCACTTCTGGTCGCTCGGCGTCGAGGAGCAGTTCTACCTGTTCTGGCCGGCCCTGGTCCTGCTGGTCGCCCGTCGCCGGCGCGAGCACCTCCGGCGGGTCGGGATCGTGGCCGGGGTGGTGGTCGCGGCTCGTTCGGCCTGTCGCTCTGGCTCGCCCAGCGAGCGCCCCGTGGGCCTTCTTCTCGCTGCCGTCCCGGGCCTGGGAGCTCGGGATCGGGGCGCTGCTGGCCGTCGGCCGCCGGCCGGCTCGCGCGCTGCCCTGCACGGCTCGCGGCGGGCGCCGGCTGGGTCGGCCTGGCCATGATCGCCGCTGTCCGGCCTCGTCATCGACACGGGGACGCCGTTTCCCGGAGTCGCGGCGCTCCTGCCGACGGTCGGCACCGCGCTGGTGATCGCGGGCGGCTCCGCCGGCGCGTCGCGCCGGGACGCTCTCTCGATGGCGATCCGCGCTTCCTCGGACGGATCTCGTACTCGCTCTACCTGTGGCACTGGCCGATGCTGGTCCTGCCGGCGGTCGCCCTCGACATGAAGCTGCCGTGGTGGGCCCGCGGGCTCCTGGTCCTGGCTTCCATCGGCCTCGCCGCGGCCACGCAGCGCTGGGTGGAGGACCCGCTGCGCCACGGGCGCGGGATCGGCACGCTGCCCCGCCGCAACCTTGCCATGGCGGGGGCGCTCACCGTGCTCGTCGCGACGTTCTCGCTCGGCATCGGCGTTGGCACGGCCAACGCGCTGCGGCTTGGCGTCGACGGATGCCACCGCCGATGAGCAGCAGCTCGACGAGATCCTCGGCGGTGCCGCGTCGCCGTCGCCGGGCGCCACGATCCCACCCGCGAGTCCGGGAACCTCGCCCGACCCGGGCGTGACCCCGACCTCCCGCCTCGCCTTCGGCCTCGCCCGGTTCCAGCTCGTCGCCGGTTTCCGGACCTGCCGCCCACGCCGGGCGGCCCGGTTCCCGCCGGCCTTCGGCCGTCCATCGGCGAGGCCCGGACGGACTACCCGCTGCCGTACCAGGACGGCTGTCACGTCAAGCAGGGTAACACGGCTTCCTGGGGCCCTGCGAGTACGCGGACACGAGCTCGCCCACGACGGTCGTCCTGATGGGGGACAGCCACGCCCTCAGCTGGTTCCCGGCCGTGAATCGCCTGGTGATCGACCGCGGCTGGCGCCTGGTGAACCTCACGAAGTCGGCCTGCGCGTCGGCCGACGTGTCCCAGTGGAACACCAACTTCAAGCGCGTCTACACCGAGTGCGACCGGTGGCGCGAGAACACGTATCGGCGCATCGAGGCGGAGCAGCCCGACCTGGTCCTGATCGCGAACAGCCGGATGTTCCGGGCGGTGGGCGCCGACGGATCGACGGTGCTCGAAGGCGAGGCGCGCACGGATGCCTGGCGGCAGGGCATGGCCGACACCCTGGCGCGCATCACCCCGGCCGCCGATGACGTCGTGCTGATCGGCGACACCCCGCGCTCGATGTTCGACGTCCCGGTCTGCCTGTCCGCTCACCTGGACGACCAGCTCGCCTGCGCCACGCCGTTCGCGAAGTCGGTCAGCCTGTCCTGGCTTGCCGAGGAGGAGGCAGCGGCCGCGGCCGGTGGCGAGGGCTTGGGATCCCACGCGCTGGGTGTGCCCGACCGGGCCCTGCCCGGCCGTGATCGGCAACTTCATGGTGCTCCGCGACGAGCACCACCTGACCACCCCGTTCTCCGGCGCCCTCTGGCGGCGCCTCGGCGACGCCCTGCAGGTCGCGGCCGCGACCCGCTGAGTCCCTGTCCGGCGCCAGTGACGCCGCGAAGGTGGCGGTCAGGTGGTGGTCGTCGCGCTGGACGATCGTGTCGTCGACGACCGCCTGGCACGGGTCGCCAGGGCAGATCGCGTCCGACAGGTCGATCAGCGTGGCACCGGCCGCCTCGGCCGCCGCCCGTTCGCGGACGAGCTTCTGGCGCCCGAACGCCTCGATCCGCGACGTGGCGCAGCGCGTGATGTCCGCGAGCGTGCTGGGACAGGCAGACCGGCACGTCGAACCGCGACGCCGGCGTGTCGCCGATGATCGCGATCGCGCCCGGGATCTGGTTGAGCAGCCGCGCCATCGCCTCGCCCTGGCGGGTCGGGTTGGCGTCGGCCTTGATCTCGGTCGGCAGCCAGCGATCGGACGACACGATGGTGAGGTCCGGTTGGGCCTCGATCAGGCGCTGCACGACCTGCGGCCGCCAGGCCTCGCATTCGGTGTACTCGCGCTTCAGGATCGGCGAGTAGATCGGCAGGTCGACGAAGACGCACGACGCCTTGGTGAATGGGAGCAGGCGCCAGCCGTGGGCGTTGGCGATCGCCTCGACGGCCGGGAACCAGTGGGCCGCATGCGAGTCGCCGACGAGGGCGACCGTGAACGTGCCGTCACGGTTGCCGTAGACGCAGTCGGGCGGCTTGCTGCCGCGCAGGCTCATGAAGCAGCCGTCGCCGATGATCCGCTCCTTGTCCGAGCGGGCGGCGGCCAGGGCCGGCCGGATGTCGGCGGGGAGCGGCCAGGGGTTCGGGACGGCCGCGGGTCGCGGTCGGGGCTCGGCGCGGCGGGCCGCGGCGGCGCCGACGGGGTCGCGGCAGGCGTCGAGATCGGCGGCGCCGCGCGCCGCCGGCGCGACGCTCGGCGGCGGCGGCGCGCGCGGCGGCCGCGTCGAGCTGCCGGCGGACGCCGGCCCGGCGCGGGCGTCGCGCCGACCCTCGCGCCGGCGGCGCCGGCTCGGCCGACCCGCTGGCCGGGAGCGACCCGACGGCCGTCCACGCGGCCCAGGCTGTAGGATCGCCGATCCCGACCGCGACGCCGTCGCCACCGCGACGGCCGTGGTCAGCGCGGTCCAGCACCAGCCGCGGCCGGCGGGCCCACAACCGGCCGCGCCGGAACGGCTCCTCGATCAGGCGCCAGCTCGCCGCGGCGACGACGATCGACAGCGCGCCGAGCGCGAGCCGCAGCGTCGAGCGGCAGCTCCTCGCCGAGCGCCAGCGACGGGCAGCACGAGGATCGGCCAGTGCCACAGGTAGAGCGAGTAGGAGATCCGGCCGATGAACCGCGAGCGGCGTCCCGGCGTCAGCATCCAGCCGACGGGCCCGCGCCCGCCCCCGCGACGATCAGCGGCCGCCGCGCCGAGCGTCGGCAGCAGCGCCGCAGTCCCGGGTAGGGCGTCGCGCCGTCGATCAGCACGACGCCGGCGCCGACCAGGCCGACGCCGAGCCAGCCGATCGCGACCAGCGAGCCAGGCCGGCAGCGCGGGCGAGCCAGCCGGCCGCCGACCGCGAGCAGCCCGCCGAGCGCCAGCTCCCAGACGCGGCTCGGCAGCGAGTAGAACGCCCACGCTGGCGACGCGTCGGTCAGCCAGAACGATGCGGCGAACGAGGACGCCACGACCGCCGCCGATCACCAGGGCGACCGCGCCGGCCGGGACGCCGCGGGCGAGCGCCACGATCAGGAGCGCCGGCCAGACCAGGTAGAACTGCTCCTCGACGCCGAGCGACCAGAAGTGGCGGAACGGCGACGGCATCGTCGCCGCGAAGTAGTCCGTCGCCTCGAACGGCGAAGCGGATGTTGCCGACCGACAGCGCGGCCGCCGCGCCGTCCTGGGCGATCTCGGGCAGGTCCAGCGGCGCCAGGACGAGCGCCGCCAGCCGACGGTCACGGCGATCGTGACGAGCACCGCGGGCAGGATCCGACGCATCCGGCGCGAGTAGAACGCGGCGGAGGCCGATCCGGCCGGTCCGCTCGTGCTCGCGGAGCAGCAGCCCGGTGATCAGGAAGCCGGAGATGACGAAGAAGACGTCGACGCCGACGAACCCGCCGGCCGCCCCGGGAGCCCGAGGTGGAACAAGAGGACGGCGAGGACGGCGACCCCGCGCAGACCCTCGAGGTCTGCGCGGACCTCGCGCGCCGGGCCCGACGGGGCCGCCGACGTCGCGGCAACGGGATCGCCCGAGACCGCGCTCGGAAGGACCCGGTGGAGAAGGGACGCGGCTGGGCGCCTGACATCCATCTGTCGCTGCCGCTGTGCTGCGGGCTGAACCGCACCTATGACGCATCAGGCGCCCGTGTCGTTGCGCGGATCGACTGCTCCGATACCGTCGTGCCCGCGCGGCACCCCAAACCCGTATACGCTCACCCCTCGGGCGTCGCCTCGAGCCATGGCCGCGTCCGTCACGGGCCGACGCGGGCGCTGACGCGCCTGCGAACGAGGAGACGATGAACCAACCGACCCTGGCCGGTGCCGCCTCCGGGCCGCTGCTGCTTGCCGACATCTCCGGCTACACCGGCTTCCTCCAGTCGGTCACCGACGCGCACCGCGACGACGCGTTCGCCGGCGGCGAGGTGCCGGATGCGTACGGCCTCGTCTCGTCCCTGCTCGACGGCATCATCGAGCGGATTGCCCCGCCGTTCACCATCTCGAAGCTCGAGGGCGACGCCGTGTTCGCCTTTGCCCGCGACGAGGACGACATTCCCCGGGGCGCTGCCCTCCTGGGCTGTCTCGCCGCGTGCTACGCGTCGTTCCGCGAGCAGCTCGCAGGCGCCGAGCAGGTCTGGACGTGCCGCTGCGACGCCTGCTCTCGCGTCGACGGGCTCGACCTCAAGTTCGTGCTCCACGCCGGCAGCTACGTGCTGCAGTCGATCGGGGGAGGCCGTGAGCTTGTCGGCCCGGAAGTGGTGATGGCCCACCGGCTGTTCAAGAACCACGCCGCCGAGCTCGTGGGCCCGGCCTATGCGCTGATCACGGAGGCGGCGGCGTCACGACTCGCCGTCCCCGCCGACGGTGCGCACGGAGCTTACGGAAACGTACGAGCACTACCCTCCGATCGCTGCCCGCGTCTACGCGCTGAGGTAGCCATGCCGGGTGCCCCGGCGGTGCCCGGTCAGTGCATCCGCCTCGGACGCCGAGGCGAGGCTTTCCCTGGGTGCGGTGCAGCGAGGTCGATGAGGCCCCGGTGATCGAGTGAGTTCCGCGCTCATTCCGGTGCCTGCCGACCGTCATCGGTCTCGGGCGAGCCCGTACAAATGGGCGGGGTACTGCTCGCTGCGGCTCGGCAGGCGAGCCGGGCCGCGCTCATCCGCGAACGCACCGAATCGCCCCATCGTGGATGATGTCGCACGCCGGGGGAGGTGCACATCTTGTCGTTGCTCAAGCGGGTCGAGAGGGCGCAGCAGCAGGCCGTCGAGAAGGCGGCGCCCGGGATGCGGCCGCCAACGGCGCCGTCGCGGACGTCGGCGCACCCGCTCCGACGCAACCGCCGCGCCTGCGCCCGCATCCGTACCTGTCCTCGTCCCGGCCGCCACGCAGCGAGCCCAGAACGCTGCCCGCGAGGAGCTGCTGCTGGGGATCCGGCAGCGCCTCCAGGAAGAGGTCAGTCGCGCCTCCACCGCGCTGTTCGACGCCGCCGCGGCGACCGACGTCCAGGCCAGGGTCGGGACGATTGTCGACCGGGTCGTCCGCGCCAACGGTTTCGCCGTCACGGGCAATGAGCGCCTGCGCCTGATCGAGGAGCTGGTCGGCGAGATCGGCGGCCTCGGCCCGCTGGAGCCCCTTCTTGCCGACGATTCGATCACCGAGATCATGGTCAACGGCCCGAACCAGATCTACATCGAGCGGCGCGGGAAGATCGAGCGCGTCAATCGCGCATTCCTGAACGATGAGCACGTCCTCCGGATCATCGACCGGATCGTCACGCCCATCGGGCGGCGCATCGACCAGACGAGCCCGCGGGTCGATGCCCGGCTGCCCGACGGCTCGCGCGTCAACGCGATCATCCCGCCCTTGTCCCTCGTGGGTCCGGTCATCACGATCCGGAAGTTCTCCGCCAACCCGTTCACGGTGGACGACCTCATCGGTTTCGGCACCGCGACGGCCGAGATGTTCGACTTCCTGAAGGCCTGCGTCGAGGCCCGCCTCAACATCTTCGTCTCCGGCGGCACGGGCTCGGGCAAGACGACGACGCTCAACGTGGTCTCGGCGTTCATCCCCGAGGACGAGCGGATCGTCACGATCGAGGATGCCGCCGAGCTCCAGCTCCGCCAGCGGCACGTCGTCACGCTGGAGGCCCGGCCGCCGAACCTGGAAGGCCACGGCGAGATCACCATCCGGGACCTCCTGCGCAACGCCCTCCACATGCGTCCCGACCGGATCATCGTCGGCGAGTGCCGTTCGGGCGAAGCCCTCGACATGATCCAGGCCATGACGGTGGGCCAGGAGGGCTCGCTCTCGACCGGACATGCCAACAGCCCGCCGGACATGCTCCGCCGTCTCGAGACCATGGTCCTGATGGCCGGCGTCGACCTTCCACTCCGGCAGATCCGCGAGCAGGTCGCCTCGGCGGTCGACCTCATCGTCCACACCGCCCGGCTCAAGGACGGCTCCCGCAAGATCGTCAACATCACCGAGGTCTACGGGATCGAGGACGACGACATCCTCATGCAGGACATCTTCGTCTTCGAGCAGACCGACTTCGTCGACGGGAAGATCCTGGGCCAGCTCAGGCCAACCGGGAGCCGGCCGACCTTCATGGGGAGGTTCACCGCACGCGGGATCGAGCTGCCGCCCGGCGAGTTCGGCATCCCGCCCGAGGACCCCGAAAACCCGACGCCCAAGGGCAAGGGGAGATGGGGCCCCGGCGAGTCGGTGGAGTCCGAGGCCTCCCGCCCGGCCGTCGGCCATGGCCGGGTCGTGAAGGCCGGCGGCATGGTGTACGTCTCGTCGATGGGGCCGATCGATCCCGAAACCGGCCAGGTGGTCGTCGGCGGGATCAGGGAGCAGACCCGCCAATGCCTGGTGAACCTCAAGGCCGGGCTCGAGGCCGAGGGAAGCTCGCTCGAGAAGGTGGTCTGGGCCAACTGGTCCCTGCGCGACTCGGCGGAGTCCGACCCGTTCAACGAGGAGTGGGCCCGCTGGTTCCCGGGCGACGCGCCGATCGGCCAGGGCACCGTCATGCCGCTGCTGCAACGGCGCGCCGGCTTCCGGATCTCGATCGGGGTCATCGCCGAGGCGTAGGCCGGGGCGGCTAGCTCACGGCATTGACCTCGCGGTGTCCATCCTGCTATCCTTGACGCATGAAGCCGCGGGTAAGGGAACCACGTCGGCGCGGGTACACCCGAGTGAGCGCGAAGCACCAGGTCACGCTTCCGATTGACGCCCTCCACCGCGCGGGCATCCAAACCGGCGATCGCATGCGTGCAGAGGTGCGCGGCCCGGGTGAGGTCCTGCTCATCCGGGCAGTTGACCCGATCGAGCAGTTCGGCGGCCTCTTGACCGACGTCTACCCGGCGGGCGGCCTCGACGAGCTTCGACGCGAGTGGGACTGACGGTGCTCGACGCCGGGGTGGTCATCGCGATCCTTGACGCCTCGGACGTCCACCATGCGGCCGCCGCGACGGCTGTCACGAGTGCCCGCGAGAGCGGCGACACCCTGGTGCTGCCGTCGTCCGCCTACGCCGCATGCCTGGTGTCACCGTATCGGCGCAGTCGCGACGCGGTGGCGGTCGTCGATCAGTTCGTCGACGCCCTGCCCGCACGGGTCGAGCCGGCCACGCGGTCCATCGCGAGCCTGCTGCGGAGCTGCGCGCACGCCATGTGGGCGCGCTCCGCCTTCCGGACGCCCTTGTCGTCGCGACAGCCCTCGTCCTCGGTGCCGACCGCCTCATCACGGCGGATTCGCGCTGGCCGTTGCTGCCCGTGCCGGTCGAGGTGCTCGCGCAGGGCGGCTGACGGGCGGGTGCCCGGAGGGGCCCGCCGCGGCGTACGAGCCGACGCTGCCCGCGGGTATCCTTCCCCGAAACGCGCCGGACGCACGGAACGCCGGCCGCCACCCGGAAGGCGTCCGCAGTCCGCGCAAGCCTCGACACCCAGCTGCCGGCGCGGCCGGCGATCCCCGGAGACCCCGATGACCGACTCCCGACCGATCGACAGCGTCGTGCTGGTCAAGCAGGTGCCCGACACCCACAACATCACGGGCGACGCGATGACCAAGGACGGCACGATGAACCGCGGCGCCCTGGCGGCCATCTTCAACCCCGAGGACCTCAACGCCCTCGAGATGGCCCTCCAGGTCAAGGAGCACCACGGCGGGACGGTCACCGTGCTCACGATGGGCCCGCCGAAGGCGGCCAACATCCTGCGCGAGTGCCTCTGGCGCGGGGCGGACAAGGTCGTCCTCCTGACCGATCGCAGGTTCGCCGGGGCCGACACCCTGGCCACCTCCTACGCCCTGCAGAAGGCGATCGAGAAGGTCGGCCGCTTCGACCTGGTCCTGGCCGGGCGCCAGGCGATCGACGGCGACACGGCCCAGGTGGGCCCCCAGACGGCGGAGAAGCTGGGCATCCCGCAGATCACCTACGCGGAGGCCGATCCTGGAGATCGCCGACGGCCGGATCACGGCCCAGCGCGCCCTGGACTCCGGCACGGAGGTCGTCCGCTGCCAGATGCCCTGCCTGCTGACGGTGGTGGGCTCGGCCAACACGCCGCGCCCGCCGTCGGTCCGCCGGCAGCTGGCCCTCAAGCTGGCCGCAACCTCGGGCGAGCACGCCGCGCTCCTCGAGCGATGGCCGGAATTCGAGACCCAGGAGGCGCTCGAGGCGTACCTGGCCGCCCACGACCTCGAGATCCCGGTCTGGACAGCGGACGACATCGGCGTCGACGCCGAGAGCATCGGCCTCGCCGGCTCGCCCACCCAGGTCCACAAGGTCAACTTCGTGGTCCTCGAGAGCACCGAGAGCAAGACGGTCCCGCCCACCCCCGAGGCCATCGCGGCCATGGTGGCGGAGCTGGTCCACGAGTACATCGTCGGGTAGGCGGCCATGACCGAGCAGAAGAGCATCTGGGTCTTCATCGAGCACACGGACGGCCGGATCGCCGACGTCAGCCTGGAGCTGACCGGCAGGGCCCGCGAGCTGGCCGATCCCCTCGGCTACGAGGTCGTGGGCCTGCTGTGCGGGCACGACGTGGAGGAGCTCGCCCGCGACGTCATCCGCCACGGCGCCGACCGCGTCCTGCTGGCCGACCACCCCGAGCTGGCCCACTACCGCACCCTCCCGTACGCCCGCGTGGCGATCACGGAGGCGCGCCGGCGCCGGCCCGAGATCTTCCTCGTCGGCGGCACGCCCAACGGCCGGGACTTCGCGCCGCGCGTCGCCAGCGCCCTGCGCTGCGGCCTGACCGCCGACTGCACCGATCTCCAGGTCGGCGACTACTACCTCCGGCGCGAGGACCGGACCTATCCGAACCTGCTCTTCCAGATCCGGCCGGCCTTCGGCGGGAACCTGGTCGCCACGATCGTCAATCCGAACACCCGGCCGCAGATGGCCTCGGTCCGCGAGGGGGTCATGCGCATGCCCGCCATCGACCCGAGCCGGACCGGGGTCGTGGAGCGGGTGACGCCCGAGTTCGAGCCGGGCGACTTCGCCCTCGAGGTCCTGAGCCGGCAGGTCCGCCGTTCGACCGTCAAGCTCAAGGACGCCGCGGTGATCGTCTCCGGGGGCGCGGGCATCTCCAGCCCCGACGAGTTCGCCCTGCTGCGCGAGCTGGCCAACCTGCTCGGCGGAGAGGTCGGCGCCTCGCGCGCGGCCGTGGACGCGGGCTTGATCGACCGCGACCACCAGGTGGGCCAGACCGGCACGACCGTCCGGCCCCGCCTCTACATCGCGGCCGGCATCTCGGGCGCCATCCAGCACCGGGCCGGCATGGACGAGTCGTCCAAGATCATCGCCATCAACACCGACCCTGCCGCGCCGATGTTCCAGATCGCGCACTACCGCATCGTGGGCGAAGCCGCCGAGGTGCTGCCCATGATCATCAAGGCCCTGCGCGAGCGCTCCGCGGAGCCCGGGGACGGGCTGGGGAGCACCCGAGGTCACAGCCGAATGAGCGAGAACTTCTTCCTCGACAACCCGGACCTGCAGTTCCGCCTGCGAGCAGCTCGACCTGCGCGAGGTGCTGGAGCTCAAGGAGAAGGGCTACACCGAGTCGGAGATCTACCCCACCGCCCCGCGCAACTACGCGGACGCCATCGACAACTACCGGATCGTGCTCGACGTCCTCGGCGAGGTCTGCGGCGAGCGCGTGGCACCCCGGGCCGCCGAGGCGGACGAGGAGGGCGCCCACTACGACAGCGGCGAGGTCACCTATGCCGCCGCCACCCAGGACGCCATCGATGCCCTGCGCCAGGCCGAGCTCTTCGGGGCCATGCTGTCCCGCGAGTACGGCGGCCTGAACCTGCCCGAGACCATCTACCAGATGATGGTGGAGATGGTGGCCCGGGCGGAGAGCGGCCTCATGACCGTGTACGGCCTCCAGGAGATCGCCTCCCTGCTGGAGGAGATCGGCGACCCGGAGACCAAGGCGCGGGTGCTGCCTCGCTTCTCGCGCGGCGAGGTCTCCGGGGCGATGGTCCTGACCGAGGCCGACGCCGGATCCGACCTGGGCGCCGTGGGGACGCGGGCAACCCTGGACGAGGCCACCGGCCAGTGGCACCTCAACGGCGTCAAGCGCTTCATCACCAACGGCCTGGCGGACGTTTCGCTGGTCCTGGCCCGCAGCGAGGAGGGCTCGTCCGACGCCCGCGGCCTCTCCATGTTCCTGGTCGAGCGCGACGACACGGTCAAGATCCGGCGCATCGAGAACAAGATGGGGATCCACGCGTCGCCGACGTGCGAGATCCAGTACGTCAACACCCCGGCCACCCTGCTCGGCAAGCGCCGCTTCGGCCTCATGCGCTACGCCATGAACCTGATGAACGGCGCCCGGCTGGCCGTGGCCGCGCAGGCCCTCGGCATCGCCGAGGCCGCCTACCGGGAGGCCGACAAGTACTCCCGCGCGCGCATCCAGTTCGGCAAGCCGATCCGAAGCCTGCCGGCCGTGGGCCGGCTGCTGCTCTCGATGCGGGCTGGACCTGGAAGCCACGCGGACCCTTCTGGCCGAGACGGGACGCTGGGTGGACCTGTGGAAGGTCTACGAGCAGGCCGTCGAAGAGGGTGGCTCGGAGACGGACCCGGCGGTTCGCGCCCGCCACAAGCAGGCCCAGGCGCTGGCCGAGACCCTGACCCCGATGGTGAAGTACTGCGCCACCGAGATGGGCAACCGGGTCTGCTACCAGGCCATGCAGGTGCACGGCGGCGCGGGCTACATGCGCGAGTTCAACATCGAGCGCCTCTTCCGGGACGTCCGCATCACCAACATCTACGAGGGCACGAGCCAGCTCCAGGTGGTCGCGGCCATCGGCAAGCTCCTCAACCGGTCGCTCGATCCGCTGCTCGCCGAATGGCAGGCGGCCGAGTACCCCGCCGACATGGCCACCGAGCAGGCGCTCCTGGCGGAGCTGACCGGCCTCTTCGGCCAGGCCGTCGATGCGCTCAAGGCATCGCCCGAGCGCGATCGCGTGGACTACTACGCGGTCGACCTCGTGGAGATGGCGATCTGGGTCGTCGGCGGCTGGCTGATGCTTCGTGACACGTCAGCGACAGAGGACAAGAAGCCGATCGCGCGGGCCTACGTGGCGTCGATCACGCCGAAGGCCCGGGCCGCCGCCGAGGTGGTCCTGGCCTCCAACCCGGTTCCGCTCGAGACGATCGCGGTCCTGCTGCCGTAAGGCGGCGCGGGCGCCGTCGGCACGGGGTCTACCCGAGGACGACCCGGACTCGGTGGGTGGCGCCGTCGTCGACGAGCGGGATCGCGGCGCCGCCACCGGTCAGCGGCTGCCCGTCGAGCTCCGCCACGACAACCCCGCGACTGACCCCCTGCGGGTTCTCCACGGCGATCTCGTACGTGGCCGTGTGATAGCGGAAGACGATCTCGTAGCCGGGCCAGGCGCGGGGGATGCAGGGATCGAGCACGAGCGTCGTCCCGCGCAGGTGGAATCCCAGGATCCACTCGACGCCTGCCTGGTACATCCAGCCCGCCGACCCGGTGTACCAGGTCCACCCGCCGCGGCCGACGTGCGGCGGCTCGGTGTAGACGTCGGCCGCCATGACGTACGGCTCCACCTTGTAGCGATGGACCCCGGCCCGTGTGCTGGCATGGTTGATCGGGTTCAGGATGGAGAACAGCTCGCCCGCCTTGTCGCCGTCGCCCAGGGTCGCGAACGCGAGGACCGACCAGATGGCCCCGTGGGTGTATTGGCCGCCGTTCTCCCGGATGCCCGGCACGTATCCCTTGACGTAGCCTGGATCCACGTCGGAGTGGTCGAACGGCGGGGTGAACAGCAGGACGAGACCGTCGCCCCGTCGGACGAGGTACTCCTCCACCGCTGCCATCGCTCGCTCCGCGTGGGGTGGATTGGCGGCTCCCGACAGGACGGCCCACGATTGGGCGATCGAGTCGATCCGGCACTCGGCGTTCATGGCGGAGCCGAGCGGGGTGCCATCGTCGAAGAAGGCGCGGCGATACCAGTCGCCGTCCCAGCCGTGGCGCTCGAGCGCCCGCCGGAGCGCCTTCATGTGGGCTCGCCAGCGCTCCGCGCGGGGACGCTCGCCGCGGGCCTCCGCGAGCGGGGCGAAGGCGGCCAGGACGGTGTGCAGGAACCAGCCCAGCCAGACGCTCTCGCCCCGCCCCTCGTGGCCCACCCGGTTCATCCCGTCGTTCCAGTCGCCCGACCCGATGAGCGGCAGGCCGTGGGCGCCGACCGCGAGGCTCCGGTCGATGGCCGCCGCACAGTGGGCGAACAGCGAAGCCGCGTCCGGTGAGGGCCCCGGCTGGAAGTAGGCGTCTGCCTGGTCCGGCCGCAGGGTCGGTCCGTCGAGATAGGGGACCGTCTCGTCGAGGATCGCCGTGTCGCCCGTGACCGCGAGGTAGCGATCGACGGCGTACGGCAGCCAGAGGCGATCGTCCGAGATCCGGGTCCGGACGCCCCGACCCGACGGCGGATGCCACCAGTGCTGGACGTCTCCCTCGACGAACTGGCGGGCCGCCGCCCTCAGCAGGTGCTCGCGCGCCACGTCGCGTTTCGCGGTCACCAGGGCGACGACGTCCTGGAGCTGGTCGCGGAACCCGTAGGCGCCGCCGGCCTGGTAGAACGCGGTCCTCGCCCACAGCCGGCAGGCGAGCGTCTGATAGATGAGCCAGCGGTTGAGCATGATGTCCATCGAGCGGTCGGGCGTCCGCACCTGGATCGTCCCCTGGGTGTCGTCCCAGAAGCTCGCCACGCTGCGCAGCGTCGCCGCGTGGTCGGTCGTTCGCCCCCGCTGGATGAGGTCGGCCGCCGCCGCGGCCCCTTCCGCCTCGCCGAGCAGAACGAGGACCTGGGTCTGCGCTCCGCCGGCGAGCTCGAAGCTGGTCTGCAGTGCAGCGCAGGGGTCGAGGCCGGCACCGGCGGCACCCTGCAGCCGGGACCCGCGGTCCAGGCCGGTCGGCCGCTCCGGAGCGCCGTTGCGGCCGAGGAACTCGGTCCGATCGGCCGTCCACGCCGTCTGTCGCCCGCCGAGGTCGAGGAAGGCGACCCGCCCACCGAACTCCGTGTTCCACGGATTGCGCACGAGGAGCGCCCGAGTCTCCGGCTGGCAGTGTCGGTGACGATCCCGGGGGCGTTGGCCCCGCGCGAGGTGCCCAGCGCCCACTCGGCATAGGCGGTCACCGACAGGCGCCGCGAGCGCCCGGACCGGTTCTCGATGGTCAGCACCGAGATCTTCAGCGGGTCGTCGAGCGGGACGAACTGCACGAGGTTGAGCGAGATCCCATCGTGCACATGCTCGAATCGGCTGTATCCAGGCCCGTGACGGGCGACGTACGTCGACTCCTCGCAGCGGATCGGCTGGGCCGTCGGACCCCACAGCTCGCCGCTGTCGTCATCCCGGACGTAGATCGCCTCGCTCACCGGATCGCTGACAGGGTCGTTCGACCACGGGGTGAGCTGGTTCTCGCGGCTGTTCCCGGACCACGTGTACCCCGACCCGGACTCGGAGACCTGGAACCCGAACGATGCGTTGGCGATGACGTTGAGCCAGGGCGCCGGGGTGGCCTGTCCCGGGCCGAGGATGGTGACGTACTCGCGCCCCCCGTCGGCGAAGCCGCCGAGGCCGTTGAAGAACTCGAGCTCCGGGCGCGGCGCAACAGGCTCGCTCCTGGGCTGGCTCGAGCGGGGCGGCGCTGCCGGCCGCTCAATCCTCTCGGGGCGCTCCAGGCGGATGACCTGGTCGGCGAGACTGCCGCGGCGACTCAGCAGGACGGCCCGGGCGGCTGCCTGGAGGACCGTGCGATCCTCGGTGGAGAGCCGCTCGCCGCGCAGGATGTGCACCCCGCCGCGGCCCGGGTGGCCCTCGCGGGCGAGGGCTGACTGGCTCGTCCGCACGAGGGTCTCGAGCGAATCGTGGAGGTCCTGGGCGTAGGTGGCACCGTGCTCGTTGAGGATCACGAGGTCGACGTCGAGGAGCTTCAGGCGCCAGTACTCGTGTGCCCGGAGCAGCTGCCGGACGATGTCGAGGTCCTCGGCTTCGTCGATCCGCACCATCACGATGGGCAGATCGCCGGAGATCCCGTGGGCCCACAGGCCCGGTGCTCCCCACTCGTTGCGGGCCAGCAGGCCGGCCGCCGGCCGCAGTGACCGATCCGAGTAGAGGATCCGGTTGGCCAGGCGCTGGAACAGGTGGGCTTCGTCGGGCTCGATCCCCAGGTGATGGAGCTGGACCTGGGCCTGCGTCCAGGCGAGGGTGGCCGCCCGCTCGAAGGTGGCCGAGTCGCGGTACTTGTCGGCCAGGTCCAGGACCTCCTCGCGGGACTCGGCGACGACCGTCGAGAAGATCGCATGGGCGGTCGCACCGGGGGCGAGCCGGACCCGGCACCGGAGGCTGAAGATCGGATCCAGCACCGCGCCCACCGTGTCCGAGAGCGGGCGTCCGTCGATGACCGAGGCCGGGGAGCGGACCGACCGACCTCGGCCGAGGAAGCGCGCCCGGTCCGTCTCGTACTGGATGACCCCGCCGGCCTCCTCCTCGACGACGGCGACATGGGCGGCCCAGATCGGCCGCTCGTCGCGGGATCGTGGTCGGCGGGTCGCCAGGAGGGCCCCGATCTCGGCGACGAACTCGGTCTGCACGAACAGGTTCTGGAAGGCCGGATGCGCGACGTCGGCCGCCTGGGGTGCGAGGACGATCTCCGCGTACGACGTCAGCTCGATCTCGTGCGCGCGCGAGCCGAGGTTGGTCAACGTCACGCGGCGGATCTCGGCGTCGTGCTCCGTCGACACCACGATGGTCAAGCCCGTCGCGATCGAGCCGTCGCGACGGGAGAACTCGGCGTGATCCTCGGCGTACTCGACCTCGTAGCTGTCCGCCTCTGCGCCGCTGGGCTGGTGACCCGCCGACCACACCGCGCCGGTGTGCATGTCGCGCAGGAAGAGGAAGCTGCCCCACGCGTCGCGCGTCACGTCCTCGCGCCAGCGTGTCACCGCCATGTCGCGCCAGCGGCTGTAGCCGGCCCCCGCGGCCGTCACCATGACCGCGTACCGCCCGTTCGACAGGAGGTGCGTCCGGGGCGTGGTGTCGTGGGGCGAGGTGAAGCGACGGGGTACCGGCGGCACGAGGTCGCGCACGTCTGCCGCGCTCTTCACCTCCTCGGCGCGTGGCCGAGCCACGAGCACGTCGCGCGGCATCCGCTCCTGGAGCAGCAGCTCCGTGGCCTCGACGATCGGGTCGGCATGGAACCGCTCGATCATCACGCGGTCGTTGAGCACGTTGCCCAGGGCCACCAGCGCCATCCCCTGGTGATGCGCCATGTAGCTCTTCACGATCGCGACCGTGGCCCCCTCGGGGAGGCGGCGCGCCGTGTAGTCGAGCGCCTCCCGAAAGCCGTACGGACCGCCCCCTCCGGCCTTGGCGAGCCGGGCGAAGTTCCGGACCGCAGCCTCGGGCTGGATCATCGCCCCGAGGGCGGTCGCGTACGGGGCCACGACGACGTCTTCGCTCAGGCCCCGCTTCAGGCCCAGGCCGGGCACGCCGAAGCTCGAGTACTGGTAGGTCTGCTCGAGGTCCCGTGCGTTGTATGCCGATTCGGACATGCCCCAGGGCACGCCGAGCTCGGCGGCATAGCTCATCTGGCGGGCCACGACCAGCCGGTACGTGTGGTCGAGCAGGCTGAGGGCGGGAGCGCGCATCACGAGAGCGGGCATCAGGTACTCGAACATGGACCCGGACCAGGAGATCAGGGCGGAGCCGCGACCGACCGGCGTCAGCGCGCGTCCGAGCCGGAACCAGTGATCCGGGGCCACGTCGCCCTTGGCGATCGCGAGGAAGCTGGCCAGGCGTGCCTCGGAGGCGAGGAGGTCGTAGCAGCTTGGATCGAGCGTGCCGTCGCGGACCCGGAAGCCGATCGAGAAGAGCTTGCGGGTCGGGTCGAAGAGGAAGCCGAACTCCATCTCCCGGAAGAGCTGGTGCGCCTGATCGGCGATTGCCTGGAGTCGGCGAACGAGCAGCACCGCCCCGGGCGATCCGGCGCCGCCATCGCCGGCCGGTGGATCCGACAGCTCGGCGATCGTTGGAAACGCAGTCGCCTCTGCCGGCGTGAGCTGGAGCAGCGCGAGGTCTCGAACGTGGCTCGTCACGGCCAGGCGGGCCGCCTCGGCCCACGTCACGAGCTCGCCCTGCTGCGCCTTCCCCGCGCTCCGCGGTCAGGGCCGAGGCAACGTCGGACAGCGTCCGGGCATGCGTCGAGAGCTCGCCCAGCAGGGCCGCCCAGGCCGCGGGCGTTGCGGGGGCCGCGGCACCGGCGGCCGGGCGGCAGGTCGAGGGCTTCGGCAAGCTGCCGCCGGGTCAGTGTCTGGCTTCGCCGATCGTCACCGATCGCGGCGGCCGCTTCGCGCGCCAGGGCCAGGGCGTCACCGATCCCGGCCAGCGCGGCCTCGGCGGGAAGCGGTTGGTCGATCATCTGGCGGCAGGCGCTGGAAAGCGCGAGCAGGTGACCGGCGAGGTTGCCGCTGTCGACCGACGACACGTAGGCCGGCTCGAGCCGGTGCAGGTCGCGCGTGTCGTACCAGTTGTACAGGTGCCCCCGGAACCGTTCGAGGCTACCGACGGTCGCGAGCGTCGCCTCCAGGCGCTCCACCATCTCGAGGGTCCCGATCCAGCCGAAGTCGCGCGCGGTCACCGTGGCCAGCAGGTACAGCCCGATGTTCGTCGGCGAGGTGCGATGCGCGACGACCGGCCCCGGATCGTCCTGGAAGTTGTCGGGCGGCAGCCCGTGATCGTCCGGACCGACGAAGGTCTCGAAGAACCGCCAGGTGCGGCGGGCGGTCAGCCGGACGGCCCGGACGTCGGCGGCCGAGAGCTGCTCCGAGGCTGATTCCGGAGGCGGTGCGCTCACCCATCGGGCGACGACGGGCGCCACGAGCCACAGGACCACGAACGGCGCGGCGATCCAGCTCGCGTCCGGCTTCACGACGAGGACGAGGGCCGCGGTGCCGGTGGCGATCGCGACGCTGCCCGCCATCTGCCGGTAGAACCCGGCCAGGTCGAGGTCATGGCTGGCCTTCGCCTGCGCCGCGGTCGTCCACTCGAGGAGGTTCCGGCGTGTGACGTACAGCCGCGCCAGGGTTCGCAGGATCGCGTCCACCATCAGCGACGCCTGGTGCGCGAGGAACGCGAGGCCGAGGCCCACGTGGGCCACGGCGATGGCCACGTCCCCTCCCAGGGCCCGCAGGTGGCTGCGCTTCGAGATGCCCTGCCGTCGTGGCAGGAGTCCCGCCAGGACGGGCAGCGCCGCGGGGACGATCAGCGACCCGAGGACGAAGGCGGTCCACACGCTCGCCGACACGGACGGGAGCGTCCAGGCCGCGATGAGGGTGGCCAGCGTGAGCGGGGCGGACATCGTCCGGCGCAGGTTGTCGACCATCTTCCAGCGGGCGATGCCCGGGATGGAGCTCCGGCTCCGCCGACCCGTGGCGTCGCGGGCGCGGCCGAGGATCCATGGCAGGAGCTGCCAGTCGCCGCGGGCCCAGCGGTGCTGGCGGGCCGCCGAGACCAGGTAGTTCGACGGGAACTCGTCGAAGAGCTCGACATCGGTCACCAGCCCGGCCCGGGCGAAGACGCCCTCGAACAGGTCATGGCTCAGGAGCGCGTTCTCGGGTACGCGGTCCGCCATCGCCGCGGCGAAGGCGTCGAGGTCGTAGATCCCCTTGCCGGTGAAGCTCCCTTCCTGGAACAGGTCCTGGTAGACGTCGGACACGGCGGAGGCATACGGGTCGATGCCGGCCGGCCCGGAGAAGGACCGCCCGAAGATCGATGCCTCGTGCTCGGCCGGGAGCGTCGACGTGATCCGTGGCTGGAGCACGCCGTACCCCTGGGTCACCCGGCCGGCCTGCGCGTCGAAGGTCGGATGGTTCAGCGGATGGGCCATCGTCCCCACGAGGCGCCCCACCGCGCCCCGGGGCAGGCGCGTATCGGCGTCGAGCGTGACCACGTAGCGCACGTCCGGCGGCGGGGTCGACGCGGGCCGCCCCGTGGTCAGGATGCCGGTCGTCGTCGATCCCCGCAGGAGGGCGTTCAGCTCCTGGAGCTTGCCGCGCTTGCGCTCCCACCCCATCCAGCAGCCCTCGGCCTCGTTCCACGTTCGCTTCCGGTGGAAGAGCAGGAATCGGGCGCCTCCCCCGGGCGCCTCGCCGTGGCGCTCGTTGAGTCGGTCGATGGCCGCCGCCGCCGCGGACAGGAGCTCGTCGTCGCCGGGGACCTCCTCGGTCGGGGCATCGAGCCAGTCCGACAGCAGGGCGAATCGGAGATCGCCCTCGCGGTTCCCCAGGTAGTGGACCTCCAGGCCGCCGACCTGGGCCTCGACGTCCGCCTCGCTCGTGAGGAGCATCGGCACGACAACCAGGGTCCTCAGCCCGGACGGCACGCCATCGTCGAGGTCGAGGCGGGGCAGCGGTCTCGGGCCCAGCACGTTGGTGACCGACCAGTTGGCCAGGGACATCGCCAGGTCGGAGGCCGGGGCGAGCGCGAGGATTGCCATGAGGAGGATGCCGGCACCTGCGGCGCCGCCGGCCCCGGACAGGAGGACCGGCACGGCGAGGATCAGCGCCGTCAACACCGCGATCGTCCCGAGGTAGCCACGCGTGCCGGCTTGGACATAGGCGCGCCGCAGCCGGCGTCCCACCGGCACCCGCACGTGGAGGGCGCGCTCCAACGCACGTCGGCCGTCCGAGATCAGGTAGTAGCCGGGGTCGCGGCGGCGAGGCTCCGTCGCCCGGGTCCGCTTCGCCGGCCGGGCTCCCGTCGCCGGCCGGCGACGCGTCGTCCGCCATCGCCGCGGCCGCCTGCGCGACCTCGACCTCGGTCACGGCCCGAACCGCGGGCCAGCTCTTCGACGGCGTGCCGGTAGCGATCCCGAGTCGCGAAGTCCATCTCCCGGAACGGACTTCGTGCGTTCAGGACATCGTCGACCAGGCTCACGCTCTCGACGAACTGCGCCCAGTCGAACCACGAGATGAGGCGCATGCTCGTGATGACGTTGCGGACCGTCACGTTCATCGTCGCCTGGCGCTGGTGCTCGAGGCGGACCGTCTCCTCGGCTGTCGTCCCCTCGGCCGCGAGGAGCTCCTCCAGCCAGCGCAGGGCGGGGGTGACGGCGGGGTCCTGGTCGCGCAGGCGCTGGAAGAGCTGGACCCGGGCCGCCGTCGGCAGTGCGGTGCGCGACAGCCGTCGCAGGGACGCCGCCGCGACCTCCGGGCTGTCCTTGCCGAGGTCGAGCAGGCTGTCGGCGATCTCGTCGGCCTTCTGCCGCGCTGCCCGACTGCCCACGATCTGTTCCGCGAGGCGGCGAAGGTTCTCGACGAGGAGGATCCGCAGGCTGATCGCGATCGCCCACAGCTCGCCGATCGTCAGCGGGTCCACCACCTGGTAGGCCCGCACCATCCGGGTCAGGCTCTCCGGGTCGAAGCGGCTGTCGGTGTGCGCGATGTAGGCCCAGGCCAGCCCGAGGACCCGCGGGTATCCCTCGAGATGGCCGGCTGCCAGCTTGGGGAGCTCGCGGTAGTAGTCCGGGGGCAGGTCGTCGCGGATCTCGCGGAGCTGCTCGTCGACGATCGGGAAGTTGTCGACGAGCCATTCGGCGGCCGGCGTGATCGCCCGCTCGTCCTTGATCGCCCGGGCGAGGACGCGGTAGGCGTCCACGAGGACACGTCCGTTCTCCGCGATGCGAGGCCCGACGGCATGTCCCCGGCGGGGCGCATCCGTGACCGCCTGGGCGGCGGCCAGCGTCTCCGCGTGCTGCTCCAGCCGCTCCACGCTGAAGAGCTCGGCGAGGATCGGCTCTTCGAGTCCGGCCGGTTGGCGCGCGCGCGGGCGGTTGCGACCGGGCGGATCTCGGAGGGACTCGTTGGATGTCATGTTCCGCCGTCAGCGCATGGCCTGACCCGGTCCGCCCTCGCTCGACCTGGGGACGTGTCGATCATAACGAGCACCTTCCACGTGCCTGGGGAGCCAGGCCGAGGATCGCGTTCTCGAGGGCGCCCGACCACGTCGAGTGGAACAACCGGCTGGTCCGCGATGATGCCGCGGCGGCGATGGCTCGGCCCGCGGCGCAACCCGAGTTCGAACTGGGTCTCGGAGGTTCCACCCTCGGTGAGTCTGAGCGCGATCAGCCGAGCGGCACGGGCACCGATCACGGTGCGGTCCGCACGCTCGGACGGGCGCGCCTCGATCGCCGCCGGGCCCGGTACCAGGCGAGGTACTCGAGCAGCTCCTCCCGCTCCTCGTCGGTGAGATCGGCGAAGAGCGCCGCACCGACCGTGTCCGTGGGACTCCCGGCGGACTCGGGCACGCGGTAGCCGCTCAGGCGCATGAGGTCAGCGTACGGTATCGCCAGGGCCTCGCTCAAGCTGGTGCAGGACACGGCGGCGAAGGCTTCTTGACCGCGTCGTTCTCGAGCTTGCTGAGGTAGGCCGCCGAGATGCTCGCAGCCCGCGCCGCATCGACGGCCGACAGCCCGCGCACCTCGCGCGCCTGCTTGAGCACGGCCCCGATCGATGGCGCCATGGTCACTGCCGTGTCCTACAGTTGATACCATTAACTACAGTTGACAATACCACGATCCTATGGTTCACTGCAAGCACAGCAGTGGCCGGCGCGTCGCCCGGCGGTGGTCCTGTGGCCCCGCTTCCCCGGATGCCTGAAGGCGCAAGGAGAAGGCCATGGCCATCGATCAAGTCGACCGGACGGTCGTCACCCAGGAATCCACCGTCGCCGACGGGCAGGCGACGGTCCGGACGGATAGTCGTCGCATCACCCCGACCGGCCCCGGCGGCTCCGAGGTGACCCGGCGCATCGTCATCCTCGTGTTCGGGCTGATCCAGATCGTCATCGGAGCGCGCATCGTCCTGCTCCTGCTCGACGCCCGAGAAGCCAACGGTCTCGTGTCGGGCATCCTGAACGTCAGCCAGCTGTTCGTGGCGCCGTTCGAGGGGATCCTCCGGACGGACACCCTGCATGCCGCGGGCTCGGTCCTCGATGTCACCGCGATCGTGGCCTTCGTCGGCTGGACGATCATCGAGCTGATCGTGCTCTGGGCCGTCGGGATCTTCCGGCGCGAGCCGGCCTGACGCCGACATCTGACCGCGTCGCGGTCCCCGGGCGGGCGGGGTCTGGCCCGCAGACCGCGTCGGCCGGATCGGGGCCGCGCCACCGGAAGGAACGAACTCGATGGGCTTCATCGCCTGGATCGTCGTCGGCGCCATCGCCGGCTTCCTGGCCAACCAGATCATGGGCTCGCGCCAGGGCCTGCTGATGATGGTCGTCCTCGGCATCGTCGGCGGTCTCGTCGGCGGGTTCGTCGCAGCCACCGTGCTCAAGGTCGGCTCCGTGAACGGCATCAACATCGAGAGCATCGTGATCGCCACGCGGCGACGCGCGGAGAGGAGCGAGAGCGTGGAGACGCGACACACTGCCATGCGGCCCGGCATTCCGGCGAGCGCAGATGGGGGCCTGCTGGAGCTGATCCGGGGCTCCGACAGCGTCGAGCTCAAGGCCACCGTCCCCGCCTCGGACCAGCGCGCCTCCATCGCCAGGCTGCCGATGGACCCCGTCGAGGCCCAGCCGCGCCAGGTCTTCTTCTTCGACACGCCGGACCTCCTCCTCAACCAGGCAGGGGTCGTCGTCCGCGCCCGGCGCAGGCAGGGCGGTCGTGGCGACACCGTGGTCAAGCTGCGTCCGGTGGTGCCCTCCGACCTGCCGCCTGACATTCGGCGTTCGCCCGCCTTCAACGTCGAGGTCGACGTCCTGCCCGGGGGCTTCGTCTGCTCCGGGTCGATGAAAGGCCGGGTGACCGGCCAGGAGGTGCGGGACGCCGCCGCTGGGACGATCCCGCTGCGGAGCATCTTCTCGAAGGAGCAGCGCGCCTTCTACAAGGCGCATGCCCCCGCCGGCATCGAGCTGGCGTCGTTGGTGACGCTCGGGCCCACCTTCATCCTGAAGGCGGTCTTCGCACCGAAGACCCTCGGCGACCTCTCGTCGCGGAGATGTGGCTCTACCCGGACGGATCGCGGCTCCTCGAGCTGTCGACCAAGTGCCTGCCGGAGGAAGCCTTCCAGGTCGCGGCGGAGGCGCGCGCCTACCTGGGCAGTCGGGGCGTCCCCATCAGCGGCCACCAGCAGACGAAGACGAAGACGGCCCTCGAGTTCTTCGCTGCCGAGCTTCGGCGGAAGGAGGAGCCGCCAACGGCGGGGGCGAGGACGCGGGGTCCCGGCGGCCGCTTCGTGAAGGCCGGGACGCAACAGCGTGAAGCTGGCCCTCTAGCGTGGATCACGGCGGTCCGGGCGCGTCCGGCGGCGCCGTCGCGTGCACGACCCAGCAGACCGTGCTCGGCGAAGGAGCCCGCTGGGACGCCCGCCGCGCCGAGCTGCTGCGGGTGGACATCGTCGCCGGTCGCGTCTATCGGGACCGGGTCACCGCGGACGGCGGCCTCGTCCCGGTTCGCGCGTATGCGGTTCCGGGCACGGTCGGGGCGATCACCCCGATCGCGGGAGACGACGGCTGGCTGCTGGCTGCCGGGCGCGGGTTCGTCTACCTGCGGCCGGACGGAAGCCTTCGCGCGATCGGCGCCGAGGTCGCTCCGGCGGGGACCCGGATGAACGACGCGGCCTGCGACCCGCAGGGCCGCTTCTGGGCCGGCACGCTCGCCGACGATCATCACGCCGGAGGCGGAGCGCTCTATCGCCTGGACCGGGACGGCCGGATCGAGCAGGTCCTCGACGGCCTGACGATCTCGAACGGACTCGCCTGGAGCCCGGACGGACGCACGATGTACCTCGCGGACAGCATCCCCGGGGTGATCCTCGCCTTCGACTTCGACGGCGAGGCCGGCACAATCTCGGGGGGCCGCGTGCTCATCACCATCCCCGAGGAGGTCGGTGCGCCGGATGGCCTGACCGTGGACGCCGCCGGCGACCTCTGGGTCGCCGTCTACGGGGGTGGGTGCGTTCGCCGCTACGCACCGGACGGCCAGCTGCGCCAGGTGCTCGAGGTGCCCGCCGAGCAGAGCACGTGCTGTGCGTTCGGGGGACCGGGAATGACCCGACTCTATGTCACCACCGCGACCGAGGGCTGGAGCGACGAGCGACGTCGCGCCGAGCCTGCGGCTGGGCTCGTCTACAGACTGGACACCGATGCAGTCGGGCGACCGGCCCTCCCGTTCCGTCCGGACGCCGACTGGTGGGCGAGCGTGCGCGGACCGCGCTAGCCGCGGCTCAGGGCGCCGGAACGCCGAAGACAGCGATCTCGGAGACCGAGTAAGGCCGAGTCCGACCGGCGTGAGGGGGACCGCCGGCTCCGCTAGGATCAACCCTGTCGCCGAGGTGGCCAGGCATATCGAACGGGAAGAGGTGGCTGGAAATGGCTTCGACACCCGTCAGGACGATCGACCGCAAGCGGATCGCCGAATTGGCGAAACGAGAGGAGAAGCGTCTCGAGGACGAGACTCCCAGGTCTTACGAGCTGTTCAAGCGGGCTGCCGGGAGCCTTGTCGCGGGCGTGTCGTCCAGCTACCAGATGCGCGACCCCTATCCCATCTACTTCACCCACGGCAAGGGCTCCAAGATCTATTCGGTCGACGGGCGCGAGATCAGCGACTTCCACAACGGCTTCGGCTGTATGGTCCAGGGCCACGCGCACCCGGCCATCGTCGCGGCCATCCAGAGGCGCTGTGAGCTGGGCACGCAGTTCGCCCTGCCCACCGAGGATTCGATCGTGGTGGCGGAGCACCTGGCCAGGAACTTCCGCCTGCCCAAGTGGCGCTTCGTGAACTCCGGTTCCGAGGCCACCATGGACGCGATCCGCATTGCCCGCGCCTACACCGGCCGGGAGCAGGTGCTCAAGATCTTCGGCTCCTATCACGGTCACCACGACTACGTGATGGTGAGCCTCGGGGTGGCCGACTTCGGCGACATCGGGCCGCGCGACAACTACCGCTCGGTCTCCTACGGGGCCGGGATCCCCAAGGCCGTCGTGGACATGACGGCGGCGGTGCCTTTCAACGACGCGCCCATGATGGAGGCCCGCATCGAGCGGCTGATCGAGGAAGGGCGCAAGCCAGCCTGCCTCATCATGGAAGCGGCCATGATGAACCTCGGGGTGGTGCTCCCGGAGCCCGGCTACCTGGAGGCCGTGCGCGAGATCACCAGGAAGCACGGCATTGTCCTCATCTTCGACGAGGTGAAGACCGGCATCTGCACCGCCGCCGGCGGCGCGGTCGAGCGCTTCGGCGTGGTCCCCGACATGGTCACCCTGGCCAAGGCCCTGGCCGGGGGGCTGCCGTCGGGCGCCATCGGGGCGACCGACGAGATCATGGAGGTCGTGAGGAGCGGCAAGGTCTACCAGGTGGGCACCTACAACGGCAACCCGCTGTCGATGGCGGCCGCCCGGGCGAGCCTGGAAGAGGTGATGACCCCCGCGGCCTACGGGCACCTCAACTACCTGAACGACCGTCTCATCAGTGAGTGCGACGCGATCTGCGCCAAGCACGACTTCCCCGGCTACACGGTTGGCATCTCGTCGAAGGGCTGCGTCAACTTCGCCACGGGCCGGATCACCGACTACGAGTCGTTCATCAAGTACCAGGACGTCGAGCTCTGCTATCTGGCCTGGCTGTACAACATCAACCGCGGGGTGATCATCGCCCCGGGGCGCGAGGAGGAGTGGACCCTCTCCGTCCAGCACACCGACGAGGACATCGACCGCTACGTGAACGCCTTCGAGGGACTCGTCAGGGAGGTGGTGGCCTGATCTGCGCGACCCCCCGGACGCTCCGTCGCTCCAGAAGCTCGGGCGAGCGACTTCCCTGCGGTCTGGATGCCGACCGCAGCATGGAGCGCGCTCCGAGCCTGCTCACCAAGCGACGGCGGAGCTGCGCGGGAGTCTCGTGGCCGGCACCCTCGTGGGGTTGGCGATGACCCGCAACGTGGTCCGCTTGGACCTGCTGGCGTCCGCGCCCGCCGACGTCGTCGTGGCGGCCATGGCCCCGTGATCGAGCGCCTCCTCACCGGCGACCTCGCCGAGGGCTGGCACTGGACAGAAGGGCCCGAGACAGTGGTGCCTCGTTTGATGAACGTTCCACTCGCGCCGGCTGCACCGACTCGCAACGCCGTCGCGGCGCTTCTGGCATCAGCCAAGGAAGCCCGGCTGCGCCGTCGCAACGACAGGATCGTGCGGACGAAGGCGCCCGGCTCTGCCGGGCGAGGTGACGGGCTCCGTCATGCGCTCCCTCGTTACGACGCGCTCCCAACAGGCTGATCAGCCGATCACGCGCGTCGCCCTCTTCGTATCAAACGCCACCCCAGGCCGGATCCGCGTCGTACCCGAAGGGCGATGCAGCGATCAGCCGTCCTGCTGATGTGCCATGAGCCGAAGCCCGGGGAACGGCTCCAGCAGTCCGAGCTCGATCGCCCGTTCGACCGCCTCGCTGCGGCTGGACGCCCCGAGCTTCCCGTAGATCGAGACGAGCTGGGTCTTCACCGTGTGCCTCGACACGCCAACGCGGTCGGCAATCTCCTGGAACATGAGGTGGGTCGAGAGCAGGGGGAGCAGGCGCAGCTCGGCAGGCGTGAGGGTGGACGGTCCGACCAGGGTGTGGCCTGACTCGTGGACTCGCCTGCGCACATCGGCGATCTGCGCCGAGAGGACGCCGAGGTCGGGCCTGCGGCTGAGGACCCGTTCAGCCTCGGCGATGGCGCTACCCGCACCGGCTGGATCGGCGATCGCGAGATACGCCCGTGCCACCTCGATCAGCGCCCGGACGACCTCCGGCAATGCCCAGGAGACCAGGGGCCGCAGCAGCTGAGCGTGGACGAGCTCTTCCCGGCCGTGCACGGCGTCGCCATGGTGGATGGCGACGCGGGCCGCCACGGCATGCACCAGCATGGCCGAGGCGCCTTCAGCGCCTCCCAGGCGGTCGATGCGCACGTGGCTCTCCCGCGCATATCGCTCGGCCGCGCTCCAGTCGCTCCGCCCCATCGCGACGCTGGCCCACAGCGCAAGGGCATAGAAAGCGTAGCTCCCACCCACTGGGGCGGCCGCGACGGCGTCCGCCAGCACCGCCTCCGCCGCGGCGACGTCCCCGCGCATGAGGTGCGCCTGCGCGGACAGCTCGAGGGCCAGGGTCCTCCACGGGCTGCCCGGCCGCTCGGCGGCGGCGGCGGCGGCGGCATTCGCGAGCGCGTCCTCCGGCCCGCGGCGGATCATGGTCGCCCGCAGCATGGCCTGCGCCGATTCGAACGATGCAGCCCCGTTGGCGGGAGCCTCGTCGAAGGTGGAGCGCTCCACGATGTCGGCCATCCGCTCCGCGGCCTCCGGCCGCCCGCTGAGCGCATGGACGAGGGCCGCGCCGAACGCGAGCGTCGGCCTGCGCTCGAAGACGCTCTCGTCGAAAGTGGCGAGCCATTGGCTGAGGCGATCACCGTGGCCGAGCAGATAGGTCTGCAGCATCGCTGCCTCGACCAGCCTCGCCGCCGCGTCCGTGTCGCCGCTGGCGATGGCGTGCTCGATCGCGAGCTCCGGCCGCCCGGCGTCGGCATACCATGCCGATGCCCGGCGGTGGAGGCCGGCCTCGGCCTCGGCCTCACGCCGTTCCAGCTCCGCCGCCAGGTGGTCTCTGAGGAGGCGGTGATAGCGGAACGACGCCTGCTCGCCCGCAACCTCGCCGATGAGGAGGTTGGCGCGGGCGAGCCTTCGCAGTCGCTCGGTGGCGTCGGGCTGCTCCGACACGTGCTCGGCGAGCCTCGGTTCGACGATGTCGAGAACCGACGTCCGCGTGAGCACGGTGACATCGAGGTCATCGAGGACGGGGCCCAGCTCGGATCGCAGGTACTCCGCGATGTACCCGTCACGCCCGGACACCTCGCCCATGCCGCTCGAGCCTGCCGGAGCGCGTTGACGTCCCAGGGCCGCCAGGTAGATGGCCGCAGCCCATCCTTCCGTCCGGTCGGCGAGCGCCCGGGCCTCTTCCCGGCTCAGTCGCTGCCCGACACCCGCCGCGAGAGCCTCGGTCTCCCCCGTGTCGAACGCCAGCTGGTCGCGCCCGATCTCGACCAGCCTCTGGTTCGCCCTGAGCCGCGCGAAGGGCAGGTCCGGCGCCGTTCGCGAGGCGAGGACCACCTGGAACTTGGGGGGCACGTGCTCGATCAGCGCCCCAAGCGCGTCGAGGCAGCTCCTGTCCACGAGCCGGTGGACGTCGTCAAGGACCAGGACTCCCGGGCGGCGCCACCGGTGCAGCTCCGATGCGAGGCGGGGCACGGCGGCAGCGAGAATGCGCGTCCCCGGCGCCGCGAGCACCGTGCCGATGGATGGGTCCACGGGCTCCACGCGGTCGATCGCCGCGGCGACGTACGTCAGGAACACGCTCGGCGCGTTGTCGAACTCGTCGATCGTCAACCACGCGACCGCCCGCCGTGCGTGGGCTGCCCAGTCGGCGAGCAGCACGGTCTTGCCATATCCCGCTGGAGCGATGACCGAGACGACGGGCGGCGCCGGATCGGTCATGAGCAGACCGGTCAGCCGCGGCCGGGCGACCGTCGCGGGACCGGGGATCGGCCGGCTGAGCTTCGCCTCGACGAGGCGAAACGACGGCCGAAATGAAGTGGCAGCAGGGTCACGGCGGCGGGCATCCCGTCCGAGACGCCGCGCCGCGCCGGGCTCCATGGTCGTGGCCGCTCCTCGCGTGCGGGATGACTGACGGCCAACTTACACCATCGACCGACGCGAGCGCGCAGCGCGAACTGCCGGCGACGAACCGTGGCGCCCACAGCACAGAGTGCAACGGCCCCGACGTCGCGCCCACATGGGCCCGGGCCGCGGACCTAGCCCTCCCAGGCCTCGGCCTGTTCGAGGGCGGCGTCCACGTCGTAGCCGGCTGCGAGCGCGATCCGCGGCGCCGCCGACACCACCCTTGGCACACCCACCGCCTCGATGGTCGCCACGAGCGTCGCCAGCAGGTCCTCGAGCGACGCGCCGGCACGCATCGCGGCCTCGACTGCCGCCTGGTACGAGGATTGCGGTGCGTCGAGCGGCACCAGCACGGCCACCCGGACAAGAGACTCGGTCAGCTCGTCGAGGCGGACTGCCTCCAGGTGCTCGTCCCCCGAGCCGGCGAGTGCTGCGAGCAGCGTCCGGTCGCCGATCGCCAGGCGCCGCAGTATCTCTTCCGAGGACTGCATGAAGACCCGTCCTTCGTGGTCGCGATGCCGCCGGTGCTCCCGGCGGTCGTCAGCGTCATTTGATGTGCAGCGCCCGGGATTTCCGCATCGCCCGCCGCGTACGATGCGCCGGCACGTCGCGGACGCTTCAATGACCGCGGCGACCAGGCACGGGCACGCGGCGACGTCGCGGTCAGGCTCCACGGTGGCGAGGAGGTCCAGGGATGACAGCGCAGGATGGCGCGTTCAACGCTCGCGTACGCGAGATCGGTGCGACGCCGCTGTCAACGACGCCGGTGGTCGGCACGCCGGCCCGCGACCTACGCCCCGAACCTGGTGCCCGGGACGGAGCCCCTGGCCACCGGCGAGATCCGGGTCACGATCCTGGGCAGTGGTGACCCCTGGGTCCGCCGGAGCCAGGCGTCGGGTTCGCTCCTCGTCGAGGTCGGCAACGCGGAGAAGGACTTCTTCTTCTTCGACCTGGGCTCCGGCGCCCTCGCGAACTTCAACGCGCTCGGGCTCCCGGTGGAGTCCACGACCAGGGTCTTCCTCTCGCACCTGCACGCTGATCACATCGGCGACATCCCCGGCCTGCTGGGCAGCCTGGCCAAGGCAGGCCGGGTCGACCCGGTCGAGATCTGGGGCGGTGGCAGCGAGGATCCGGCGATGGGGCTCGCGGCCTTCGTCGACCACATGGGCAAGGCGCTGGCCTGGGACACCGCCTCGCTCCGCGGCGTCCGCCCGACGAGCGGCTTCGAGGCGATCGCCCACGAGATCCCCTACGACCGCCCGGAGACCATCTACGACCGCAACGGGGTCACGATCTCGAGCTTCCCGGCGATCCACGGGCTGAGCGGCGCGGTGGGCTACGCGATCGCATACGCCGGCCGGAAGGTCGTCTTCTCGGGCGACACCCGTCCCTGCCGCCACGTGGTGGAGGCCGCAGTCTGGTGCGGACCTGCTGATCCACGAGTGCTTCCAGTCGCCCGCGGTGTTCGCCCGCGCCACGGGCCTCCCGCTCGAGACGGCCGTCAACCTCACGAGGCTCGCCCACACGGTTCCGGAGCAGATGGGCAGGATCCTCGACCTCGCGCGGCCGCGGATGGGGGCGCTCTGGCACCTCGACCTGACCCCCGGGGTCGACACCGTGTTCGACGAGCTCGGCGCCCACTACCAGGGGCCGGTGACGATCACGCAGGACCTGACGGTGTTCAACGTGACCGAGGAGGCGGTCGTCGCTCGCCAGGCGAAGGTGAACGATGCGGCGCCGCCGGTGCACGGTCCCTCGAAGTCGAGCCCCGCACCCGAGCCGATGCCGGCCCCGCCGGCATGGTGGGCCGACGCGCTTCTCGATATCTGACCCGACCGCCACTCATTGACCCGGGGAGGGTCGCCCTTGTCGCAGAGCGAGCCGCCTCGCGCGCCGACGCTGTCCGAGGTGGTCCCGGGCCTCGTCGCCCGGTACGTCCCGATCAGCCGGTGGCTGCCCGCCTACCCCAAGGCCTGGCTCCGTCCGGACCTGACGGCCGGCGTCACGTCGTGGGGCGTCATGGTTCCGGTCGCCCTCGCCTACGCGGGTCTGGCGGGCGTGCCGCCCGAGCTGGGCCTGGTGACCGCGTTCGCAGCCCTGGCGGCCTACGCCGTGTTCGGGACGAGCCGCCATCTCAAGGTGACCGTCAGCTCGACCATGGCGCTCATGTCGGCGGCCGTTGTCGCGGACCTCGCCGGGGGCGATCCGGCGGCCTACCTCGCCTACACCGCCGCCCTCGCCCTGACGGTAGGCGTCATGCTCCTCGCGGCCGGCGTCGCCCGATTGGGCTTCATCTCCGACTTCCTCACCAGGTCCGTGGTGACCGGCTTCATCATCGGGGTGGCGATCACGATCATCGTCGGCCAGCTGCCCAAGATGCTGGGCGTGCCCGGTCTGGACGGCTCGCTGCCCGAGCAGCTGGTCCAGCTCGTTTCCGAGCTCCCCGACACGAACCCCTACACGCTCGCCGTGGGCCTCGTCGCGCTCGTCCTGATCCTCGTCCTGCGGCGCATCTCGCGCCGGATCCCGGGCCCGCTCATCGCGCTCGTGCTGGGGATCGTCGCCGTGGCAGCCTTCGACCTCGTCGACTACGGCGTGAGCGTGGTGGGCGAGGTTGCGACCGGGCTGCCGCTCCCGTCGATCCCGTCGGTGCCGCTCACATCGATCCCCTATCTCGCGCTCGGCGCGGCGGGGATCGTCTTCCTGGCGGTCGGCGAGTCGGTCGGCTCTGGCCGCGCGTTCGCGGCGCAGAACGGGTACGAGATCGATCCGGACCAGGAGATGGTGGCGCTCGGCACGGC
This sequence comes from uncultured Chloroflexia bacterium, assembly GCA_963715085.1. Lineage (GTDB taxonomy): Bacteria > Chloroflexota > Limnocylindria > Limnocylindrales > CSP1-4 > CTSoil-043. The sequence goes on from CAVQQU010000004.1 coordinate 105,119, forward strand.
CAACCTCTCCGCCGGCCTGTTCGGTGGGTTCGCAGCCGACGCCAGCCTCTCCCAGACGGCGACCGCGGAGACGGCGGGCGCCAAGTCCCAGCTGTCCTCGCTCTTCACGTCTGGCCTGATCCTCGCCACGGTCGTCTTCCTTGCCCCGCTCTTCCAGAACCTGCCCGACGCCGTGCTCGGGGCGATCGTGATCGCGGCGACGCTGGGGCTCATCGACGTGGACGAGATGCGCCGCTACTGGAGGTGGCGGCGAACCGACTTCTTCATCGCGGTGACGGCGATGGTCGGTGTCCTCCTCACCACGGTGCTCGCGGGCATGGTGCTCGCCGTGCTGCTGTCGGTGCTGTTCCTCCTCTACCGGGCGAGCCGGCCGTACGCGGCGGTGCTCGGCCGGATGCCCGGACGCTCGGCGACGTTCGGCGACCTGGCGCGTCACCCGGACGCCGAGCCGATCCCGCGCCTCGTGATCGTCCGCCTCGACGCACCGCTGTACTTCTTCAACGCCAACGTTGCCAAGGCCCAGATCCTCGGTACCGTGGCTGCCCAAGAGCAGCCACCGCGAGGCGTGCTCATCGACCTTGCGGCAACGGCGGACCTCGACGTGACGACGACGGACATGCTGTTCGAGCTCGTCGCTGCCCTCCGCTCTCGCTCGATCGAGGTCCTGGTCGCCCAGGTCAAGGGCACGGTCCGCGACCGCCTGCGGAAGACGGGCCTGATGGACGAGCTTGGCGAGGATCGGGTCTACCTGTCGATCGCCTCGGCGGTCACCGACTTCGAGCGCCGCTGGCCGTCGGACGGCGAGGCCGCGACGAGCGCGGAGCCGGGATCGGCAGGTCCGGGCGGTCTCCCCTGAGGCGGATACCCCGACCGTGCGACGGCCCGAGCCAGGGCGGAGTGTGGTACGCAGCAGTGCTTGTGGTCGCCCGTGATCGCCGCGAGGGGCAGAGACTCAAGGATGGGCAGTCAGGCGTTCGGGGGCACGCGGCGGCGTGCGCCCCCGAACGCCGTGCGGCTTGTCGCGGAGCGGTCAGGCGGCCGGCGGCGGCGGGTCCTTGATCCCGAAGGCCACCTTGACCGCGGTCGAGTTCAGGTAGAGCAGGATGATCACCGGCATGACCGCCATGGCGAACGCATAGCCGGTCCCCGGGAACTGGAAGAAGGCGAGGACTGCCTCGAAGAGGCTGATGCCGGCGATGATCATCGCGGTCAACCAGGCCCATGGCCGGAGCGCCCAGAGGCCGAACGCGATCAGGAGCCAGAGGATTCCGGTGCCGAGCGCGAGCCAGCCCCAGATGCCGACGTCCTCGACGGCCGGGAGATCGCCGAGGGCCCCGAACCAGTCAAAGCCGAGGGCCCGGAGCCCGAAGAAGATGTAGCTGAAGCCGGCCAGGGCGCCGAAGAAGCCGATGACCGAGATGAGGATGGGCGGGTTCTTCACGTGCGTGTCTCCCTACATGGTCGTTGCGCGGAGCCGGTCGGGTGGCCGGCTGCGCCGAGGCACGGGTTCCGGATCGGTCAGCCGAGGCCGAGGAGCTTCGCCTTGGCGGCGGCGAACTCCTCGTCGGTGAGCACACCGGCGGCGTGGAGGTCGCCGTAATGCTTCAGCTGCTCGAGCTCCTTGTCGATCCCGCTGGCGGCCGGAACGGGGGCCGCGGGCACAGCCGCGGGTGCGGCGGCGAGCGCCGCCTGCTGCTGGGCGAGGGCGGCCTGGTTGGCCTGGAGCTCGGCGATCTGCTGCTGCTCCTGCTGCTCCCGCGCCGCGCCCTGTGCCGACTTCCTGCCCGCGTAGGCGGCAGTGCCCGCGACAGCTGCCACCCCCAGGAGGCCGACGCCGCGTCGTCGTCGCATCATCATGTTCGCATTCTCCTGTCTGTCTTGACCGCGTTGCGTACGGCGTCCGGATCAGGCTGTCGCGGCCGCGGCCTCGAGCTCCGCATTGACGAGCTCGAGGATCTCGGGAGCGATGGTCTGGCGTCCGACGAGGAAGCCGCCAGCGGCGCCGATCGCGTCCTTGACGTGCTCCGCCCAGCGGTGCTCGAAGAGCATGACGAGGGTCGAGGTGTTCGGACGAAGGCCTTCGGCGATGGTCGCCACGTCCTCCGGGGTCAGGAGGCCCATGCGATCAGCGAGGAGTGGGGCGAAGCCAGCGAACTTGGGATCGTTCTTGTCGTCGATCTCGACGATCGTTGCCTCGCCGTCGATGTCCTTGGTGATGAAGACCGCGTCGACGACGCGGATGATCCGCTTCTCGATGACCTTCTCGATCTCCCTGGCGATCTCGCCGTTGAAGCGGTTGCCCTCGAAGCCGATGGCGATGTACTCAAGCGGACCGAGTGTCATGAGGACCTCCGACAGGTGGCATGGATGCTGGATGGTCTCGAGGCTGATCGAGCATCGGCGCCATGGCACCACCTCCGACCAACGTGCGCATCGCCCGTGGAGGGGGATGGGCTGTGAGGCGAGCCAGCATCGTGCGCTTCGAGCGCTGTAGGCTAGGCTTCAGGTCGTCGCTCCGAAAGACATGCGTTTCGTGAGCACGAAATCAGCATCGGGGTGTAGCGCAGTGGTAGCGCACGTGCTTTGGGAGCACGAGGTCGTGGGTTCGAATCCCACCACCCCGACCATTCTCTCGGCTCGGGCCTGGGTGTCCGCCGTTCGCCGCTCTCCCGCGGCGCCGCCTATCCGCGCAGCGGCCAGACCAGCTCCGTGCGCCATGCCGCTTCGTCCACGCCGCTGCCGGGGCCGATGAAGTAGACCTCCCACGGGTCCTCGCCGAGCTCCCGTCCCATGGCGTCGACACGCTCGCGAAGCCAGTTCCACGCTGCCTCGAGCCCCTGGTACGAGCCCACGTGCGTGGCGACCGCCGCTGGTCCGGCGGGGAGCTCGTCCGGATGCACGATCACGGACGAGGAGACTGCTTCGAACCCGGGCTCGGACAATGGGAGCGCGCCGCTCACCCCAAGGTACGGCTCCGCGACCGGGAAGCCGGCCGCGATGTCCAGGCCGTCGGGGCCCATCGCGAAGTAGCGGGCGAAGGGCGGTCCTGCCGGAGGGATCCCGGCCTCACGCAGCGTGGTCGAGACGAGCGACAGCGCGTCGGACATGAAGTCCGCGAAGTCCTCCGGGGCGACGATCGACCGGATGGCCGCGACCCAGACCACCTCGAGCTCGACGATGTCGACGACGGGCAGGCCGGCGCCGTCCGGTGTCGCGCTGCCGCCGGGTGTCGCGCTGCCGCCGGACGTTCCGTTGCTGTCGGCCGTGGGGCTCACCTGGTGAGTATGCGTCGGAACTGCCACGTTCCGACGGCCATCAGCGCGACGGCGTACAGCACCAGCACCCCGAGCTCCTGGAGGACGTCGATGACCGTGCCGCCCCGGAGGGCAACCTCGCGGAGGCCCTGGATGGCCCAGGCCTGCGGCGTGAGGAAGGCGAGCGTGTGGGCCGGCTCGGGGAAGATCTCGAGGGGCACCATCGCACCGCCCAGGGCGCCCAGCAGCATCCCGGCCATGACCCCCAGCGCCCCGGCCTGGTCCGGGTTGTTCGAGAACACGCCGACGACCATCGCCGCCCCGGTGCCGACGAGCGCGAAGAGGACGACGATCGTCCCCGCGGCCAGCGGGTCGCCCCAGCTCACGCCGAAGATGATCGCCGACAGGATGACGATGAAGAGGCCCTGGAGCATCGCCACGCCGAACCGGCCCAGCGTCTCGCCGACGAGGATCGTCCGCACCCGGATCGGCGAGGCCAGCATGCGCCGCGAGACCCCGAGCTGGCGGGTGAGGATGAGCTGGGTGGCCGCCGTCATCGAGGTGAGGAACATGAACAGCACGAGCTGGTTCTGGGCGCCGGGCGCGAACGCCCCCGTGCCGGCCGGGAACAGCCCTTCGCCGATGCGCTCCACCGCGACGGTGACGCCCGCCATCTCGCCCTGGACGGATCGCGCCGTGGCGAGGGCCTCGTCGAACGGGATCCCCTCGCGGCTCGCGGTGAGGCGGGCGGCCTGGACGACGGCGGCCTGCGCCGCGACCGCCTGGCTGACCGCTTCGCGCAGGGCCGAGACGGCGCTCTGGGGCTGGCCGAGGATGACGATCTCCGCGACGCCGCCGCCCCGCACGGTCGCGTCGTAGCCCGGCGGGATGATCACCCCGATCTCGAGCGTGCCCTCCTCGACCCCGGCCGTGAGCTCGGCGACCGTGGCGGGCTCCTTGAGCTCGAGCTTCACGGCGCCGTTGCGGATGGCGTCCACGAGCTCGGTCCCCGAGGGCGCCGCTCTCCACCGCCACGATGCCCATCCGCGGCGCGGACCGGCCGCCGAAGACGGTGCCCAGCACGACGATGAGCACGATCGGCAGGACGAAGACGAAGAAGGTGCTCGTGCGGTCGCGCAGGAGCCGGCGGACGTTGACCTCGGCGATCGCGAGGGCGTTCACGGCGCCACCACCTGGCGCGCCCGCAGCAGGCCGATCCCCCCGGTCACGACGCCGATCGCGACGAGCACCGCCAGCGACGGCGCGACGACCGCGATCCCGCCCCCGGCCGCGAGGTCGTTGATCCCGCGGATGAACCACGCGTGGGGGGTGACGAGGCTGAGCGTGGCCATCACCTCCGGCGCCTGGGACATCGGGAAGAACGAGCCGCCGAACACCGCGAGGGTCAGGGCCACGACGGCGATGAAGCTGGACGCCTGCTCCTCGGTCCGGGCGAACCCGACGATGAGGGTGGCGATGCCGCTGGCCGCCAGCGCGACCGCCAGGATCAGGGCGGCGACCGCGAGCGGGTCGCCCCAGTCGGCGCCCATCAGGAAGCGTCGTGGCCAGCACGATCACGGTCATCGAGATCGACGCCACGACCAGGCTCACCAGGACCTTGCCGAGCAGGATGGTGGCCGGGGCGATGGGGGCCGCGAGCATCCTGGCCAGCGTGCCGTTGCGGCGCTCGGCGAGCAGGCTGAGGACCCCGAACTGGGCGGCGAAGAAGACGAACAGGACCGCCATCGACGCGCCGTAGTAGGTCTTCGACGACGCGGTCCGGTCGGCGGTCTCACCCGCGGTCAGGACGATCGGGGCCGGCGCCGCGATGGCTGCCGCCGCGAGCTCGCCGGCGAGCGCCGGGTCGGGCGCATCCCCGGCATGCCGCGAGGGCCGTGACCACCGCGACCTGGACGGCCGTGACCTGGCTGCCGAACCCGGCGAGCACGCTGCGGGCGACCTCGGCCGGCAGGCTCGAGGGGCCGCCGATCACCAGCAGCTGGGCGGGCGCGCCGGTCCGGACGGCCTCGGTGAACCCGGCCGGGATGACGATGGCCGCCGCGACGTCCCCGGCGTCCACGGCCGCCCGGGCGTCGGCCTCGGTCGCGATCGGCGTGAGGTCGGCCACCCCGGCCGTCGACGAGCCCGGCGAGCGGGCCGTCGACCAGCCCCCGGGCGATCTCCCCGCCGTCGAGGTTGACGACGGCGTACGTGGTGTGGAACGTCTCCTGGTTGGGGAGCATCGTGGAGAACAGGAACGCCAGCCCGAGCGGGGCCAGCACGGCCATGAGCAGGACGGAGCGGTCGCGCAGCTTCTGGCGGAGGTCCTTGAGGGCGATGACGAGCGGCGGCGCTCACGGCTCAGTCCCGCAGCGCCTTGCCGGTCAGGTGCAGGAAGACCGCCTCGAGGTCGGGCTCCACGACCTCCACGCTGCGGATCGACGGCGCCCGCCCCGGCCGCGGTCTCGAGGATCCGGGGCAGCAGGTGCCGGGCCTCCGTCGACCACCAGCTCGATTCGCCCGTCGGACGCCGTCGCCTCTTCGACGCCGTCGAGCGCCTGCAGCGCGGCCGTCGCCGGTCCGGTCGTCCCGCCGGCCGCCAGCTCGACCCGGTCCTTCTGGCCGACCAGGGCGACGAGCTCGCGGCGGGTGCCCTCGGCCCGGATCTGGCCCTCGTCGATGATCCCGATCCGGTCGCAGAGCCGCTCGGCCTCCTCCATGTAGTGGGTCGTGTAGAGGATCGCCATGCCCTCCTTCTCGAGCTCGGCGACGCTCGAGAGGATGGCGTTGCGGCTCTGCGGGTCGACACCCACGGTCGGCTCGTCGAGGACCAGGAGGCGGGGATGGTGGAGCAGGCCGATGCCGATGTTCAGGCGGCGCTTCATGCCGCCGGAGAAGCCGTCGGTCCGGTCGCCGGCCCGGTCGGCCAGGTCGATGACGGCCAGCACCTCGTCGACGCGGCGATCGAGCTCCTTGCCCCGGAGGCGCTGGAGGCGGCCGAAGAAGCGGAGGTTCTCGCGGGCGGTCAGGTCCGGGTAGATGGCCAGGTCCTGGGGGACGTAGCCGATGGCGGCCTTGGCGTCGGTCGCCCCGATGTCGACCGGCCGGCCGGCCACGATGACCTCCCCGCCGTCGCGCCGGAGGAGGCCGCAGATCATCGAGATGGAGGTGGTCTTGCCGGCGCCGTTGGGCCCGAGCAGGCCGTAGGTCTCGCCGGCGGCGATCTCGAAGCCGACGCCGTCGACGGCGGTCCGCTCGCCGTACCGCTTGCGAAGGTCGCGGCAGACCAGGACCGGCTGCCCGGACGTCGGGGTGGTCGTGAGGTTCGCGTCGGTCCGTGCGCCGAATGGCGCCACCGCGCTCTCGGGTGTGCTCAGCGTCATCTCCGATCCCCGCTGCAGACTGGCGAGCCGGGCGACTCTCGCGGCGGTCGCGCAGCCGGCGAGGCCGATCGTCGCGTCGGGCGATCGGCCGAATCGGCCGCGGAGGGATTCCCTCGTCAACGCTCCCCGCGCGCGTCGATAACGAAGGATTGGGGCTGTTCGACCCCGGACCGCCGGCATCGGACCGGCCTGGCCGGGCCGAGTCGTCCGTCAGTGCCGCCCCCAGCGACAGTGGCGAGGAAGCTCCGGCTTGTGGCGCAGCCGGGGCTGCTGACGTCGCCAGGCGCTCCGCAGCCACACCGCCGATCCGCGCCACCTGCCCTACGATCCGCGCAGGAGGTCCACGATGCCCGGTCGTCCGCTCAAGGTCGGTATCCAGCTCCCCGAGGTCGAGTGGGAGGCTCGCTGGCCGGACCTGCGGGCGATGGCGCTGCGGGCCGAGGAGCTCGGCTTCGACTCCGTCTGGACCGGCGACCATCTCCTGTACCGCCGGCCCGGCGACGATCGCGCCCGCGGCCCGTGGGAGGCCTGGACGCTGCTGGCCGCCCTCGCCGCGGTCACGTCGCGCGTCACGCTCGGGCCCGCTGGTCGCGGCCACCGCGTTCCACGCCCCGGCGATGCTGGCCAAGCAGGCGGCCACGGTCGACGAGATCAGCGGCGGGCGCCTGGTCCTGGGCCTGGGCGCCGGCTGGAACGAGACCGAGTTCGCGGCGTTCGGCTTCCCCTTCGACCACCGGATCAGCCGCTTCGCCGAGGCGTTCACGATCATCCGGACGCTCCTGCGCGAGGGCGCGATCGACTTCGACGGCGAGTTCTTCACGGCCCGCGACTGCGAGCTCGTGCCCCGTCCGCGGCCGGGCGGCCCGCCCCTGATGATCGGATCGACCGGGCCGCGGATGCTGGAGATCACGGCGCCGCACGTCGATTCCTGGAATGCCTGGTTCGACGCGTTCGGGAACCGGCCGGCCGGAGTCGGCGCGCTGCGGGACCAGGTGGACGCGGCCGCCCGGGCGGCCGGGCGCGAGCCCGCGGCGATCGAGCGGACGGTCGCCGTGCTGGTTCGCCTGCCCGGCGGGCGCGGCCGCCTGCAGGGCGAGACCGCGCACGACGCGGAGCCTCCCGTGGAGGGGTCCGCGGAGGAGATCGCGGCGACCCTGCGCGCCTTCGCCGCGGAGGGGATCGCCCACGTCCAGCTCGTGCTGGACCCGATCACGCTCGCGTCGATCGAGGCCCTGGCGCCGGTCCTGGAGGATCTCGACCGGGGCTGATCTCGCGCCTGGAGCCGGCGATGACGAAATCGCCGGATGGGGCGATGATGCCGCCATGCGTCCCCGCTCCGTCCTCCGGATCCTGGCCGCCGTCGCCCTTGTGACGGTGATGACCGTGCCGTCGGCGTCCCCTATCGCGGCAGCGTCGGGCCGCGAGTATCGGCTGGACCTGCTCGAGCCGGGCGACTTCGTGACGCAGCACACCGACGTCACCTGCGTGGGCGCCAGCGTGCAGACGATGCTCAACATCGTCCGCGAGGGCGCTGACACGACCCTGGCCACGCAGCGCACGGCCCAGCGCACGGCCCAGCGGATGTCCAACCCCATCTACGTGCGGCGGTCGGGCGGCGCTTCGGCTCGCGGATGGGCTTATGCCCTCGAGCGCCTTGGCGGCGGCCCATACCGGGTCCGTGCCTACGGGTCGCGGACGGCGGCGCTCAGTGCCGTGGCCGAGGCGATCCGGGTTACCCACCGCCCGGCCGGGCTCCTCGTCTGGAGAGGCGCCCACGCATTCGTCGTCAGCGGCTTCCGGGCCACCGCCGACCCGGCAGCCCAGGCCCGCTTCCGCGTCGCGTCGCTCGTCGTCAGCGACCCGTGGTGGCCACGCCCCGTGGGCAGCCACGGGGCGACGATGCCACCCGGCACCGAGCTCACGCCGGCCGCTCTGAGCCGCCACTTCGTGCTGTTCCAGCGGGGCCCGCGCCGGGGCGGGAGCACCCTCAACGGCTCGTTCGTCGTGGTCCTCCCGGTCGACCCGGTGGCGGTCGCGGAGAAGGCAGCCCTCCTGCGCTGACCCCGGGGCATCGCCGGTCTGCCGCGCCAGTGGCGAGGTCGGGGGTGCCACCGCTCCCCCCACCGCTCCCCCCACCGCGCGCTCCGCCGCGCGCTCCGCCACGCGCTCCGCCACGCGCGCCTGCGAGTTGACCTTGCGCCCTGGCCGTGCCTAGAGTGGCACCGGGCATCGGGTGGGGGGACCGGCCCTGCGAGCACGCTTCGGCGTGGAGCCGGGGCGTCGAGGAGAGGAGCACCGATGCGCGCACCCGTCAGCCATCGCTTCGTTCGCGTGCTGGTCGGCCTGGGCCTGGCGGGAGCGCTGCTCCTGCCCGCGCTCGCCGCGCCCGCGCGCGCGGCGGAGGAGCCAGCTCGTCCTGCGAGTCGGCACCGTCCAGGATCTCGACTCGACGAACCCCTACCAGACGCTGCTCGTCGTCGGCTACGAGGTCTTCCAGCTCACCTACAACCTGCTCGTCGACTTCGGGCCGGACCTCGAGCCCGTGCCGGGCTTCGCGGACGAGCTGGGAGCGCGCCGCCGACGGCAAGTCCTGGACGTTCACAGTTCCGCGACGGGCTGAAGTGGTCGGACGGTACGCCGGCCACCGCCCAGGACGCCTGCTTCTCGTGGCAGCTCGCCGTCGACGCGATCGCCGCCGAGTCGTACATCGGCGCCGGCTACCTCGACCCGGGCCTCGCCGACGCCGGCGTCACCAAGGTCGAGTGCCCCGACGACACGACGATGATCGCCTACACGGAGGACGCCTCCGACCGGATCCTGCAGACCTACCTGCCGATCATCCCGAAGCACATCTGGGGCGACAAGGACTACCTCGACGATCGCCGAGGCGAAGTTCGAGGCGCCGCTCGTCGGCACCGGCCCGTACACGCTCGCCGAGTGGCAGACCAGCCAGTTCGCCCGCTTCGTGCGCAACCCCGAACTACTGGGGCACGCAGGGCGCAGCCGACGAGATCGTCATCCAGTCTTCTACAAGAGCGCCGACACGATGGTCCAGGCGCTCAAGGCCGGCGAGATCGACTATGCCCGCGACCCCAACTCCGAGCAGCTGAAGGCGCTCCAGTCCGAGCCCGAGCATCGACGACGGTCGTCGGCAGCGCCAACGGCTGGACCCAGCTCGCCTTCAACGGCTACGGCGCGTCGGACGGCAAGACGATCGAGGACGGCGGGCCGTCCACGAAGGCGCTGCTCGACCCGGCCTTCCGCGACGCGCTCGGGCTACGCGGTCGACAAGGAGAGCTCGTCGAGCGCGTCCTCGGCGGCTACGGCGACGTCGGCACCACGATCGTGCCGCCGGTCCTGGGCCAGTGGCACGTGGAGCCCACCACGCCGCGGACCTTCGACATCGAGCTGGCCAAGCAGAAGCTCGACGCCGCCGGCTACACGCTCGACGCGAACGGCGAGCGCCTCGACAAGGAAGGCAAGCCGATCAGCCTGCGGCTCTACATGCCGGACACGGACGACGTCGTATCCGAAGGTCGCCCAGTTCGTCAAGGACTGGTACGGCCAGCTCGGCGTCAAGGTGACGACCAACGTCTTCGACTCGTCGACGCTCGGCGAACATCGTGCTCCCGCCGGAGGCGGGCGAGAGCCGAACTGCGCCGAGTACAAGGCCGACTACGACATCGAGCTCTGGGGCTGGGCCGGCAACCCGGACCCGAACGCCCTGCTCCAGATCTTCCGCTGCGACGCCATCGGCGTCTCGTCGGACAGCCAGTACTGCAACCCCGAGTACGACGCGCTGTACGACGCGCAGACTCAAGGCGGCCACCGCCGAGGAGCGCAAGACGATCCTGGCCAAGATGCAGAACCTCATCTACGACCAGGCGGTCTACGACATCCTGTTCTACGACGCGAACCTGGCCGCCTACCGGACGGACCACGTTCGCCGGCTGGCAGAACCAGCCGATGGCGAACGGGACGCCGCTCTTCACCTACGGCACGCTCCAGTACACGCTGCTGACCGACGCGACAGCGCGTGCCGTCGCCGACAGCCGCGCCGTCCGGCGGAGCCGTCGGCGCCTCGGCAGCACCCACGCCGGCGCCCGAGGGCGGCGACATCGGACGGACTCGGGCGACCTGCGCGTTGACCTATGCGCTGTTCATCGGCGCCATCATCGTCGTGGTCGGGATCGTGCTCGCGTTCATCTTCCGGCGCCGCTCGGCCCGCGCGGCAGGGGAGGAGACGAGGAGTAGCGGCCGAGTCCGCGGCGTGATCGACGTTCCGGAGGGCCTCGCGGCCCTCGCGGCACGTGCCGACCCGGGGCGGCTCGCGGGCCTGACCGGTGAGCGCCCGCTACCTCGCCCGCCAGTCGGCCCAGGCGATCTTCACGATCGTCATGATCGTGCTGCTCAACTTCGTCCTGTTCCGGATGATGCCGGGGTCGCCGGACCGGGTGAACCCGCGCAACCCGAACGTCACCGCCGAGCAGCGACAGGCGGCGAGGGAGCGCTGGGGCCTCGACAAGCCGCTCCTGCCCGTCCTCATCACCCTGGACCCGCCTGCGGTCAGCGTGGAGCCCGACAACCAGCTCTTCGCCTTCATCGCGGCGACCCTCGTCGGCGACCTCGGCTACTCGATGAAGTTCCAGGGCCAGCCGGTCATCGAGGTGATCGGCGACCGGTTCTGGCCGACGATCCTGCTGATCGGCCTCGCAGAGGCGATCGCCATCGTCGTGGGCCTCGCGCTGGGCGCCTACTCGGGCTGGCGGCGGGGCGGAAAGGCCGACCGGATCGGCAACGGGCTCAGCCTGATCCTCTACTCGATGCCGTACTTCGTGATCGGCATGCCCCTGATCATCATCTTCGCCGCGGGGCTCGGGCTGGTTCCCGACCTCGGGGATGCTGACGCCGGGGCGACGTACAGCGTCCCCCTCGACTTCCTGGCCGACCTCGTGCCCGCACCTCGTCCTGCCGCTGGCGACGGTCAGCCTCGGCCTCATCGGCGGCTACTCGATCCTGATGCGCTCGTCGGTGACCGAGACGCGGGCCGAGGACTACATCACGACGGCCCGGGCCAAGGGCCTCACGGACCGGAAGATCCTGCGCTCGCACGCCATCCCCAACGCGCTCCTGCCCGCGGTCACGCTGATCGCGATCAACCTCGGCTACGTCGTGGGCGGGGCGATCACGGCCGAGATCGTCTTCAACTGGCCCGGCCTGGGGACCCTCACGGTCGAGGCCCTCGACTCGCGCGACTACCCGGTCCTGCAGGGGATCTTCCTGTTCCTCGGGGTCTCGGTGGTGCTGGCCAACTTCGCCGCCGACATCGTCTACGGCTACCTCGACCCGCGGGTGCGCCGGTGAGCACGGCCCCGATGACCGCGTCGGGCGTGCGCCGGGCGCGCTGGCAGCTGCGCCTGCGAAACGCCCGCCGGTTCGCTCGCCGCTACGCGAAGCGCCGCGACGGCGTCGTCGGGGCGGCGATCCTGCTCGTCTTCGCGGTGCTCGCGATCGCCCCGGCGCTCTTCGTGGGACCCCTGGAGACGATCACGACCGCGACCGGTGCCCCGCTGGAGCCGCCCTCGCTGGAGCACCTGCTCGGGACCGACGAGGTGGGCCGGGACATGCTGAACCTGACCGTCCACGGCGCGCGGATCTCGATGGTCATCGGGCTCCTCGCGACGCTCATCACGGTCCTGATCGGTGCCGTGATCGGGATCGTGTCCGGCTTCTTCGGCGGCCGGACCGACCAGCTCCTGATGCGCCTGACGGACTTCTTCCTCGTCCTGCCCGACCTTCGTCCTTGCGATCGTCCTGGCGCCGATCATCCTGGACATCGTGGGGACCGATGCGGAGTTCTTCGGGATCCGGGCGACCCTGTTCGTGATCGTCGTGGTGATCGGCCTCACGAGCTGGGCCGCGACGGCACGGATCATCCGGTCGCAGACACTCTCCGTGCGGGAGCGGATGTTCGTCGATCGCGCCCGGGTGATCGGCGGCGGACGGCTCCACATCATGCGGAGCCACATCCTGCCGAACGTGGTCAACCTGCTCGTCGCCAACACGGTCCTGACCTTCGCGGCGGCGATCTTCACGGAGACGACGCTTGCGTTCATCGGCCTCGGCGACCCGTTCTCGCCGTCGTGGGGGCAGATCCTGAACCGCGCCCAGGAGTCCGGCGCACCGGGGCTCGGGGCGTGGTGGTACATCGCCCCACCCGGCGTTCTGCGTGGTCGTGGTGATCCTCGCCTTCACGCTCGTGGGCAATGCCCTCGACGACGTCCTCAACCCGAAGGCGGGGCTGCAGCGATGAGCATCCTGCCGGATCCCGCGCGCCTCGCCGGCGCCGGCGAGAAGGGACGCCTCGAGGACGTCCCGGCGGCCCACGGGCAGGCCGCGGCCACCGGCGACGAGGCCGAGCTGTCCGCCCGCGACCCGGAGACGCCCGACCTGCCGACCCTGCCCGTCGTCGGCCGAGCAGCGATCCGGGGCCGCCGCCAGTGGCCGCTGCCGAAGCAGGCCGACCCCGAGGCCCCGCTCCTCGTGGTCGAGGGCCTCACGACCCACTTCCGGCTCGGCGGGCAGACGGTCTACGCGGTCGACGACGTCAGCTTCACGCTGGAGGACGGGGAGGCCCTGGGGATCGCGGGAGAGTCCGGCTGCGGCAAGACGACGACCGCGCTGTCGCTCCTCCGACTCCTGCCGTCCAATGCCGAGGTCGTTGCCGGCAGCGTGCGGCTGTTCGGGATCGACCTGCAGACGCGCTCGGAGAAGGCCCTCCAGCGCTACCGCTGGCGCGAGATCTCGATCATCTTCCAGGGGGCGATGAACGCCCTCAACCCGGTCCAGCGCGTGGGCGACCAGATCGCCGAGCCGATGATCGAGCGCCTGGACCTCTCGAAGGCAGCCGCGCGCGAAGCGAGCCGGTGAGCTCCTGGAGCTGGTCGGGATCCCGAGGGCGCGGGCGAAGGCCTATCCGCACGAGCTGTCGGGCGGCATGCGCCAGCGGGCGATGATCGCGATGGCCCTCGCCTGCGACCCGGCGATCATCATCGGCGACGAGCCGACGACCGCGCTCGACGTGATGGTCCAGGCCCAGATCCTGGAGCTCCTCGAGGACCTCCGGGAGAAGCTCGGCCTGTCGCTCATCCTCATCACCCATGACCTCTCGGTCCTGGCCGAGACCTGCGACCGGGTGATGATCATGTACGCGGGCCGTGTCGCCGAGGAGGGGCCGGTCGGCCGGGTCTACGGATCGCCGCGCCACCCGTACACCCAGATGCTGCTGCGAGCCTTCCCGGACGTCCTCTCGGGTCGGCGCGACCTGGGGACGATCCCGGGATCGCCGCCGGACCTCCGGACGCCGCCCCCGGGCTGCCGCTTCCACCCGCGCTGCCCGGCGGCGATGGAGATCTGCCGGACGGAGGTGCCGCCGGAGGTTCGCTTCGACGATCGCGTCCGGGTCGCCTGCCATCTCTACCCGCCGGGCAGCGACGGGACGCCACGCGCCTTGCCCGCGGCCAGTCTCGCCGTTGCCACCGGGGAGCCGACATGACCGGCCCGCCGCAGGACGGCACGGAGCTCATCCGGCTGGAGGGCCTGCAGGTTCACTTTCCCATCAGGGGCGGTCTCGCGGACATCGTGCGCCGCCGGCCGATCGGCCACGTCCGGGCGGTGGACGGCATCGACCTGACGATCCGGCGCGGAGAGGTCCTGGGCCTGGTCGGGGAGTCGGGGAGCGGCAAGACGACGACCGGCAGAGTCATCGTGAAGCTCACCCGGCCGACCGGGGGGCGCGTCCTCCTCGACGGCGAGGACGTCACCGATGCGTGGGGCGGTGACGCGCTCCGCCGCTACCGGCGCCGGGTCCAGCTCATCTTCCAGGACCCGTACGAGACGCTCAACCCGAAGCAGACGATCCATGACTTCGTCATCGAGCCTCTCGAGGTCCAGAACCTCGGGGGCACGGTCGCCGAGCGCGAGGCCCGCGTGCTCGATGCCATCGACACGGCAGGCCTGCGGCCGGCGACCGATTTCGCCTTCCGCTACCCGCACGAGCTCTCGGGCGGCCAGCGGCAGCGGGTCGTGATCGCGGGCGCGCTCGTCCTCGACCCCGCGATCGTCGTGGCCGACGAGCCGGTCAGCATGCTCGACGTCTCGATCCGGACCGAGATCCTCAACCTGATGCTCGACCTGCGCGGCCAGCGCGACCTGACCTACCTGTTCATCACCCACGACCTCTCGGTGGCCTGGGTCATCGCCGACCGGATCGCGGTGATGTACCTCGGCAAGATCATGGAGCTGGGCACCTCGCAGGAGGTGATCAGCGACCCGCGCCACCCGTACACCCGCGCGCTCGTGTCCGTCATGCCGACCCCGGAGCCCCCGCAGCCGGGCCTGCGGGCCCGAAGGGTCATCCTCGCCGGCGAGACGCCCGACGCGGCGCACATCCCGTCGGGCTGCCGCTTCCACCCGCGTTGCCCGCTGGCCGAGCAGGCCGGGATCCTGGCGCGCTGCCGGACGGAGGAGCCGCCGCTCATCGACCTCGGCGGCGGCCGCGCGTCGGCCTGCTGGCTGGCCGAATCCGGGATGCCGCTGCCGGCGGTGGAGCGTCGGATCGGCGGCTCGGCCGCCATCGACATGCCGTCGGCGTAGCGCGGCCGCGCCTGCCGCGCTCCTGGCGCGTGCCCCAGGCGTGGACCTGCTCGACCATCCGGAAGTAGACGAACGACAGCGTCTCGCGGACGCCGTCCACGCGGTGCAGCCTCGGCGTCTTCCCTGGGCCGATCCAGGGCTGGGCCCGTTGCCGGTGCGCCGACGCCCCATGCCGGTGCGCGGGCGCAACGATCCCGCGCCGGGGCTCTTCCGTCGGCGGGCCGGCATGCGAGAATCGCGGCCAGTACCGGATTCGGCGTGGCGGGGCACGCGAGCCGGAGAAGGAGAACCATTGACGAACGCCTGGCTCGCGGCAGGGCTCGGCGCCGTCGTCGTGCTGGACATCGCGCTTCTCTGGATCGTCCTGGGGCCCACGCTCGCGCGACGGCTCGACGAGCGGAACGCGGCACGACGCACCGGCGTCGCCGACGGCGGCGCGCTCGACATCCGGGCGATCGCAGCCCTCGACCCGTCCTCGGTCCTGGGCGATGGCGTCCCCCCGGCCGCCTATGATCGGGTCGTCCGGGTCGCCAGCTGGGCGTACCTTCTCTCCACGGCCGTCGTCGTCTACGCGACCGGGCTCTGGCCGGACGCCGAGGACCCGCTCCTCCTCGTGCTGGCCATCGGCGGCATCTTCATCCTGTTCGCCCACGACATCCTGCCGGCCGCTGGCCTGGGGCCGGCGCGCTTCGTCGTGGAGGGTGCCGTCGCGATCACGCTCGTGAGCATCGTCATCGCCCTCACCGGCGGGGCCGCGAGCCCGTTCTTCTACGCCTACCCGCTCGTCGTCGCCGGGGCGGCGCTCGTCGTCCGGCCCCTCGTGACCGTGGCCCTCGCCGGTGCGGCAACTGCCGGGTACCTCGTGGCCGTCCTGGTCGCCGCGGACGGGACCACGCCGGACACGGGATCGCTCGCGACGGTGGCCGTGAACCTCACCGCCCTCGCCCTGCTGGCCTTCGTCGCGATGGTGGTCGCCCGCGAGCAGCGACGGACCCGCGACGCGGCCGTCCGCCTTTCGACCATCGACGCGATGACCGGGCTCGCGAACCGCGGCTACATCATCGCGGCCCTCGAGCGCGAGATCGACCGGGCCACCCGGTACGGGCACGGCTTCTGCGTGCTGATGGCCGACCTCGACGGGCTCAAGGAGCTCAACGACACGTACGGCCACCGGGTCGGCGACCGGGCCCTCTCGGCCGTGGCCGGCGTGATCCGCGAGAACGTGCGGCGCATCGATACCCCCGCCCGCCTGGGCGGCGACGAGTTCATCGTCCTCCTGCCCGAGACAGACCGCGACGGCGCCCGCGTCGTTGCCGACAAGATCCGCCAGGGGGTGGCCGCCGCCGGGCTGGGCGAGCGCGGCGAGCGGATCCCGCTCGCGGTCTCGATCGGGCTCGGCGAATGGACGCCCGGCCGGTCGCTGGACGACGTCATGGCCGCCGCGGACGACGCGATGTACGACGTGAAGCGGCTCGTCCGCCGGCGCCCGAACGGCCGCACGGCCCTGGAGGCGATCGGGCCCGGACGTCCGCCGAGCGCCGCCGACCGGGCTGCGCCGCCCGCCGACCCGGCAGCGGCGCTGGCCGCGCCGATCGCCACGGGCGCGCGCAGGAGCTTCGACGCCGACTGACCGGACCCACGGGATCCGACGGCGAGCGCTCGCGGGCCGGCGGTGTAGGATCGGCCGCCATGGACGGCTTCACGACGCGCGCGATCCGCGCCGCCACCCGTGCCCCCCGCGTCGACCAGCGGCCGACGTCCGTGCCCATCTACCAGACGGCCACCTTCTCGTCGGCCGACGCGGACGAGCTGGGCGCGGTCACGACCGGAGCGACGGAGGGCTACGTCTACGCCCGGCTGGGCAACCCGACGGTGGATGCCCTCGGCCGACGCCGCGGCGGAGCTGCACGGGGCGGAGGCCGGGTTCGCGGCGGCAACTGGGATGGGGGCGATCCACCTCGCCGTCGGCTCCCTGGTCGGGGCGGGCGACCGGATCGTGGCCACGCGCGCCATCTACGGGACCACGCGCGCGCTGTTCACCGCGGTCCTGGCCCGCTTCGGCGTGGAGACCGTGTTCGTGGACGCGGCCGACCACGGCGCCGTCGAGGCGGCCCTCGCGGCCGCGCCCACCCGGCTCCTCTATCTCGAGACGATCTCGAACCCGACCATCGCGGTCGCGGACCTCCCGGCGCTCGCCGCGCTCGGCCACCGTCACGGCGCGGCGGTCGTCGTCGACAACACGTTCGCGTCGCCGGCGCTCTGCCGACCCCTGGAGCACGGGGCGGACCTCGTCGTCGAATCGGCGACGAAGTACCTCTCCGGCCACTCGGACGTGCTGGCCGGCGTGGTCGTGGGCTCGCGGGCAAGGATCGCCGCCGTCCGCGACCTGCACGTGGAGACCGGGGGCACGCTGGCGCCCTTCTCGGCCTTCCTCGTCCTGCGCGGGATCCCCACGCTTGCCTTGCGGATGGAGCGCCACGCGGCGACGGCCGCCCGCCTGGCCGCGTTCCTCGAAACCGCCGAGGGGGTTGCGCGCGTCTACTACCCGATGTTGCCCTCGCACCCGCAGCACGTCGTCGCATCCCGCCTCCTCGCGTTCGGCGGCGGGATGCTCGCCCTGGAGCTCGCCGGTGGCGCGATGGCGGCCCGCGCCTTCGTCGACGCCCTGCGGATCCCGGAGCGGACCGCGTCGTTGGGCAGCATCCACACGATCGTCGTGCACCCGCCGTCGACCACGCATCGCCAGCTGGGCGCGGCCGAGCTCGCGGAGGCGGGGATCGCCCCCGGCCTCGTCCGTGTCTCGGTGGGCCTCGAGGACGCTGACGACCTGCTGGCCGACCTGGGCCAGGCGCTCGAGGTGGCAGGGACGGTCCGCGACGAGCCCGCTTCGGCGGCCGGCGACGGCCGAGCTCGCGACGAGCCCGCCCGCGCGTCCGGATGACCCTGCTCGCTCGCCCCGGTCGGGCGGTCTACGGCCTGCTCACCTCCGTTCGCTTCGCCGTCGTCCAGATCATCGCGATCGCCCTGGTGGGCGTCGTCGGGATCATCGTCCCGCAGCTGCCCGGCGCCGCCTTTCGCTCACCGGCCGATCTCGCGGAGCAGCTGGCGATCCTGCGTGCCCGCGTGGAACCCTCGCTCGGCGCCCCGCTGACGGACCTCTTCGAGGCGCTCGGCCTCTTCCGCGTCTTCTCCGCCTGGTGGTTCACGGCGCTCCTGGCCCTGCTCGCCGTCTCGATCGTCGTCTGCACCCTGGACCGCACGCCGGGTCTCTGGCGCTCTGCGCGTGACGTCCGGGTCGTGCAGCCGGACGGCTTCTTCGACCCGGACCTCCCGGACCGGGCTGTGATCCGCGACGGGGTCCGAGCCGAGGACGTGCGCGCGGCCCTGCGGCGCTCCGGGTTCCGGGTCCGCGAGGAGGAGGGACCTGCCGGCGCCCGCTTCCTCTACGGCGATCGCAACCAGAACGCGAAGCTGTTCACGCTCCTCACCCACGCCGGGCTGGTCGGGTTCATCCTCGCCGCGGCGATCACGAGCCGTTTCGGCTTCGAGACCGGGATCCTCCTGCCCGAGGGCCAGGCCCTGCCGGTCTCGAGCATCGGGTCGACCGGCCTGGTCTCCGTCAAGAGCCTGGCCTTCACGGCGCCCCGCGACCCGGACGGGCGCTTCACCGACTTCACGACCGACCTCGCGGTCTACCGCGACGGGCAGGAGATCGCTCGCAAGGTGATCCGGGTGAACGACCCGCTCGCCGCGGCCGGCTACACGTTCCACCAGAACTTCTTCGGGCCGGCGGTGGACCTGACGATCCGCGACGGAGCCGGGCGCCTCCTGTGGGCCGGGCCGGTCCCGCTCGACGAGGTGAACGGCGGGCGGCCGTACGGGCGCTTCACGATCCCCGGGCGCGAGGAAGGGCTGGAGATGCTGCTCGGGGCGGATGCCACCGGCGCCGCCTCGCTCGCGGTGGTCGGCTACCGGGTCACGGGCGAGGACGCGGCTGGCGGGCCGGTCGTCGAGACCACGTTCGTGGGGGGCGCCACGCCGGGCCGAACCTACGTCGTCGATGCGAGCGACCTGCGGATCACCTTCGAGAAGGTCACGGCCTTCTCGGGCGTGATCGTGAAGCGCGACCCGGGCGCGTCGATCGTCTGGGTCAGCTTCTTCCTCCTGATCGTGGGGCTCGCCCTGACGTTCTACTTCCCGCGCCGCCGGACCTGGACGCGCCTCGACCCGTCGGGCGAGCTGCGGCTCGTGGCCCGGGCCGACCGCTACGTGGATCTCCGCCGCGAGTTCGGGCGGCTGCTCGAGGACCTGGTCGCGCGGCGCCGCCCCGCCTGACCCAGGGCGGGCAGGCTCGCGGCCGCCACCGCCTGGCCGTGGCGCTTGTCGCGCTCGGACGGCGTGTGCACCGTGATGACCTCGGCCGCCGCCGGGTCCTCCGCCCGGATGACCGCGCGGGCGTGGTCGATGACCACGTCGCCGCCTGGTCCGGTCATCACCCGGCCCAGCAGGAGCAGGTGCTCCACGTCGTAGAAGTCGCGATAGTCAAGGAGCGCGTAGCCAAGGTACGTGCCGATCGTCGCGTAGACCAGGGACGCCCGCGGGTCGCCGGCCTCCATCAGCTCCTGGAGGTGAACAAGGCGCTGGGGGAGCGGCGTGTCGGCGTCGACCACGATGCCGGCCGGGCCGAGCAGCCGGCCCACCGCCTGCTGCGAGAAGTACTGGACGCCGCAGCCCCGGTCGCCCGACCACTCGTCCCGCGGCGCGTCGGGCGCAGTCGTCGACCGGCACGAAGGCCAGCTCGTCGAGCCATGTCGTGAGGGTGCGCTCGCGGGTGACGTAGCCCGCGGCCTGGCTGGAGCCGAGCGCGATCCCGAGGAACGCGCCGGCGCCCGTCGTCATCGCGCCCGCCAGGGCGGTCACCTCACCGTCGTTGACGACCACGAACGGGACCCGGCCCCACGCTGCGCGGAGCTCATCGAACAGGCCCCGCACGCGGGCCGCAAACAGGTCGCGCGGCACCGCCCGGAAGAGCGAGGCGACGCGGACCTGGCTGTCGACGAAGACGCCGGCCGAGCTGCCGCCGATCGCGTCGACGCGCGGCAGGTGGGCGGCTGCGCGCCGAATGGCGTCATCGATCCCGTCGTAGTGCCACTGGGGGTCGGCGTGGTTCGCCGGGTCCCAGGCGACCTCCTCGCTGAAGACGACCTCGCCGTCGATCACGGCCGCGACCTTGCGGTCGCTCGCCCCGAGGTCGAAGCCGATCCGACAGCCGTCGAGGTGGCCCCCGAGCGCGACGGTCGCGCCGCCCGACGACGGCATCTCGGCCGCAGGGGTGCGCACGAGCTCGAGCGGCCGGAGGTAGATCTCCGCGGCGATCCGGGCGTCGAAGCGTCCGGTGGGCTCCTCGGCGTAGTGGCGCCGCAGGTGGCCGACCAGCCTGTCCGGGCCATCCACATGGACGCGGCTCCCGCCCCGGGTCCAGAGGAGCGTCTTGAGGAGACGCACCGCGTGGTGATGGCCGAGCGCGGCCTCGGGATGGCCATCGGGCCAGGCGACCGTGGCGTGGCAGCTCACGGTTCCGCCGGGCTGCTCGACGGCCAGCGTCACCGGGATCGCCAGCCCGGACGCGCGGATGCGCTCCTCGAGGGCGCGTCGGGCCCGTCCGGCGGGCCGGAACGATGGGTCGAGCGGGGGCGGGAGGCGAAGGACGGTGGCGTCCGGGCGAGGTGCTTCTGGTTCCGGGCTCATGGCCGGGATTCTGGCAGCCTGCCGGCGCGCGCAGGCGGCGCGGCCGCGCCGCGCCCCCACTCCCGGCGCGCACGATCGAGCGTTGAGCCACACCAACGAACAGGTTGCCGTTCGGAGACATCTCGGACGCTCCGACCGGCGAGGTCTTGGACAGCCCCGCCCGATCCTGTAGGTTGGGGCCAATCCAGGCGCATCTCATCGGTGGCCGGCCGCGCCGAGGCACGGGCGGGGACGCGGCCGCACTTCCCACATGGATTCGACAGGGAGCCACATGACTGCTCGTCGCCACGCCATCGAGTCGATCTCCAACCACAGGGTCGCCTCCACCCAGGACTACCTGGAGCACGCCGGCGAGGAGATCTACGGCCAGTACGTGTTCCACGAGGTAGCCCAGCGGCAGTACCTGGCCAAGCCGATCTTCAACCGGCTGCGGCGCACGATCGACGGTCTCGAGCCCTTCGATCCGGTGATCGCCGACGCGGTTGCCCATGGCGTGAAGGAGTGGGCCCTCTCCCACGGGGCCACCCACTACACGCACTGGTTCGTGCCCATGACCGGCTCCACGGCCGAGAAGCACGACTCCTTCCTGACCCCGACGGCCGACGGCCAGACCATCGCGGAGTTCTCCGGTCAGAACCTGCTCCAGGGCGAGCCCGACGCCAGCTCGTTCCCGTCGGGCGGCATCCGCGCCACCTTCGAGGCCCGGGGCTACACGGCCTGGGACGTGACCAGCCCGATCTTCCTGCAGGTCGAGCCGAACGGCGTCACGCTGACCATCCCGACGGCGTTCGTCTCGTTCACCGGCGAGGCGCTCGACCACAAGATCCCGCTGCTCCGCTCGCAGCAGGCGCTGGGCACGCAGGCGCTGCGCGTCCTGCGCTGGTTCGACAACACGACGGCCAACCGCGTCTTCACCAACATCGGGCCGGAGCAGGAGTACTTCCTCGTCGATCGGCGCCTGGCCGAGCAGCGCCCGGACCTCGTCCTGACCGGGCGCACCCTCTTCGGCGCCGCCCCGCCCAAGGGCCAGGAGCTGGAGGACCAGTACTTCGGCCCCATCCGGGAGCGGATCCTGGCCTTCATGATGGATCTCGATCGCGAGCTGTGGCGCCTGGGCATCCCCGCCCGGACGCGCCACAACGAGGTCGCCCCGGGCCAGTTCGAGATGGCGCCCGTCTACGAGGCGACGTCGGTCGGCTCCGACCACAACATGGTCGTCATGAGCACGATGCGGCGCCTCGCCCCGCAGCACGGCCTGATGCTCCTGCTGCACGAGAAGCCGTTCGCCGGCATCAACGGGTCGGGCAAGCACAACAACTGGTCGATGAGCACCGACGATGGCGAGAACCTGCTCGACCCCGGCCACGACCCGCACGCCAACGCCCAGTTCCTGGCGTTCCTGATGGCCGTCATCCGGGCGGTCAACGTCCACGCCGACCTCATGCGGGCGAGCATCGCCGATGCCGGCAACGACCATCGCCTGGGCGCCAACGAGGCGCCGCCGGCCATCATGTCGGTCTTCCTCGGCTCGCAGCTCGAGGACGTCATCGAGCAGCTGGAGCAGGGCGCCGCCTCGGCATCGAAGAAGGGCGGCCACGTCGAGCTGGGCGTCACCTCGCTCCCGGTCCTGCCGAAGGACGCCACCGACCGCAACCGGACCTCGCCCTTCGCCTTCACCGGCAACAAGTTCGAGTTCCGCGCCGTCGGCTCGTCAGCCCCCATCTACTGGCCGCAGACGGTCCTCAACACCGCGGTCGCCGATTCGCTCGCGCAGCTCGCCGACGAGCTCGAGGTGCTGGAGCACGGCGACTTCGAGGGCCTGACGACGATCCTCTCGGCGATCGTCAAGGCGAACAAGCAGGTCCTGTTCGAGGGCAACGGCTACTCCGACGAGTGGCACGCGGAGGCTGCCCGGCGCGGCCTGCCGAACAACCGGACCACGGTCGACGCCCTCCCGGCGCTGACGACGGCGAAGGCCAAGGCGGTCTTCGCGAGGTTCGGCGTCCTCTCCGAGCGGGAGCTCGCCTCCCGGGTGGAGATCCTCTGGGAGCGCTACGTCAAGGTCCAGGACATCGAGGCGAGCTGCGCCCTGGACATCGCGCGGACGATGATCCTGCCCGCCGCCGCCCTGTACCTCGGCCAGCTCTCCGGCGGGGCGGCGTCCCGGGGGATCGCCGCCGTGTCGACCAAGGTCGCCGGCCTGGCCGACGATCTCGTGGATGCGATCCACGCCCTCGAGCACGCGCAGCACGAGGCCCACGAGGCGGATTCGGTGCACGCCGAGGCCCGGGCGTTCGCGGACCAGGTGATCCCGGCCCAGGAGGAGCTGCGGGTCGTCGTGGACAAGCTCGAGACGCTGGTTTCCGACGAGCTCTGGCCGCTGCCGAAGTACCGGGAGCTGCTCTTCCAGTACTGAGATCGAAGCGGGCGCGGGGGCTCAGCCGGGCCTCAGGACCCGCGAGCTGCTCTTCCAGTACTGAGACGGGGCGGGCGCCGGGGCCTCCGAGGGTCGGCTCGCTGCTATCCTCGGGCGAGCCCGCGGTCGACCCTTGGCAGCGTCACGCGGACGACGCATGAGCCGGAGCGTGCCCGTTGCGCGGCCGCGCTCGAGGAGGAGGTTCCGTGGCGGACGCCAGCGCGATGGAGCAGATCGAGACCGCGAAGGCGGACGGCATCCGCTTCGTCCAGCTGCAGTTCACCGACATCATCGGCCACGTCAAGGCGGTGACGATCCCGATCCACCAGCTGGAGGACTCGGTCAGTCACGGCACCTGGTTCGACGGCTCGTCGATCGAGGGCTTCACCCGGATCGCCGAGTCCGACCAGTACCTGATGCCGGACATGGACACCTTCGCCGAGATCCCCTGGCAGCCGGGCTCCGGCCCGCGCGGCACGGCGCGCGTGATCTGCGACGTGTTCACGCCGCGCGGCGAGCCGTTCGCCGGCGACCCGCGCTTCGTCCTGCGCCGCCAGGTGGAGCGCGCCCGGGAGCTCGGCTACGTCGTGAACACGGGTCCCGAGCTGGAGTTCTTCCTGTTCCGCCGCGACGAGACCGGCAAGATCGAGCCGCTCCCGCACGACCAGGCCGGCTACTTCGACTTCTCGACCGACCTCGCCCAGGAAGTCCGCCAGGACATGGTCGACGCGCTCGAGGCCTTCGGGATCTCGGTCGAGGCGGCCCATCACGAGGTCGCGGCCGGCCAGCACGAGATCGACTTCGAGTACTCGGACGCCCTGAGGACCGCCGACAACGCGCTCACCTTCAAGTTCGCGCTCAAGGCGATCGCCCAGCTCCACGGCCTGTACGCCACGTTCATGCCCAAGCCCATCTTCGGGATCAACGGCTCGGGGATGCACACCCACCAGAGCCTCTGCTCGATCGCGGAGGGGCGCAACGCGTTCGCCGATCGCGGCCAACCCGTACGGGCTCTCCGACCTCGCCCGCTCGTACATGGCCGGCATCCTCGCCCACGCGAGGGGGATGATCGCCGTCCTCGCGCCGACTGTGAACTCGTACAAGCGGCTGGTCCCGGGCTACGAGGCGCCGACCTACATCACCTGGGGCCGGACCAACCGCTCCGCGCTCATCCGGGTGCCGATGGTCTCGCCGGGCAAGTCCATCGAGGGGACCCGCGGCGAGGTCCGCTGCCCGGACCCGTCCTCCAACACGTACCTGGCGTTCGCGGCGATGATCGCGGCCGGTCTCGACGGCGTGGAGCGCGGCCTTGCGCTCTCCGACCCGGTCGAGGAGAGCCTCTTCGAGATGGACGCTGCGACCAGGTCAGGAGCGCGGGATCCGGAGCTGCCGGGCACGCTCGGCCAGGCGATCGACGAGCTGAAGGCCGACGCGGTCGTCTGCGAGGCGCTGGGCGATCATGTCCTGGAGCATTACGTCGAGGCCAAGCCCGCCGAGTGGGACGAGTACCGGACGCAGGTCACGCAGTGGGAGGTCGACCGCTACCTCGAAGCGTTCTGAGGGTTCGTGCCGGGAGCGACGGCGGGCGCGGGCACGGCGCCGGCGCCGGTGGCGGGGCGCCGGACGGCCGGCGGCGGGCGGGCGCCGGACGGCGCGGCGGGGCGCCGGCCCGGGCGCCGGCGCGGAGGCGGGCGGCCGCGCGGCGCGCCGCGCGGCGCGCTGCGCCCGGCGCCGGGGCGGCCGGGCCGAGGCGCCGGCGAGGCGGAGCGGCCCGGGCGCGGGCACGAGGCGCGTTCGCCCGTTCACGTCGCGTCCGAGGGCCTTTCGCCACGTCCGGGTGCGCCCCACCGTCGCCGTCGTCGTGCTGACTGCCCCCAGCGCTAACGGGCAGGGTTCCGGTTGCGGACGACTCCCCGGCGGCTGCGAGCTCCCGACTTCACCGACGAGCCGCCCCGGTCCCACGCTCGCCCCGCCACGATCCGAAGGCCCTGACCAGACTCGGCGCCTCCGGCCACGGCCCGAACCGCGATAAGTCGGCGTGAAGCCCGTCTGTGAATGATGGGGGCAGTATGCCGACACCCCGAGAGCGCCCGGAGCCGCCGACGCCGGAACAATCGCGCCCACAACCCCGAATGGGCCGAGGCTGGGGACCGGCGCACCACCGATCCGGCGCGCCACCACCCGCGCCACCCACGAGGTGATGCGCGGTCGCGGGCGAGCCGACGCGGTCGCCGTTCGCCTCGGCGTCGGGCTGAGGAACGCGCGAGCCACGGCGGTGATGTCCCAGGCGGAGGCTGCGACCCGGGCCAGGATCAGCCAGGCAAGGTGGAGCGAGCTCGAGCGAGGGCTCGGGGCGAACGCACCGATCGAGCTGTGGGCCGTGGTCGCGGCGGCCGTCGGCGTCCAGCTCGCTGCGTTCCTCGAGGCCGTGTCGGGCGCCAATCTGCCCCGCGACATGGAGCACCTCCGCCGGCAGAGTGCGGTCGCCGGCCGCGCGGCTGCCGGCGGATGGTCGCCCGCACCCGAGATGCCGGTGACGCGTGGAGGCACCGGTCGCGTGATCGACGTCCTTCTCACGCGAGCCCCCCGCCGCGAAGCCGCCGTGGTGGAGGTGTGGGATCTGCTGCTCGACGTGGGCGCTGCGTTCCGGTCCTTCGACGACAAGCTGGCGGCCGTCCGCACGCGCCTCCCGGGCTGGACCGTCTCAGGAGCGTGGGTCCTGCGGGGCACCAGGCGGAACCGCGGCCTCGTGGCCGAGCTCGCGCCGCTGTTCGCGGCGCGCTTCCCCGCCGACGGAAGGACCTGGCTCGCGGCGCTCGACGAACCGACCAGCGCGCTGCCGGCGGCCGCGGTGCTGCTGTGGACCGACGCGGCATCAACCGCGCTCGCGCCCTGGCGGCGCCTTGGCCGCATCAACCGGGACGCGGCGAGGTCGTCAGGCAAGCCAGAACGCTCGCCGGCCCGCTAGACTCCGCAACCATGGAGATCATCTACTTCGGCGGAGTCATCCTCGGCCTGTTCATCTGGCTCTTCTGCGCCTACCTCGCATACAAGAGCGCGCCCCAGCGCGGCCGGCGGGCCGGCACGTGGGGGATCCTGGGGGTCATCTTCGGCCCCTTCGCCCTCTTCGCGCTCTTCCTGATGGCGCCGAAGGCGAGCGCGAGCTCGACGCGGGGTGCCGGCTACCACGACCCGCGCTCTGACCTGTACGAGGTCCCGAGGGACAAGAAGAAGCACTGACCTCGGGCACGTCAGCGGTCGCGGCGGCTACACCGCCACCTCTGCATTCGCGACGGACACCGCGCCACCTCGGCGACTGCGGCAGCCACCCGGCACCGCGACGGCTACACCGCCACCCGGCGGTCGCGGCGGCCACCTCGACTGTGGCCACGTCGGCCACGCAGGCGACGGGCTCAAGTTGCAGAGTGCCGAGGCGGCGCGCGCTCAGGCCGTGAACCCGACCGCGAGGTAGCCGACCGTCCGACGCGGGTCGCCGCCCGCGTCGGCCGACGTGGCGGCTGCCAGCGGCACGCCCGGAGCGGCGCCCATCGTCCGAAGCGCGGCGAGCCCGAGGACCGTCGGTTCGATGCCGCACATGCCGCACGAGACGCCGGGCTCGCGCCGCATGGCAGCCTCGGCGTGAGCGACCCTCGCGCCGTCGAGGCTCACGATGGCCGGCAGCAGCGTTGCCGTCACCCGCTGCGCGACATCGGCGGCCGGGTAGTGCGCCATGTCCGAGCTGATCGCGATGACCACGTCCTGGCCCACCGTCCGCCGGGCAGCCAGGAGCTGGCCGAGCCGCTCACCCGCCTCGATCGCCCGCGCGCCCGTCCCCGCGCCGACCGACAGGGCGACGATCCGAGCTCCGGGCGCGAGCCGGCGCGTGAACGGGAGCTGCACCTCGAGGGAGTGCTCTCCCTGGTGGCAGCGCGCATCCGCGGCGAACGGTGCGCCGAGGGCCAGCACCGCCTCCGTCAGCTCGCGGTCGATCTCGACCTCGCCGAGCGGTGTCCGCCACGGCCCGCCGTCCCACGCACCGACGCCGTTGAGCCATCCCGCACCGTGGTTTGTCCCCAGGAGGACGATGGTCGTCGGAGGCGCGAACGACGCGGACGCACCCCCAGACGCGGCCGGAGCACCGGACGACGGGGCCGGCGACCCCGAGACCGGGAGCGGGCACACCCCCGGACGGGACGGGCGCGGGCAGGAGTGTCCGCCACGCTGCCGCCGCCACGACTCCCGAGTAGACGAGTCCCGCGTGAGGAACGAGGACGCCCACCAGCTGGTCCAGGTCGGCGGACAGCGCGAACGTGGACCGTGCAG